>NHBO02000030.1 GCA_002167845.2 Phycisphaera sp. TMED9 | reverse complement strand
GGCAAGGACGGCACGATCCGGAAGGTCTTCACCGGCGTGAATCCCGCGGCGTTCGAGATCCACCAGTTCGGCGTGCCCGGCCCGCACGAGATCGCCCAGGACTATCTCTGGCGGGCGCACGCCCGCGTCCCCCGGCGCGGGCGGATCGGCGTCTTCAACCGATCCCACTACGAGGACGTCCTCGTGGCACGGGTGGCGAAGCTCGTCGAGAAGTCGGTGTGGAAGCGTCGCTACGACCACATCAACGACTTCGAACGAATGCTGCACGACGAGGGGACCTCGGTCGTGAAGTGCTTCCTGCACATCTCTCGGGACGAGCAGTTCGAACGCCTGAACGCCCGGATCGACGATCCACGCAAGAACTGGAAGCTGAGCCCGTCCGACTTCACCGCCCGTGCCGACTGGCCGAAGTACCGGGAGGCCTACGAGGACATGCTGGAGCGCTGCTCGACGAAGCAGGCGCCCTGGTACGTGATCCCCGCCGACCGCAAGTGGGTTCGCAACGTCCTCGTGTCGCAGTTGATCCGCGAGACCCTCGAAAAGCTCGATCCCAGCTACCCGGAGGGCGTCGAGGATCTGGAGGCGCTGCGGACCTTCGCGCAGGACCACCGCGACGCCAACGGATAGGCTTTGGGAATGAAATGCAACATCGATGCCCGAGGCAAGGCCATTCGACTCCTCTCAGGACTCTGCTGTCTCGTCGCCGGATTGCTGACCCTCGTCTTCGGAGGCCTTGAGGGCGTTCCAGTCATCGTCGGAGCCTGCTTGCTGATCGGCGGCGGTTTCATGGCGTTCGAGGGCTGGAGCGGTTGGTGCGTGGTGCGGGCCATGGGCTTCAAGACGCCGGTGTGACGTCGATGACGCCGGCTGCCTCGGACTCCGCGGTAGTCTGAAGACATGAGCAACCACGACCCCGACCGTCGCAGACTCCTCATTTCCACCGCCACGCTCGCCGCGCTGCCGCTGGCGGCGGCGACCACGGCCGCACCGGGAAATCCCATCATCGAGCCGCAGGAAGAAACGGAGCCGAACGCGTGGCCGGGTGGACCGGATGACGCGAACATCACGCCGGCCATCATCGCGGCGGCCGAGCGCCTCGCGGGAATCAAGTTCACGGAAGAGGAACGAACGACGATCGCGGCGACGGTCGGCGAACAGATGGCGATCTTCGCGGCGCGGGTCGATGCCGGCGCCATGCCGAACGACATCGCCCCGGCCACGGTCTTCCGCGCGATGCCTCCGGATCGAGCGCTCGATCCCGTGACCTCGACGGGAAATCCCGAACTGGTGGCGGCGAATCCCGGCTCGCTTCCCGATGACGACGAGGCGATCGCCTTCTCGACCGTCGGAGATCTGTGCACATGGATGAGGCGAGGTGAACTCACCAGCGAACGACTCACCCGGATCTACCTCGAACGCATCGACCGGCTCGATCCGAAACTGGAGTGCATGATCACCGTCACCGGCGACCGCGCGATCGAGCAGGCACGCCGCGCGGACTCCGAACGGAAACAGGGCCGGGACCGAGGCCCGCTGCAGGGAATTCCCTACGGCGCCAAGGACATCCTCGACGTCGCAGATGTCCGGGCGACCTGGGGAGCCACCCCGTTCAAGGACCGAATCGGAACGACGACGGCCACCGTGATCGAAAAGCTCGACGGAGCCGGTGCGGTGATGCTGGGGAAAACCTCGGTCGGCGCTCTGGCCTACGGCGACATCTGGTTCGGCGGACGTACCAACAACCCCTGGAACCTCAAGCAGGGCTCCAGCGGATCAAGCGCCGGCAGTGCCAGTGGCACGGTCGGTGGCCTCATGGCCTTCGGCCTCGGGACCGAGACCTACGGTTCGATCATCTCTCCCGCGATGGTCTGCGGTGCGACCGGACTTCGGCCGACCTTCGGGCGAGTCTCCCGGGCGGGCGCCATGAGCCTCTGCTGGTCGCTCGACAAGATCGGTCCGATCTGCCGTAGCGTGAACGACACGGCCCTCGTGCTCGCCACCATCAACGGAATCGACACCCGGGACGCCTCGAGCGTCGGCGTTCCCTTCGCCGATGACGCGACTCAGGGCGTCAAGGGACTTCGGGTCGGATGGAATCCCGCCTGGTATGAAAACGCGAATCCCGCCGACCGTGCGGCGCTCGAACACCTTCGTGACGCCGGCTGTGAACTGGTCGAGGTCGCACTCCCCGATCTTCCGTACGAGTCGCTTCTGATCTCGTTGTATGCCGAAGCCGCCGCGGCGTTCGAATCATTGACCCGCAGCGGAGATGACGATTCGATGGTCTGGCAATCGAGCCAGGCCTGGCCGAACACCTTCCGCCGAAGCTGGTTCATCCCGGCGATCGAAGCGGTGCAGGCCGAACGGGTTCGCCGGCAGGTGATGGATGCCATGGCCGGGATCATGGATACCGTCGATGCACTCGCCACCCCCGCCTTCGCCGCCAACCTTCTCCTGATCACCAACGCGACCGGCCATCCGGCGCTCGTCCAACCGGTCGTCTTCGACGAAGGCCGCCCGCACGGCTTCACCCTGATCGGACGCTTGTTCGACGAAGGGACGATCTGCCGACTCGGCCGCGAGCTCGAACGACGGTGTGACGTGGCGAAGCTGCATCCGACGCTTTGAGTTCCATGAAATCGCTCCCCCCGGGATCCGAATCGGAATGTCATGAACGCCGACGCGAACCGTCCTCATCATCAACCCGCGACCCTCGGAGGACGCATCCTCCGACGCGTCGCCACCGGTGCCGCCGGATTGACCGGCCTTCGGCATCACTCGGATCTTGGTTGGCCTCGATTCGAAGGCGGACCGATCGGCCAGGGGCCACCGATCCTGCTCGTCCACGGATTCGGGGTCGACGGTCTGACCATGCTCCAGCTGGCGAGACGACTCGTTCGACGGCATCACGTGATCGTTCCGGATCTTCCCGGGTTCGGCCTGCATCCGGATCATGATCCGACATCCATCGACTTCGAGTTCTTTCTCTCCGCGATCGACGATCTCATCGCGACCCTGGCGATCGACCCTCCGGTACTCGTCGGTTCGAGCATGGGCGGAGCCATCGCTGGTGGCTATGCGGCATCCCGACCGTCGGCCGTGGCGGGTCTGGTGGTCATCGGACCGGCGGGCATCGAACCACCGATCGACACCGAGGTCTTCGCCGCCGCGAAACGAGATGAACACCTGCTTCGCGTCGACTCCACCGAGTCGTTCGAGCGGGTCTACGCACTGAACTTCACGAAACCACCATGGATGCCGCGATTCATGAAACGAGTCGTCGCCGCCGAAGCGATGCATCGCGCCGAGGACCACGAGATCATCCTTCGCAATCTCGAGGATCTCATGCTCGGCAACGCCGATCGATTTCGTGACGTGGCCTGTCCCACGGAGATCATCTGGGGCGCCGACGACCGCATCATTCATCCATCAGCCGTCGAGTGCTGGCAGGATGCGATCCCGGCCGCGAACTGCACCATCATCGAGAACGCCGGGCATTCGACGATGGTCGAGAAGCCCGATGAAGTCGCCGAGATCGTCGAGCGACTCATGCAACGAGTCGGCGACGGTCCGAAGACTCGAACCTGACGGACTCAGTTCAACGGCGCCCGGCCGGCCGTGGACGTCTCGTCGAGCCAGATCGGGTCGACCCCCACTTCAAACCGAACTCGCGCGGGCCTCCCGGCACGGAATGCGACCGTCGCAACCCCCGCGATCACGGGCGGTGTTGAATCAAGATTGAAGATCTCCAGACCCCACACTCGCTCGAATCCCTCGAAACACGGGGGACAGGAATCGGGATCGATCGGTGTGAACCGGAATCGGCGGGGCCCGAGTCCGATCGGTCCACTGCCGTAGAGCAATTCCTGAGCATCGAACTCGTAGACACCGGTGGATGCCATCATCGCATCACGTCGAACATCCAGATCGAGCGCGAGATCGACGATGGGAACACCATTCGGTCCCGGCGAAGCGGGTGTCATCCGAGGTCGGTCGACGATTTGAAGATCGACGGCGAGCCCATCCGCATCGGGCGTCGTCGTGATCCGGAACGATTCCGGGGGACCGGTGTAGGTGAGGTCGAGATTCGGTTGACCTGCCGGAGGCTGCAGCACCAGCGAGCCGACGGTCCGGTCGAAGCGAGGTTGTCCGGTCCGCGTGGCGAACTTCACTTCACCGGCTTCACCGGCCGCCACGGATCCGCCGTAGACCTGCCCCTGCGTGCTGCTGAGCCATCGCCGCAATGGCGGCGACCACTCACCGTCGGGTTCTTCCGCCGCGATCTGGCGCCTCATGTCCGCCCCTCGATCGGAGGCCTCGCGAAGGACCAGAAGTTCCGACCGACGAAGGACTCGATCGCCGACCACGACCGCGAAGGGCTCGAACACCGCCCGGGGGTCGTCGATGGGATTCGAGTCCAACACCAGAAGTTTCGCCGAAGATCCCTGCTCGACCGCGCCCAGAGAAGGCTGTCCGATGGCCGCCGCGGACAGGCTGGTGAGGGTCGCGAGCAAGCCGATGTGATCCTCTCCGGCATTGACCCGCTCACTCAACGCCGACGCGTAGGTGTCGATCAGTCGGCCCGAGATCGGAAGCGTCAAGAGATCGTCTGGTGGTGCCGTGTCACCCTCCGCGAGCGGAAGAAGGTCGGAAGCGGGGATCTCTCGATCCCGGGTCCGCGCGGTGAGACAACGTCCATCGCGTGATTCGACGAACTCTCTCGGCAAGATCACTCCTCCGATGCCGGAAAGCAATCCGTCGATCATCCGTCCGCCTTCCAACCAGGCACCAACTTCGGCTCCATCACCGCCGCCCACGACCAACGGCGCCGCCATGACGTATCGACCACGGCCGGTGACCACGACGTCGGTCGGCGCCAGGACGAAGTTCCAGGAAGGAACGATGCCGGAAACCCGACCATCCTCAATGATCACCGTCGATTCCTCGAGCACCATCGACTCCCACTCACCCGAAGCGCCCATCGCAAAGTCGGTGAGCACCGTGGTCCCGGTGATCACGAGTCTTGATGGGGGGGTTTCCGCCGACTCGTCGGGGGTCTCGATCGCCCCGGCGAGTTCCACGGGAGATTCCTGATCGCTGGAGGGCGGTGTGATCTCGGCCTTCTTCTCCGCGGTCGGCGGAGGCGGGTCCTGACGACACCCCTGAGCCAGAACCGCGCCGGCCAGCAAGGCGGAAAGTGCCAGATGGGCCGGAGCCCTTCCGGGCCGTCCGCTGATGAACGGCGGGACCAGGGGCAGGGAGAAAGAAGATGCCGGGATGGTTCGATGCTGAGGCATGCCCGCATGCTACGGTCCCACATGACATCGCCGCATCGATCCTGGAGTCAGTCTTGCCGAAATCATTCTTCCACCCCGCCCTCCTCATCACCTCGATCGCCATGGGCCTCCACCTCATCCCTTCCGAAAGCCGGGCGGGGGTCGAAAACGACGTCCGGATCCCCGACCTGAACGCGCCGGTGCGAATCGAGCTCGATGCCCTGGCGATGCCGAGCATCGCCGCCACCTCGCAGGACGATGCGATGGCCGGGCTGGGGTTCATGCATGGCCGGGATCGAATGATGCAGATGGATCTCTCCCGCCGGAAAGCCGCCGGGGAGCTCGCGGCACTCATCGGGCCGCCGATGGTCGCGATCGACCGTCCCAATGCGATCCGCCGAAGACGAGAGATCGCCGAGCGGATCGTCTCGGAACTGCGACCGGAGGAACAACGCCTCCTCGACGCCTACACCGCCGGCGTGAACGCGGCGATCGCCGGATTCGAACAGGTCCCCGTCGAATACCGGCTCTTGAACACGAGGCCCGCAGAATGGCGGCCCGCCGACTCGATCCTGGTCGTGCTGGCGCTCTTCGACTCGCTTCAGAACAACGCCAAGAGGGAGCCGCGAGTCGGCGCGCTTCGCGCAATGGTCGAGGATGACGTCGCCGAATGGCTGCTCGCCGTCCCTGGCCGATGGGACGCGTTGTTGATCGAGCCCGACGGGTCGGAGTTCATCCCCGAACCACCCGCGCAAGGATTCACATTCGATTCGATGCGCCGCGATCGACGACTCGCACCGCCGGTTCCGGAGGACGAAGTACGGCTCGGTTCGAACAGTTTTGCGGTGGCGGGCAGCCGAACCGATGACGGACGCGCGATTCTGGCCAACGATCCGCATCTCCAGTATTCCGCGCCCGGCATCTGGTACCCCGCGGCGCTGTCCTGGCCCGACGTCGACATGGCGGGTGTCTCGGTACCGGGGATTCCCGGGATTCCGATCGGTGCCACCGACTCGATCGCGTGGGGCATGACCAACACCACGGGTGACTTCGAAGACATGGTCCTGATCGACGTCGATCCGGCGAACCCCGACCGGTACCGCGTGCCGGAAGGATGGGAGGACTTCGACGACCGAACGGTGGACATCGAAGTCCGCGGCGCCAAGGCCGTCTCGGTTCGGAGTCGGTGGTCACGATGGGGACCGGTCCTCACCGACACCGACTGGACCGATTCGCCCGTGAGCCTGCTTCGTGTCTCCGATCAACCTGGTGCCGTGAATCTCAGTCTGATGGATCTCCCGGAAGCGAAGGACGTCGAGTCGGCGCTCGATGTCGCCGCACGGTGGTTCGGGCCTTCCCAGAACGTCCTCATCGCCGATCACACCGGCCGGATCGGCTGGACGCTGAGTGGCTGGATCCCGAATCGGCGTGGATACGACGGTCGAAGCCCGGTGGTCCATGATGCCGACCACGGCTGGTTCGGCACACTCCCCGAGGACCAACGCCCGATCGTGATCGACCCACCGTCAGGATTTCTCTTCACCGCGAACAACCGCCTGATCCCGCTCGAAGAAGCGGCGCCGATCGGCAAGGTCTGGGCGGACGGCGGACGAGCGTGGCGTATTCGACGGGATCTCGAATCGATGGCGCTGGTATCCGAACTGGATCTGCTGGCGATACAACTCGATGACACGGTGCAACGATTCCTCCCGTATCGCGATCTCCTGATCGAGGCGCTGATCGAAACACCCGACCGACCCGAGCGGGACGCCGTCTTGAAAATCGTCCGTGACTGGGATGGCCGTGCATCGATGGAGGACACCGCGCTTCCGGTGGTGGCCGCCTTCAGGAGCGAGGTCATCGGGCGCACCCAGATGATGCTGCTTGATCAGGCGAAGCCCGTGCTTCCGAATGATGGTGGTCGACGACGCAAGGCGGCGTCAGCGATCGGCGAGAACATCGTTCTGGCCACGCTGGAGAATCGCAAATCTCGTTTCTTCCCGACCGATTCCGCCTGGAGCGACCTCACCGGGCCCGCCGCGGAAGCGGCGATCGCCGCGCATCTTGAAGATCCGGAAACCCCGTGGGGCGAACGCAACCGTGCGAAGTTCTCCCATCCCCTCGGGATGGCGCATCCACTCGTCGGTACTCGTTTCGACTTTCCCGCCGTCCGACAACCCGGGCACTGGGGCGCGGTTCGAGTTCAGACCGAGCGGGCTGGCGCCTCTGCCCGAATGGTCGCTTCGCCCTCTCGTCGTGATGCGGCGATCTTGACGGTTCCCGGTGGCCAATCCGGTGATCCTGCTTCTCCCCACTACACGGACCGTCATGCCGCGTGGGCTGCGGGAGCACCGGCGCCGATGCTGCCCGGGCCGCCGGTCGACGTGATCGATCTCGTTCCGAGCGCACCCTGAGCCGTTCGGATCCCAGGCCGGGCGATCAATCCGCTCACTTCTTGGCCGCGATCGCTTCCCAGTTGATCACCAGAATCATGGGCGACCCTGGTGCTTCGAGAACTTGAAGCGGGATCACAACCGACACCAACCCTCGCTTCTCGCTCACCGTCACTCGGGGGACGGTCCGAACCAGACTGGCGGCGACTCGTGCGTTCTCGACCTCCACGGCGATCGTGACGTTCTCATGCAGATCGATCTGATCGATCGCGCCATCGAGCGCCTTCTGCAATCGCCCTCGGTCCGAGGCCGACGCATGAATCGCCTTGTACCACTTCGCATCAGGTCCGCGGGGAATGCTGATTCGAATCGTCCCACCCGGGTCGGTGAACTTCACGGAATCGACTTCAAGATCTTCGAAGGCGACCGCATCGAGCGAATCGAAAGCCCCGGTCGTGAACGTCAACCTCGCCGCGAGATCCCAATCGACTCCGGTGGTATCGCGTTGCTCGATCGACGCCAACTCCGGCAAGGTCAGCGCTGCCACCGCGATCGAACCCTTTCCATCCTCTCCGAGCGTCAGACGAAGGCCCGCCGGATCCTGCGACGAGCATCCGATCGAAAGTGACAACCCAAGGAGCACGCCCCACCGGGCGAGCGTCGACTTCAGGTGATTCCGTGTGGATCGGCGACTCTTCATCTTGAATTCCTTCGAAACGGCGACGGGTGACGATCTTGGGACTCTGGCGGACGGCTTCGCGGAAAGCGTACCGCGCCGCGAGTCACGACCGCGGCGGGTACCGTGCCACTCCGGAGGACCTGATGATGCTCACCATCCGACGCTTTCTCAAGACCATGATCGGGGTCGCGACCCCCACGCAGATCATGCTGGCATGTCTCCTGGGATCCCTTCTGGGCTTTCTACCCATCGCCGGCTCGGGATTGGCACCCGGAATCCTGATCGTCTTTCTGCTGCTGATCCTCCACGCGAACATCTTCCTGGCCGGGCTGGTCGCTGCCGGAACCAAGTTGCTCTCGATCGCGCTGGCCCCCCTCGCCTTCTGGATCGGTCGCGTACTCATCGACGGCCCGACCGAACCCATCATGCGGGCGCTCGCCAACGGACCGGTGACCGCCTGGATGGGGCTTGAGAGTTACTTCGCGGTCGGCGGACTCATTCTCGGGCTGATCACAGGAGTCCTACTGGGCCTGATCGTGGGCCGAGCCGTCATCCGCCTTCGACAGACTCTGGCATCTCTGGAAACCGAGCGCGAAGCGGTCAAGGCGATCGCGGCCCGAAGAAGCACCCGGATGGCCACCTGGATCCTCTTCGGTGGAATCCCCAAGGGAGGGTTCAGTGCGATCGCGGATCGACGTGGTTCCCCGATTCGAGCCAGCGGAGTCGCGGTCGTCGTGATCCTCATCGGCCTGATCGCGTTGGGCATGTGGTCGTTCTCCGGCGAGATGGCGCGAGGGCTTCTTCAGTCGCAGCTGACTCGGCTCAACGGAGCGACCGTCGACGTCGGGGCGGTCGAGATTCGTTGGCGAGACGGCCGGGCGGAGATCCGGGATCTCCAGGTCTGTGACACGTCGAATCTGGATCGAAACCTGCTTCAGGCCGCGGTGATCACGGCGGATCTCGATCTCGCGGATGTTCTGCGACGTCGAATCAGTATCGATCTCGTCCGCGTGGTGGACGCCCTGAACGACGAGACCCGAGCGACTCCCGGCGTGATCTTCCTCGATCCCGGTGACGATGCGGAGGCCGAGACGACGCCGGACGAAGAGATCGAAGACGAAACGTCGCTCCCCGGCGGCCGACTCGAGGACTACCTCAAGAACGCCCGCGAATGGCGAACGCGGCTGGAACAGATCAGTCGAGGCATCGACGAGCTCGCAAACCGAATACCCGACCAGGCCGATGATGACGACCCGAGCGAAGGGAAGAACGGCGGACCCGAGTCGCCGTCCTTCGAAGCGTGGTTGCGGGAACAAGTCGACCTCCACGGGTACGCAGGGGTTCGAGCCACGCATCTCATCGATGAGACGCCGACCCTGCTGGTGCGACGGATCGAAGCCTCGGGGGTTCGACGGGAACGAGGTCTTGATGCTGCAGCTCCCACGTATGACATCGTGTTGGAGTCGTTCTCGACCCAACCACTGCTGGTCGAGGAACCTCCATCGCTCTCTCTTTCCTCGAGTGACGAGTCCTTGGGTCTCGCGATCCGCCTCGGCCGGCTTTCGTCGGTGCCGACGGAGAACGAATTCGATTTCGTGGTTCGGCGAATGGAAGCCGGCCGTATCGTGAATCAACTGATCGACTCGGATCCCCCGCCGTTCCGCGGTGGCACGATCGATGCCGCGATGTCCGGCGTGTTCACACTCCGACCGAAGTTGAGAGTCGCGGCGCCGCTCGACGTCGTACTCCGGGATTCCACGATCAGCATCGGCGGTGAAGAGGCGACGCTCCGGGAACTTCCCATCCGAATCGATGTCCTGGGCAGACTCGACGACCCCTCCATACTCATCGACGAGGTCCGGCTCGCCGACGCGCTGAAAGCCGCTGGTGCGGACGCCCTCGCTTCCCGCGCTCGGAAAGAAGCGGACAAACAACTCGGCCGAGGCCTCGAGAAACTCGAAGAAGAAACTGGAATCACCATCCCTGAAGACCTTCAGAAGGGCATCGGAGACGCGATCGGCAATGGCCTGGGCGATCTCTTCGGTGGGGGGAAGAAGGACTGACTCCTGAATTCCGCCGACCCTCTTGAAACGAACCCCCCACGCGATCGAAGGAAGAAGCATGCCTCACACCCCCGACATCGATGTGCTCCGCTCGCAGTTCCCGGCTCTGGCGCGAGACACCGTGTTGCTGGAGAACGCCGGCGGCTCGCAGGTCACCTTGCAGGTCGCGGATGCGATCCGTGATCACCTTCTCGACGATTACGTTCAACTCGGTGCCGGCTACCCCGCAAGCGATCGGGCCACTGCCACCGTCGAACGGGCCCACCGGTTCATGGATCGATTCGTGAACGGAGAAGGGATCGGCCGGGTGATCCTCGGGTCGAGCTGCACCAGCCTGATGCACGTTCTTGCTCACAGCATCGCCCGAACGATCCGACCCGGCGACGAGATCGTGGTCTGCGAACAAGGACACGAAGCCAACATCGGTTGCTGGGTCGAACTCGAACGGCAAGGCGCGGTGATCCGATGGTGGCGAGTGAACCCCGACACTGGATCGCTTGCTCTGAAGGATCTCGAATCCGTTCTCTCCGAACGGACCCGGATCGTCGCCTTTCCGCACGTCTCCAATCTTCTCGGGGAGATCGTGGACGTCCAGGCCGCCACCGCCCTGGTCCATGCGGCCGGCGGACGCGTCGTCGTGGACGGCGTCGCCTATGCGCCTCATCGGGCGATCGACGTTCGCGCCTGGAACGTCGACTACTACGCCTGGAGCACGTACAAGGTCTACGGACCTCACATGGGTGGACTCTTCGCACGACACGAAGCGATCGCCGAACTCGAGGGGCCGAATCACTTCTTCATTCCGGCGGACGAGATCCCCTACAAGTTCGAACTCGGCGGAGTCAGCCATGAAGGGTGTGCGGGCCTCTGCGCGCTTCCCCACCTGCTCGCGTTCCTTGCCGGTGACGAACGCCCGGCCGCCGCGGATGCGGAAACCTGCGACTTCGACGTCGTGCGACGCGCCTTCGACACGATGGCCGCCTTGGAAGCGCCGGTCCAAAAACGACTCCTCGAGCGGCTCGGCGCACATGATTCCGTGAAAATCATCGGACCCGAGTCTCCCGACATCGACCTCCGCGTTTCAACGGTATCGATGATCCACGACTCCCTCGATCCTCGCCGCATCGTCGAAATCGCCCATTCTGCGGGAATCGGTATCCGTCACGGACACATGTACGCCCATCGGCTCTGCGAACAAATGCGGATTCCGGTCGATCCGGGAGTGGTCCGTATCTCCGCAGTGCACTACAACACGGTGTCCGAAGTCGAACGCTTGTGCGATGTTCTCGAAGAACCTCTGTCCCGCTGATCTCGAGGATCGCCACGTCGAAAAGGATGATTCGGACGCTCCGGACACCTTTGAGAAGAGCACCAAAAAAAATCATGCGCGATGCTTGAACGCTCGCGACCCGTTTTCGCCGATGCAAGTAGTCATGCCGACCAGACTCCAACCTCTCGACCAGCCCGTGGTCGAAATCGATCTGCCCTCCTCGGACGTCGACATGGCCTGCGATGGTCTCCCGACGGATGCCGGGGCATCGATCGAGGATGGCCCCCTGCCGAGTGCGGACAGCCTGAAGGCGGCTCGCAGTCTTCTTCTGGCCGAGTACGGGCCGTGCGTGGCATGCCATACCCAGACCCTGGTCGCCACGGCTCGACGACTCGAAAACTCCTCGAACACCGCCTGACGCGGGATTCCGCCTTCTCGGACGCTCGGAATCCGGATTCGAAGGAACCTGATCGCCCCTGAGCGGATCAAAGGACGTGGACGATCTCCGTTTGCGGTCTCATCCATTTCACGGCATCTCGATGCCGACCTCGCGTTCCACGGAGCCTCTCGTGCGATCACCTGCGCCCCTCCTCGTCTTCCTTCTCGCCGTCATGCCGACCGCCTCGACCTTCGCGGAAGGAACGCTCTCGGTCGTCGAGACCACACCGACTCGAGCGATTCTCGATGCGCCGACGAATGGAAACATCAGCGTCACGTTCGATCGAGCGATCGATCCCGAGTCGATCGACACGAGGTCCTTTCACGCATTCAGCCGAGGCGCCGGTTCTCTTCGGGGAGTGTTCTCATTCTCCGAGGACGGCCGTACGGTGACCCTCGATCCGATCAGAGAGGCCAGCCCCGGCGAGCCCGTGACCGTCACCCTCGCCAACACGATTCGCGGAACCGACCGAACGACGCTTCGGTCGGCGGGACATCAGTTTCGTTTCTGGACCGCCGCGGCGGCCGCGGAGATGGACTTCTTCATTCTTCAGGAGATCACGACCAGCGCCTTCCCCGGCGAAGACGTGATTCCATACGGCGGCAGCGCCACCGACCTCGATGAAGACGGCTGGATCGATCTCTCGATCGTGAACGAAGCCACGGATGATGTCCGGGTGTTTCTCAACACGGGCGATGGCACCGGCCGAATCCAATCGTTTCTCACGCCCACCAACCCCGTCGGATCGGTGCCGAGCCCTTCCGAGCCCGCGGACTTCGATCTCGATGGCCACGCGGATCTCTGTACGGCCAACATCACCGGCGACAACGTCTCGATTCTGATCGGAGGAGGCGATGGCTCATACGGTGATGCTCAGACGCTCGGTACCGGAAACGCCCCGCGCGGGATCACCACCCTCGACCTTGATGGAGATGGCTACCTGGACATCGCCAGCACGAATTACTCGTCCAGCAACGTGACGCTTCTTCGGAATCAAGGCAACGGGACCTTCGATCCGCCCACCACGATCCAACCGGGCATCAGTGGCGAATGGAGCATTCAGGCCGATGACATGAATGGTGACGGCCTGTTCGACCTGGTGGTCGGAGGGGCCAGCCAGATCCGAGTCCTGCTCGCGGACGGAAACGGGAACTTCATCGCCGCCGGGACGCGAAGCGTCGCCGGCCGATGTTGGCAACTCAATCTCGCCGATCTCGACGGTGACGGAGACGTCGATGTGACCACGGTGAACTCCTTCGCGAATGCCGGGCAGGTCTTCCGCAACGACGGTTCCGGCGGCCTTGCCAACGGAGTCACCTACTCGACGGACCCCTTCCCTCTCGCCAGCGATCTCGGCGACCTGGATGGCGACGGAGATGTGGATTGGATCACCTCGAGCTACTCGGGAGACTGGTTCCTCTTCGTCAACGACGGCGAGGGAAACTTCGAATTCCATGAGTCGTTCCCCTCGCCCATCGCCGCCAGCTGCTCGCTACCCGTCGACATGGACAAAGACGGGGATCTCGACCTGATCTTCGTGGACGAACTCGATGATTCGATGATCGTGATGAGCAATGGTGGCAACAACACGCCCGTCATCCCCGGTGATCTGAACGGCGATGGCCTGGTGAACGGCGCGGACCTCGGACTCATGCTGGTCGCATGGGGGCCGTGCGGGCGTGACTGCATCGCCGACCTCGATGGGAACGGCGTCGTCAACGGCGCCGATCTGGGACTCCTGCTCGTCGACTGGACCGGTTGAAGAGAATCTCGAGATTCCGTCCGGTCGATCATCAATCCCAGCGGAACACGCCCTTCTTCCAGGCGTAGACGTAGGCCACGACGCTGGTCGCGATGAAGAACATGATCCGGCCGAGGAACAAGGCCGACTCGGATGATCGCGGCTCGAGTTTCGAGAAAGTCACCGCCCACGGGTAGAGGAAGATGATCTCGACGTCGAACACCAGGAACGTCATCGCGAGAATGTAGAACCGCACGTTGAAGCGCTTCCGCGCCGATCCGATCGGATCCATGCCGGACTCGTAGGCGAGTCCTTTGACCGCACCCTGGGCCTTCGGTCCGATGATCGTGGTGAGCACGAGGTTCGCAACGATGAAGACGAACGCCATCAGGATGATGACGCCGACCGGGAGATAACTGGTGATGCCGTCGAGGGCGAAAGTGGTCATGGGTGGGCCTGAATCCGGGAACGTTGCTGAGCAGCCCGCCAAAGCCGGCGGCGGGTTCGGAGAGGATACCGATCCCGGGTCGATCACGACGGGCCTCTTGATGCGACCAGCGGACTTCTCCGACTTGGAATACCCTCCTGCGATGACCTCCAACCCCCAAAATCCGCGTCCGGTGGTGTTCCTTCATGGATGGTGCGGACATGGCGACGAGGTGGAGTTCATCCGATCCGCCCTCCCCGGGCCGGTTCTGCCCATCTCCTGGATGCCTCCGAGCGGCGAGTTCAACCTGGAGGAATGGCCGTCGGAACCCGATCTCGAGGCGAGGAAAGCGATCGCCCTCCAATTTGCGAACGGTGTCCTGGAGCGGGTCCGTCGAACCATCCTCGATGCCGGATTCGCTGGCGCGACGCTCGTGGGCCACTCGATGGGCGGCGGCATGTCCTGCATCCTCGCCATGGATCCGGATCTCTCGATCGGCAGCGTGGTGATGCTGGACTCGAACGTCCCGGTGCTGGATCAGCGTCGTCAGACCTCTCTCGATCAGATGATCCCCTGGGTGGATCGAGCCGCCGAAGCCGGACGCCTCATCACACAAGCCGGATGGATCGCCGAAGCGTCTTCATGGGTGCCCGACTTCTTCTCCCTCGAGGACCAGGGAGATTCAAGGCTCCGGATCGAACGGCGATTCATGTTCGCACCGGTCGTCGAAGCCGCGCTGGTGATCGCCGGCGGCGTCCAGTGGCCGATCTCCAAAGCCGTGGCATCCATCACATGCCCGGTGTTCGGGCTTGCGGGCGAGGCCGGCCGAATGCCCGTCGAAGAACTGCTCGAGATCCGTCCTGACGCGAGGGTGGACCATTGCCCCGGAACCGGGCACTTTCCCCACGTCTTCGCAACGGAACTGACCCGGACCTGGCTTGAATCCGGCCCGCTTCGGACGACGTCCGACTGACGTGGCGGCCCGCGGATTCAGGCCGACCTGACGGACCGACGAATGAAGAGCGTCAGCCCGAACATGATGATGACGGCAC
Source organism: Phycisphaera sp. TMED9 (assembly GCA_002167845.2). Taxonomy (GTDB): domain Bacteria; phylum Planctomycetota; class Phycisphaerae; order Phycisphaerales; family SM1A02; genus UBA12014. Next base: position 2,090 of record NHBO02000030.1, on the reverse strand, counting down.
CACCGAATCCGACGCCCACCACCACCAGCATCCCGTTTATCGCTCGGTCGATCGCCGTCTCGGCTCTGCCCCCCGCCGCTTCGATGGCGGTGTCGGTCTGCGATGTGATCATGTCCTGCAACATCTTGATCGTCACATCACGTTCCCGGGAGAAATCTTCGACCAATGCCACACGCTCGTCGGCGATCGCCTCGAGGATCAACTCCCGCTCCGCCTGCAGCACCTCGATCGTCTCAAGACGTTGCCGTTCGATGTCGCGCTGCGCGCCCACCCGCTCGCTCTCGGCGATCTCGCCGATGCGTTCGACCCCGTTGCCGACCGTCGCCGCGATCTCGTCGGTCGCCTGCCTTGAAAGGAACTGGACCGACTCCACGATCGCCTCTCCGTTCTCATCGAGCGCCCTTGGAATCCCATCGATGGCGATGCCGATATCCCTCATGTGCCCATCGAGCTCATCGAGGCTCGAGATCGCGTCCGCGATCCGCGGATCGGCGAAGATCTCGCGGATGACGATCTCCGACTGCCATCGGAGATCCTGCGGAAGATCGTCGATCGCGGCGCCGAGCCGGTAATAGGCCGCATTGGCGAGAAAATCGAAAGAAGCGACGGAATCCATCAGCGTACGGAGGCGAGCATCATCATTCGCGACCGGCGAGATCACCGATGGGCGCGCGAGGTTGAAACTCGAAATCGGATGGATGTCCGCGAAGGAATCCACGGTCGCCTCGGCGAGCTCACGGTCTTCCAGCATTCGTTCGACGGCGATGTCGAGATCGCGATCGAGCGTTGCCATCATTCGATCGATGACTCCCATCTGCCCCTTGAAAGCCGTCTTGCCGGGCCCGTCGAAAAGGAATGCTCGAAGTTGCTCCAACAGCACCCACGAATCAAGGGCTCCCGCGATGGGATTGACCCGCAGCGCCGCCCGACGAATCTCGGAGACCGCGGCGGCTCTGAATCGGAGTGCGTGGTCGATCACCTCGGGATCATCGGAAAGGTCGACGATCTCCCGCATCGCCTGATCGACCCCGGAGGTCGCCGACGCGGAGTAGTCCTGAAGGAGCAACTGTGCCAGTTCCGGAGAGAGCTCGTCACGAATCGCCGGGTACGCGTCAAACCGTTTGACCGTCGGCTTGGTCATATTGCAGCCTGAAATCGGCAGGACCCATATCACGGCAAGAACGAGCGTGACGCGTCCCAGCACGGCCCAGAAGGGACTTCCATCGATTCGAATGGGGGTTCGCACAGGCGGATCTCCAATATTCGGCGATCGACTCCGTTGAAGCGATGTCCAGCGTACAATCTTCGATCAATTCAGGGCGTAGCTCAGCTTGGTAGAGCGGCGGCTTTGGGAGTCGCAGGTCGCAGGTTCGAATCCTGTCGCCCTGATTCAGGCCCATCGAAATTCGATTTCGATGGGCCTTTTTCTTTGCGCCATACCGGGAGCTCATCTTCGCTTGAAGGTGAATCTCATCCGCCCGTCACGGTCGTCCATTTCGATGAGACGATCGCCGTTCGGTGGACGGACCCGAACGCTCTTCACCACATCGCTCGAGAACTCCACCTCGATGTCTTCCGGGGTCCATGCCAGACGTTCGATGGTCAGCCCGCCTCGGACTCGAAGGCCTCGCACTTCGCCCGAGGGCCACGCCGTCGGCAGCGCGGGCAACAGGTCGATCTGAAATCGCGGTGGAACACCCGGCGCGAACGCGTCCGGGAGCGGGACGTGGGACTGGACCAGCATCTCCGCGATGCCTGCCGCTCCGCCGAAGTTTCCGTCGATCTGGAACGGGGGGTGGTTGTCGAAGAGATTCGGCAGCGTCGACTTCACGAGAAGTAGTCGCAGATTCTCGTAGGCCGCTTCACCGTCGTGCAGTCTCGCCATGAAATTGACCAGCCAGGCGCGGCTCCACCCGGTATGTCCGCCGCCGTTGGCGAGCCGGAAGTCGAGCGACTTCCTCGCGGCGGCCAGAAGCTCGGGCGTGGTCTGGTGATTGAACTGGGCGCCCGGATGGAGTCCGAAGAGATGCGAGATGTGACGATGTCCAGGTTCCGCCTCACCGAAGGGTCGCGACCACTCCATCAGCCGG
>NHBO02000029.1 GCA_002167845.2 Phycisphaera sp. TMED9 | reverse complement strand
TTCGGTCACAACGACTTCTATGCCGTCCCCGTCGCGGCCGCCCAGATGGCCGGACGAGATGGCGCCCACGCCCTTCGCGCGATGATCCTGCACGACGAGATCCGGGGACGGCTCGCCGAGGGCTTCAGCCTGAAGAGTTACCGCATCGACCACGTGGTCCATGGTGCCATCGCCTCCGCTGCCGTCTACGGCGCGATGATGGGCGCCTCCGCCGAGCAGATCGAATCCGCGATCGGCATGACCGTGGCCCACTTCATTCCGTGGCGAGCGATCCGAGCCGGCAAGCAGCTCTCCGATTCGAAGGGCGCGTCCGCCGCGATCTCCACCGAAGTCGCCGTCGTCTCGATGATGCGTTCGATGCGAGGCTTCCTCGGACCTCGTGACATCTTCCGAAACCCGGAGGCGATCTGGCGTCAATTCGAACCGACCGACGGCGATGCACCGTTCGACCTCGTCCTCAGTCACTCCGGAGACGACTTCGCCGTGATGGGGATGCACTTCAAGCTGGGCCTCTACGAGCACCAGTCCGCCGGCGCCCTGCAGGGAATGATCGATCTGGTCTCGGCCAATCCCGACCTGCTCGAGAACCCCGACCTCATCAAGACCATCCGCATCGTCGCCTATGAACCCGCGTTCGGCATCATCGGCGACCCCGCGAAACGAGACCCAAAGACCCGTCAAAGCGCGGACCATTCCATGGTCTACATCGTGTCGACCCTGCTCCGGAAGGCCATCGATGCCGCTCGATCCGGAGGTTCGGGAACCATCGCCGACGGCAACGACGCGATGTGGAAGCAGCTCATCCTCACGCCGTATGACTTCGACGAAAAGGCCGTGTTCCACCCGGAGACCCGGGCCTTGATGGAGAAGATCGAGTTCGCTCACGGCGGGAAGGAATACGACGACAACTATCCGGACGGCATTCCCACCTCGGTGGTCATCGAGACCACCGACGGACGAAGTCTCGATTCCGGCCTGGTGATGTATCCCTCGGGCCACGCTCGCAACACCACCTGCGACCTCGAAGGCATCCTCAAGAACAAGGCCCACGTGCTCGGCCAGCTCGCTCTTGATGATCCGGATCCGATCTTCGCCCGATTCCGAGAAGTGGACTCGCTCACGTCGGATGATCTCAAGACCATGAACGACTTCGAGATCCGAGCTCACGGCCGCTTCGAATAAGCCGATGCCCGAGAATCGAATGCGGACGGACCTCGCCCGCGCGGAACCATTGCACCTCGATCACCAACGAGGTTGCGGTTCTGCGCCCTGATCAGACGCGACTTCCTCGAATGATGACCATCACCCCGACCAGTACCAGCGAGAAACCGACGTAGCTCGGCCAGGTCGGCTCGACACCCCAGATGCTCCAGTCCAGAAAACCTGCAAAGGCCACCGCCGTGTACCGAAACGGCGAGATCTGGCCCACCGTCGCGAAGCGGAGACTCTTCGCCATGAACATGTTCACGAGTACGGAGAACCCACCGAGGACGATCACTGCCAGGACCAATGAGGAATCAACGAAGTAGGGCACGAGGATCTGGCGTGGCGTGAAGAGCATCACTTCCCATCGCGGCACCTGAATCGGAAATCCGACCGCGGCCATGACGATCAGGCAGAAGATGCTCCCGACGAAAAGCGAGTAGATCGTCGTCCGCTGAGATGGTTCATGCTTGACCTTGGACAACAGGAACACACGGAGGCCGGCGAAGATTCCCGCCAGAATTCCGATGAGGGAAATCGGGTTCTCAAACAACTGCGGCCCGGGACGAAGAACGACCGTGACGCCGAGGAAACCGATCACAATCCCGATCCACACCAGCCTCGGCTCTCGCTTTCCATCAATCACCCGCGCGAAGATCGGGGCGAATATCGCCGCGGTGTTGAGCAGAAGCGTCGCGTCCATGAGTGGAATGAACCGGATCGAGAGGTAGTAGATGCCGACCAAGAGAACCCACGACAATCCGATCAGGATCTGAATCTTCAGAGAATCGGACTTCAGGGAAATGCGGCGCCCGAGGGCATAGATCGCGACGGCAATGACCAATCCGAAGACGAATCGCAGTGAGGTGAGAAGTTCGGTGCTGAAACCGCTCGAAGCCCACTTGACCACGGCACCCATCAACGCCACGGCGAGCATGCCCAGCGTCATGTAGACGCCGCCTCGGGCGACGGATTGGCTTGGTTCTTCAGGCTTCATTGGAGAAGAGAGGGTATCTCATGGAGGCCCCCGAAAACAACATTCGCCCCCCAAGGACGGTTCGCTCCCGAAGGCCGGCTCGGCTCAGTCTCCGGGATACGGCGGCTGGGTCGGCCGAGGAATCGGGTTCTTCTTCAGATCTTCGAGCAGCCATTGAATTCCCCGATCGAGTTGCGGATCGACCCCGTCCAGCCAATTCGTCGGTGTGATTTCGACCTTGATGTCGGGAGCGACGCCTGAGTTCTCCAGACTCCATCCGCGAGCCGGTTCCCACCAGGCGTACTCGGGCTGCGTGGTGATGCCGCCATCCACGGTCGGTTTGTCCGCCCGGATGCCGACCACACCACCCCAGGTCCGAGTTCCGATCAGCGGGCCGATCTTCAGCATCCGAAACGACTCCGGAAAGATGTCGCCATCGGAACCCGCGAACTGATCGATCAACACCGCTCGAGGACCGGCCATCACTCGCGCGGGGTACGACTCGGCGGTCCCATGCCTCGCCTGCGAGTATGCCCAGGGCTTCCGAGCGAGCCGCCCGATGATCATCTGGCTCACGAAACCGCCGTCATTGCCCCGAACGTCGATGAGCATGCCGTCCTTTCCGACTTGCGGATTGAAGAGTCGGCCGAACATCGAGAGCCCCACGCCGTCCATGTCCGGAATGTGCAGGTATCCAAGTCGGCCCTCACTGGCCTTCTCAACGGCGGCCCGATTCTCCTCGACCCAGGCGAGATAACGCAATTCGGATTCGTCATCCGTGGGACGAACCTTCAAAAGCCGGATCGTCCCCCCTGGCTCGGTCGAGAGGCCGAGTTCAACGACGTCTCCCGCCTTGTTCTGCAGAAGACCGTACGGATTGACGTTGACCGTCACCGGCGTTCCATCGATCGACCGCAGAATGTCGTTCTCCCCCACTCCCTGCCACACCCCCCCGAGCGGCCCGGTGGGAACGTCACTCCAGGTCGGCGAACGAAGGATGTTTCGAAGGCGGACTCGAGGACCGTCCGGAACCAGATCGGCCCCGATCATTCCCACGTCCACCGGATCGGACTCCAGCCGAACGTCGCCGCCCCAGACGTAGGTGTGACTGGTCCCGAGCTCGGCGATCATGGCGCCGATGAGCTGATTGAGTTCGGCTCGGTTTCCGATTCGGGGAAGCAGGTCCTGATATTTGATGCGAATCGAATCCCAGTCGATTCCGTTGAGCGCCGGGTTCCAGAAGAAGTCCCGTTGGAGACGCCAGGCTTCATCGAGAATCTGAGCCCACTCCGCCGGGGCATCGACGAGCATCGGGGCCGAATCGAGTTCAACCGGAATCGGCCCGACGAGCCCGTCGATTTCCAACACCCCGAATCCGTCCTCACCGTGCACCACCGCCCGTGACGCATCTCTGGTGATTCGAACCGCCGAGACTTCCTCGGCGACCACCGTGGCCTTCGCCGAATCCAGATCGAAGTGATGGAGCGTCCCGTTGGCGGCACCGAGTGGCGGTGCCGGCCAGACCTCGGAGAGCAGTGTTTCCGTGGGGCGATCGAGCACCAGGAACCCACCATCGACCGGAAGAAGCTCGTCGTAGTTTCCCGCCGGCAGCCCGAGTCGGACCGCTCGCTCGATCAAGTCATCGGCATCGATGCGAAGGCGATCGATCTCCGGCTCATCGTCGTCGACCTCCTCGGCGGAATCCTCGTCTTCCCCGGACCTCAGATCTTCGACTTCGGGCAACGGCGGCGGAGTGGCGATGAGAAGTGGCGCCGCCCAGACCTGGGTCGGACGAAGGAAGACATGCTCGAAGTCCATCGTGCCGAGGGTCGGATCGAATTCCCGATCACTCAGGAAGAAGAGATAACGGCCGTCTCTGGAAAACCTCGGCGCCCCGTCGCGAGTGAGCCCGTTGGACACCTCGATGGTTCGACCGGTGCGCACCGCGTGAATCGCGACGCTGCTCCATGCATCCGGCATCGGTCGAGCGAAGGCGAGCCACATCGAATCGCCGCTGAAGGCGATGTCGGTGATCTCGCCGGCCTCGCTTCGATCGATGGTCTTGAGACTGCCCGTCGACAACTCCAGAAGGTGAAGGCGACCGGTGCGATCGGAGATGGCCACTCGTTGGCCATCGGGAGCGACCACCACTTCGAGCAACCAGTCCACCCGATCATCGGTCAGCAGGTACGGCGAACCCGACGCTCCGAGTTGAAGCCGTCCCAACTGCTGTTCCCCGTCGCGATCAGTCACCAACACGATCTCTTCGTCATCCAGGAATGCCGCGGAGCGCTCGCGATCCCCCGCCGACTCCGTGATCTGCCGCACCACGCCGGTGGGGATCGATTCCTCCTCCGGATCCTGAAGCGCCACGGTGAGCAGATCCCCGCGCGATTCCAGCAGGATCGTCCGGCCGTCCGGGGACACCGAGAAATCCGTCAGGTCATCGAGTGCATCCGCGGTGCGAACTCTGGCCCTCGCCCGATCGGAGACCAGAGAGACTTCCAGGCGATTGATCATCGCTGGATTCCTGCCGTCGCCCAGATCCGCGATCGCGAGACCGCCTCCCTGGCTGAAGATCACACGCCCCGCACCGCGGCGTCGATCCGGACTGGGCCAGCGAAGTTCGTAGCCCTCGATCGCCGTCGGCATCTTCGAATCGGCCTCGAAGGACGTGACCTGACGAAGTTCGCTGCCATCCGCCCGCATGCTGAAGAGATTGGGTTCACCAGCGCGATCGGAGAGGAACACGATTCGTCCGTTCACGAACATCGGAAAGAGATCGTTCGCCGGATCATCGGTCAACCGCCGAAAATCTCCTGCCTCGGGAACCCCGATCCAGAGATCAGGCGCCGTCCCGCCGCGATACCCCTTCCAGTTCGAGGTCTCGTTGGACCATGGCGTGAAGACGATCTGTTTCCCGGTCGACGAGAAATTCGCGAGCGAGCATGGGCCGAAGCCCGCGGACTTCGGCAATCCGCCGCCGAGCGACACGGTGTAGAGAGTCGGATTCCCCTGAGGCGCCGACCGGGCCGACCGGAACGCCACCCGGCGACCATTGGCGCTGAAGCACATCGGCACGTCCCGACCAGGATGATGGGTGAGACGAGTCGGTGCTCCTCCACCCGTCGGCATGAGATAGACATCGACGTTTCCGTCGTAGCTCGCCGAGTAGGCGACCATCGAACCATCCGCATTGAGCACGGGATTCGATTCGACGCCACTTCCACTCGTGAGTCGATGGGCGTTGACCGGTGACGACTCCCCACCGTCATCCGGAAGCGTCGCGATCCACAGATCTCCTTCGCTGGCGAACACCAGAGTGTCCCCGCACAACGCCGGCTGTTCATACCAGCCGTCCACGCCCATCGCGTTCGAATCAAGGCTCGAAACGAGCCCCACCATCGCGGAGAGACTGAGAATCTTCAATGACGTGAATGGCATGGTCGTCCCCTTCGAAACCAAGGGGCTTCACGCCATGTGACGCCCCGGATCGTGACGAGGCCAAGATAGGGGAAGCGCCCCCGATTCGCTCGGGAATGCCGTTCATCGTCGCTTCTCGGCCGATCTTCTAGAGATACTCGCGGACCCGAGCGACCTCCTCGGGCGAACCGAGAAGAACCGGGACCCGCTGGTGCAGCCGGTCGGGCTGGATCTGCATCGTGGGCTGATCACCCGAGTAGGAAAGCCCGCCGGCCTGCTCGATGAGCATCGCCATGGGATTCGCCTCATAGAGCAGACGGAGTTTTCCATCCGGGTTCTTCGCCGTCGGTGGATAGATGAACACGCCGCCACGAATCAGCGTGCGATGGACATCAGAGACCATCGATCCGATGTAGCGGCTGGTGTATCCCGAGGAGTGGGCGAACCGAAGGTACTTTTGATATCCCTCCGGGAACGTTTCGGCGTTGGCCTCGTTGATGGAGTACGTCATTCCCTTTTCGGGAATGCGCAGCTTCGTTCGGACCCGGAGGAAGGATCCAATGGCCTGGTCGAGGACGAACATGTCGACGCCGTCACCCGTGGTGAGGCACATGATGGTGCTGGAGCCGTAGAGGATGTATCCCGCGGCGACCTGTCGCGTTCCGGGCTGGCAGACGGTCTTCTCACCATCCGACTCGCTCGGATCATTGATCGTGACGGAGAAGATGGTTCCCACGCCGACGCAGGAATCGAGATTGCTCGAGCCATCGAGCGGGTCGAAGAGCACGCAGTACTTCCCACCCTCTCCGGAGCGCCGAAGAATTCGCGGCTCCTCGTCTTCTTCACTGGCAAGGACGGCGATGGATGCCCGATCGCCCAGACACCGCATGATGATCTCGTTGGAGATCACATCCATCTTCAACTGCTGCTCACCCTGGACGTTCTCCGTGCCGTGTGCTCCGAGCACATCGTCGAGCCTCGCCCGGCGGACCTTGTTGGCGATGGTCTTCCCGGCCAGCGAGATCGCCGAGAGGATCCAGGAGAGATCTCCCTGAGCCCCCGGATGCTTCGCCTCCTCCGACAGAACGTGGGCCTGCAGGCTGGTCAGATTGTCGAGCACGAAATCATGATCCGGACTGTTCATGCCTTCATAATCGACCGGAATCGGAATCCCCTACAATCCCATCCGAGAAGTACGGCCCGATGTGCCGTCAGGCCTCGGAGCCGCACCTCGCTTGCTGACCCGCCAAACCACTTTCAGGAACGAATCTTTCGCATGAGCGACGCCACCACTCCCGTCATCCTCGCCGCCCGCCGCACCCCCATCGGAAAGTTCCTCGGCGGATTCGGCCGAGTTCCCGCTCCCGAACTGGGCGCCGCCTCCATTCAGGCGGCCCTCACCGATGCCGGCCTCGATGCCGGGCTGGTCGAAGAAGTCTTCATGGGCTGCGTGCTCCAGGCCGGCGTCGGACAGAATCCCGCCCGACAGGCAGCACTCAAGGCGGGTATTCCGGACACCGTCACCGCGGTGACCATCAACAAGGTCTGTGGCTCGGGACTCGAAGCGGTCATGCAGGCCGCCCGGGCGATCAAGGCCGGTGACATCGAGGTCGCGGTCGCCGGAGGCATGGAGAACATGGATCTCGCCCCCCACTTCGCCCACGTTCGAGGCGGTGTGAAGTACGGCCCCACGACCATGCAGGACCACATGGCCCACGACGGGCTGACCTGCGCGTTCGAGAACTGGCCGATGGGCAACGCGGCGGAATGGGTGGCCGACGAGTACGGCGTCACCCGCGAGGACCAGGACCGCTTCAGCGCCCAGAGCCACCAGCGGGCCGAGGCCGCCTGGGCCGCCGGTCACTTCAGCGACGAAGTGGTGCCCATGTCCGCCGAGCAATGCCATGCTCGAGCGGGCGTCGAGCAGGACGAAGGCATCCGAGCCGGAAGCACCGCGGAGTCGCTCGCGAAACTCCGCCCTGCCTTCACCAAGGATGGCTCGGTCACTGCGGGCAACGCAAGCCAGATCTCCGCCGGCGCCGCCGCCGTGGTGGTCACCAGCCTCGCCAAGGCGAAGGAACTGGGCCTCAGCCCGATCGCCACCATCACCGACTACAACACCGCCGGCATCGAACCGAAGAAACTCTTCTTCGCGCCGGCCCTCGGAATCGCCGCGTTGCTTGAGAAGAACGGGCTCAGCCAGGCCGACATCGATCTCTTCGAAGTGAATGAGGCGTTCGCGGCCCAGGTACTCGCAGACATCAAGCATCTGGGCATCGCCGAGGACAAGGTGAACGTCTGCGGCGGTGGCGTCGCGCTCGGCCACCCCATCGGAGCCAGTGGCGCCCGGGTGCTCGTCACCCTCGTCCATCAGCTCGCTCGGACCGGCGGCAAGAAGGGCGTCTGCAGCCTCTGCCTCGGCGGCGGCAACGCCGTCAGCATGCTGGTCGAAATGGCCTGAACCGAATGACCGTTCGATGAGCAACGAGCCCCGGATCTGGAATCCAGATCCGGGGCTCGTTTGTCGTTGCGTCTGAAGATGACCGGAGTTTCCCGGAACGAGAGATCGACCATCGATCGATCAGGAGACGATCCGATGGGGAACGCCGCGTCACTTCTCCAGGATGATCACCCAGCCGTTCCAGCTTCGTGAATTGTCCCAACGATCCCAGACCAGAAGACTGTCACCAGGACGGATTGATCGACCGACTCGACCGCCGTCTCGCATCGATGAAAAATCACCGGTCAGCCGCGAACGCCGGCCCGCGGTGCCGATCGAATCATCACTCACCCGACCGCCATCGCGGATCAGATAGACATGTGGGATCGAACCATCGTTCCCGAGGACGAAGGCCGTGCCTCCCTTCGAGCTGGCGGGGAGGACCTGCATCTCGTCGTGACCAAGCATCAGATACGTCGCGTCACATCGCTGAATGGGCTTCCCATTCGCGGCGGCCCGCTTGAGGGTCGCCGTGATGCCGGCCACCAACTCGTCAGAGGGAACGACGGTCCACTCACCCATGGCCTGACACTTGTCGTGGATCGCCTTCCGAATGGTCGTCGCTTCCGGGTTCTTGATCTGGAATGAGAAACCACGCGGCCGAGCCGCCTCCGCAGCAGCAGCAGCAGCAGCAGCGGCGGCCTTCTCGGCAGCCGCGGCTTCAGCGGCAGCCTTTTCCGCAGCAGCCTTCTCGGCCGCGGCGGCTCTTTCAGCAGCAGCGGCTTCCTCGGCGGCCTTCTCCGCAGCAGCCTTCTCAGCGGCAGCCTTCTCCGCCGCAGCCTTCTCGGCCGCGGCCTTTTCCGCGGCAGCCTTCTCCGCCGCAGCCTTCTCCGCAGC
>NHBO02000028.1 GCA_002167845.2 Phycisphaera sp. TMED9 | reverse complement strand
CGCCACCACCGCCACTGCCCACGAGTCGTCGGTCGGGGCCCCCGCCATGGGTCCCCTCGGTGCATTCATCATCTCTCGCTCTGTGGCGATCGAGGATCGATCAGCCGCGACGGCGTCGACCGGCGAGGCCGGCGAGGCCGAGCAGGCAGATCGCACCCGGGGCCGGCACGTTGCCGCGAATGACCCAGGTGCCCGGAAGACCGAAGTCGTCGATCAGTGCACCACCCGCGATATCGATGGGGTTGGGGGCGACGGCGGCCCATGACTGGAGCGTGACGTTCGATGCCTGGGCGGCGGCGAACGTGGTTCCAGTGGTGTCGTTGTAGCTACCGACGATGAAGAACCACGAGTATCCGCTGAGGTCGATGTTGACGTCGATCACGTCAAGGTTGCCGTTCTCCCAGTACTGGTCGTTCTCGATGGTGTGAAGTCCACCGCCGAGCGACGTGAGGAACGAGGGGTTGTTCTGCTGGGAACCGAAGACCTCCCAAGCCATCTCCGAGCCGACCATCGTTCCGCCCTGGTTGATACCCAGACCGAATGCGATGTTCTCGAGCATGGTGTCGGTGGTTTCGAACGCATTGCCCCAGGTGATCGGGCCGCCGGGGACACCGATGTTGGTCAACGCTTCGTCGTTGTCGATCTGGTAGACATCGGCAACCGCGGCGCCAGCGAGGCAGAGAACTGCAGCGCCAGCAAGAGTCATGTTCTTCATCTTTAACTTCTCCTTGAGACTAGAGACCGTTCAACGGACGGAACGATCGGACGCGATGCGACGAAATCGACGCACCAGAGGTACGAATCAGCTTCGCGAGCGTCCTGCAAGTCTTCTGGGAGGGGAGACCAAGGGAACGAGACGCCGAGAAACCCCGCTGAACACGGTGTTCAACGTCCCTTCGCACCTCGATGCACGCTCCCACACGTGCGCCTCCATGATTGAATCTACCTCCGGATCTCCGCGGATCGCCGTAAATTAAGGGCTATTGTCTCTCTTTCGCGCCCCTCTCCCAATGGTCGCTTCTACTATCGGACTTCGGGGCTTTATCGGGTTTTGGACGCTTTGGAGGCAGCCTGGCCGTTCTCCGGGGACTCCGGCGCGATGAGCGTCCTTCCAGCACGCGTCAACAGGTCATGCCGGTCAGGCCATCTCTCTGGGGCGGTGATGTCCGGCCATTGAACACCATCCAGTACGACCAGGCCGAGGGTGGGCGAGATTCAGTCCTGCTCGACCAGGAACCAGCCGTCTCCGAGGTTCTGGGTCCAGTTGGTGTTGTCCCAGATGTTTCGATGATTCGACCCCAACGGGAAACCCGTGCGCCAGTTGGAAAACTCGGGGACGAATCCCGGTGGCGTTCGAACCACGAACATCCCACCGCCCGCTCCGCCATTCAGCTGAAAGCCGACCCGGTCTTTTCCCCGCGACATGCGGATTTGTCGGAATCGAAAAATGCCGACTCTGGTCGGCCCGGAAATCACTTCGCCGTTCGCCACGCGATCGGCGATCTTCGCCATGGCCGTTCGATGCATTCTCAAGGAAACCGCGACCGGCCAGTTGGTGACGCAGATGCTGAGAGAGACCAGTGGAACGAGAAAACCCACGAGTCGTCTTCTCCAGGCGATCTCTTGGAGGGGCAGTGCAAGCAAGATGAACTGAAGCAGGATGAAGGGCACTGATGCGATGGCGAGTAGAAAGAGGAGGATCCAGTTTCCCCCGATCGCCGAGTAGACGAAGCTCGAGAGCAACGCCAGCCAACTTGCGTAGTACAAGAGCACGGAGGTCCCGATCAGCCATCGGCGATATCGGTTCGTCCCGATGGTTCCGGTGGTCCGGGGATCATCCGGATTGAAGGGGCGGCCGCATTCGGGGCAGGTTTTGGTGGTGATACCCCGCAAGTCATGGGCGCACTCGATGCAACAACGGCCTTCGAGAGACGAAGCGGAAGATTCGGGGATGCCCGAGAGGGCGGGGGGGGAACTCTTCATCGACGTCGCTCCCAGCCTTCGGCGAGCCGCCAGCACCGGTGGATCCGCTGGTTGCGGAAGTCTTCCGGAACGGACCGATTGCTGATCTCCCGGCAGCCGTAGTTCGCAGGCACCGCATCGGATGAGAGTTCGAAACTCCGGGAGTTCGTCGAAAAGAAGATCTCACCCTTCGGTGCGACGAAACGCGCGAGATTTCGCAGAAGTGCGGGATGATCGCGATCGATGGAGAAGGATCCGGCTTTCATCCTTTTGGAGTTGGAGAAGGTCGGGGGGTCGCAGACCACGATGTCATAGCGATCGTCTTCGTCTTGCGGGCCGGCCTCCAGCCACTGCAGGCAGTCGGCCTGCACCACTCGGTGTCGTGGCTCGAGGGTGTGCCCGTTCAAGGCCAGGTTTCGTTCGTACCAGTCGAGATATGTCCTCGACATGTCGACGGTGGTCGTTGCGTCGGCGCCACCCGCCCGGGCGTGGACGCTGAAGGCCCCGGTGTAGGCGAACAGGTTCAGGACGCGTTTTCCGTCCGCCCGATCCTGCACCGATTTCCGGGTGGGTCGGTGATCCAGAAAGAGGCCGACGTCGAGGTAGTCGGAGAGGTTGATTTCAAATCGGAGGCCGTGTTCCCGGACCACCTTCGTCGTCGCCCGGGTGTCCACGCGTTCGTACTGCTCCCGTTCGCCGGACCCCGAGGACTGCCGGCCGCGGTGCTTGACGTGCATTCTTTCCCGAGGAATGTTCAGCCCGGCGAGGATTTCGGCTTCCGCATCCCGGCGGTGCTCGGCCTCCTTCTCCAGGGTGTCGTCGCGCTTTCGTCCGAAGAGCCAGACGATGGCATCTCCGTCGCGGGTGGGATCCTCGGCGTTTTCATCCGCGTACCAGTCGACGATCGCGGGGTACTCCGGCACGTCGCGTTCGTAGAGTCGAAAGCAGGAGATGCCCTTCTTTCTTCCCCACTTCGAGAGATGGCGCATTCGATTGGCAAGTCGTTCACCGAGCATCAGCTCAGGATATCGACCGTGGTCCGATCCGGTCTACGACGCGAGGCCGATGGGGAGCATGACGGCCACGAAGAAAATCAGCCAGGTCATCGCCAGCATCACGGCGGCGATGGCGAGCGAGCGGGCGATGTCGATTCCGATGATCGCCGAGATCAGAATCGTCCAGAGGACCAGCTGCACGGGCAGTTCCAGAAACCACGTCGTCTCCATCGAGGTCGCCGCCCACCCGATCTTGATCAGCCGGGATCCGGCGATGGCGAAGAATGCGGTCTTCCACGCATCGCCGTAGTCGACGGCCTGCTTGCAGACGATCTTCGACGCGAGCTGCATGAGCAGGGCCACGAGGAACGCGGCGATGACCGCGGAGAACAACCCGCCCACGATGGTGAAGATCATGGCCGTTACTCCGAGAGAGGTGGCTCGATTCGGACCGGCGTGAAGGCAAATCGACTTCCGTCGAACAGCCCTTGATCGCTCAACTTGAGGCTGGGAATGACCAGGAGCGCCATGAACGAGAGGGTCATGAAGGGGGCCCGAAGCTCGGAGCCCAGGTGATGCGCGGTGCTGGTGAGCCGCTCGTAGGTGGCCGCGACCTCTTCGGCGGGCTGGTCACTCATGAGTCCCGCGATCGGCAGTTCGAGCAGCGTGGTTCGCCCCTCGCCCACGGCGGCCAGTCCACCCTTCGATTCGAAGACCGAGTTGACGGCGGCGCAGACGGCGCCTCGCGTCGCGCCGACGGCGATCACCTGATGGGAGTCGTGGGCGACGCTGCTGGCGATCGCGCCGTTGAGAAGATTGAACCCGCGAATGAAGGCCAGGGCAGGCGCTGCCGGTTCGTAGCGATTGCAGACGGCGAGAAGAAGAGTGTCGCTGTCGGAGTCCGGTTCGATGAATTCCCCCTGAGGGTTCAGAAGGGCGGTGGTCTCACCAGTGATCAGCTCACCGTCCTCGGCGACGATCGTCAGGACCTCCACCGGCGCGGATCCGCCGCCGGAGGGAACTGCGAAGTCGGATGGGGCGAAGCGTGCTTCGCGGAATCGGTTCGGGGTGGGGGGTGAATGGGCGGGGACCAGGCACTCGCCGTCTCGGGCGACCAGCGTGCCTTCGATCCAGGTCCGTCGCACTCGGAAATCGTCGAGGTCATCGACGAGGATGAAGTCGGCGCGGTCGCCCGCCCGCAAAAGTCCGGTGGGGAGTTCGTAGTGCTCGACGGGGTTGATGCAGGCGGCGCGGAGCACGTCGAACCGGTCGGCCCCGTGTGCGATGCACCGGGCCACGGAGCGGTTGATGTGTCCGCGGAGCAGATCGTCCGGGTGTGCATCGTCGGTCGAGAACATGGCGAGGTGGGGGAATTCGCGCAGGATGGGCCAGACGGCGTCGAGGTTCCGGGCGGCACTTCCTTCCCGGATCAGGATGTGCATCCCGGCTTCGGCCTTGTCGCGAGCCTCCTCGATCGTGAAGCATTCGTGATCGGTGCTGATGCCGGCCGCGGCATATCGACGCGCGTCATCACCACGAAGGCCCGGCGCATGCCCGTCGACCGGTTTGCCGAGTCGCCGTGCCGCCGCGATCTTGGCCATGACTTCGGGGTCCTCCTGAAGAACACCCGGCCAGTTCATCATCTCCGAGAGGTAGCGAAATCGGTCGTCCGCCAGGAGCCTCTCGACGGTGGTGGCGTCGAGCCGATCTCCCGACGTTTCGAAATCAGTCGCCGGAACGCAGCTCGGCACGCCGAAGTGGATCGGCATGCAAGCCTTCGCCGCCTCGGTGAGCATGAACTCAAGCCCCTCCTCTCCGAGCACGTTGGCGATCTCGTGGGGATCGCTGACCGTCGCGACGGTTCCGTGGCGGACCGCGACCCGGGCGAATTCCACCGGAGGGAGCATGCTGCTTTCGACATGAACGTGCGCGTCGACGAATCCGGGCAGGAGATATCCGGCATCGACGGGTTCCTCGTCTCCGAGTGGGCGAATCGACTTGACGGTCCCGTGTTCAACGTCGATCTCCGCGGGGAATACTCGTCTCGCGTGAAGATCAACGAGTTGGTGGCGAAGAATCGGCATGCGGGAAGATTACCGTATTCGGTGCGGGCTCCTGCGGCGGCCGGATCGGGGGACTTTCGAAGCGGATAGGCTGTGAGGCGTGTGAAGCGTCGTCAAGGATGAACGCGACTCTCCAGACTGGAATCCACCCCGATGAGCGACACTCCGAACCCTCTTCGCCCGCTGGCATTTCTCCGTCGAGAGTGCGCTTTTCTCGCGGGGATCGCTTCCGTGGTGCTTTTCCTGGTGTTCGGCGGATCCTGGCTCGGAGATCTGTCCGATCCGGTCTGGTCGTGCTTCATGTTCGCGTGGCTTTTCGCCGTCATGTTGTGGTCGTCCTTTGCCGTGGTTCGTCACGCCGACGGACTTGCGGTTCGGCTGGGCGAGCCCTTCGGAACCTTGATCCTGACGCTCGCGGTGATCAGCATCGAGGTCGTGATGATCTCCGCGGTGATGGTGACCGGAGACGAGAACCCGGGGCTCGCTCGCGACACGATGTTCGCGGTGCTCATGATCGTCCTGAACGGGATGCTCGGGCTCACGCTCTTGCTGGGTGGCCTCAAGCACCACGAGCAGGAATACAACCTTCGCGGTGCCTCGGCCTATCTGGGGGTGATCATTCCACTGGCCGCGATGTGCATCGTGATGCCGAGGTTCACGGTCTCGACCCCTGATTCCTCGGCGTCGCCGCTCTTCGCCGTGTTTCTGATCGTGATGTCGGTCGGTCTCTATGGGACGTTCCTCGCGCTTCAGTCGGCTCGCCACAGTCAGTATTTCAGGCAGCCGGTTCGGGACGACGGCAGCGACCAGGACGATGATCACCATGGTGATCTCGAGGTCTTCGGAGTCGGTTACCACGCGGTGATGCTGGTTCTCACGATGCTTCCGATCGTGCTCCTGTCGAAGAGCATGGCCAAGGTCGTCGATCATGGAAGCGAAGCGCTCGGGGCACCGACGGCGCTGAGCGGATTTCTGGTGGCCATCCTCGTCCTCTCTCCGGAAGCGATGGCGGCAGTGAAGGCGGCGATGGCGAACCAGCTTCAGCGCACGGTCAACATCGCCCTCGGGTCGGCCCTGGCGACGATCGGACTGACCATTCCGGCCGTTCTGGTGATCGGGTTCCTCACCGGCAAGACGGTCGAGCTGGGTCTGGAGAATGTGGAACTCATCCTCCTCCTGGTGACGCTGGCCGTCAGCATGGTGAATTTCGGGAGTGGTCGGACCAACACCATGCAGGGGGCGGTGCATCTGCTGCTCTTCTTCGCCTATGTCGTGCTCATTTTCGACTGAGTCCGATCGTCCGGCTCGTCCGAGGATCGCCATCCCCTATCATTGATGCCGAGGCGGCCATCGGGTCGATCGAATCCTCGAACTGCTGTTTTTTCAATGGAGCGAACCCGATGGCGACCCGCAAGCAACTCGACAAGCAGAAGAAGGCACGAGCCCTCAAGAAGAAGAAAATGACCCTCGCCAAAGAGGCCAGGGCACGGGAAGAGACGCCCGAAGAGAAGGCCGAACGAAGAGAGCAGCAGGCCTTCGACCGGAAGAACCCGGGTGGTGAGATGAAGGGTGGCCTTCGCCAGGGCGGATCCACGCCCCCGATGCATCGACCGCAAGGGGGCTGAGCCCAGGTGGGAACGCCGCCCGATCCGAACGTCCAACTCAAGAACGGAGTTTTCTCATGTCGACTGAGTCTCTTCCCCATCTGATCGGGGGAGCATCACATGAAGATGCCGGTACGACGCAGCGGGTCAACATCGATCCGGCCACGGGCGAGACGGTCTCGGTCACACCGATGGATGCCGTGGATGCGGCGGACCGAGCGGTGGCTGCGGCGGCTTCGGCCTTCGAGTCCTGGTCGCAGACACCGGTGGGTGACCGGATCCAGCATCTCTTCCGTTACAAGGCGATTCTCGAAGATCATGCCGAAGAGCTCGCGGCCATCCTGGTCCGTGAACACGGCAAGACGATGGGAGAGTCGGTCGGCTCCGTCCGGCGAGGCATCGACTGCATCGAGCACGCGTGCGCGGCGCCGGTGTTGATGATGGGCCGGACCCTTCCTCAGATCGCGGTGTCTTCGTCCTTCTGCCGGACCGAGGACGAGGGCGGCGTCGGTCTCGACTCTTCCGCCGACCGCATGCCGCTCGGGGTGTGCGTCGGGATCACCCCGTTCAACTTTCCAATCATGGTGCCGATGTGGATGTGGCCGATGGCGGTCGCCTGCGGAAACACCTTCGTCTTGAAGCCCTCGGAGAAGGATCCGATCTCCGCGGTTCGGACGACCGAGTTGGCGCATGAAGCAGGCTTCCCCGAAGGTGTGCTCAATCTCGTGCACGGTGGTCCGGCAGTGGTGGATCGTCTGCTCGCCCACGACGACGTCGCCGCGGTCTCCTTCGTCGGATCGACTCGGGCTGGAGCCTCGATCTACGCGAAGGGTGCGGCGCACGGCAAGCGTGTGCAGTGCATGTGCGGGGCGAAGAACTATTCGATCATCATGCCGGATGCCAATCGCGGTGCCGCGGTCGACGGGATCTTCGGATCCGCCTTCGGCAACACCGGACAGCGGTGCCTCGCGGGAAGCGTGGTGGTCTGCGTGGGAGATTCCGCCGACTGGTTCGTTCCCGCGCTGGTCGAACGGACCAAGGGGATCAAGGTCGGTGCCGGTGATCAACCCGACACCTCCATGGGGCCGATGCAGGATCTCGAGTCTCGTGACCGGGTTCTCGACTACATCGGAATCGGAGAGTCCGAAGGCGCTTCGGTGTTGATCGACGGTCGCACCGCGGAAGTTCCGTCGGCGGGCTGTTTCGTCGGACCGACGATTCTCGATCACGTGACGCCGGACATGCGGGTCGGCACGGAAGAGATCTTCGGGCCCGTGCAGGT
>NHBO02000027.1 GCA_002167845.2 Phycisphaera sp. TMED9 | reverse complement strand
GAGTATGAGATCGCGATCGAGTCATGGCTCCGCCGTCGGTTCACGTTCTTCTGCGCGAGCTTCTTCGCACTTGAATGCGTGCTCGCGGCCTTCAGCATCGTCCTGGCCATCGTCAACCCCGAGCTCCCGAAATCCATTCTCGGCGATCAGGACTCCAGCCCTCTCCGCATCGGCATGTACGCGGCCGCACCACTGGTCTCGGTCGCGGTCCTCGGTTGGTTCCTGTGGGTGGTCCGGCCTCGCCTGGAACGCCGATCGGAGCTCGTGCGAGCCGCCAGCATCCTGATCCTGCTTCTCGGATTCGTGGATCTGGTCTTGCTGGTTTTCACTCGGAATGATCCATCAGGCGCCGAGGGTGCCATCGGATGGATCTTCATCATGCACTTCGTGTCCACGCTCTTCCTTCCCTGGACGCCGCGTGAATCGGTGAAGGCGATCGGGCCGGTCTTCCTGGCCTGGATCGCCGTCGATCTCTTCCTCGGATTGAGCACCAATCACGTCGGGACACTGCTCGGCGTGGCGCTCTCCCCACTGGTCCTGCTTCCCGGAGTGCTGCTGGCCCATGTCCGCATGCGACGATGGGGCCGACGGTTCCGATCGGATGCATTCAAGCGAAACTTCCTGAGTCTCCGCCGCGAGATGTCTCAGGCGAGGATCATGCACGACTCGTTGTTTCCAGATCCGATCCACGGCGAGAACGTCGACTTCGACTTCGAATTCAAGCCGATGCGGGATCTGGGCGGTGACTTCATCCATGCCTCCCACGGTCCGGATGGCCGTCTCCGAGTCCTGCTTCTCGACGTGACCGGACACGGGCTTGCCGCGGCCATGACCGTCACCAGACTCTCCGGTGAGATCGAGCGAATCTTCGCGGAGCAACCGGACATCGGCCCGGCCGCCGTCCTTCAGTATCTGAACCACTACGTCCACCTGCTCCTGAGCCCTCACTCGATCTTCGCGACCGCGGTGATCATCGAACTCGAACCCCGAAGCGGGATCCTGCGATATGCCAATGCCGGACATCCTCCGGCATTCCTGAAGACCAGCCAGGATGTTCCGCATCGACTCGAGCCGACGGCGATGATGCTCGGCGCTGTTTCGATCGATGACTTCGAGTGCGGCGAACACCGAACGGAAATGAATTCCGGTGATCTGGTCATCCTCTACACCGACGGCGTGATCGAGAGCCGGGATCGCCAGGGCAACCTGCTCGGCATCGACGGCTTGGAGAGGATGATCACCGAGACCGAGACGCCGCAACGCTGGGCCAATCGCCTGATGCGACTCTCCGAGATGCATCAGGCCGGAAAGAACGAGGACGACATCCTCATCGCCACCATCACCCAAGGGTGAGGCCGGGGTACGGAATCGAACTTCGGCTCGGATCCGCTCGCACCCGTGATTTCCGCGACCCGGCGATCCCCACGCGGCATCCGCTACGCTGCTCGCTGATACCGGATCGCCGATCCACCCGAAGCACTCTCATGTCGAACCAGACTCACGATCACGACCGCCTCATGTTGGAGCGAGCCACTCGCCGAGCGCTGCGGGGGCATGGTGAAGCCGAACCCAATCCCTCGGTCGGCTGCGTCATCGCAGACGCGGACGGACGAGTGGTCGGCGAAGGGCGAACCCGTCATCCGGGCGGACCGCACGCGGAGATCGAGGCGATCCGGGGCGCCGGTGCGGCCGCGCGGGGAGGAACTGCATGGGTGACGCTCGAGCCGTGCAATCACCACGGCAAGACACCGCCCTGCGTCGATGCGATCATCGCCGCGGGAATCGCCCGTGTGGTGGTGGGAAGCCCCGAGTCGAACGACTTCGCCTCGGGCGGCATGGCCCGTCTCCGCGAAGCCGGAATCGAAGTCGTGCTTCGACCGGACGTGGATTCGGTTCGGCGACTTCACGCCTCCTTCCACGGTCGCGTTTCCACCGGACGCCCCTGGGTGATTGCCAAGTGGGCCGAGACCCATGACGGCGCCCTTTCGACACCGCACGGCGTCTCGCCCTGGATCTCGGGGCCTCGCTCGATTCGAATGGTGCATCGGGAACGTGGTCGAACCGATGCGATCCTCACGGGAATCGGAACGATCCTCGCCGACGACCCCCGACTTGACGCCCGCGAGGTCCGTCGGCGTCGCACGCCGATGCGAGTGATCGTGGATCCCGATCTCGACACCCCTCCAACCGCGCTGATTCTGAAGACGGCGGGCGGACCGGTACTGATCGCCTGCCGAAATGACCCGGATGACGATCTTCATCGCATGCGTTCCGAGCAGCTCGCCGCCGCCGGGGCGAAGATCCTGCCCATTGAAGTCCCCCCGGATTCGGGAATGCGCGAATCGGCCTCCGAGAACCTCCGGGGGCGATTTTCCGCTGGACGTCTGGGATCTCTGCTTCGTCATCTGGCCGAAGACCACGACGTCGCCACGGTCCTGACCGAATGCGGCGCCGGCCTGCTCCAAGGCCTCTTCGAGGCGGACCTGATCGATGCGACGCTCGTGTTCACCGCGCCCGACACCGGCGTCAAAGGTGCACCGCCCTCGCCGTCCCCGAGAGATCTCCTCCACCTCGCGTCCTTCGAAACGATCTGGTCAGGTCGCCGGGGCGATGATCACGTGGTCTGGAGCCAGCGTCGGACCTGAAAAGGTCAACGCTCGAGAATGGGCCACTCGTTGGCGGCGAGAGGAATCTCGGTGCTTGCCGGAAGCAGCCGGAGAACACCGTCGCCGTTCTCCAGCGCCCATCGCCCTCCCGGACCCTCCCGAGCGATGCGGACCGCATCCAGCGGTCGGCCGTCGAAACCATGGAAGACCACGGTCGCCAGCGACAGCTGCGTCGGAAACTCCTGCACGATGACTTCGGTGCCGCGGGTCGACGTGAGGGTCTTGATCAGAACATCGACATGGTCCGTCGAGGCGATTCCTGCGGCACGCTCATCACCCCGAACCACCTCTATCGTCCAGCGATCGAGATCTCGTTCGAGTCTGACGAAGTCGTCCATCGCCGTGATCTCGATCGACTTCACGTCCGCGGCACGAACCCCGGATCCCGTTGGTTCGATCAGGCCCAGCACCGGCGGCAACAGCCCGCGAAGCGTCGCCTCGTCGATTCGAACGACCATCGGCATGCCTTCGATCATGGCGAACCGATCACGGCTCACCAGACCAGCGGGGCCTCCGATGATCAGGGTTTCGTCGCCTCCGTCATCGCGAAGGACGGAAATCGTCGCCGCGGGTTCGACCAGTCCGAATCGAGCGGGGTCGAAGTCGCCGTCCACGACGAAACCATCATGTTCCACCCGGCCCAGGATGCCCAGCAACGCATCGACCGCGGCCGCATCCGCCCGGGCCTCCACCGGGGAGGCGAGCCTCCATCGACGGCCGGTCCTGGAAAGCGACGTCACCGTCGCCCCGTTCGCGATGGTGACACCGCTGATCTCTCGCTCGCCGGCGAACAATCGACGCGAACGCCAGTTCCGAGGGTCGTCGTCAATGGCCCGCTGATGAAGATCATCGTCGACCACCAGCACCTCGTCGTCACCGACGATCCGCACCCAGCTTCGTCCCGCCACCGTCCTCGCACCCAGTTCGATTTTGGATTCGAAGTCGGGACCCTGAAGACCGATGATCGCTTCGGGAGGATCGAGCCCCAGAGCGTCCAACCCACCTCCGTCTTCACCGACCACGTCGAAGAGCGGGGTACGACGACTCGCCGCGAGATCGGCGGCGGCCACGAGAAGCTGACGGATGGCGAATCCATCGGCCGCGACCTCGAAGGGCAGGACCTGCCTCCAGCCTTCCTCACCGAGTTCGAACTTCAGGAATCGAGGCGGATCCTCCCCGGGGACTTCGACGGTGAGTCGATCGATGGAATCGACGGGTATCCCGCCGACGAACACCGTTGCTTGCTGAACGTCGACTTCGCTCGAGTCAGAATCTCTCCAGGCGAGCGATGCCGCGACCAGCAAGGCGACGGCCAGCAGCCAGATGCAACCGACGGTGCGCAGCGTCATGACGTCGCCCTCCGCATCGACCAGACCATGGTTCCGAGCAACATCGGTCCAAGACCGAGGAACACCGTCAAGGCGAGTCCCCAGGCCGCCCGGGCGTCACTGGAAAGACCGGAGAACCGTGAGATCTCGCGACCGGTGGCCGCCGTCGCGACGAGGTCATCCAGCCCCGCAAGCCACGCGATGCTGCTCAAGGCGAGCTCCCGATTTCCCGGGTTGGCCAGGACCAGACGGTCGCCACCCAGCGTGCCGGCCTCGTTGACCAGTGCGGAAAGCGCCCAGCCTCCCGATCCCACCGCGACCAGACGCTGCATCCCGTTCTCGCCCATCGCCTCGACCGCGACCGCGACCGGAATCGGAGCGGCGAATCGATCACCTCCGGGCATCTCCTCGATCTGCACTCCATCTCCACGCCAATCGTTCTCGAGCCATCGCAAGGCGTTGGGGCGAATCTCGGCCAGCACCACCGCCGTCGAAGAATCCGGTGCATCGACCTTGATCGGTGTGGCGTGCGACACGAACAGTCTCTTCCCACGCAGCGCTTCGATGATCGCCCCGCCGGATGTGGAATCGGCCGGCGGATGCTCGTCGATCTCCTGCCAGGTCTTGACCGAACCACCCTCCGCCATGTTCGGCATCCATTCGAACACCACCCGGGCGGTATCGATCTCCACGCCGAGCGGCGACGCCACCGTCGACCACGGGTCCGGCTTCCCGACCAGTGGCAACATGCTCCGGGCCACGGTCAACAGAACCGGCTCCCCCTCGGCGATCAACCCCGTCGCCGCACCCAGCAGTGCCTTCTCCGCGTCGCCATACTCCAGACCCTTTCGCTGCAGCGGCGGTAGAACGAACCACACCGTGGTGCGTTCCGGGGCCGCCAGCGGCCGTTCCGTCCGCCCCGGAATCCACTCCGCGACTTCGAACCGAGCGGTCCGCAGCGCATTGGTGATCCCGGCGACCTCCAGGCCGTCGTCGCGATCGCGAAGCAGCGACCGATCTTCGGCATGTACGAAGACGACCCTGGGCATCCGTCCGAGCCGCAGCGCTCGGATCGCCGCGGCGAGCGTCTCCTCGCCCTGGAACCGACGATCGAATCCGACGACGGCACCGTCTCCACCCTGTCGCACGGCGCTGGCCGGAAAGAGCTGCCAGGCGGGAATCACCAGCGAACCACGTGGGCCGTCGACGATGGCCACGTCACCTTCCGCGATCGACTCCGCGATCACGGCGGCGACCAGCGGATGAGACTCTTCAAGCACCGCAAGTTCGTCGCCGGACGCACGGAGCAGCACTGCCGCGGACTCAATGGCGGGAATGGTCAACGCGGACCAGTCGCGTGCCGCGGCGGGGATCCCGGGATCGATCTCCCACTGACGAAGAACATCCGCGACCTGTTCGATCTCACCGGCCTGCTTGGCGTTGTTCGCGGCGAGCGACGCCTGAGCGAGACGCCAGTTGGGCAGTGGTTGCTGACTCGTGCTTCGAAGGGTCTCGTCGATGAATTCCGTGAAGGCGTCGCCCTGGTCGGCCAGCGTTCCAAAGACGAGCCCCACCCGCTCGATCAACGGCCGGATCGGACTGTCATCCGGAATCTTCAGGAGCAGCGACGCCGCAGACGGCGCGACCTCGCGCCCCACCGCCTGGAGTGCTTCGAAGGCGTCGACGCCGGTCTGAATCTTCTCTTCCCAGATCGCGATGGTCGCCGAGTCACGGGACAGAAGCGACTCCAGCACGGCTTCGTATCGGCCGATCGAACGGGGATCCACCGGATCGATCCGCTCCGCTTCGAGGTTCGGTGTCACCTGGTCCATTCGTTGAACGACTTCATCAACCTGCCTCATGGTCACCGGATCAGCATCATCCCGAGCGACCAGAAGCCGGACCGACCAGCCGGGTTCGAGTGACTCCAGCAACTCGACGGTGCTTGCCTGCAACGAATAGGCACGGGTCTTGGTGAGGTCGGCCTCGACTCGCAAAGGCGGCGCTTCGGTCAGCGTCGAGAAGGCGATCGCCGAGACCGCGGCACCGAGGATGCCGGCCGCCGAGAGGAGCATCGCGACGAGACGGCCTGCTCGTGAGGCGGTGCGGATTCGTTGGGGCGCGGCCAGGGAGATCCCTCCCAGGAACAGGAAGAACGCCGAAGCAGCGATGAACCACCCAAGGTTCGCGGAGTCGAAGAGTCCGATCGCGAACTCGTCCAGTCTGAGCAGTGGATCGAGACCGGAAGCCCATTCGATCCAGGCGAGGGTCTGTTCCGGTGCAAGAAGCCCGGCGGGCAGGAACTCGATCAGCACCGGGACGCCCTTGGCGACCAGGACCACCGCGAAGAAGACGAAGAACGTGACCAGATAGGCCACGACCTGACTCGAGGTCCGGGTCGAGACCACGAGCCCCAGTGCGATCAACGTGCCGCCCGCGAGAAGCAGGCCGAGCAGGCCGCTCGCCAGTTCACCGGGGTCGGGATCGCCGTAGATCTCCGCGACACCGAAGAGGACGAGAATCGGAATACCCAGCACCAGAAGCACGCCGACGCCCGCGAGGAATTTTCCAAGGACCAGTTCCAGCGCGGACAGCGGCGAGGTCAAGAGGACTTCGAGTGTTCCGAGTCGGGCTTCCTCGGCGAAACTTCGCATCGAGATCGCCGGTGCGACGACCGCGATCGCCCATCCCGCGATCGAGATCACTGCCCGCAGGGTGGCCGGCTCCCCTTCACGAAAAGAGGCGAATGCGAAAATGATCGAAGCGACGAGCCCCCATCCGGCGAGGATGATCCAGCCGGTCGGCACGAGGAAGGTCGACGCGAGATCGCGACGCGCGATGGCGATCACGCCCTTCATGCCGTGTCTCCATCAGAGCGGACTTTCCGATCGAGGAATTGAAGGAACACGGTTTCAAGCCCCGGAGCCTCGTGGGTCAGTTCGATGATAGAACCCCCGGCGGCGGAGATCGCGGCCCCGATCGCACGGCCCTGGTCCGGGCCATCGAACTCGAATCGCAGATCACCGTTTTCCGAGACCTTCGGAGGGACCGGCTTGCCGGCGACGCCCTCGACCGCGGTGATGAGCCTGGATTTCAATGCCGGGTCCGACGGCGCCGCGATTCGGACGGCCGAGCGACCGCTCACGCCCTGACGAAGTTCTTCGATGCTGCCTTCGGCCAGTTTTCGACCATCATTGAGAATCACTATGTGGTCCGCGACCGCTTCGATCTCCTGCATGATGTGGCTCGACAACAGCACCGTTCTGGTCTCCGCCAGCCGTCGAATCAGTCGCCGAAAGTCGCGAAGCTGGCGCGGGTCGAGTCCGACCGTCGGCTCGTCGAGAACGAGCAGGGAAGGATCACCCATCAACGACGCGGCCAGACCGACCCGTTGTCGGTAGCCCTTGCTCAACTGCCCGATCAATCGTCGGGAGACGTCACCGAGATCGCACGCGTCCAACGCGGAGCCCGCGGATCGATCGATCATCGCCCGATCAAGCCCCAGCAGCCTTCCCTTGAATCGGAGGAATTCGATGACCCGCATCTCGGGATAGGAAGGAGCCGATTCCGGCAGGTACCCGAGCCGGGCGAGCGCCGCCCGCCGATCACGCGGCATCGCGTACCCCGCCACCTGCAATGATCCCTCATCGGGCGGCAGCATTCCCGTGATCATTCGCATGGTCGTCGTCTTCCCGGCGCCATTCGGCCCCAGAAGACCACAAACCGTGCCGTCCGGGACCTCCAGATGAAGGCCCTCGACCGCCGTGAACCGGCCGTATCTCTTGGTGATTCCCTTCGCCTGAATCATCTGGGAAGGCTGTTCCGGACTCGGCTCCCCATCCGTCGACGACCCCCGGCGGGTCGTACTCACGATGGCGGAACCCCATCCTACCGCCGCCCGAATGGTCCCGGTGGAAGGCCGATCGCCATTCGGCCCCACCAAACAACGGCTCAGGCTCCAGCGACCACCGATGCCATGCCGATGTTCCCTCATGCAGTCTTCCGGGATAGGCTCTGTCATCCCACCCTTCGTCCCCAGGAGCACTCGGCCGATGAATGATGCCGACTCCAGATCACGTGCCCGAATGGTCCTTCCCGCCGGGACCACGCCCGAGACCTTCCTCGCTCGGATGCCGGACGTGGTCGCTGACTTCATCCGCACCACCTGCGATCTCGTCACCGGAGAGCCCGCCACCGGTGACCCGCGCATCACCGCCGCCCTCGACGGACTCGGAGAAGGCGTGGCGGTCGTGGTCGAGAAGGGCGAGATCGTGTGGATGAACGATCAACTCGCCAACCATTCGCCGGAGTTGCTGCGGCTCTTCTCCGATGCCGCCGCGGAGGCCATCACGGGCTTCATGGAACACCCGGACGTCAATGACGGTGAATGCGCCAGGTTGGACATCAGTCACGGAGATCGACACTACGCCGTGATCTGTTCGCCGATGCCCGACGATCCGGCCCGACGAACCGTGACGGCGCTGATCTCGGATGTCACCGATCTCAAGCGCACGGAACTTCTCGTCGAAGAGATCGACCTGGCCGGCGGTGATCTCCTCGATCTCGATCCGGACACGATCAATCCACTCGACGTCGGTGCTCGACTCCGCCTGATCGAAGACAAGGTGATTCGAACGATCCGCACGGTGATCGGCTTCGAGCACTTCGAGGTCCGACTCGTGGATCGGAAGAACGGCCAGCTCGAACTGGTGATGGGTTCCGGCATGGAACCTCTGTCGATCGGAGAACGTCTCTTCGCGAGTCGGACCGAGAACGGGATCTCGGGCATGGTGGCGACCAGCGGCGAAGCCTATCTCTGCCGGGATACCCGCGAGGACCCGCTGTACGTGGTGGGAATTCCCGATGCGCTCAGCAGCCTGACCGTTCCCCTGAAACTTCGAGATCGGGTGGTGGGTGTCCTCAACGTCGAGAGTTCACAGACCAACGCCTTCGATGAACGCGACCAGATGCTGGTGGAACTCTACGGGCGGTATGTCGCGATGGCGATCAACATCCTCGACATGCTGGTCGTCGAGCGCTACACGACGAACCACAGCTTCTCCAGCACCGTGCTCGGGGAAATGAACCAACCTCTCGAATCGATCACGAGAAACGCCGCCGAACTCCGAGCCGGCTACGTCGGTGACGGACCGATGGCCGAGAAACTGGACTCGATCATCGCATCGGTCGAATCGGTCCGAGCGAGGGTGCTGGCCTGCACGTCCGGGCCGCAGACGATTCTTGGAACGACCGACGGCGACACGGATGCGATCGACGATCCATTGATCAGCGGGCGGCGAATTCTCGTCGCCGATGACGAAGAGACCATTCGAGGCGCGATCAAGTCGCTTCTGGAGCATCGCGGGGCACACGTCGAAGCCCACGTCGACGGATCCGGGGCCATCGAGTCTCTGGAGTCGGGCGGGCCTGCGTTCGACCTGGTGATCTCCGACGTCCGCATGCCTGATCGAAACGGGTACGAAGTCTTCCGCGCAGCCAAGAGCCTCGACTCCGATCTTCCGGTCATTCTCATGACCGGCTTCGGCTACGACCCCCATCACTCGATCGTGCGGTCGAGCCAGGAAGGGCTGGAGGCTTTTCTCTTCAAGCCCTTCCAGGTCTCTCTGTTGATCGAAGAAGTCCACAAGGCGTTGACCAGCTCGCCTTCGTCGAACGGCTGAGCCGGACCAGCTGGCGCCCCGCCCTCGAAGTGGCCTCGGGTGGCACTGGGATATCTCGTTGGATCGGACCCGGCGGCCGTCAGTTCGAGCCGTTGCGGAGCCGGCCGGAAACCACACGATCGAGCTCGTCGACGTCCTGATGGACCTCGATCTCCTCGAATCCCGCCGCCGCGAAGAGGCCTTGAACCGCCGACGCCTGGTCGTATTGCATCTCGATCGCCAACACTCCACCGGGAACCAGCCACTCTGGCGCATCCTCGACCACCCGGCGAATGACGTCGAGTCCATCCTTGCCGCCTCGAAGCGCCGTGGCAGGCTCGTGTTCACGCACGTTCGGTGGGCAGCGTTCGAACTCCGCATCACTGATGTACGGCGGATTGGAGATGATCAGATCGAAACTCGAGCGTTCTTCGGGAGTCACCGGGTCATACAAGGAGCCCTGTCGAACATCGATTCGATCCGCATGGAGATGCCGGGCGGCATTCCGGCGAGCCAGCTCGACCGCGTCGTTCACCAACTCGGTGGCCACGACGCTCGCGGTACGAATGCTTCCGGGTTGGCCGGATGCGACGGGCGCCCGCGTCTCCCCAGGTGAGGAAGAGCCCTTTGAGATCGCCGAATCGATCGCCGAATCGATCGCCGGATCGATCGCCGGATCAGGCTCGATTCCGATCGCCCCACCGGACTCACCTTCGCTGCTCCCAGTTTCCTCACCCGCCCCGAGCGTCGAGGAAAGGCGGACCAGATCGGCGCGAGCGGCCTGCTCCGCTTCCTGCATCCGCGCCGCCGCCCGTTGGGGGCGATCGATGAGATTCAGCAAGGCGATGGAAACACATGCCGTTCCCGTACAGAGATCGAGAATTCGGGCGGAATCGGTCGTGGCGGCGAGCCGGCGATGCCCCACCTCCACGAGCGTCTCCGTGGCAGGCCGTGGAATCATGGTGCTGGCATCGACTTCGATCCGGATCTGATGGAACCAGGCTTCCCCCACGAGAAACTGAACCGGCTCGTGCGTGGCAGCCCGTTTGACCCAGTCCCGAAGCGTTGCACGCTCTTCGTCGCTGGCGAGGCGGTCCGGCTCCATGTAGAGGCGGAGCCGCTCCGCACCGATGGCCGCGGAAAGGAGCATGTCGGCACAAACGGCCGGCGAATCAACCCCCCTCTCCCCGAGGTGGCTCATGATCCAGTCACGAAGTCGTCTGGTTGTCCATGGTTCCTGATCTTGCACTCGAACATCGTACGGGCGAATTCTCGAAGAAAGGGCGCCTCCGCCGAAAGTCTGCCCCGGATGTATGATTCTCAAGAACCGTCGGTCAGGCGGCAACCCCTTCACCGACCCCGAGCCAGGACCAAAGAACCAGTGACCACCGACCTTCGAATCGATGCCCTCGCCGACCGCTTGACCGCCTCCGGAAAGTTCGCCTCGGTGGACGCCGGTGACGACTCGATCCGCTGCCGGGTTCGCGATGTCGAAAGCGAGGCCTTCTACGTCCTCACCCGTTCCGACGCCGGTCTGATCGTCCGGTTCGAGACGCCGGACCGCTGGCTCAGCGAGTCGGTGGAAGCCGATCTCTACCACTCGAGCGACTCTCTGGAGGAACTGCTCGAGGAATCGCTCGACGAACTGGAATGGCCGATCGATGAGATTCCGGTCACCACCTTCCGTCACTTCAGGAGCGACGACCTCCTCTACACCTTCGAAAACGACATCCCCGCGGGCGGCGACGTGACCGACGCCGCCGGGACCTGGCTGCTCGCCTATGAAGCCACCTTCCGCGAACTCGGAGATGTCGCCGGCGAGACCGAAGATGCCTGAACCCGCGGATCTTCCCCCGCCCTGCCACCACCTCCTCCTCTCCTGCGGATCGATCGTCATCTGATGTCCACACGCGTGCTCATGCTGGGATGGGAATTCCCGCCGTTCATCACGGGCGGCCTGGGTACGGCGTGCCATGGGCTGACCCGGGCGATGGACCGCGCGGGCATGGAGACCACGTTCGTTCTTCCCAAGAGCGTCCCCGGCGATGCGGAGGATGCCGTGCATGTGGAACTGGTGAGTCCTGCCAGCGACATGGGCGAGACCCTGCCCGAGTATCAACACCAGACCGTGGCCACCACGGAAACCGTGACGCGAACCGTCACCAAACAGCCGGAACGACGAATGGTGGAAGTCGTTCGCGAGCTCCGCGAACGATTCAAGCACACTCGATTCGTCGATCTCCCGGTCGAGGTCCAGTCGGTGTACCGGGAACAGGAGACGACCTGGCAGAGGGTGATTGAGGAGTACGAACTCGACGAGAGCCGCCTCGAGACCCTGATCCAGGCCGGTGCGTTCGGCGATCCGGTCACGATGACCGAATCGATGGCGCTCCGATCGGCGATCCCCGAACGTGATCCCGAGGAAGCCGGGCTGGCCGCACGAGAAAGCAAATCCGCCGACTACGGTGGCGATCTCATCGGACAAGCCCACGCCTACGCGAAATTCTGCCTCGAAGTCGCGAAACGAACCCAATTCGACGTGGTGCACGCCCATGACTGGTTGACCTATCCCGCCGGTCTGGCGGTCGCTCAACTCACCGGAAAGCCCCTGGTGGTCCACGTCCACTCGACCGAGTTCGACCGTTCGGGCGAACATGTCAACCAGGCCGTCTACAACATCGAGCGACGCGGAATGCACGGTGCGATGCAGGTCATCGCCGTGAGCCAGCTCACCAAGAATCTCTGCGTCGCCCGGTACGGAATCCCGCCCTCGAAGGTCGACGTCGTCTACAACGGCGTCGAGTTCGACCCGGCATCGAAGGGCGTGAGGCCGATCAATCCGAAGGACAAGATCGTCCTCTTCTTCGGACGCATCACCATGCAGAAGGGTCCGGAGTACTTCGTCCAGGCCGCGAAGCGGGTGCTTGACGTGATGGAGGACGTGAAGTTCGTGGTCGCGGGGAGCGGCGATCTGGCATCGATGATGATCGAGATGGCCGCGGAGATGGGCATCGGTCACAAGGTCCTGTTCACCGGCTTTCTGCGCGGCGGCGACATCAAACTAGTCTTCTCCCTTGCCGACCTCTACGTGATGCCGAGCGTGAGCGAGCCCTTCGGCATCGCCCCGCTCGAGGCCATGAGCCACGACGTCCCCGCCCTGATCTCGAAATCGAGCGGGGTGAGCGAAGTCCTGACCCACGCGCTCAAGGTCGACTTCTGGGACGTGGAGGAGATGGCCAACAAGATCGTCGCGGTCCTGCGGCACCCGCCCCTCCGCAAAGCCCTCCGGGACAACGGCCAGTTCGAGATCCGGGCCCTGACCTGGGACGGCGCGGCCACCCGCTGCGGCCAGGTGTACGACCAGGTTCTTCGACAATTCGCCGCCAAGGCCTGACCGCCGGGGATCTGCATCCCTCCGCCCTCGAAACGCCCCCCAAGCCGCAGTTCGATCGGCCTCCCCGCTACAATCGCCGACCTTGATTCAGGTCTCCCCGGACCTGCGGAGATGTCGACGAATGGCCTTCTTCTTCAAACCGAAAACCCGTACGAACCCGACCGTGATCACGCCGCCGGTCACGACGTCCATCGACTCCGGAAGATCGATCCCGCCGGATGACCCCGCGATCGAACGGCGGATCATCGAAGTCGGCACCGAGTTCCTCGACCTCGCCCGAGGTGGCAAGGCCGGACTGCTCAATGCCGCCTTCTGGTCCGACAAGTTGATGGACTGGGCGATGCAGGACGAGGCCTTCAAGGTCCAGTTGTTCCGATTCGTCGACGCCTTCCCCATGCTTCGAACTCCGGAGCAGATCCATGACCACCTGGTCGACTATCTCTCACAGCCCGGAGTCACGCCCCCTCCCGGCATGGATCTGGCGATCAAGGCCGGTGGCGTCGCCAAGACGATGTTCGCCAAGACGATGGCCAAACAGATCACCGGCATGGCCGAGAAGTTCATCGCGGGTACCGATGCCGCCGACGCTCTTCCGATGCTCCAGAAGCTCTGGAAGAAAGGCCTGGCCTTCAGCGTCGATCTCCTGGGTGAAGCCTGCGTCTCGGACGCCGAAGCCGCTGACTACTGCGCAAAGTACATGGATCTGATCGAGAATCTCCCCGATGCGGTCAACGACTGGCCGGAGAACAAGAAACTCGAACGAGATCATCTCGGCCCGGTTCCACGGACCAACGTTTCCATCAAGATCAGTTCGCTCTACGCCAAGACCGATCCCATCGACACCGCCGGGTCGATCGATGGCCTGGTCGAGGCCCTCCGACCACTGCTTCTGAAAGCCCGCGAAAACGGGGTCCTGGTCAACTTCGACATGGAGCAGTTCGCACTCAAGGATCTCACGCTTGAGTTGTTCATGCGGTGCTGCGAGGAGATCGATTTCCAGGCTGGAATCGCCATGCAGGCCTATCTCCGTTCCGGAGACGAGGATGCCGCCCGAATCATCGAGTGGTCGAAACGAACCGGCCGACAGGTGACGGTCCGCCTCGTCAAGGGCGCCTACTGGGACTACGAGACGATCCACGCGGAGGAGATGGGCTGGCCCGTCCCCGTCTGGAGTCGCAAGTGCGATTCTGATGCCTGCTTCGAACGGATGGCCCGGGCCTTCATCCACTCGACGCCTCGGACTCAGGATGAGGGCGGCGTGAAACTCGCGTTGGGGAGCCACAACGCCAGATCGATCGGCGCAGCGATCGCCGAACTCGAGAAGGTCGGCCTGCCCAAGGCCGCCCTCGAACTTCAGATGCTCTACGGGATGGCCCCGGAGCTGAAGCAGGCCGCGAGCGAGATGGGTTTCCGAGTTCGCGAATACGTCCCGGTCGGCGAAATGATTCCGGGCATGGCGTACCTCGTCCGCCGACTCCTCGAAAACACCTCCAACGAATCCTGGCTTCGGGCCGGATTCATGGACAACGCCGACGCCGCCACGCTTCTGGCATCCCCGCATCGGGAGTTCGACCGGGATCCCGGCGTCGAACGAATTCGCGGCGCCGCGGAGCGGCACGGTCTCTCCGCCGAAGACCCCGACGTCGGAGACGGACGCCCCTTCTTCACCGAACCGATGCGGGACTTCTCATCGCGGGATCAACGCGAATCCTTCGCGAGATCGATCGCGACCGCGAAGGTTCCGCAGATCGCCAATGACGGAACCGCCGAAGCCGCGGTGACGGCGATCGATCGAGCACACGCCGCGTTCCCAGCATGGCGGGACGCGCCGGTCCGCGAACGATCCGCCGTCCTGATTCGAGCCGCGGGGATCATGCGACGACGGCGGGACGAACTCAGTGGCATCATCATCAAGGAGAGCGGCAAGCCCTGGGTGGAAGCCGACGCGGACGTCTGCGAGTCGATCGACTTTCTCGAGTTCTACGCTCGCGAAGCGGTCGGGCTCTTCGATCCCAGGCGACTCGGCCAGTTCGTGGGCGAGATCGATGAGATCATCCACCAGCCTCGCGGCGTCGCCGTGGTCATCAGCCCGTGGAACTTCCCGCTTGCCATCTGCGCCGGAATGACCGCCGCGGCCCTGGTCTGCGGTAACACCTGCGTGATCAAGCCCGCCGAACAGACCCCAGGCATCGCCAGAATCCTCCACGACATCCTGATGGAAGCCGGATGCCCTGCCGACGCCTGCGTGTTCCTTCCGGGTCCGGGCGAGACGGTGGGCGCCACTCTGGTCCGAGACGTTCGAACCGCGATCATCGCCTTCACGGGATCCATGGCCGTCGGTCTGGACATTCTGCAGGCGGCCGGCATCACTCCGGATGATCAGCACCACGTCAAGAAGGTGGTCTGCGAAATGGGTGGCAAGAACGCCACCATCATCGACGCCAGCGCCGATCTCGACGAAGCGGTCCTCGGCGTCCGACATTCGGCCTTCGGTTTCAGCGGCCAGAAATGCTCGGCATGCAGTCGCGCCATCGTCGTCGAGACCGCCTACGACACCTTCCTCGAACGTCTGGTCGAATCGACCCGAACGCTGGTGGTCGGAAATCCGCTCTCGCCCGGCACCGACGTCGGCCCGGTGATCGATCTCGATGCGAAGCGCAAGGTCGAAAAGTACATCGAGATCGGTTCACAGGAAGGCAAGCTCGAAATCTCCCTGCCGATCCCGGCCGGTCTTGAAGCGGAAGTCGGACTCCCCTACGCCAGCCCCACGGTGATCAGCGGCATCGAACCACACCATCGCCTGGCCCACGAGGAGGTCTTCGGACCACTGCTCGCGGTCATGAAGGTCAAGGACTTCGATGCGGCCCTCGAACTCGCCAACTCGACGCGATACAAACTCACCGGCGGCGTCTTCAGCCGCAAGCCCAGTCATCTCGATCGAGCCCGACGCGACTATCGAGTCGGAAATCTCTACTTGAATCGCGGAATCACCGGCGCACTGGTCGGTCGGCAGCCATTCGGCGGTTTCGGCATGTCGGGCGTGGGCACGAAGGCCGGTGGTCACGACTACCTGATGCACTTCGTCGAACCTCGCTGCATCACCGAGAACGCGATGCGACGCGGGTTCGCGCCGGGGCTGGTGGACTGAGTCGACGCCGTTCGCCTGAGTATCAGGACTCGCGAAGGATCGGTCGGCGGTCGAACTCCCGCGGATCGAAGGAACCTGTGAACGCCGGGCCGGGAAGAAGAGGGTGGAGTCCGGCGCCGGTGAGGAACGTCATCTCGCCCGCGTGGATGCGTCCGTCGCTCACGAGGAAGTCCACCCGGACCGCCGGGAGTCCACGCCCGAGCACGGCCGCGAGCTCGAGGCACTCGTCGAAGCATCCGGGTGGAGGGGGATTCACCCGGCCCTCCCGCCGGGGCAGGACCACGGCACCCCGGGTGTCATAGCCGGTGTACAACTTGGGCTCGTCGGCGGTATGCACGATCCCACCGAGCGGCGTCCCCCGATCGACGAAGATCTTCACGTCTTCGAGACCACCGCCCGGGCCGCCCAGCCAGGGCTCGATGATCAGTCTCCCCGTGAGTCCACGGTAGAGGGATTCTCCCCAGACCCGCGAGTAGTCCTTGCGTCGCCATTTCTCCATTCGGCGGCCGATCGCCTTCCAGTCCGCCGCGTCGCGGTCGGCCACGCGTTCGATCCACCGACATCCGTGCGTGCACTTGATCACGAAGGACTCGGGCAGGGACGACCGATCGATGTCGGCGAACCGGCGATGAATTCCCAGCAGCGGCACGAGGTGCGACTCGCCGATGCGCGGCCGCACGAAGTCCCGGACCTCGTACTTGTCCGCGAGGTGGCGGATCGAGGAGAGAT
>NHBO02000026.1 GCA_002167845.2 Phycisphaera sp. TMED9 | reverse complement strand
TCTCAGCATGGAGATCGGATCGGATCCGATCCTCACCACCGGGCGTCAGGTCGAATTCAGGGTGGCTTCCCCGCCGCCGGAGGTGCGGGCGGTTCGAGACCGATTGAGTCTGGACTACGGGAAGATCGACTTCAGCTGCCCGGAGGGGGAGGTTGTCGTCTACGACGCCAACAAGTGCGTGGGCACTCGAGCGGACCCCGGTGAGCCGACGCACAGAATCGCGGCGGCCCTCTCGGAGGGCATCGGCGCCTGGATCCGTCCCGGCCCATCCTGATTCCCGGAATCATTCCGGCCGGGTGCGTTTCGCCTCCGCGATCACGGCCAACGCATGTTCTCGAACGGGTCCTTCGACCGGACGACGAGGCCCGCGGACGAGTTCATCGCCCATGTCGAACTCGGCTTGCACCAGATTGACCAGATGGACGAATTCCGGCACGGCATCGAGCCGCAGGAGGGGAAGGAACCACTGGTAGAGCCTTTCGAGTTCTTCGCGCTCACCCGTGGCCCGGGCCTCGATGGCGAGGTTCCAGAGGCGGATGGACTCTTCCGGAAGCGCATTGACCAACCCTGCGATCCAGCCGTCAGCGCCGGCCGAAGCGCCTTCAACCGCCATGTCGTCGATTCCCACGAAGATCGCGAGTCGGTCGCCGAGCGTTCCCCGGATCTCTCTGAATCTCCGAATGTCGCCACTCGACTCCTTGGTGGCGTGGAGATTGGCGTGCTCGGCAGCGAGTTCCGCGAGTTCATTCGGTCGGACGTCGACCCGATAGGCGATCGGGTTGTTGTAAAGCATGCAGGACAGGTTGGTCGCCTCGAAGACCGTGGCGAAGTGGGCTTTCGTCTCGCTCCATGGGCCGGCGTATGCATAGGCCGGGAGGACCATGAGTCCTTGGCAACCACATTGTTCGGCTTGCCTTGCGATCGCGACCGACTGTTCGGTGGAGATGGCGCTCACCGCAGCGATGATCGGGATGCGATCCCCGACGGCGTTCACGCAGGTGGTCCAGACCGCCGCCTTTTCGTCCATCGACAACGCGCCGCCCTCGCCCAGGGAACCGGGGGTGACGATCGCGGTGCTCCCGGCGTCGGCCATCTGGATGACGTGCTCGGAAAGCCGGCCGTGGTCGATCGTGAGATCCGCGTGATACGGATTGGTGATGGCGGGCATCACGCCCTGCCAGCTGGTGCGATTCATGGTCGTGGTCCTCGATTCTGGAGTTCGAAGCGTACCCGAAGAACGAAGGCCCTCGCGTGTCATGCCCGTGGGTCAGAGGATTCCGAATCGGTACGGATCGTCGGGATCGAGATGAAGCGTCGATTCCCCAGTGATCCATGCTCGGCCGGAGATGGTGGGAATGACCACGCCGGGTTCCTCGCCCGCTCTCCAGGAACCACTGAAGCGAGAGCCGATGATCGACTCCTGAATCCACACGGCGCCTTCGGCGAGTCGTCCGTCGGCGGCGAGGCACGCTAGTTTCGCACTGGTGCCTGTTCCGCAGGGGGAGCGATCGAAGGCGCCGCCGGGGCAGAGGACGAAATTCCGTCCGTGACCGTCGTCCGTGGGCGGGCCGAAGAGCTCGACGTGATCGATCGGTCCCGCGTGTGCTCCGGTTCCGTCCTGCCGGGCGGCGTTCATGGCTCGGCGGATGCGTGACGCGAGTTCGGTGAGCGCTCCTCGTCGCTCGAATTCGATGGCTTCGCCGTGATCGTCGATCAGGGCGAACCAGTTGCCTCCCCATGCGATGTCCGCATGAACCAGTCGGTCGTCGAGTTGCACGGGGACTCGCTGGGCCGTTCGCCAAGATGGGACGTTCTCAACTGAAATCGATCCATCCGGGCCGATGGTCGCGGTCACCGGGCCGACCGGCGTGTCGAGTCGAATGGACTCGCCCGGCCTCGAAGAGAGCTTTCCGAGATGCTGAAGCGTGCGGGCCACGCCGATGGTGCCGTGGACACACATTCCAAGCACGCCGGCATTGTTGAAGAAGATCACCCCGAAGTCCGAAGCGGAATTCTCCGGTGGGCGAAGAGCGGCCCCGACCAGGACCTCCGATCCTCGAGGCTCGAGAACCACGGCCGTTCGAAGATGATCGAATTCCGAGGAGAGCCGCTCGGCCTGCGAGGCGATCGAGCCGTCGCCGAGGTCCGGTCCTCCTTCGACGATCACTCGGGTGGGTTCGCCTTCGGTATGGCTGTCGATCACTCTGATGGACATGACGCGGAAGGTACCCGAGCCGGCGGTCTTCGGTCCAACGGCCAGCACAATCAGCGCGAAGAGAGTGGAGAGAATGACTCCGGTCAGGAGCCTTCGAAGTCGCGCCAGTCGGGGAGGATCCTCGCGAGTTCGGGCAGCAGCACGGTCATGAAGTCGGTCACCTGTGCCTCGAAGAGTGCCAGGATCTTTTCGTCGTCCGCCTCGCCTCGGGAGGTGTACGTCGAATTCAGTTGGATCTTGCAGTAATAGGCATGCTCGGAGGTCAGGTCGAACGCGACGTTCTCGACCGCCATCGCACTGTCGGTGGTGCGGCCGTTGGCAACGAAGAAGTATGCCCCCAGATTCCGCTGCGATGGCCTCTCAGGATCGGTGAAGATCGTGGTTCGAAGAGAGATTTCTCCGATCGGGAGCGGAAGATCCTTCGTGGCGCCGGTGACGGGATCGGTATACGAAATCACTTGATAGGGGAGGCCCGTCGCCCGGTTGAGGCGATTGGTGGTCGTTCCGAGTTCCGGAAGCTCCAGATCGATGTTGAACGGATCTCGAACGGAGAGAAGCCCGCTGTTGGCCCAACACACCTCAGGGACATGTGGCGCGGTGCCAGCGAGATCCGTGTAGTACGCGAGATGAAGTTGGAGGAATCCCGGATTGTCCTCGGTGGTCGAGGCATAGAGCCGCTGGAGATACTGGTTGGTACCGAGGACTTCGATGATCGTGTCACGGAAGATTTCATCTTCGCCGGATCTGGTCCACGTGCCCATCGTGGTCGGCACGCTTGTGATCGCCTCGCGGGGTTGCACTTGTTTCTTCACAAGGTGAAGACCGAGTGCGTCGACCGTGGTGTTGATCGCGAAGCCTCCGGTCAGGAGCAGCAGGGCGGTGGCGATGCAGATCGAAATCGCAGATCTTTGGAATCGGGGAGGCGATGCTTTCGTGGTTTCGGCGCTCCCGGCGCCTCGGCGAAGTCGATTTCCGTCTTCGTCTTCGTCCAAGGGTTGCAGGAACCACATCAGAAGCATGAAGAGGCCGAACGTGGGAATCATCCAGACGAGCCCGACCAGCGAGTGAAATTCCCCGAACATGAATTCGTCGCCCTTCATTCCGAGAATCCCGAGGGTGCAGATTCTGAGAACGTTGATGAAGATGGCGATCGGGAGCCCCGCGGTGATCAGCAGAAGCCGGAGCCACCAGCGATCGAGGCCGACGTAGGCGATGACGGTTCCCAGAGCGAGAAACGCCATCAGCATTCGCATGCCCGAGCACGCTTCGGCCACATCCAGCGGGTAGGTGTTGCCTCCGGGAAGGAGAATCTCGATGTAGTTCCCTCGGAGCGGCATCAGGTCGTAGCCGATCAGGTCAAGCGCCTGCCAGGATCCCCAGGCGGCCATCGACTGCATCGGAAGGGTGATCTCGAGGAGCACCTTGTCGGTGATCCGCTGGCCGAACACGAAGACGTACAACAGCGGGAACCAGATCCAGACCAGCGATCGCCAGCCGAGAATCGCGATGCAACCACCGCAGAGCCCGAAGAAGACGCCGACCGCGCGCATGTTGTGGCTGTTGAGGAACGTCGACTCGGGGGCGGTCCAGGTCGCGGCGTACCAGAGGATTCCGAGGCCGATCAGGCCAAGGCCGCTCCAGGTCGATTGGAACGGCCGAGCGAAGAGATCGGCTTTGTGCAGGAAGACCACATAGAGGGCGATCAGCGGAATGAAGAGGGTGTGTCCCCAGTCCGCGGAATCGGTCGTGGCGTAGTGATACTGAAGGAGGAAGAAGTCGCGGAAGGCGAAGAAGAGTGAACCGATGATCGCCGCGGATATGACCAGTGCCGCAACCGGTGATGGCACGAGCCATGCGGCTTCTTTGGCGACCGGGTCGACATCCTCTCTCGGCGAATCAGTATTTCCATCGGTGTCTGAACTGGTCATGGGATCGGCTCGTGGAGGATTCCGAGCGTCGGCGGGCGCCTTGCACGTCGAAGAAGTTCTATCCGCGCTGTGAATCGTCGCAGAAGAAAAGATCGTCTCTCAAAGGGGTTGGTCGAGCAAGAAGTCTCTGTTTCCAGATCAGATGCAGGGTCTTTCTGGAAGGCATGGTCCGAAAACCAGCATCATCGTATCCGAGGCGAAGGCCCGTCTTGCCACGATCGCAGGTGCCTACAACGCTCCCAATGCGTCCGAGGAACAGACGCTTGCGCTCCAGATCGAATAAATCTGCTTCTGGAACGCATCGAGATCACGAATCAATGACCGGGCGAGCCGGTCTCATGGAGCCTGGACCATCAAGCCTGGACCATCAGGCCTCCTGGTGGCGGTTTGACGATCAGGACTCGCTTCCCACCGAGTGATGGGTCTGGAACATCCCGGTCGGGTCGTAACGCTTCTTGATCGCCAGCAGTCGCGGATAGTGGGTGCCCCAGAACGCCTCCTGCCAGTCGGGTTCGTGGTAGTCGGCCTCGTTGGCGTAGTTGCCCGCCCCCGGGGTCGCCTGCCGGATGACTTCGATGCCGGACGCCACCCGGCTCGCCAGAATCTCGGCCTTCGTCCGATCGGGTTCGTGCCCGGGTACCCCGGGAAAGACGTCGGTGTCGCTGGCCTGCATGAGGATCCACGCGGCGGCATCGAACACCGTGGGGTTGATGCACGTCCTGCGGTCCCGCTCCACCGCCTCCGGGGCGGCACCGGCCATCGCCTTGTTGACATAGAGCTTGAAGTTCCAGTGGCGCGACGCGTCGAAGAAGGTCCGGGCGAGAGCCGCGGGGTCCTTGAAGTTCTCGAGCGGAATCCAGCGTGAGGCGTAGCCGTACATGTACTCCGAGACTGCGCTGTCGTTGGTCTTCCACCAGAACTGGCCGGCGGGTTGGTCCTTGCGGGGATCCTCCTGGATGAGTGCGGGATAGTTCTCCAGCCAGAAGTCGATGTTCCAGTAGTCCTTGAACGGCACCGACACGATCTCGACATCCCGTTCGTAGTCGTCGGGGTGTTCGTCGATCCAGTCCAGGAACGGTTGCCAGGTCTTCCTGGCCTGCTCTTCCGGGAGATCGATGAAGATCAGGGAGAGTTCGAGCGTGTTCTCCGGGGTGAACTTGACCGTCTCGCCCCAGTTCGGGTTGTTGATGTGGTCAGGATAGAAGCGCAGGAACCGTTCGATGAGTTCCCGGTATGCGGTGTCGTTCTTCGCCTTGATGTGACCCATGAAGCCGCCCAGGATCTTTGGAAGCTCGTGGGTTCTCAGGGTCAATCGGGTGACGATGCCAAAGGTGCCTCCGCCGCCACCCCGCAGGGCCCAGAAGAGATCCGAGTGCTGGAATTCATTCACCACCAGCACCTTTCCGTCCGCGGTGACGACCTCCGCCTCCAGCATGTTGCCCGCGCCGGTGCCGAACCGCTTGGAGAGCGCGCCGAAGCCACTGCCAAGGATGAACCCCCCGCAGGCACCCACCGACGTGCAGCCGCCACCCTGGACAAAACGCCCGGAGTGGTTGGTGACTGCGTCGTAGGTCTCGAGCCACCGGGATCCTGCCGCGACGGTCACCGCTGGAACGCCTGCTCCATCTCCCCCGGTGGGCACGAAGTCGTCGTGGACGGTGATGTCCCGCATCTTGTGGGTCCACACCAGGATCGAGTTGGGGGCGCTGGAGCGACCGAGGTAGTCGTGGCCGGTTCCCTTGACCACCAGCTTCAAGTCGTGCTGGCGTGCGAATTCGACCGCGGCCGCGATGTCCCGTGCGTTCTCCGCCGCGATCGCCCGCGGACTCACCGCGGACTCGAAGGCATTGAACCATCCGGTGGTGTGCGTGGCGCCCGGTTGTTCCTCGAGGAAGAACGGATTCCTCATGTTCTCGAGAACCGCTTCGGCCCTGGCGCTGTGCGGATCTTTCCTGCAGACATCCAGCGGCGATCGGACCTCGAGCAGGTCGCCGGTGAGCGAACGGGCGAGTGACTGCCAGTCGGCGGGGGAGGGCGCGGCCCTGCCTGGGGTGATCGGGGTCGGAGGTGCGGTGGCGGCGCGGGTGGGAACCACCACCGTCCAGCCCATGGCAGGCATTGCAGCCATCGCCCCGGCCGCCTTCAGGGCGGTGCGTCGATCGATCCTGCCGTTCCGGGCGTTCGCGTCCTGGTGACTGGCCATCGCTTCTCCTTGAACCACCGAAGTGGACGTGGGTGATCCACTCCTCGCGGGAGATGGATCCTCCGTCATAGTACTCACCCTCTCGCCCACTTCCCATGCCGATTCCCGGCCACTCCCGGTCCAGTTCCGATGCATCGACTGGAGGCCTCGAGTGGACTTTTCGATCAGCGCACGAACATGACGCCATGAAAAAACCCCTCCCGCGAGGGGAGGGGCTTGAATGACCCCAGGGAGAATCGAACTCCCGTTACCAGGTTGAGAACCTGGTGTCCTAGCCGCTAGACGATGGGGCCTGTTGCCGCAGGAACTGCGGGCCGAAAAGTGTAGCAGCAGGCGGTTCTTCGTCAACCTTTCTCGTTGTGGTTCCGGTCTGGCGAGCCGGGGAGGCCCTGGACTGCGGTTTTTGAGGCAGAAGCGACGGTGGTCGCGGGTGTTCTCACATTCTCGGAAAGCTCCGGGACTTCGGCCTTCCTGAGAATGCCATCGGCATCATGCCCGTGCGTGGTTGGCTGCGCGTTCTCGAAGTGATTCTCCGAGACATCAAGCCGTTGGTGCACCCCTGTCATCTTCGAGCCGACATCACGATCGATCGTATTCGCGGTATGTTCTCCGCGATGATTCCCACGTTCTTCACATGCTCGGAAATCGAGGAGTTGGCGGCATGACCTTCGGACCGGATCACACGCCCTTCGAATCGCTGGGTGGCGAGGAGCGGGTCAGACTCCTGGTCGACTCCTTCTACGACCGAATGAACGACGGGGCGGAATTCACCGTCATCCGTGAAATGCATCCGGAGGATCTGACCGAGAGCCGCCAGAAGCTCTTTGAATTCCTCTGCGGATGGCTCGGGGGGCCGCAGCTCTACATGGAACGGCGCGGGCATCCGAAGCTGCGGATGAGGCATGCTCCCTTTTCCATCGGAGCGAGCGAGCGAGATCAGTGGCTGGCCTGCATGGCCCATGCCATGGATCAGCTCGAGATCGATGGTGACTTGCGGGCGTTTCTCGACGCCCGGTTTGCGCATGTCGCCGACTTCATGCGGAATCGGCCCGAATAGGCGAGATTCGGCGGGTCCTTGACGATCGACGGACGACCTGCGAGCCTGATCCGCACCGAACCGCCGGTTCGTCGAATTCAAGCCCGGAGAATCGCCCATGCCAGCCAGTCGCTCACGTCTCCTTCTTGCGTCGCTCGGCATCGCCGGGATCTGCGGCGCGTTCGCGTTCACCGACGCTCGGCCTCCGGAAGGGGCCGACGACTGGAAGGTCCACGACATGGACCGGCCGCAACCGGCGATGGTCACGCCCGGTGTCCCCGGAACCGCGACCACCCCGGGTACGGCCCCCAGCGACGCGATCGTGCTGCTCGGGAAGGGCTCGGGCCTCGACGCGTGGAAGAACGGCAAGTGGAACGTCGGCAACGACGGCGTGATGAAGGTCGTCCCCGGCTCCGGTGACAACCACACCCGCCAGTCCTTCGGCGACTGCCAGTTCCACATCGAGTGGAAGGTTCCGGCGGATCGGGAATGCGACGGCCAGAAGGGCTGCAACAGTGGCATCTTCTTCCTCGATCGATACGAGGTGCAGATCGTCGGTTCGAATCCGAACCAGACCTTTCCCGACGGGCAGGCGGGCTCGCTCTTCGGGCAGTATCCGCCGATGGTCAATCCCTGCCGGCCCAACGGCGAGTGGAACACCTTCGACATCGTCTTCACGGCGCCCCGCTTCGACGGCGACGGGAAGCTCGTCAGTCCC
Source organism: Phycisphaera sp. TMED9 (assembly GCA_002167845.2). Taxonomy (GTDB): domain Bacteria; phylum Planctomycetota; class Phycisphaerae; order Phycisphaerales; family SM1A02; genus UBA12014. The sequence goes on along the minus strand of NHBO02000026.1, from coordinate 29 downwards.
GCGAACACCACGCTTCTCTTCAACGGCGT
>NHBO02000025.1 GCA_002167845.2 Phycisphaera sp. TMED9 | reverse complement strand
CTGCAAAAACACAACACTTTTCAGCCGATGCGCCCGCTGCACGTGAAAACACAACATTTCCCAAGCTCGAAACACCCGAGAAAACATGTGCGTTTCGGCAGGTCCTCCTTCGACGCCAGATGGCGTGTGGCCACCCCGGAGGCCGCCGGGCGTGTTTCCCCGCCGATCATCGGGCTCGCGGCGGATGATCCGGGCGTCGCGGGTGGGGATCTCGCCTTGCTCTGGAACGGACGCCCGGATCGAGTCCTCGATCTCGTGGGCATCACCGGCACCAACGGAAAGACCACGGTCGCGACTCTGGTTCGCCAGATTCTGGCGAAGACCTTGGGTCGGACGGGGCTCCTTGGGACGGTGGAGATTCATGACGGGCGGTCGTCGACGCCGGCCCGATTGACCACGCCCGGTCGGGTCGAGTTGGCGGGGATCCTCGGCGACATGGCCCTTCGATCCTGCCAGGCCGCGGTCATGGAGGTCTCGAGCCACGCGCTGGATCAAGGGCGGACCGCAGGCCTCGATTTCCAGGTCGGTCTCTTCACCAATCTGTCCGGAGACCACCTCGACTACCACGGATCGATGGAACGGTATGCGGCGGCCAAGGCGAGCCTCTTCAGCGGACTGGGGAGCGATGCGACCGCGATCGTCAATCTCGAGGACGACGCGGCCGGCATCATGCTGGAACGGTGCCGTGCGGCACACGTCGGGATCGCCTCGGAGGAGCGTGACGTCGACGCTCCGCCGAAGATGGGGTTGGTTCGTCATGCCGTTCTCGAACGTCGGTTCGACGGCATGACGCTCGCCATCACCACGCCGGAGGGACGTCGCCATGAACTCGCGGTCCCATTGGTCGGTGAACACAATGCGTTCAATGCCACCGCGGCCGTGGCGGTCGCCGTGGCGCTGGGGGCGTCGTGGGATTCCGCCCTCGAGGTTCTGCCCGAGATCGAAGCGCCGCGCGGTCGCCTTCAGCCGGTGCACCGGACGGACGACGACATCCGAGTCTTCGTCGATTACGCGCATACCGACGATGCGTTGGTGAACGTTCTGGCCGGCGTTCGTCCCACGGTGCCACCCGGAGCGAAGCTGGTCGTGGTCTTCGGCGCTGGTGGTGATCGTGATCGATCGAAGCGGCCGCGCATGCTGAAGGCGGCCCTTGGAGGCGCGGATCGAGTCGTGGTCACCAGCGACAACCCTCGAACCGAGAATCCCGATGCGATCGTGGCCGAAATCGTCTCTGAAGCCGCGACGGCCGATCTTGCTCGCACCGTCTGCGAGGTCGATCGAAGGACCGCGATCGCTTCCGCCATCGGCGGTGCCGATGCCGGCGATGTGCTGGTCATCGCCGGCAAGGGGCACGAGGATTATCAGATCATCGGCGTCGACCGAGTGCACTTCGACGATGTTGAAGAGGCCGCGGCCGCGTTGGCGACTCGTCGCGGGGAGGGGGCCCCATGATCGAGTCGAACCTCGATCAGATCGCGGAGGTGGTCGCCGGCCGAGTCATCGGTGATGGGACGTGTCGCTTCCGGGGCGTTGGAACCGATACGCGGAGCGAACTGGAAGGCCGTCTTTTCATTGCGATTCCCGGCGAAAACCACGACGGTCATGATCATCTCGCGGCCGCCCGGGCCGCTGGTGCGTCGGCCGCGTTGATCGAATCCGGGTTCGTCGATCGTGGTGGAGTCTTGCCCGAGGGGTTCGATGTGGTGATGGTGCCGTCCGTTCGTCCGGCGCTGGCGGCGATGGCATCCGCACATCGCGACACTCTGGAAGGCGTGGTGATCGGCATCACCGGGTCATCGGGGAAGACCACGGTTCGAGCGATGGCCGAACGGGTGTTGGCGCTCACGGGAGCCGGAACGGCGAGCATTCGAAGTTTCAACAACGACCTTGGGGTGCCGCTCACGATCCTGGGGGCATCGAAGGATGATGCGTGGCTGCTTCTGGAGATCGGCACGAATGCGCCGGGGGAGATCGCGTCGCTGACCGCGATCGCAAAGCCTTCGATCGGAATCATCACCGGCATCGGCCGGGCGCATCTCGGGGGCTTCGGGTCCGAGGCCTCGATCGCGGCGGAGAAAGCCTCCATGCTGGATGTGATCGACGAGGTTCCCGGAGGGGTTGCGATCATCAACGTCGACGGCTCGGTGATTCGGCCGGAACTGGCACGGCGCCGAGATTCGTCGCTCGAGATCATCACCTGCGGTGAGACCGATGACGCCGATCGCCACCTCGACGGGCGAGCCGTTCTCGCGACGGGTGGTCAGAGGATCAGGATCGGGGAATTCGAAGCGACGCTTTCGCTCGATGGATGTCACAACGCGGTCAATGCGATCGCCGTTCTCGAACTGGGACGTCGATTGAAGATCGATGACGCCGCGATCGCGCGAGTGTTTGAAACGCTCGAGCCACCGGCGATGCGATTCGTCCGGCACGTGGTGAACGGTGTGCTTCTGATCGATGACACCTACAACGCGAATCCGGAATCGATGACGGCAGCCCTCGCGACCTTCGCCGAAGTCGCCGCGAACGCCGAACGGCGGATCGTCGTGCTCGGCGCCATGTACGAACTGGGGGAGATGTCGCAGGAACTGCATGTCGAGCTCGGGGAACGGGCCGCCGGTGTCGCCGGCGAGTTGGTCCTGGTGGGGGAGTCGGAAGCGACGGACATGGAAACGGGGGCCCGGGCGTCTGGATTCACCGGTCCGGTTGCGAAGTTCACCGGGGTGGAAGAGGCGGCGGCGTTCCTCGGGCCTCGGGTGCGGAAGGGAGATGCGATCCTGTTCAAGGGGTCGCGTCGAGTGGGTCTTGAAGTCATCGTCGAGGGGCTGACCAAGCCCGGGGAGGTTCGCGCGTGATCTATCATCTGGTCGAGGCATTCCAGGGGCCGCTCGAGAGCACGGGGCTCTTCACGGTGCTGCAGGTCTTCTTTCAAGTCGAATTCCGAGCGTTCCTGGCGGTTCTCGTCTCCTTCGGGCTGGTGCTCGCCTTCGGACGCCCGGTCATTCACTGGCTTCTCCGTCAGAAGGTCGGTGACTCGCCGGAGTTTCACAACGCCGATCTCAACGAGCTGATGCGTTCACGGGCCGGTACGCCGACCATGGGCGGCATTCTGATCTGCGGATCGATCCTGATCACGATCCTCCTGCTCGCGGAGTTGCGGGAGAGGTACGTGCACATCGCGATCGCGGTGCTGGTGTCCTTTTCACTCCTGGGCGTCGCGGACGACTGGCTCAAACTCACATCGGCCCGGCGTTCGCCCGGATCACGAGACGGGCTTCGTCCCTGGGAGAAGCTGCTCTTTCAACTTGGGCTCGCCGCCTTGTTCTCCTACGTCATCTTCACTCAGGCCACGATCAACTCCTCCATCAATCCGGAGTCGCCGATGTTTCAGGATGTGGCGCGGGTGCTCAACCTCCCGTTTCAGAAGACCTGGGAGACGCCGGTCGATGGAAATCCATTCTCCGGACAGAAGGAGGCGATCACCGAACTTGCCTTGAACCCCGGCGTGATCGTGCTCGGACTCGGTGCCTTCATGCTGCTGGGGACGCTCTTCATCGCGGGTACCAGCAACGCGGTCAACATCTCCGATGGAATGGACGGTCTCGCCGCCGGGGTGATGGCCTTCGCGTCCATCGGATTCATGATCCTCGTTCACATCGCGGGAAGTCAGAGCGAATCACAATCACTTCTGGTTCCATATGTCGCGGGAACCAAGGACCTGATGGTGGTCGCGGGCGCGATGACCGGAGCATGCCTCGGATTTCTCTGGTTCAACTCGAGTCCGGCGATGGTCTTCATGGGTGACACCGGGAGTCTCGCTCTGGGCGGCCTGCTCGGTTATCTGGCCGTCGCCATCCGACAGGAGGTGCTGCTGATCCTGATCGGCGGCATCTTCTTCCTGGAACTTGGCAGCGTGGTGCTTCAGGTCGGGTGGTTCAAGTGGACACGGATCCGGCACGGGAAGGGACAACGGCTTCTACGCTGCAGTCCGATCCACCATCACTTCCACCTTGGGGGCTGGAGTGAACAGCAGGTGGTCACGCGCTTCTGGTTGATCACCGTGGTGCTGGGCATGGCCGCCTTCGCGCTCTTGAAACTCCGTTGAGCATGGCGAGCGCCGGGCGGGCGGAGCGTGGAGTCACTCCGCCGGCTCCATCTCCACCCGACAGCCGGGGATGTCGGCGACCCGTCGATGCCGGTGCTTCCGAAGCAGCGAGATCAGTTCCTTCATGTCGGGCCACAGGGGCGCCGTGAACGATCGTCGGTCACCTTCGATGGGATGGTCGAATTCGAGCAGGGCCGCATGCAGGGCCTGCCGCGCAAGCAGTGGCTCGTCCGGGCGTCGATCCGGATCATCCTCACCCTTCGCGACGACCATGCTTCGTGTCAGTTTGGATCCACCGTAGTAGTCGTCGCCGGCGATGGGGTGTCCGAGGTGGGCCAGATGCACCCGGATCTGATGGGTGCGACCCGTCAGGAGTTCCAATTCCACGAGCGTGTAGCCGTCGAAGATCTCCCGGACGCGATAGATCGTCTGGGCGCTCTTCCCGAAGTCGTCGAAGCGAACCGCGTATCGATCGAAGATCCGCGGGTGTCGGCCGATCGGGAGATCGACCATGTCGGTCATGGTCTTCATGGTGCCATGCACCACCGCGAGGTATCTCTTGCCGACGGTTCGATTCTGGAATTGATGTCCGAGTCGCCAGTGCGCCGTGTCGGACTTGGCCGCGACCATCGCTCCGGTGGTGAATCGGTCGAGTCGATGGACGATGCCCGGCCGTGCGAACTCCTCGCCGACCGAGGAGAGGCCTCCCGACGACTCGTTCTGGAATCGCCAACTGAGCGCATTGACGATCGTCCCGGACTTCATGGCTCGCGCAGGATGGACGATGATGTCGGGGTGCTTGTTGATGACGATGAGATCGGCATCCTCGTGCAGCACATCGAGCGGGATGGGTTCGGGCGGAATGTGGTTCGAGGGAGGCGGTGGCAGGACCGCCTCGACCACGTCGCCGAGTCGAAGGCGGGTGCTCGCCTTCGGTTGCCGCCCGTTGACGGTGACCGATTCCTCGTCGATGAGTCGTTGCAACGCCGTGCGACTCATGAAGGGGATTCGATCGACGAGATATCGATCGAGCCGCTTCTTGAGATCCCGGGACAACTCGAAGCGAACGCTCACGGGAGCGTCATCGTCCTCTCGTTCCTCGTGGAGCCGGTTGATGGCGTCTCGGTCGACCTTGCCACCGGCATCGAAGAGTTCGTTTTCGTCGTTGGAGGCGTCGGAGATCGAGCCTTCGGAGGCGCCACCGGGTTCCAGCGGGGCCTTGTTCTCGTCGTCGGGCTCGGACGGGGTGTTCACGGTGCGGCGGGTGCCGTGGTTTCGGCGTTCGCTTCGGTCTCACCGTCGGTGTCGTCTTCGAACATCTCCAGGAGATCGTCGGCGGCAGGCACGGTGTAGGCTTCGCCCTCGGCCGTGATCGCGGTGGGGATCTGGGCTTGTGCCGGGAGTTCGGCGTGCATCGAGATCCCTTCGAGATTCGCGAGGCGTGCCTGGGCCTGTTCGGCCATCGGGGCATACTCCGGCGATGCGATCTTCGCGGCCTTCTCGAGGTAGGTCCGAGCGTCATCGAGGCGGTTCTCACTCTCCGCAACCGCGGCTCGTCCGAAGAGTGACGCGAGAATCACGGGCTTGCCGGCGAATCCGGGGCGGCTTTCCGCGAGTTCGGCGGCCCGGGCGAAGAAACCGTCGGCATCTCGGAGGCTCTGAGTCTTCTCCTCGTCACTCAACCGAGCGCCTTCGTCCGTCGCGGTCAGGCCTGGACGAAGTCCGGTCTTCACGGAGCTCAGCAACAGATCGCCGGCGGTCAGCATCGCGAGTTCCGCGATGGCATCGACTTCTGCATGGGTCGCGGCGACGCCCTGAAAGGCGGCGGGGCTCGTTGCGGCGGCGAGTTCATTCCAGGCCGCATCGCGGGATTCGTCCTGCCTTCGGTTCCACCAGTCCCAGGCGAGGAATGCGCACGCGACCAGCAGCAGCATGAGCAGGTAGTTCATGCCCGAGGTCTTGAGCCAGCCCACGAATTCGTGGTTGACCCGGGAATCGGTCAGATCGGTGGTCTGAACCTGCTTGAGACGATCATCCATGCCTGAAGACTCCGAGCGTGTGCGGTGCCGGGGATCACCCCGGCCGGGCCGAACATACTAGCAGGAGCGGGGGCTCGATCCGAATGATCGGCCCTCAGGATCCTCCTCGAGCCGCCTCCCGATCCTGAATGGTCAATGAGCCCGGTGCAGGCCGTTCTCCAACTGCTCGAGAGCCGCCTGGACGTAGGTGGGGACCCCTTCGGTCCGGAGGAAGGCCGGGACGCACGAGGCCAGCAGAATTCTCCGGATATCGGCGAGCCGTGGATATTCACTGCCGATCTCAAGGCCGAGCCGTCGCCGGGCGGAGGCCAGCAGTTTCACCGGATTCCGGCCCTTGAGACGCTCTGGTCTCGCCCAATTCAGTCGCTCGAGATAGACCGCGTCTTCGACCCAGTGTCCGGGGCGAACCTCCGCGAGATCGATCAAGACCACCGGGCTGCCTTCGTCCACCTCGCGGCTCATGCCGTTGGCAAGATGAAGGTCACCGTGGATCCAGCCGATGGGGGCTCGACGATGCCATTTTTCGACGAGCTGGTCGAGATGCTTCGAGGCCATCTTGAGGGCCTTTCGCCATCGGGTCACGGCGGCGAGGTCTCGGCCGCGAGCCGCTTCTCGGGATCTCTTGAGCAAGGCTTCCCAGTCTTCATGCTTGAGATCTCGATCCACGGGATGCAACGATGCGGCACCTTGGAATCGAGCCGCCGCGAGCGTGATGCGCTCGAGGTGGTCGTCATGCCACTTGGCGCCGATCGGGCCGAATGGCAGGTACTCGATGATCACCCAGCCGAGGTGGTAGTCCTCGAGGGTGTCGCCGGAGGCGAAGAGGCGTGGAACCGGGAGCGGGGTCGGGGCGTCCTGGAGCCGTCGCAGCCACCGAAACTCCCGTTCACTCACCGGGATCTTCACCAAGACTTCGGACGTCGTGCCGTCTTCCGACGTCCAGATCGCTCGTCCGGTGGAGGCGCCGCTTCGCTGCCAGTCGGTTCTGAACCAGGTGATCGGGCCGAGTCGGTCGGTGTTCACCCGCCGAAGCGCCGGAGAGAGCGACTGCCCCAAGCCGGAGGTCCGACCTCCCTCGGTCTTGTTCGGATGGGATGCGTCCGCTCGAATGACCATTTCAAAATCAGCCTACCACGGTCCCGGCCGCCGCCGTCGAGCGTGATGCTCTATTCTCCATGTCCTCCTTCCCGCGCCTCTCGAATCAGCCTTTTTTCCAATGCCGACCCGACTTCTTGCGATCGATCTGGATGGCACGTTGCTCACTCGCGACGGAGTGTCCGACTCCGATCGCGCCGCCATTGATCGAGCACGGGCCGCCGGCGTGGAGATCGTGGTGGCGACGGGAAGGGCGTGGTCCGAGTCGCAAGAGGCGCTGAGGGACATCGAAGCGACCGGGGTGATGATCGCAGCGGGCGGAGCGCTCCTCCATGACGCGGGAAGCGGCCGCACGCTTGACCGCAGCGTCGTGCACCCCGAGGTCATCGAATCGGTCACTCGAAGTCTGCGTCGTCACGGACACGTCGTGCACCTGCTTCAGGACGCGCCGCGAGCGGGATTCGATTATTGGATGATCGGGAGTGATCCCGTGAGCGAAGCGACTCGATGGTGGTTCGAACGCCACGGAGTCGACGCTCGATGGGTCGAGACCATGGATCAGGTCGAGTCGCTCGAGAACACCGTCCGAGTCGGCACGACGGCGCTGGGTTCGGAACTCGCCCATATCGTCGAGGAGATTCGAACCGATCTCGAAGACCGGGTCATGCTTCAGTCATGGAGCGCGGTGGTCGAGTCTGAGATCACCGGCGGGAGCGTCCATCTGCTCGAAGCCTTCGACCCGACCGTCGACAAGTGGACGATGCTGGAGGCGCTGGCTCGGCAGCGAGGGATTCCCAACGAGGCCGTCGCGGCGATCGGCGATGGACTCAACGACGTCGGCATGATCCGCGGGGCGGGGATCGGGATCGCGATGGAAGGCTCCGACGAGCGGGTGGTCGCCGTGTCCGATCGACGCACCGGGCCGCTCGGGACCGGCGTGGGAGAGGCGATCGACCGGCTTCTCGAGGAAAGATGACGCCGGTTCTTCCCGGCTCGAAGTGATCCGGCCACCAGCGGAGCCCTCCAGACTCGTACAATCCGTCCGTGCTCGAAGCTTCACGACGCTCGCCGATCGTCGATGCCGAGGTATTCGGTCGCGCCGAAGGGCGTGAACTCATGGATGCCGCGGCCGTGGTTCTGAAGGGCGGTCTCGAATCCGAGGTCGACGTCGCCGGGCTTCTGGTCGACGTCGGCGGAGCCTTTGATCGACTGCTTGCCGCCTCGGACGATCCGGCGATCGCCAGGGTGCTTCATCGGCATCGATTCGCGTTTCTTTCACGGCGGAGTCCGGAACGTCGGTTGGTCGAGGCCGGACGATTGGCGAATCGCGGGGCGGCGATCGCCGTCGTCGACACCCGGGAGATTCCTCGGGCCGTCTCTGCGATCGGGAGAGGTGGAGACGCCGCGCGTCGTGGCCTGGTGGTGCTTGCGATCGATGATCCGGAGATCGCATCAGGCACGCCCGCCCGCTCGTTGTTCGCCGGACTCGACATTCCGGTCCTGGAGATCGGGGATCTCGACGATCTGCGTTTGAAGATCGAGCATGCCGCGAGACTGGCGGACGCTTCCGACGGTCCCGCCGCGATCATCATCGATGCATCACTGTTCAGAATCGCCGTGACGATCTCCGTTCGGGCCAATCGCGTGGTCGAAACCGTGGACACCGCCGCGGCGCTCCGACGTCGACGCGGCCCGCGATTCGCCGTCGACCGGGATCTCGGTCGGCTCGGGCGTCGTCTTGAACTCGATGTCGCGGTGGCGATGCCCAGTCCCGGCGAGCGAGAGACGATCGGGATCATCGCAACGGGGCTCGCGTCGACATCGGTGCGTCACGTGCTCGAGGAGACGAGGCTCACCGGTCGAATTCCCACCGTCCACGTCGGATTGGTCCATCCGCTCGACCCGGCATCGATCGAACGGCTGTTGACTCGATGTCGAACGGTGTTGGTGGTCGAGACTCGCCCGGGACTTCTGGCCGCACCGGTGATCGAGATCGCGGAGCGACTTCGAAGACGTGGCGAGACCGTGGCCCAGGTCGCGTGGCGGCAGGTTCCGGGCCCCGGCGATTCAACGCTCGAACGAGGTGATGCCGGTCATCCCTCGACGCTGGTGCACAAACTCCGGGATCTGCTCCTGGAAATGCGGCCGACCCTGGAATTCTCGGATCACGCGGAACACGAGCTCCCGGATCAACCGGAGAGGCCCTCCATTCCGCCTCGGCCCGGACAAGTCGGCCGAGGGCTTCTCCAATCGGTGCGACGTGCCGCGGTCTCCGCGGATCGGACCCTTCGTCGGCTCGATGATGATGCGACCGAACCGGTGGCCCTGGCCATCAACGGACGTCCTCCCGCCGGATTCTCCGGCCGGGTGGTCGCGGTGGAGATCGTCGAACGACGACGGCTTCTGGAAGAAGCCGTCCTGCTGGCCGCCGGGCGGGACGGTGGGCGTCCCTGGGTCACGCTGATCGCTGATGAGGGTTGGAGCGATGAGTTGGATGCCGCACGCCTGCTTGCCGCGGCGATTCCGGCCGCCGGGGAGAACCCCGCTCGAGTGCAGGTCCTGGAGATCGAAGACGACCCCTCGTTGCGCCGCGGGATCGAAGAAGCCGCCCGCGCCACATTTCCTTCGGTCCTCGTGATCCGGCGACGCGAAGTCACGTCGGTTCGAGATCCGAATGAAATCGACCGACTCGGCTACGCCCCGCTCATCCGGGTCAAGACCCGCATCGATGACGCGTGCGGTGTCCGACCGTCCGGTGAACCGACCGTCGATCCATCGCTTCCTCGTCCCGACGAAGTCACCGGTCGATATCGCTTCGAGCCGATCCGGAGTCGATTCAAACGCTCCTTCGTTCTGAGAGTCGGTCGCCTGCTCGAGATCTCGGAACTCGTGCGTCAGCGGAATCCACTTCCGGCCATGCCCGTTCCGCCCGAGCTCGGCATCGCAGCTCCGACGCCGAGGCACCGTGGAAGCGGGCGTTGGCGTGCGCACATCGCAGGGGTGCGAGGTACGTCGCCGGGAGGGGCGGGGAGTCTGATTTCGCTCGCGGGGCGGAACATGGGGTTCGATGTTCGATTGGCGGCGCTCGCCCAGCCATTGGCGCCGGGCCGAACCGCCTGGACGCAGATCCTCTTCACCCGGCCGATGCGGGAAGATGCTGCGGATACCCTGGTCCCTTCGATTCCGCGTGGCGAAGCCGACGTCTTGATCGGAATCGACCCGTTCGAGACCCTGCGAGCGCTGGTCTCCGATCCGATGTTGCAGATCGCCACGCCTGGCGCGACGTCGATCATCGCCAATACCGAACCGGCCGTGGAAGAAGGGCCCATCTCGCCCGAACTTCGCGAACTTCTCGAGATGGAAGCCGGACGCCGGTGTGGAACGGCCGAGGATCGCGTCGAGGCATTCTCGAAGCAGGTTCTCCAACAGTTCGGAAATCGTCGATTGCTGGACATCGTTCTGGTGGGGGTCGCGTACCAACAGGGCTTGATTCCGGTCTCGTTGGAAGCGATCACCGAGGCGGCGCAGCGATTGGAGCGGGTTGGATTCGGGCGAAGCGGGGAAGCCTTCCGGTTCGGCCGGCTGCTCGCCTCGCGGCCGCTCGATCAGCGGGCAGCGAAGGTTCCCGGGGTCGAGCCCATCGGGCGTCGTCGACGCGAGATCGTTCTGGAGACGCGGCTGCATCGAGGTACGACTTCCGCGATCTGGCTGGATGAGCGGATCGGCCGGCTGTTGGAATCGGTTCCCGGATTGCTGGAGACCGAAGCCGGGCGGATCGCCTTCGACGACATCCAGCTTGCCGTGGCCAGTCTCTTCCGGCGGGGTGGGAGATCGTTGGTCGACGAATACCTCGACCGCATCGAACGGCTCTACGTCGCTGATCGGGGCGAGACCGGTCGGGAACTCACTCGGCTTGCAGTCCTTCCGCTTGGCGAAGCGATGCTCGCCCGGGATCTCTTCGCGCTTGCGGTGGCGGCGACGAGCCTCGACCACCGTCGTCGATTGCGGCGAAGACTCGGGGTCCGAAGAGCGAGAGGAGATCGACTGGAGAGGGTCTATCTGGCACGAATCGACCTGGTCGCCTTTGATCGACGCATGCGGGCGGAAGTCCCCGTTCGAGACTGGTTGCTTCCGATTCTGGCGCGGATCGGGCGGTTCGTCCCCGAGTCCCGCCGAGGGGATCGGGAGTCCAGAGCGAGACGGTCGGCGATCGAATCCGGGATCGATCGCGCGATCGACCAGAGCGGGGATCCCGAGGCCTACGTTCGATGGTGCGGCGTCTTTCGGAACTGGCACGATCTGGCGATCGACGGCCGGCTCCATGAGACGCCCGTTTCGGTCCTGGTCGCCGCCGGCGAGCCGGCCTCTGACTGACTCAGTCGGTTCCGACGGGGTTGGTTCCCGAGGCTCGTCGCTCGTGCCTCAATTGCCCACAGGCCGCCGCGATGTCACGGCCTCGACTCGCACGGATGTGCGCGTTGATCCCGCGATGCCTCAGTTCCTCTTGGAATCGCCGGACGTCTTCAGTGGCGGGTCTTCGGAAGGGAAGTCCCGAGACCTCGTTGTAGCGGATGAGATTGATGTTGCAACGAAGCGACTTCGCGTGTGATGCCAGCTCGCGTGCATGTTCGATGCCGTCGTTGAATCCTCCGAGCAGGATGTACTCGATGGTGATCTCCCGACCCGATCTCTTGAAGTACTCCTGGCATGAATCAAGGAGTTCCGGAACGGTCGAATACTGCGCCCAGGGAATGATCTCGCGACGAAGCTCGTCGTTGGGGGCGTGCAGGCTCAAGGCGAGGGTCACGGGAAGGTCGAAGGTCGCGAAGCGTCGGATCGCGGCGGGAAGTCCGACGGTCGAGACCGTGATCCGACGGGCGGAGATGCCCAGCCCCCACGGTGCATGAAGCGTCCGGATCGCATCGGTCACCGCCGAGAAGTTCGCCAGCGGTTCGCCCATGCCCATGAAGACGATGTTGCTGAGTCGCCCGCGGTCGGGAAGGTGTCCGAGCCGCCAGGCCTGTTCGACGATCCTTCCGCGGGAGAGATTTCCGTCGAGCCCGCCGAGTCCGCTGGCGCAGAATCGACATCCCACCGGACAGCCGACCTGACTCGAGATGCAGCCGGTCCGCCGCTGCTCGGTCGGGATCATCACGCATTCGGTCTGCCACGACGGTTCGTTGCTGAGAACCGGAAGTGCGCCGGGTTTCGCACCGCCGTCCGGTTCGGGCCATCCGAGCAGGATCTTGCTGGTTCCATCGGATGCGATCGGATGGGCCAGCTCGATGCCCTCTCCGAAACGAATGTGCTCCGAGAGGAGTTGCCGGCCGCGTTTGGACACGTCGGACATCGCATTCGGATCCAGCACACCTCGTTCATAGACCCACTTCAGGACCTGGTCGCCCAGATACTTCGGGAGATCGTGCGCCACGGCCCAGTCTCGAATCGACTCGGGGTCGTGATCGAAGATGCTTGGCCTGGGGACGATCCTCGGGGCGGCGTCGTGCTCTTCGTGATGTCCGTTGGTCTGATCGATCAATTGGATGCACCGATCGTGAGGTCCACGGTCCGATGAGAGATGCCGTTGGCGTCGAGGATCCGTTCCAGATCGGCGGCGCCGTCCACGGTGATGCTGCGGTCCTTCGGATCCAGTCCCTTCGACCGCATCAATTGTTTCAGCGAGCCGGGGAGACCGAAGACGATGGACTCCCGATCGATGTCCCGTTGTTCGACCTCGCCGCCGAATTCCTCGATCAATTGGAGGACGAGTGCATTCACCAGATCTTCCGGGGCGCTCGCCCCCGCGGTGATCAGTACCGTTTCGACCCCTTTGAACCATTCGGTCCGGAGTTCACTTCGGTCGTCGAGGAGCCGGGCGGGCGTTCCGACATTCTCCGAGATCTCCGTCAGACGGACGCTGTTCGAGCTGTTTCCGCTGCCGACCACCAGAACCAGGTCGCAGTCCGGAGCGATCGCTCGCACGGCTTTCTGCCGGTTGGTCGTGGCGTAACAGATGTCCTCGCTCGGCGGCGCCTTGAT
>NHBO02000024.1 GCA_002167845.2 Phycisphaera sp. TMED9 | reverse complement strand
CGAGTTTTCCGCATCTCGATCGACTGGTGATGGTCAGTGATCTCGAACTTCAGGCGTTTGATGCGGAACTGGCCGCGGTCGCCGCGCGATCGGGCGTGGACGAACCGCTTCTCCGGCGTTGGGCCGAAGCGCTCGCGGGGGAGTCGATCTTCGATTCGTGGCGTCGATTTGCGGCGATCGCACCGGAGAACTGGGAGGCTGAAGCGGCCGCGCGGACCGAGGAACTCCAACGGCTGTATGCCGCCGATGCGACGGCCGGTGATGGCAAGATGGTTCGGAGTGGGGTGACACCTCGCGAGACGCCCTTCGTCCGGTCGATGGTCGCCGGGCCGCCGCCGAGAAGCCTGGCTGCCGTGGCGGATCGCTGGCAGGCGGCGAGCAGTCTCGTCGTGGACACCTGGAATCGACATCGCAAGACGGCCGAGGGGGATGCGGCGAAACAACTTCCCGACCCGGCGCAGGAGCAGTTCCGACTTGCCTTGCTCGGTCCGACCGGCGTGCTTCGAATGGGACCGGATGTCGCCGACCACTATCCTGAAGAACTTCTCACTCAGATCCGGGAACTGCGAGCGGAAGCCGAGGAACTGTCCGCGTCGGCGCCGCAGGCGATCGCGACCGGAATCGTGGTCGAAGAAGATCAGCCGCGGGATCTCCCGATCTTCGTCCGAGGTGATCACACCAACAAGCAGGACGCGTTGGTTCCTCGCGGATATCTCACCGTCCTCGAGGGAAGGGCCGTGAGCCCCGAGATCTCCTCGGAGGTCAGCGGACGTCTGGAACTGGCGCAATGGATCACCGATCCCGTGCATCCATTGACCTCGCGAGCCATGGTGAACCGCATCTGGGCCTGGCACTTCGGAAGAGGAATCGTCGCCACTCCGAGCAATTTCGGTCTCCGCGGCGAACGCCCGACGCATCCCGAGTTGCTTGATTGGCTCGCCACTCGGTTCGTCGAACGCGATTGGTCGATGAAGGACCTTCATCGCTTGTTGATGAATTCTTCGACGTATCGACTTTCTGGTCGACCCGACCCCCAAGCGGTCGCCGTCGATCCAGGGAATGATCTTCGATGGAGAAGAACCCCTCGTCGTCTCGAGGCCGAACTGGTCCGGGATGCGATTCTCGAAGTCGGTGGATCGTTGGATCGAACCGTCGGTGGGAGCATTCTTCGGACGGGGAACTTCGGATACGTGACCAATGATCAGTCGAGGAGCAACGAGCGATACGGGGCCTCGCGGCGGGCGATCTACATGCCGGTGATTCGAAACGACATGTACGAGTTGTTCGCCACTTTCGACTACACCGACCCGAGCGTTTCCTTCGACCGGCGGCCCAGCACGGTGGTCGCGCAGCAGTCGCTCTTCATGATGAACAGTCCAATGGTGGCGTCACAGGCGGAGCGCCTCGCGGGGTCGCTCCTCGAGAATCCGGAACTTGAGGACGACGCCTCTCGGATCATTCGCGCCTACGAGATCTGTTTCGCGCGACCCGCGACCAGTGTGGAGATCGAACGCGGTCTTCGGTTCCTCGGAGAACTCGAACCGGTCGTCGGGGAGTCAACGCGAGTCAGCTGGCCCGATGCTGATTCCATGGGCGGGTCCATGGGAGCCGATCATGACGAAGGCCCCATTGACGCCCGTCACCACGCCTGGCGGAGCTTCTGCAAGGTTCTCATCGCTTCCAACGAGTTCATCTACGTTCGATAAGACGAATTCCGCGATTTCCTCGATCCGACCTGCCTGTATTTGTGCGACCCGCCTCGGTTCCGCGGGTACCCTTGAGAGACCATGAGCGACTTCTGCGGCATTCGACCGAATCATTCCCGACGCGACATGCTCAAGCAATGTTGCGGCGGATTCGGCGCCGTCGCGATGGCGGGTCTCCTCGCAGACGAGGCCAAGGCCGACGAACTGCTCAGTCGCCCCGGCAAGGTCGACCCTTTCACCCGTGGCCCTCTGGCGGTTCGCCATCCACACTTCGCACCTCGGGCGAAGCGGGTGATCTTCCTGTTCATGCATGGCGGCCCGTCGCAGGTCGATACCTTCGACTACAAGCCGAAGCTCCAGGCCGACCATGGGAAGGAACTTCCGTTCGCGAAGCCGCGAGTGCAGTTCGCCCAGACCGGCAGCCTCATGGCCAGCCCGTACAAGTGGAAGCAGCACGGCGGTTCCGGACAGTGGGTGAGCGAGATCTTCCCCGAGACCGCGAAGGTGGTCGATGATCTCTGCTTCATCAAGAGCCTGCACGGGTCGAACCCGGCGCACGGTGCGGCCCTGCTCAAGATTCATACTGGTAGCGAGAACTTCGTACGACCCTCGATGGGATCGTGGATCACCTACGGGCTCGGATCTGAGAATCGCGACCTGCCTGGCTTCGTGACGATCTGTCCGACGCTCGGTCATGGCGGCGTGAACAACTATTCATCGGCGTTTCTTCCGGCGGCCTATCACGGCACCGCCATCGGGCACGCCGGCGTCAAGGCATCACAAGCCCGCTTCGAACACATGACCGCGATGGGTGAGGCGGGCGTGCAACGAGCCGAATTGGATCTGCTCAAGGAACTCAACCAGCTCGGACTGGACGAGCACGGTCCGAACGCCGCGTTGGAAGGTCGAATCGAGACCTTCGAACTGGCTTTCAGAATGCAGGGCGTCGCACCCGACGTGATGGACCTCGGAAACGAGACCAAGGCCACCACACAGATGTACGGCCTCGATGACTCGGTGACCGAGAACTTCGGTCGCCAGTGCCTGCTGGCCCGCCGGTTCAGCGAGCGCGGCGTCCGATTCGTCCAGTGCACCCATTCCTACAAGTGGGATCAGCATGGCAATCTGGAAGCAGCACATCGGAACAACGCCCGCGAAGTGGATACCGGAATCGCGGCGCTGATCACCGACTTGAAGAACCGCGGCATGCTCGAGGAGACGCTGGTCATCTGGGGTGGTGAATTCGGCCGAACGCCGGTCGCACAGGACGGCAACGGTCGCGATCACAACCCGCATGGATTCACGATGTGGATGGCGGGCGGTGGCGTGAAACCGGGCTTCTCCTACGGCGCCACCGATGAGTACGGGTTCTATGCCCAAGAAGACAAAGTTCATGTGCACGACCTGCACGCGACGATTCTCGCGTTGCTCGGGGTGGACCACGAACGGCTGACCTATCGAGATGCGGGTCGCGACTTCCGACTCACCGACGTCGCCGGTCGCGTGGTCTCCGAGATCTTCGCCTGAGTGACGTGGTTCTGATCAGTTCGTGGGGACGTTCACCGCATCGGTCCGAACCACGATTCCTCCGGGCGCGTCGACCCATCGCCCCTTGATGCGAAGCGGTTCACCCGTCGCGCTCTCCACCAGACCACCGGCGGCCCGAACGACGGCGCATCCTGCGGCGTGATCCCAGCTCTTTTCGCGATATCCCTCGCGGGCGAGCCGGAGATAGAGGTCGGCTCGGCCGCTGGCCACCATCGCATACTTGCACTGGCTGTCGATCCGGATTGGTGTGGTCGCCACGCCGGTCGCTTCGAGTGCGGCGCTGGTTCGGTCTTGATCGCCATGGGCCTTTTCGTAGGACAGGCAGACGCGGACCCGGCCCTCTGGAGGCTCGGGGGAGACTTTGATCGGCGTCAGGGCTGCGAGCGTGCTTGCCTGGGCATCGCCGGCAAAGGCGCCTTCGCCGACGATTCCAAGATAGACGCTTCCAGATGGGTCCGCGGCGCCATAGTCCTCCGCGGTTCCGAGCGAGAGGTGCGGACAGCCGAGCAGTCCGACGATGGGTTCATCTCCTTCGACCAGCCCGAGGGCGAGCGCGAACTGCTGCCCTCTCAGGAAGCCCTTGGTTCCGTCGATGGGATCGAGCGACCAGAAGACATCCCGACCTTCTTTCTCAGGATCGAGTCCGCCGGCATCAAGGAGCTCGCGGATCTCGGCTTCGGAGGTCGGAGCGTCATCGCCGAATCCTGATTCCACGAGCGCTTCGCCGGCGAGGCGGATGATCTGTTCGAGCATCCTTGATCCGCCGGCGTCCAGTGAATCCGCGCCTTCTTCGCCCACCAGTCGGTCAGAGTGAGGCACGGCGGCCGCCCGCATCGCCGCGGTCACCGCGACCTGGACCGCCAGGTCTGCGACGGTCACCGGGCTCCGGTCGTCTTTGAGAAGATCCGCGAGATCGGCCCGCTCGGCGGCGGCCCGTCTCGCGACGCGGCTGGCGGCGGAGACGGCGGAGAGAACGGCATCAAGATCGAGGTTGGGCATGGTGTCTCGAAGGTGAGTTGAGCGAGAGGGCGTAAGATATCGCCCATCAGCCCCTGCCGTCGGCCGAATTCTCCTCGCGGGATGGCCGAAAAAGCGATTCCGATGTTCCGGCCCGGAATGGGTGAAGAGCCCCGGGGGCGATCCATCGGCATTGTGAAGCCGGAAACCCGAATGGGCCGATATTCCCAGTCGTCAGAGCGCGGGTGCTGCGCTGATCTTCTGCGCGTGGAGACGCGATCCTCGACCGACACCATCTCTCGGATGGTGAACGGCGCCGGCTCGCGTCATGAATTCAAATCAACTTCCATTTCAACATCGGGTCGCCGGCCGACTGCTTCTGTTCGCCGGGATTCCGATCGTCCTCATTCTGGTGCTGGTCGGGTTCACCAGCTTCGAACGCACTGGAGAGTACGTCCGATCCGCGGTCGAACAGCAGGTGCTTGATGCATCACGCTGGGCGGCCTTCGATCTGGCCGACGAGAATCTTCAGGCGGTGACCGCGGCAAGAATGCTGGCCAAAGCAGCGGAGTCCGGGTTCCACGGTGATCGCAGCAAGAGTCTGGATCTTGCCCGCCGAGTACTCATCGATACGCCTGCGCTTCAGGCCACCTATTTCGGCTGGGAGCCTCGCGCGGATGATCCGGTGGCATTCGGGCAGTCGGAAGCCTCGGCGTCGATGGATGATTCCGGAAGGTTCCTTCCGTACTGGCATCGTGACGCCGATGCGCCGGACGGGATCACGCTCGAGCCGCTCGTCGGCGTGGACGATCCCGACAGTCTCTATTACCGAGAAACCCAGCGAGTCTTCGAGGAAACCGGCGTCGCCATGAGCGTGGTGACGAAGCCCTACACCTACGAGGGCGTTCCGCTCATTGAACACACGCATCCGATCGTCATCGATGGCGAGTTCGTGGGCATCGCCGGAGTCGATCGATCTCTTGCGGGTCTGCAGAGCCGACTCCAGATGATCCAGAGCGGTCTCGGCGAGGAAAGCGATCTGTTTCTTCTCACGCGTGGCCTCTTCATCGCGACCACTGCAGACGCGGGCGTCTCGGCATCCGACCGGTTGCAGGAGACCCAGGTCGAGTTGAGCCCGTACGCCAGCCTCTTCGATTCCTTCGCCGAGCGTTCTCGAACGGAAGATTCATTCGTCCTGGAGTCCTTGGATCCCGTCCTCGGCACCGTCTGCATCTATGCCGTTTCAACCGTTCGGCCCGGGGATTGGACGCTCGTGGTCCGGCAGCCGATGTCGGTGGTCGAGGCACCCGCACGAAGTCTGCTCACCAACAATGCGATCATCGTTCTGATCGGCCTCATGGTGGTCGGGGCGATTCTGTTCTTCGTCGCCAAGCCCATGATCGGCCGGATCGAACGTTCCGCCGGGGCGGTGGAACGTGTCGCGGACGGGCAGTTGTGCACCGAGATCGATGCGGACTCCGCTCGCGATGAGACCGGTGTGCTGGCCCGCGGTGTTCTCCAGATGACCACGCGGCTCCGCTCGCTGGCCGAAGAGGTCAGATCGGCTCGGTCCGAACTCGACCAGGTCGCCCGCGAGGTCATCGAGACGAGCGATCGAGAAGCGGAAGCCGCCAGCGGGTTCGGCGCGAGTACCACGGAGATCGCGGCCGCGGTCCGTGAAATCGCGGCCACCACGAGTGAACTGGCGGAAGAAGTTCGTCGGGTCGACAAGCGGGCGGCGGATACCGCCCGCACCATGGATTCCGATCGTTCGCGGCTCGAAGACATGTCGGGATCGATGCACGCCGTCGAAGAGGCGACCAGCGGAATCGGAAGCCGGCTCGGTGACATCAACCGGCGGGCGTCGGAGATCACCGGAGTGGTGGAGACGATCGGGAGGATCGCGGAACAGACCAACCTGCTCTCCGTGAACGCGGCGATCGAAGCGGAAAAAGCAGGGGAGTATGGAACCGGATTCCTCGTGGTGGCCCGGGAGATTCGGCGTCTCGCGGATCAGACCGCGAACGCCACTGGAGACATCTCGGCGACGGTTTCGGAGATGCAGTCCGCGGTCTCGAGCGGCGTGATGGAGATGGATCGGTATACCGATCGAGTCCGCCGTGCCGTCGAACAGGCCAGCGAGGTCTCCGATGGTCTCGCGACCGCGATCAATGCTGCGAGTGAGAACGCGGCCGCCTTCGGGCGAGTGGCGGACGGCGTGGACTCCCAGGCCGCTGGCGCCAAGCAGATCGACGAAGCCATGAGCGGTCTTTCGACGACGGCGGACAGCGCCCATGAATCCTCTCGGCGACTTCAAGAAGTCTCCCGTCGGCTCACCAACGCCATCGACATGCTTGCCGGCGCCCTCTCCAACTGGAATCTCGATGATCGTGGGAGCGATGGCTCCTGATGCAGGTGCTCGAACTCACCATCGCAGGCAAGGGCTTCGTACTTCCCACGGAACGTGTGGAAGAGGTCGTTCCGGCGGTCAGAACCCGGCCGTTGGCGGATGCGCCCGCGTGGATTCGAGGAGTCTTCGATCATCGTGGAAGTCTGATTCCGCTCCTCGATCTGCATCTGCTGGTCGATGAAGAGGCGGCGAGAACTCTGATCGGTTCTCGGATCATCATCATCGACGTGGCGCAGACATGGGAAGGCACCGACGCTTCTCCACGAACGATCGGACTCATGGTCGAGCGCATCCAGGAAGTGCTGGATGTCGATTCGCCGGGAGAGAGTGATTTTTCAGGGATCGCCGTCGAATCCCGGCCGTATCTTCGCGAGATCCTCCACGCCGAGGATCGAACGCTTCAACTGATCGATCCGGACCGGATTCTTCGGTCGGAACATCAGGAGATCCTCTTTGGTTCCTCCTCGGGATGATGCTGCTCGTGACTGAATCCGATCACGATGAACTTGCACGCATCGCGAGCCTGAGCGGGCTCGAGTCCGATCTCTTGCGCGGGCCGGGCATCACTCGGTGGCTGGATCGCCGTGCTCGATCGCTCGGTCTGGATGAGCGTTCACATCGTGCGATGCTGATCGAATCCGAGGAGGAGCGTCGCATTCTCTCCGAGCAGATCGCGGTGCCTGAGAGTTGGATCGGTCGATATCCGGTGTCGTTCGATCTGCTTCACGAGACAGCGGCCGCAAGGACCAAGGAGTCCTCCGTCTTTCGCGTACTCAGCCTCGGTTGTGCGGCAGGTCAGGAGCCGTTCACGGCCGCGGCATGCGTCTTGGACGCGGGGATCGATGCGTCGAGAATCGAAGTTCTTGCAATCGACCGGAGTCGGTCCGCGATCGAGATGGGATCAAACGGAGATCTGCCGTCGATGGCGGTTCGTGGCGATCTTCCGGAGTACATGCGTACCCGGCTCCAGCCATCAGGTCGACGATGGAAGGTCGATGATGAACTCCGGCGTCTGGTCCGGTTCATCGAGGCGGACATCGTCTCTGAATCGCTTCCGGTCGCGCCTGGATCCTGCAACGCGGTCTATTGCCGGAACGTCCTCATCTATCTCGAATCCGATGCGC
Source organism: Phycisphaera sp. TMED9 (assembly GCA_002167845.2). GTDB lineage: Bacteria > Planctomycetota > Phycisphaerae > Phycisphaerales > SM1A02 > UBA12014. The sequence goes on along the minus strand of NHBO02000024.1, from coordinate 1,562 downwards.
GAGATCGGCTCTGCCGGAGAGCGGCGTCCTATCTTGCGAAGGACGGGATCTTCTTTTCGGGCCACGCCGATCCGCCCTCGGACCTCCTTGAAACTCTCGCTTCCATCGATCGCCCCGGCGCATTCGCCTGGCGACGCCGAGGTGAATCGGACCCCCGACCGAAGAACACGAGCTCCGAATTCACCGTTGGACGAGTGGCTTCGCGGCGAATCTCGCCACGCCCCTCGAAGAAATCCATCGATCCGACGATCACGCCTCCGGCGGAGCAGGGGTCGCCCGAAGAAGTGATCGCGATTCAGCGATTGGCGGATCTCGGCCGACTCCCGGAAGCACGAGAGCTGGCGGAAAGACTGCTGGTGGAACATCCAGCGGACCTCTCGGTTCTTCTCATTCTCGCCACGATCGACAGTGCGGATGGACGGGTCGAAGCCGCCCGAGATCATCTCCGCCGTGCCTTGTATCTCGATCCTGATGATCCGTCGGCGTTGTTTCAGATGGTGGTCTTGTGCGAGAGCGAGGGTGAGCTCGACGTGGCGGCGCGATTCCGCCGCCGGATGGATCGACTTGCCACGGACGGAGGGCCCGAGGAATGACCTGGACGAATCGATCCGATGATGCTCGTGGTGAACAGTCGGCCTCGCGTTTCGCGATGGATCGACTGCTCGAACGACCGATCACCTCGGAAACGTTGGATGAAAACACGCGACTCGTCGGCCAGCGGCACGAAGAAGTCGAGTCGGATGAACTGACGGTGCTGATCGCTCGGATCGGCGATGAATGGCTGGGATTCGACGCACACTTCGCCGACCGTGTTCATGCGCCGACGGCGATTCGTCGAGTACCTCATCGCACCGCGGAACATCTCGCAGGAGTCGCGGCCGTCGACGGAGAGATCATTCCTGCGGCGCGACTGGAGGTCCTTCTGGATCTCGTTCGCGACGCCGCGCCGGTGGAACCACGTTTCGTCGTGGTGGGCCCGTCGGACCGACGTTGGGCGATTCCGGTCGACGAAGTCGAAGGAATGATCCGGGTTCCTCGGGCATCGATCATCGATCCACCGACGACGGTGTCGGCTTCGCTTCATCGACACACGATGGGACTCGTGTCGATGGGGGATCGGCTGGCGGCATTGCTGGATTCAACGCGGCTCCTGGATCTCCTGGATGGAGGACTCCGATGAGCGATCTCGGCGGATTCTCGATGTTCGATCTCTTCCGGGAGGAGGCGGAGACTCATTGCGCTTCGCTCGAGGCAGGACTGCTCAAGCTGGAAGCCGACCCCGGCGATGGTGGTGTCGCGATCGAACCGCTCATGCGGGCGGCACATTCGGTCAAGGGCGCGGCGCGGATCATCGGACTCGACATCGCGGTGGGCCTCGCGCATGCGATGGAAGACGTCTTCGTGGCGGTTCAGGACGGCAAGGAGGTTCTCGTCTCCGAACGGGTCGACCAACTGCTCTCCGGAACCGACCTGCTCCGAAGTCTCTCCGAACTCGATGAGACGGCGATCGAGGGCTGGAGTACTCAGAACGGACCGAGAATCGCCGAGACGATCGCCGCGCT
>NHBO02000023.1 GCA_002167845.2 Phycisphaera sp. TMED9 | reverse complement strand
TCGGTCGGCGACGAGGGCGCCCATCGCGGTGCGTTGTCCGGTGCCGATGTCCTGCGTGCCCGTTCTCACTTCGAGATGTCCGTCGGGGTGAACGACGACTTCGATCTTGGCCGGCGCTCTTCCCTTGCCCCAGTCGCAGGTTCCGATGCCGTATCCGGTTCTCATGGTTCCGGATTGCGAACCCGTCTTCAACCGATTCTTCCATCCGATGAGATCGGCCGCGACGTCGTACATCTCCTGTCGGCGATCGGAATCGTCGAGGCGACGCCGAAGGTCGAGTGGATCCTGACCGCACCGATGCGCAATTTCGTCGATCAGGAGTTCTTCGACGAAGGCACCCTGTGGGCAGCCGGGCGCCCGCATCGCTCGGGGGCCGCCGGCGTTGAACTGGACGTCGCGATGGTTGCGTGCGTCGAGGGTTCCGAATTCGAATCGACCGCTGGGGACTCGGGCACCGCCGCCGCGACTGGAGACGCCGGTTCCTCCGAACGTCTCGAATCGAGCGCCGCGGATCGTGCCGTCGGCATCATGGCCGAGGCGAACCTTGCACAGGAGTCCGGGGCGGTTTCCGGTGTCCAGATGTTCTTCTTCGCGATCGCAGAAGGAATAGACGGCTTCGCCGGAGGACTTGGCAGCGAGTCCGCCCGCCGCACCCTCTTTGCCGATCTGGAACTTCGAGCCGAATCCGCCGCCGACATGTTCGCAATCGACGGTGATTCTCGATCGCCTCTTGCCGAGGAAACGTCCGATCTGGTCGGCGACCACGAAGGTCCCCTGGGTCGACGCATGAACGATCGAATTCTCGCCATCCGGCTCGATCATCAGGCCGTGGGTCTCGAGCGAGGAGTGGGTCTGGACCGGTGTGGAGTAGGTTGCTTCAAAGGTGAAGGCGGCGTCATCGATCGCCGAGGCGGTCTGGTCGGACGGTTCCTCCATGGGGCCTCGAGCCGACTCGTCGTCGAGGATCCCGGTCTTGCAATCAAGGCGGGTCCACGTCGCGTTCAGGGCTTGAAGGCCTCGTTCCAGCGAACGTCTGCTCCGAGCCACCACGTACCCGATGGAATCGCCGTGGTATTCCCCGGCATCCCCGGACACCACGACCTCGACGACGCCCGGCGTGGCGAGCGCGGCGTCGCGATCGAGCGAATCGAGCGAGGCGCGTCCCCATGGGCAGCGAATCAGTCTCACCCAGAGCATGTCCTTCTTGATCTGGTCTCGTCCGTAGCGGGCGGCTCCGGTCGCCTTCTCCAGTCCTTCGAGTCGGGTCGCGTCGTCCGCGACCGACTGCCCGGCGTTGATGGCTCGAAGATCTCTTGGTTCCTGGCTCATGCTCGGCCTCCCGAAGCGGTGCGGCCACGATCGGTCGGTTCTTCGACCGGGTCTTGTCCGCTGGCCACGAGGACCGCATTGAAGATGTTGGGATAGGTTCCGCAGCGACAAAGATTCCCCGACAGTGCGGCGCGAATCTCATCGATGTTCGGTCGGGGATTTCGTGCCAGCAGGGCCTTGGCCGATGTGACGACTCCCGGGGTGCAGAACCCGCACTGCATCGCGTCGAATTCCGCCATGGCCACTTGAAGTGGATCGGGGTCATCGACCGTGCCGATGCCCTCCACCGTCGTGACTTTTCGACCGGTCGCATCGAGCGCCAGCATCATGCAACTCGCCACCGGGCGATCGTCGAGGAGAACCGTGCACCCACCGCAGGCGGCTCGATCGCAGACTTCTTTGGGGCCGGTCACATCGCATCGTTCGCGGAGCGCCTCCAGGAGGGTCGTGGCGGGCTCGGCGACGAAGTCGACGGCTGCTCCGTTCACGTTCAACGAGGTCCTGGCGGGCATGGGGCCGATGATGGTCGCCCCGCCCGGCCTCATCGCGGCATCCGCATTCGCGGACTGTCGATCAGCGGCAGCGGTGGCGGCGGAGATGCCGATGGTCTGGAGGAAGAGGCGACGAGAGACGTCGCGCTTCCCCGATGATCCAGATGCGCCTGAATTTGGAGGCGAGTCGTCTTTCATGTGCTCGAGATCCGGATGTGGCGGTGAGCGAAGCCAGTGCGGCAATTCGAGGGTATCACTCTTCGCGCGTTCATTCGAGTGATTCGCCCGATGATCGAATCAGGAACTGGAATCGATTCCGAATCTCAATTGGAGGAGTCGGTTCAACTCGGTGTTCGCCCGGGGCCACTCATACTCGTGCAGTCGGGCAATCGGAATCCACTTCCAGAGCCGATCGGACTCGCGGGGTTCCTCGCTGGCAAGGTCTGCGAGCACGACTTCGACGTGGACATGCTTCTCTTTGCACTGGTTCTCGTCGATGTCTTCTGCCACGCCGAGTGATTCGCGCGGGACGATGTCGATCTGAAGTTCTTCCTGGACTTCGCGTCGTGCCGCATCAGCAGCCGATTCGCCGGCATCGATCTTTCCGCCTGGAAGTTCCCACACACCACCTCGAATCGCGTCGATTGGTCGCCACGCGGCCAGGACGCAAGGCGTTCGGCCATCGGGATCCGAGATGGGGCGAAGAATGGCGGCGATCGACACTCGGACCATTTTGGCGGATTCTTTTTTATCCATAAAGGCATGCCTGCCAACGATTTACATTTTCCTCGGAGAAGGTGTCGCAGAGGCGTTGACCGATACCCATTGCGGACGATACTGTGCTGAGGTCGTCTTTCGAACTCGGGATTCACCCCGATTCGGAGCTCGACGACAAACGGTACAGGAATGGCCCGTAATCCGACGTGAGAAAGAACCCTTGGATGTCGAAAAATTTCGCCTGCCGAGGCGATTTTGCGGCGAAAAGCACGGAACATGCGGCGTTCTTCCGCGAAAAACCGGCGATGTCCGGTATTCGGACGAAAGCCGGTGAAAATTCCGGGATGATCCGGGATGATCCGGGATGATCCGGGATGATCCGGGATTTGAGGCCGGTTCTGGTGTGCTTCGGGGTCGGCCCGAGGGTGAGTGAGCGAATGTGCGTCTTCCAGGGTCTCAAGCGACCCTGACAATCTGGATCTTCTTCGCGACCATGGCAACATGGTTGTCGAACCCGTTCGGTCGTGTCGGAGCGACCGGACGGTCTTTTTTTGGCTCGCGTATCTTTGATTCGGATGTTTGCGGCAGCGGTCAGGGCGAGCGGTGTCGGCCCGACTTCAAGTGGCGACATTCCAAGGTTCAATCTCGTACCGTCTTCGAGGATCGCCGATCACAATCGGCGTCCAGGTCTGGAGCGAACATGATCACGAGATTCCTTTTCGGTCACATCATCCTGGTCGTCGCCGGAATGGCGATGTTGGCGGATGCCAGTCCGCTGTCTGCGGCGCCCGTGGAGATGGATGTGCTTTCGATCTTGATGCAGGATCGAGATGTGGCGGCTGGCGAACAGGCCGACTCCGCCGCATCTCCCAATGACGCCGCCGTGGATTCATCGCCGGCCTACGGAACCGCCGGGAGTCATCGATGGCTCATCGGGGGGATGCTGGGAAGTGATCTCGGTGACGAGAAGATGGCCTACGTTTCAGGCGGATTCGAGTGGTTCGCCATCGAGGACTTCAGCATCGGGATCCAGGCGGATCTCGGTTGGGTCGGACAGGACGCCGGTGCTGATGCCGCCTTGTTCGGGCTTGGCGTCATGATGCGATGGCATTTTCTTCGGTACGAAAATTGGACGATGTATGGCGAGCTCGGCATCGGGCTGGCATACGCGACGGAGCCGGTTCGGCCGTCAGGCAGCAGGCTCAACTTCACGCCGCAAGCGGGCGTGGGTTTCTCGTTCGACCTGGGAGAGGACGCGAGGCTTCTGGTGGGGATTGGTTGGTATCACTTTTCCAACGCCAGAACCACGCCGACGAACCTGGGGGTCGACGCCATCGCCGTGACCGGACTGGTCAGCATCCCGTTCTGAGGGGATTCGCCTCGCGGGTCAGCGGTGGCTGTTCAGTCGGCGTAGCCGGAAGGATTGGCTTGCATCCAGGCCCAGGCGGTGGCCACCGTCGCTTCGAGTTCGGTGAACTGGGGAGACCATCCGAAGTCATCCCGAATCCGCGACGAATTCGCGTACAGCTTCGGCGGATCACCGGCTCGACGTGGGCTGATCGACTCGGGAATCGCCTTGCCGGTGACGGCTCGGCAGGCTTCCAACACCTGGTGGACGGACCAGCCGTGTCCGAGTCCCACGTTGAGGGTGTGGGTGTCTCCCGGAGCGAGTTGGTTCATCACGGCGATGTGGGCATCGATGAGATCGCAGACGTGCACGTAGTCGCGAATACAGGTCCCGTCTTCGGTGTCATAGTCATCCCCGAAGATCATGAGTCGTTCCCGACGACCGGCGGCGACTTCGAGGCAGATCGGGATCAGGTGCGTTTCCGGACGATGATCTTCGCCGATCCTCGTCTTCGGATCGCTTCCGGCGACGTTGAAGTAGCGAAGAGCGGCGAACGCGAAGGGCTTGTCCGCGAGCCGGCAGGCTTCTGCATGATCGAAGAGGACCTGCTCGACCATGAACTTGGAGTTGCCGTACGGGTTGATCGGGGCCTGCGGGCAGTCTTCCGCGATCGGGATTCGGTCAGCGCCCGGTTCGCCGTAGGTGGCACAGGTGCTCGAGAAGACGAATCTCTCGACCCCGGCGTCCATCATCGCTTCGAGCAGTGAGATCGCACCGCCGGTGTTGTTGTCGTAGTACCGCAAGGGCTGTTCGACGGACTCGCCCACGTAGGCCAACGCCGCAAAATGCATGACCAGGTCGATGTCGTGTTCTCGGAGGATCTCGGCACACCCACGTCGATCTCCGATCGATGCCTCCACGGAGGTGAACGAGCCGGGGAGTTCCTCGGCGGCGGCGGCGATGGCCCGGAAGGCCCCGGGGTGCCCTCGGGAGAAATCGTCGAGTCCGACCACCGAATGGCCGGTCTCCACCAGCCTGAGGCAGGCGTGCGAACCGATGTATCCGGCGCCGCCGGTCACGAGGATGCGTTGGGGGGGGTTGGGGGTGCCCATGTTCCGTTTTCCATGACGCATCGAGCGTTGGAGGTCGAGAAGCCGATACTCGGGGTCGAAGGCTGATGATATCAGTCTCGGCCCTGCTCTCTTCATCGACTCATCGGAGTTTCAGGTTGACCACTGCCAACGGCCACTCGCCAATGAACCCCCTCCTTCTCGGTCGATGCGTGATCGGCGGCATTCTCATGGGGCTGGCAAATCTGGTCCCGGGGATCTCCGGCGGAACCATGCTGCTGGCGGCCGGGGTGTATCCGACCTTCGTGGAGTCGGTCGCGGCAGCCACGACGCTCTCCCGCAAGCTGCAGCCCTGGCTGCTCCTTGCGTTCATCGCCATCCCGGCGGTTCTGGCGATCGGCCTGCTCGCGGGTCCGGTGAAGGACTTCGTCCTCGAACATCGTTGGATCGCCTACAGCCTGTTCATCGGGCTCACCCTCGGCGGGGCGCCGACGCTCTGGCGAATGCTCAAACCGATGCCTGCTCGCGCGGGAATCGCCGCGCTGGTCGCGTTCGTCGCGATGGTCGTTCTGGCGATTCTGCAGGAGTCTCAACCCGCCTCCTCGACGGGTGAGGGTGGACTGGGGGGGCTGTTCGTCGCGGGTTTTGCGGGTGCCGCCGCCATGGTCCTTCCGGGCGTCAGCGGGGGGTATCTCCTGCTCGTACTCGGCCAGTATCTCCCGGTGCTCGATGCGATCGATGCCTTCAAGGAGTCGATTCGAAGCGGCGAAACAACCTTGATGCTGCAGGCTGCCTGGCCACTGGTGTCGATCGGTCTCGGCGTGCTCCTGGGCGTCTCGCTGGTCAGCAACATCATGCGTTGGTTGCTCAAGCGGCATCGCGAGGTCACCCTCGGTGCACTGCTCGGGTTCCTGTTGGGTGCGGTCGCGGGGCTCTGGCCGTTCCGGGAAGCGGTCCCTCCCGAATTGAACGACACCATCCGCGGGGTGAAGCTCGAGCACGAGGAAGCAGTACAAGCGGCAAGACAGGCAGACGAGCGCAAGTACTGGCTGACCGAGTCGTATCAGCCCTCCGCCGGCCAGATCGGACTCTCGCTGCTCCTGGTGATCGGAGGCGGCATTGGTTCGCTCCTGGTGGGGCGATTGGGTGGGGATGATGAGGACGACGAGGCGTCGGAGTCCAAGAGCGACCCAGCCTGTTGAGGCTGTCTGGCAATTCCCCCGATTGTCCATCCGTGGCGGGTGAAATCAGGCAGTTTGTCCAATAACAACAGCCTCCCATCGTTCATGAGCATCGATTCACTCGAGATGGTTCGTGAGGAGAAGCCGATTGCGCCGATAGTCGAAGCATGCCGAATCTGTTCAATATCGGGGGTTCTGCGGGGCTGGACCAAGGGCCTCCGCTTGCCTCCACCGCAGCCAGCGGGGAGAATCCCCCCAGATGACGGATGTGACCACCAACGCTCCCACGCCGGTCTCCGCGGCCGGACCCGGGCAGGAGTCTCCGAACCTTCGTCTCGCCGGAACCAGTGCGGGCCCGGTGACCGAGGAGGAAGCCGGTCTGCTCGGGCTGCGGGCCAGTCTGGTCCGAACCCTCGCTTCCAATCAGCAGGATGCCACGGAGATCCGGGAGAGGCTGGAACGAGCCGGCCGCCGCGACGCGATCCGAGAGGTCACGGGGCTCGACGCCTTCGACCGGAGTGCTCGGGTCGCCATGGATCTGCTGAGCAGGGTCGATGCCAGATTGGACGAGATCGATGTTCGCCGCAAGGCTGGTCGCATCGAAGTCGATGCCAATGCCGAATCGCTGATCCGCCGCCCTTGAGGCGGCGTGTTCGAGGCCGCCGTCGAGCAGAAGAATTGAACAAGTGGCGAAGCCGGAGGCGATTTCCGTCGCTCGGTCAGTCGAGTCGATCGCTCTCGATGCTCGCTTCTTCGCCGGCAAGTTTCTTCTCGGCGAACCGGCGAACCCAGTTCTCCCAGCTTTTTCCCGCCGCCGGGTCACGGCCACTGAATCGAAGCTCGGAGATGTCCGGGGAGGCGATTTCGATGCGGCCCAGAGTCGGATCCGTCGGCATGACTCTGGCCATCGATGCATCCAGCGTCCGCGCGCTCCGCCGGTCGAAGAGGTATCCCTCGACCTCCGTTCCGTCTCGACGAACGATGGTCACGTCACCGCGATCGTCGAAGGCATGATCCAGAGCCATCCGGATGACTTCCGGATGACTTCCGGGTGACTTCCGGATCGTCTCCGGCGAACGATGTCCGCTGGACGATGAGATCGACCTGGCCCTGGTCACTCATCCGGCGTCATTCCCTCGGAAGAGGTACAGGGTTCGCTGAGTGTCGACGTCGGTGAACTTCCAGTCGAATCGCCTCGCGATCGCCATCAAGACGAACGCGGCGATCGAGTCATCGTCCTCTTCGACGAGTACTTGTCGGACGGGATCCTCGAAGGGCATGTGGATTCGGATGCCCGGCCCATGAAGCACTTCGAAGTCGCCTCCGTCCTGCTCGGGGCCGATGTTGAAGCCGGCCAGCATCTCGACGAGTTCGGCGCGGGTGGCCATCACCGCGGCACGGCCATCGGCGTCGGCGGGCTTCGGACTGTGGATTCGCCATTGGGTCAACTTCGCCATGACTCCCTTTCGGACCGGAAGAATAACGTCCGTGGCGATCGAAGGCGGCACGAAAAGAGATCGAATCTCACGCCAACTCCATCAGATCACCCAGCGTGGCGAGGAGGCGTTGGAGGGGGACGGGCTTGATGAGGTACGCGGAGACTCCGAGATTCTCGGCGTAGATCAGATGCCGTCGTCCCTGATTCGCGGTCACCATCACCACCGGTGGCGGGTCGTCGGTCTCTTTGATCTTCTCCAGCACGAGAAAGCCTGATCTGGCGGGAAGCATCATGTCCAGCACCACGCCGTCCGGCCGCTCTGCGAGGAAGAGAGAGACTGCGGTATTTCCGTCGGCAGCGAGGATCACCTCGGCACCTTCCGCTCGGAAGGCCAATTCGGTCGAGTCGAGAATGTCCTGGTCATCGTCGACCACGAGAATTCGCTGGCCGGTGAATCGTCCGTTGCTGGTCATGCGGAGGTACTCCCGTCCGAGAGGATCCGGTCCAAGGTCGGCTGGTCCATCCAGGGAAGTCCTTCCAGTCTCTTTCGCATGGATGCAGGCATTTCCTTGCCCTCGAGTTCCCACTTGGGTCGGCTCTTCCACCGGCGATGAATCCAGAGGTACTGCTCGGGGGCCGAAAGGACCATCTTTTCGATCGCCCGATTGAATCTCGCGGTCACGTAGAACAGGGGGTCGGGTTGATCGCACCAGTCGTCCGGGCCGAAGTAATCGACCATCTCGAGGCGATACTGGAATCGATCTCCAAGTCGTCTCGCAAAGCCGGCCACGACGGGGAGCTCGTAGCGCATCGCCAGGAGGCCGATCGACTTGTAGCTCGAGGCGAGACGACCGAGGAACGGGACGAAGAGTCCCGACTCGCCGGCATTCTGATCCGCGATGAAGCCGATCCGGCGACCTGCCGGATCGTCTCCTTCGAGCATCGAGACGATGCGATCCGTCGCGCCCCATTTGGTGAGGACACGGAGGCCGCGCGCCTCGCGGAGACCGAGCAGCCACTGGTCGAGGTAGGGATTGTCCAGCGGGCGTGCCAGGGCGGTCATGGGGAAACCCATGGCCGCCAGGGTGAACCCGAGGAGTTCCCAGTTGCCGCAGTGCCCGGTGATGAAGAGGCCGGGCTTGTCGGTCGCGAGCAGCTCCGCGCCCGGCGCGAAGGATGCGAACTCGACGTGCTCCTGCCAACTCCATGGGTTCACGAGGCGTGGCATCGCCAGGCTGTCGACGAGGAACATCCGGAACATGTATCGGATCGAATCGACCGCGAGCCCGTCCGCTTCCGTCTCCGTCGTCCCGGGAAGAGACCGAAGGATGTTCGATTTTGCGCGGGCGGTTCGTTTGGAGGCGATCTTCGCGTACAGCGATCCGAACGCCGCCGCGGTTCGCAGATTCTGATCGGGGTCGACGCACTGGATGGCGGCGCCCAACGCGCGGAGAGGCAGAAACTCAGCGAGGTCTTGGAGACCGCGGACGGGGTCGTCGAAGAGGTTCTGCGAGGAGGCGTTCACCGTGGACGAGGAGGGGACGGTCACCCTGAAGTCCGTGCTTGACGCGAAGAAGCTCGGCACGTACACGATCTGAGGGCGCCGACGATCGGTTGACTGCAAAACAGCACCCTGACGAGGCCACATGCCAAGCGAGCGTGTGGTGCGGTTCGATGCGGAACAGCGTTGCGGTTGGCGTCCCACACACAATCTCTGCACGTGATGACAGTGTAGATGGAAGACGCACCGCCGCGTAGCAAGCGTGAGCTCGAGCTGGAGATACAAGCCCTCCGTCTAGAGAGACGTGAGAGAGACCTAGAAGACGTGATCAAGCAGCAGAGTGACGCATTGAAGGAGAGTACTAAGATTCTTCTGAAGTGCAAGCCAGTTGCTCGTCCTCCGATCCCACACGACAAGAAATTGATCCAAGCTGCTGAGCAGGGCTGGAGATGTG
>NHBO02000022.1 GCA_002167845.2 Phycisphaera sp. TMED9 | reverse complement strand
GATGCGTCACGGGCAGCGACATCGGCATCATGCTGGGCCAGTGGACGATCGGCTCCGGCGGCTGAGCCAATCCCTCTGAAATGACGGGGACACCGACGCCCGAAGCGACGGTCCCGGTATCCTTCGTCCGATGAACGCCGTCCAGGATCCCGTGGCCAGAGTCGAAGCCGCCGCCGTCGCCGCTGTTGAAGCGGTCGGTGGAGATGCCGCGACCGGTGTCGATGCCGCCCTCAAGCCCAGCGCCAAGCCCGAATTCGGTGACTTCCAGCTGAACGCCGCGATGGCCCTCGCCAAGAAACTCGGCCGAAAACCTCGAGACGTGGCGGCGGATCTCGCCGCCGCCCTCATGACTCCCGACCTCGGACTGCGCGGCGTGATCGCCGAGCCGGAGATCGCCGGGCCGGGCTTTCTGAACCTCCGCCTCGAGCCCGACGCGCTGGCGGTCGCACTCGCCGGCATGGACGATGAGCGGCTCGGAATCGAACCCCAGAACAAACCGCACGGCGTGACCATCGACGTCTGCGGCGTCAACGTCGCGAAGCAGATGCATGTCGGCCACCTCCGATCCACGGTCATTGGTGACACCGTCGCCAGACTCTTCGAACGAATCGGGCGGACGGTTCATCGACAGAACCACCTCGGCGACTGGGGGCTGCCCATCGCGATGACCCTTCATTCGCTCCTGAGTCGGAAGGTGGACTTCGAAGCCCTCGATCTGGACACCTTGAACGTGGCCTATCGAGACGCCCAGCTTGAAGCCCGCGGCGACGGGCGAGGGCTGGAGGCCGCGATCGCGAATCACTGCGGCCCCCACCGGATCGCCGAACTCGAAACTCAGAAGGAGAGCGCCGGCGACGCACAGGCCGCGGCCCGCGAAGCGCTGGTCCACCTGCAGTCCGGCGACCCCGAGATGGTGGCCGCCTGGAAACGCCTCATCGAAGTCACGATGAAGGAGGTCTACCTCGCCTGTGATCTTCTCGGGACCGGGATCGCTCCCGACAGCGAACGGGGTGAATCGAGTTTTCGAGACGAACTCTCGGAAGTCGTCGATGCGTTCGTCCGCTCCGGTCTCGCAGTCGAGGACGACGGCGCGCTGGTGGTCCGATTCGAAGACCGCGAACGCCCCATGCTCATTCGCAAACGAGACGGTGGCTTTCTCTACGCGACCACCGACCTCGCCGCCCTTCGATACCGGGTTCAGGAACTCGACAGCGACGAAGTCATCTACGTGGTCGACGCCCGCCAGCGTGATCACTTTCGAGACGTCTTCGACGCCTGCCGGAAGATCGGCTGGGCGACGCTCCCGGACGGCGTGGAATCCGAACTCGTCCACCTCGGCTTCGGCACGGTCCTGGGCCCGGACAAGAAACCCCTCAAGACGCGGTCCGGCGCCAACTTCAAATTGATGGACCTTCTGCAGGCTGCGGTCGACCGAGGCACCGAAGCGGTCACCGTGCGGGCCGCGGAACCCCACGCTCCGACTCATGGGCTCCCCGAGGCTGAACTCGCCGCGATCGGACGGGCCGTCGGAATCGCCGCGATCAAGTACGCGGATCTCTCGGGCGACTCGGGAAGAGACTACGTGTTCGACCTCGACCGCATGATCGCCTTCGAGGGAGACACCGGGCCGTATCTTCAATACGCCCATGCAAGGCTCTGCTCGATGCTCGAGAAGGCGGGAGACGATGCGGAGACCGACGCGTCCTTCCGCGTCGAGGCGCCCGAGGAACGCCGGCTCGCCCTGCTCCTCCTCCGATATCCGGCGACCATGCACGCCGCAGCTGAATCTCTTGAAGCGAGTCGTCTCTGTCGCTACCTCTACGCGGTCGCCACCGAATTCAGCTCCTTCTACTCCGCATGCCCGGTGCTCAAGACCGAGGATGACGGTGTGCGAAACGCCCGGATCCGCCTGGTCCGACTCACTCGGAACGTCCTCCGTGACGGACTCGGCACGCTCGGCATCGGTGCGCCGACGAGAATGTGACCACCTGACGAACGGGAAACCACATGCGACGAACGCCCGACCATCCGAACCTGCTCGCCCACGATCACCCGTTGATCGGACACAAGCTGGGCATTCTTCGCGACGCCAGCACTCCTCCACCGACGTTTCGGCGGGTGCTCGGCGAAATCGCCGGGCTGATGACCTATGAAGCGCTTCGAGACCTTCCGACGAAGGCCTGCCGGGTCCGGACTCCGATCGACGATTGCGACGCCACCGAACTCGCCGCACCCGTGACCATCGTGCCGATTCTCCGCGCGGGCCTCGGGATGACCGACGGAATGCTCCGACTCGTTCCAGAAGCCCGAGTCGGCCACATCGGCGTGCAACGAAACGAAGAGACGCATCAACCCATCGAGTACTACGAAAAACTCCCCGCCGACATCGCTGACGGACCCGTCCTCGTGGTCGACCCGATGCTCGCGACCGGGGGAAGTGCGACCTACGCCGTGAAGTACCTGAAGAAGCGAGGCTGTGGAACGATCCGGTTCCTCTGCCTGGTGGCGGCGCCCGAAGGGGTTCAACGGATGGCCGAGGATCATCCCGAGGTCGAGGTGCACGCCGCCGCGCTGGACGATCGACTCAACGAACTTGCCTACATCGTTCCCGGTCTGGGCGACGCCGGCGATCGGGTCTTCGGCACGATCTGACATCCAGGCCGCACCGCGACCGGGAATCGCCCGGTTCTGTGGTTTACCGTTCGAGAGTGGCGCGAAGCCACGGAATCGGCGATCATCGCCGCATGGCCGAACGGAAGAACACCGAATTCGATCGCCCCGGGGGCTACGCGACCCCGCGCGGCGCGACTCAGATACAACGCGAGTCCGCCGCCGAGATGCCGGCCGCCGACATCCGACTGCTCGGTGATGAAGTCGCCCCCCACGTGCCGGCGAAGACCGCGGTCGAACCGGCTCACCATTCCGACGACCCCGACACCCGGCTCTACGTCGGTGACTGCCGGGACGTGATTCCGAATCTGCCCGACCACGGCCAGGTCGATCTGGTCTTCGCGGATCCTCCGTTCAACTGGGACGTGCCCTACGACGAATGGTCCGACGGCATGCCCCGTGCCGAGTACGAAAGGTTCACCTTCGACTGGCTCGACGTATGCGTCGATGCGCTGGCCCCGAACGGTTCGATCTGGGTGAACATCCCCGACGACACCGCCGCGGAAATCGTGATGCACTTGAAGCGGCGGGGGCTCACGATGATCAACTGGTGCGCCTGGCATTTTCGATTCGGCCAGCACCGCGACAGTTCCTTCATCATGAGCAAGGTTCACGCGTTGTACTTCGCCAAGGATGCCGACAATCGAATCTGGAACCCCGACTCGATCCTCGAGCAGTCGGACCGCGCCTCGATCTACAACGACGCGAGAACCCAGGCCAAGGACCGCAACGCCGGCATGCGAGTACCGATGGACGTCTGGTACGGCCCCTACTGGGGTCGAGTTCAAGGCAACAACAAGGAACGCCGGGCGCAACACCACAACCAGATTCCCGAGGTCTACCTCGAGCGAATCATCCTGGCCTGCTCGAACGAAGGCGGACTGGTGCTCGACCCGTTCTGCGGAAGCGGAACGACCTCCACCGTCGCGAAAGCCTGGAACCGGCGTTCGATCACGACCGAATTCGGAGCTGGGAATGCCGAAAGCGCCTGGGAGCGGATCTCGGAGATCGGAATGTTGCGAAAAGGGCTTTCGAGCGGTGGTTCGAGCGCCATCGGAAAGCCGCGGTCGAAGAAACGTTCTTGAGCGTCCGCGTCAGGCGCCGCCCTTGGGCTCCCACGGAACATCTTCCAGCCCGGCCGCGTGATTGACGGCGCGACTCATCGCGAAGAGCAGGTCGCTGAGGCGATTCACCCAGCGAATCGCCTCGGGAGTCACCGCTTCGGCATGGTTCAAGTGCACCATCAGCCGCTCTGCTCGACGGCAGACGGTCCGCGCGATGTGCAGGCGGGCGGCGAGTTCGCATCCTCCCGGAAGCACGAAACACCGGATCTCCGGTGCCGCGGCCTGATAGTGATCGATCAGGCCTTCGAGCACGACCACATCGGAGTCATCGATTCGACCGACCTTGTCGCTGTTTCTCGCACCCTCTGGTGTGGCGAGATCGGCGCCGAGATCGAAGCACCGCGACTGAATGGACAACAGGCTGCAACGAAGTTTCTCCGAGGCATCATCGGTGCCGTCGATTCCAGCGATCACCAGACCGATGCAGGCATTCAACTCATCGACGGTCCCGTAGGCCTCGATCCGGGGATGGTCCTTGCCGACTCGATCGCCGGAGAACAGTCCGGTCTTTCCATCATCACCGGTTCGAGTGTAGAGCTTCATCGGGCTTCCTTTGTTTCGTGGCCATCGTTCTTCGCCAGACCGTCGCGAGCGGATTCCGGGAGTTCGTCATCCTCGGGACGATGGACCAGATCGGGACCGGACACCCTACCGCCTCCTTCGTCGCGGGTCGCGATGAGGAATCCCGGCCGGTAGGCGCCGGAGGCCACGTTGCCGAGAGCGTCCATCACGATCACCCCGACCTGATGATGCGGCCGCAGCGGGCCGAGCTCATCGACCCGAAGCATGACTTCCAGCACCGCATCCAGAAGTGTGCCTCCGCGACGGAGCGTCTCCACCGCCACGAAGCTGGCGCAGATTCCTGAGATCAACTCGCCGGTTCCCGTCGCCGTGGCGGATCCCACCTCGGGCTGCACGAAGAGACCATGCCCCGCGATCGGCGAGTCTCCGACCCGCCCGGGAACCTTGAATGGGAGGCCGCTCGTGGAACAGCCCGCGGCGAGGTTGCCGGCGAGGTCGCGACCGAGCACGCCGATCGTGTCATGTCCGGCCGGAGCCGCCCCTTCTCGACCAGTGTTCGGACGGAAGAGCTTGCCCGCGGAGTCAGCGCCGAGTCCGGGATCGACCGGTCGAAGACCCAGGAGTGATCCATCCTTGCCCTGATCGATCGGGCCTGCGGAACCCTCGCGACGGGACGCCTCCCATTGCTCGTACACGCTCCTGGCATCGTCAGACAACAGTTCTCGAGCCACCGAGGCGTGACGATCCGCGAATTCATCGGCATCGGCCCCGCACAGCAGGGTGTGCTCGGTCCGCTCCATCACCAGACGGGCCACGGAGACCGGATGAAGGTGACGGCGAAGGGCGGCCACCCCCGCGAACCGGGCGGGAGATTCCATGATGGCGCCGTCCAGACTCATGCGGCCGCTGGAATCCGGAAGCCCTCCGAGGCCGACGCTGTCGACCCCAGGATCGAGATCGGCATGCTGACAGGCCGCCTCGATCGCATCGAGCAAGCATGATCTCGAATCGGAAGCACCCGCCACCCGATCGACGTCGGAGGAGTTGGATCCGAGGAGAGTGCTCCACGCCGACTCGATCGCCGCCAGGGCGAACGACCAGGTCCCCACCAGCCTCGGGCCGCAATCAGATGGCGTGAGCGTCTTTGGCATCCAGCGGAACATAGCCGGAGAGGCGTCCACGTGACCCTACCGCCCATCCGGGCAGACCGACGAGAAAACCAAAGTGCCGCTCCAATATGCACTTAGATGCGAGATTCGGGGAACCTTACGAGTTCGTGGGCGAACTCAAGAAAGAGTAGAGGCCCCCCATTCATCTCTCCATGGGCCTCCAAACGCCTCGACTTCGAGGCAACATCTCTTTCGTTCGGAAAAATTCCACTCTTCTTATTGATCTGAGGTTCTTTTATCGGACTCTCATGCACGCTCAGCGGCGGACGAAACGGCAACGCGCCAACGAACGAATCATCCACTTTTGTGGTTGGCTGGTTGAGATTCGCATCAGATCCGGTATCTTTTGTTCTATACGGGCTTCCACAATCAGGCATTGCACACATTTCTCCGCCTGATTCCACAGTCCCCATTCCACTTTCACGGAAGTGTTTGTCGGTGTGCAACCGGGCAAGCCAGAAACGGAGTCTTCAATCATGAAGCAAAAGAATCGTCCAGGATTCACCATTGTTGAGCTGCTGGTGGTGATCTCGATCATCGCCCTGCTCATCGCCATTCTGCTGCCGGCCATCGGCAAGGCTCGAGACGCGGCTCGCGTCACGCAGTCCGCCGCGAACCTTCGGAACCTCTCCGTCGCCAACGACACGTATGGTTCCGACTGGGGTGATCGACAGTTCACCGCACTTCCCGACGACATGGGCCTCGCCTTCGCGAACGGCCTCGGACCCGTCGACTACAACAACCAGATCGCCTGCATGCCGCAGCAGCTCGTCGGCTACGACTACCTCGGACGCCTCTGGGGCTGGTGGTGTGCTGGCAGCCTCTGCAACGGCTTCCCCGGTGATGCCGGTTACTGGAACGGTTGCTTCTACTACGTCTTCCAGCCCTACGGCTTCAACGGCGGCGACTTCGGTTCATTCCGCGTCCCCACCTGCAAGGCTTTCGCCAGCTATGTCGGCGACCGCTGGTACGACCCCGTGTTCTGGGCCCCGAAGGACACCTATCCGCTGCGAATCGCGGAGCCGTTCTTCAACTACCCGGATGAGTTCAACCCCTACAGCCCTGAGAACTCCTCGAGCCAGGTCATCGCGTACTCCAGTTACATCTGGAGCCCCGCGGCGATGTGGTCCCCGGAAGTCCTCAGCCACTGCGGCTACACCAGCCCCTACGGCAACAACTTCCCCGGTGCATTCCGAAGCCCCTCGATCGGTCAGTGTCGATTCCCGGATCTCAAGGTCCGCATGATCGAGCATCACTGGCTGCAGAACGTCGAGACCGACGCCAACCCGTCATTCGGTGGCTCCGACCCGAGCTGGATGTTCAACCATGGCTACAACTCGAAGCCCATGACTGCATTCTTCGACGGTCACGTCGCCATGATCGGTACGAGCGACTTCATGGAAGCCGACACTCGTGCAACGACGCAGGCTGAAGCCAACGACGTCTGCGGCAACTGCGACGGAAATGGCGAGTGCCAGACCGGACTCTGGAGTCGTGATACGACCAAGGGTACGAACGGTTACTACGGCAACCTCAGCTACGACACGCTGGTCGACACCAGCGCCGTCATCCTGACCACCGATGGCCTTCTCGGCCGTGACGTGATGGGCAAGAAGTGATCGACCACTGATCTGCAGTCGAGCCCGCAACGGCACGGCTGCAGATCGAAAGTGGATCGAAAACAGAATCCAATCGGGCCGGTCCCACTCAGGGACCGGCCCGATTTCTTGTTCCCACCCTGAATTCTCGACGCCTGCGACCCAGCCCCGACGGCTTATTCAGACGTCAAACCCCCATTCCTGTCCTAGAGCGGAGTCTGGACGCGAAATCCCACCATTCGTCACTTCCGAAGCTGCTGGAGATGGTCTATCTTGAGAGAGTCGAATCAGTCACTGCGAGTCCCCGCAGGCCACTGATGACGCCATCCACAACGAGGTCCGACCCCGATGCCCAAGTCCAACCAGCTCAGATCATCAGGCTTCACGATCGTGGAGCTCCTCGTGGTGATCTCGATCATCGCCCTGCTGATCGCCATTCTCCTTCCCGCCATCGGGAAGGCTCGAGATGCCGCGCGGGTGACCCAGTCGTCGGCCAATCTCCGGAACCTCGGGATCGCCAATGACACGTATGGCGCCGATTGGGGTGGCCGACAGTTCACGGCCGTTCCCGATGACATCGGACTGGTGCAAGACGCGGATCCCGTGCTCTACAACAGCACCGTGGCCTGCATGGCGCAAGCGGTGGCCGGAACGGATCAGAACGGCGACACCTGGGCTGCCTGGTGCGGTGGAGATCTGTGCCCGCCGTATGCCGGCGACCCCCTGGCGTGGAGCATCTTCTTCCACACGATCTATCAGCCGCTCTCCTACAACGTTCCCATCTACAAATTCGGTGGATTCCGAACGCCCAACGGCAAGGCCTTCAACTCGTACGTCGGCTCCCGCTTCTACGACCCGGTGTTCTGGGCCCCCAAGGACACCTACGCCCTTCAAGCGGTCGAGCCTTTCTTCGATCAGGCCAGTGAGTTCTATCTGGATCCGAACGATCCGAAGATCACCTGGTCAAGCTACGTCTGGAGCGGCGCGGCCATGTTCAATCCGGAAGTTCACAGCCACTGTGGCTGGCGAAACCCGCGATCGATGCCAGCGGCCTTCCGGTCGCCCGCCTCAGGTCAGTGTCGATTCCCCGATCTCAAGACGCGGATGATCGAGCATCACTGGCTTCAGAACACCGAAACCGGGTTCAACCCCGGGTTTTCTGAAGGCGATGATCCCAGTTGGATGTTCAATCAGGGCTACAACTCGATGCCGGTCACCCTCTTCTTCGACGGCCACGTGGCCATGGTCGGGGTCAGCGATGCCATGGAGGGCGACACCCGGGCACAGACGATGGCCGAGGCCAACAACAGCTGCAACTTCTGCCAGTCA
Organism: Phycisphaera sp. TMED9; assembly: GCA_002167845.2. Classification (GTDB taxonomy): domain Bacteria; phylum Planctomycetota; class Phycisphaerae; order Phycisphaerales; family SM1A02; genus UBA12014. Next base: position 14,644 of record NHBO02000022.1, on the reverse strand, counting down.
ACCACCGCCGGCGAGTGCCAGACCGGGTTGTGGAGCCGCGACACCCAATGGGGTGCCGACGGGTACTACGGTGAGTACTCCTACGACACGCTCGTCAACACGAGCTATCACGTCCTCACCACCGACGGCCTCTTCGGCCGGGACATCATGGGCAACAAGTAGCCGGCGAGCCGTTCGATCCAGGTCGACCAGGATGGTCACCGATCGAGACGCTCAAGAAGACACCGAAAGAACTCCGGACCACCAGATCGCGGCCGCGATCCAGGCGGCGATGATGATCGCCGTCACCAGGAAGTAGGACGGCTTCCGAATCTTGTGGTGAAATAAGAACATCCCGACGAGCGCGCCGGGCCAGCCCCCGGCCAGCTCCAGCAGATGAAGGGTTCGCTCGGGTGTCCTGCGACGGCCGGCCCGGGCTGCGCTCTTGTCCCGACCGTGTGCGATCAACGCCACGAAGCTCGCGAACACCATCCAGACGCACAACCACCCGACCCACGATGAAATCGCTTGATGCAACACGGTCATCGAGCACTCCCGGCGGGCAGAGGTCCGAGATGAGGCCAGAGCGCCCAGGCAGCCGCCCCGAGTGCGAAGACCACGACCCCGCCGATGACGGCGAGTCGAATTCGATACCGACGATTCCGCCGGAGGTCGACCCAGTACCGCCCATCGGAGGTCCGTTGGACGATGCGACGCTTCAGCGCGGGCTCGAGAATGAACGGACGCGGAATGTCGATCCTCTCCGGCCGTCGGGCGGTCTCCGGATCGACGGCTCCTGCCTTGATCAGTTTCGACACTGGTCCTGATGGCTGTCGGAAGAACATTGCGGCGATCGAGATCGGCAGGATGAACATGCCGATCGCTCCCAGTCCGCCGCCGCCACCACCTCCGAAAGGCATGTTGATTCTCCTGGCAAGGAAGACGCCCGGACGAGAATACTCGCCCGGGCGTCGATTTCACTGACTCTGAACCCGTCGGTCACTCCTTCGACGAGTCGATCTTTGGATCAGAAGTCCATGCCTTCCATGCCGTCGCCGGCGCCGGCTCCGGCCTTGGCCTTGTCTTCCTTGATCTCGGTGATGGCACAATCCGTCGTCAGCAGAAGCCCGCTGATACTGGCGGCGTTCTGAAGGGCGACACGCTCCACCTTGGTGGGAACGATGATGCCCTGCTTCACGAGATCGCCGTATTCGCCGGTCGCGGCGTTGAAGCCGAAGGCGTCCGCGTCGTTCTCTTCCACCTTCTGAGCGACGATCGATCCGTCGAGCCCGCAGTTGCTGGCGATCTGCTTGATCGGAGCACTCATGGCCCGGTTGATGATGTCGCAACCGATCTTCTCGTCACCCGACGCGTTCTTGCGAGCCTTCTCGACTCCGCGACGTGCTCGGAGAACCGCCACACCGCCGCCGGGAAGAATTCCTTCTTCCACCGCGGCACGACAGGAGTGAAGGGCGTCCTCGACGCGGGCCTTCTTCTCCTTCATTTCGACTTCGGTCGCGGCACCGACGTTGATCTGAGCCACGCCACCCGCAAGCTTCGCGAGTCGCTCCTGGAGCTTCTCTCGGTCGTAGTCGCTCGAAGTCGCATCGATCTGAGCCTTGATCAGTTCGATCCGGGCCTTGATGTCGGACGTCTTGCCGGCACCCTCGACGATGGTGGTCGTGTCCTTGTTGATGGTGATCTTCTTGGCTCGACCAAGATCGGTCACCGGCATCTTCTCAAGGTCGATACCGAGTTCTTCCATGACGGCGGTGCCGCCGGTGAGAACCGCGATGTCTTCGAGCATCGCCTTGCGACGATCGCCGAAGCCGGGGGCCTTGACCGCCGCCACCTTGATCACACCTCGGAGCTTGTTGACCACGAGCGTGGCCAGTGCTTCACCCTCGATGTCTTCGGCGACGATCAGTACGCTCTTGCCGCTCTCAGCGATCTTGCCGAGCACGGGGATGAGGTCCTTGGCGGATCCGACCTTCTTCTCGTGAATGAGGACGTAGCAGTCTTCAAGCACGCATTCCATGTCCGCGGGGTCGGTGACGAAGTGAGGGCTGAGGTAGCCCTTGTCGAACTGCATTCCTTCGAGAAGCTCGACTTCGGTCTCGAGGCTCTTGCCTTCCTCGACGGTGATGACGCCGTCCTTGCCGACCTTGTCCATCGCCTCGGCGATGATCTTGCCGATGGTCTGATCCTGATTGGCGGAACAGGCACCGACCTGAGCGATCTCGGTCGAGTCGCTGACGGGCTTGGACATCGAAGAGAGCTCGGCGACGACCGCGTCGACCGCCTTCTCGATACCTCGCTTGACCGCATTGGCGTTGGCACCGGCGGTGATGTTCTTCAGGCCTTCCTTGAAGATCGCTTCGGCGTAGACGGTCGCGGTGGTGGTTCCGTCGCCGGCGTCCTTGCTGGACTTGCTGGCGACTTCCTTGACCATCTGGGCGCCCATGTTCTCATATGGATCGGCGAGTTCGATCTCCTTGGCGACGCTGACGCCGTCCTTGGTGACCGTCGGGGCTCCGAACGACTTCTCGAGGATGACGACGCGTCCCGAGGGGCCGAGGGTGACCTTCACGGCCTTGGCGAGTTTCTGAATCCCGCGGAGAATCTGTTCGCGGGCATCGTTGTCGTAGGCAATCTGCTTGGCAGCCATGGTTGTTCCTTGCATTCAAATTCGTCCCGGCTTTCGACGCCGGCGACGAGGGGTTTCTCACTCGGGTTCGTCAGCCGATCTCGACCCAGGCGACCCGTTCGCATTCGATGATGTACTCGTGCGAACCGTCGGTGACCTTGAGCAGGTCGTCCTGCTCGGAGGGGATCAGCATCGCGTTTCGAACCAGAAGCGTCTCGGCACCTTCGAATTCGATTCGAAGGTCCCGACCGTTCAGGTTGGAGAACGCTTTTCGAAGCTGATCGGCATTCACGGATTCCACTCCTCGCGGGACCATCCCGCATCGACGCAGTGCGTCAGTCGATGATTCCGAGGATGTCGTCCTCGGTCATGATCAGGTAATCCTGACCGTCGATCTTGATTTCGGTACCGGCATAGGAACTGAAGATGACGGCGTCGCCCTTCTTCACGGTGAACGAAAGGTATTCACCGGTGTCCTTGTTCAGATTGCCGCTGCCAAGCGCAATGACCTTGCCGGTCTTGGGCTTGTCCTTGGCGGATTCCGGCAGGAAGATTCCGGACTCCGTCTTGGTCGCGGCCTCTTCACGCCGGACGATGAGTTTGTCGCCGAGCGGTCGCACGTTCATGGGTTCTTCACTCCGAAGGAAAAACAGGAAATGGACTTGCCCGGTCCGACGCCGGGCGGATGGTGGTTCGACTGCCGCACCCGCGTAGGGTGCCTCATGGTCAGGCGACCGGCCATTGATCCGAATAATGCCGCCGGACCACCCGGCGGAGGGTTTCGAGCATGGTCTCGATGCCCAGGGGGCGGTCGAGTACGGCGAAGACACCCTCTCGGAGGGCATCGCTGAGGCCGCGGACGCTTTCACGCCGACTCGGCTGAGCCGGGCGAACGAGGACGACTGGAGGGGCTGGATCCACTCTGCGGAGGATCTGAAGCACCTTCTCGCCTGCCGCACGCTTGTCGCCATCCGCCTCCATGGGGAGTTCGAGGTCGATCAGCGCGATATGGATCTCCTCCTGCTCGACCAGCCTGGCCGCATCTCGGCCACATCTGGCTTCCAGGCATCGGACCCCGAGGGGATCCAGCAACCGGGGCAGTTCCGCCGTCGGTCCACCCTCTCGCCAGGTGGCGGAGAACAGCAGATTCAATCGGCGGGGTGCCGCTGAAGCGCTGGGGGACGAAAATGGCGTGCCAACAGAGTCCATGGAGTCTGGAGGAGGGAACAACCGGCGTGCCGAACCGCTGCTGGAAAGCACGGATCTCTCCCCTAGGCGGAGATCCCGAAGAATCGAGTGCGAGAACGTCATGACGGCCCCGTTCGAGCCCGAAACGGCGATTCCTGACCATCACCAGATCCGACGCCGGATATCCGGGCATCGGCCGGTCCAGATCGGTCATCTGCCGGGATGCCCAACCGGTCGGAATCAGAGGCTGACCGCTGCCAAACTGGCACGCTCCCGAACCTGGTTTTCGCCGGTCGAGGCCGCTTCCGCATACCTTGCCACTTCTCCAAGCCATCGGCCCGGATCTTCGTCCGTGCTTCACCCCCTCCCGCGACTCCATTTCAGGCCCGAAACGGCACTGAAATCATCCCAGTCAGGAATGCCCCGGTCATGCCCGCGAACTCCATCGCCCAACTCCTCGCCAACTCGGAAAGTCATCTTGGGAACTCCGTGCGACTCCAAGGCTGGGTCCGGACCCGCCGGGACTCCAAAGGAGGACTGAGCTTTCTTCAGGTTTCGGACGGCTCCTGCTTCGCCACGATGCAGATCGTCGCGCCGGGAGAGCTGGAGAATTACGAATCGGATGTCCTGAAGCTCACGTCGGGATCATCCGTCGAGATCGAGGGTGATGTCGTCGAGAGCCGTGGCAAGGGCCAGGCGATCGAGATCAAGGCGACGCGGATCACCGCGATCGGGCTGGTGGAGGATCCGGACACCTATCCGATCTCACCGAAGCAGCACAGCTTCGAGTACCTCCGTGAAGTCGCCCACCTTCGGCCCCGCACCAATACCTTCGGTGCCGTCGCCAGAGTCCGGAACTGTCTCGCCATGGCGGTCCATGAATTCTTCCAGCAGGATGGATTCCAGTGGATCCACACGCCCATCATCACGGCCAACGACTGTGAAGGCGCCGGAGAGTTGTTCCGAGTCTCGACCCTCGACCTTGAGAACCTGCCTCGTGACGAAGCCGGCGCCATCGATTTCTCCCAGGACTTCTTCGGCCGAGAATCGCACCTGACCGTTTCCGGACAACTCGCCGTCGAGTGCTGGTGCCTCGCGCTCTCCAAGGTCTACACCTTCGGGCCGACCTTCCGCGCCGAAAACAGCAACACCACCCGGCATCTCGCGGAGTTCTGGATGATCGAGCCGGAGATCGCATTCGCGGATCTCGCGGATGACGCGGATCTCGCGGAAGGCCTTCTGAAACACTGCTTCCGGACGCTTCTGGATCAACGCGGTGACGACCTCGCGTTCTTCAACGAGCGCGTCGAGCCGACCTGCATCGCTCGACTCGAGAACTTCGTCGAAAGTCCCTTTGAACGAATCGACTACGGCGATGCGATCAAGGCACTCGAGTCCGCGATTACCAAGGGCAAGAAGTTCGAGTTTCCCGTGTCCTGGGGTACCGACCTGCAGAGCGAACACGAGCGATACCTGACCGAAGAAATCGTCGGGAAGCCGGTCGTGCTCATGAACTATCCGAAGGACATCAAGGCGTTCTACATGCGAATGAACGACGACGGCAAGACCGTCGCGGCGATGGACGTGCTGGCACCCGGCATCGGCGAGATCATCGGGGGAAGCCAACGGGAAGAACGGCTCGACGTGCTGGACGCCCGTCTCGACGAGATGGACCTCCCGAAAGAGGACTACTGGTGGTACCGGGATCTGCGCCGTTACGGCTCCGTTCCTCATGCAGGCTTCGGCCTCGGCTTCGAACGACTGATCGCCTACGCGACCGGCATGGCGAACATCCGCGACGTCATTCCCTTCCCGCGTACCAAAGGCCACGCCGAATTCTGAGCCAAGCGACTCACCCCGACTTCCGATCCGTCCGCTCATCATCCAAGGACCCCGCGACATGCAATGCAACATCGATGCCCGAGGCAAGGCCATTCGACTCCTCTCAGGACTCTGCTGTCTCGTCGCCGGATTGCTGACCCTCGTCTTCGGAGGCCTTGAGGGCGTTCCAGTCATCGTCGGAGCCTGCTTGCTGATCGGCGGCGGTTTCATGGCGTTCGAGGGCTGGAGCGGTTGGTGCGTGGTGCGGGCCATGGGCTTCAAGACGCCGGTGTGACGTCGATGACGCCGGCTGCCTCGGACTCCGCGGTAGTCTGAAGACATGAGCAACCACGACCCCGACCGTCGCAGACTCCTCATTTCCACCGCCACGCTCGCCGCGCTGCCGCTGGCGGCGGCGACCACGGCCGCACCGGGAAATCCCATCATCGAGCCGCAGGAAGAAACGGAGCCGAACGCGTGGCCGGGTGGACCGGATGACGCGAACATCACGCCGGCCATCATCGCGGCGGCCGAGCGCCTCGCGGGAATCAAGTTCACGGAAGAGGAACGAACGACGATCGCGGCGACGGTCGGCGAACAGATGGCGATCTTCGCGGCGCGGGTCGATGCCGGCGCCATGCCGAACGACATCGCCCCGGCCACGGTCTTCCGCGCGATGCCTCCGGATCGAGCGCTCGATCCCGTGACCTCGACGGGAAATCCCGAACTGGTGGCGGCGAATCCCGGCTCGCTTCCCGATGACGACGAGGCGATCGCCTTCTCGACCGTCGGAGATCTGTGCACATGGATGAGGCGAGGTGAACTCACCAGCGAACGACTCACCCGGATCTACCTCGAACGCATCGACCGGCTCGATCCGAAACTGGAGTGCATGATCACCGTCACCGGCGACCGCGCGATCGAGCAGGCACGCCGCGCGGACTCCGAACGGAAACAGGGCCGGGACCGAGGCCCGCTGCAGGGAATTCCCTACGGCGCCAAGGACATCCTCGACGTCGCGGATGTCCGGGCGACCTGGGGAGCCACCCCGTTCAAGGACCGAATCGGAACGACGACGGCCACCGTGATCGAAAAGCTCGACGGAGCCGGTGCGGTGATGCTGGGGAAAACCTCGGTCGGCGCTCTGGCCTACGGCGACATCTGGTTCGGCGGACGTACCAACAACCCCTGGAACCTCAAGCAGGGCTCCAGCGGATCAAGCGCCGGCAGTGCCAGTGGCACGGTCGGTGGCCTCATGGCCTTCGGCCTCGGGACCGAGACCTACGGTTCGATCATCTCTCCCGCGATGGTCTGCGGTGCGACCGGACTTCGGCCGACCTTCGGGCGAGTCTCCCGGGCGGGCGCCATGAGCCTCTGCTGGTCGCTCGACAAGATCGGTCCGATCTGCCGTAGCGTGAACGACACGGCCCTCGTGCTCGCCACCATCAACGGAATCGACACCCGGGACGCCTCGAGCGTCGGCGTTCCCTTCGCCGATGACGCGACTCAGGGCGTCAAGGGACTTCGGGTCGGATGGAATCCCGCCTGGTATGAAAACGCGAATCCCGCCGACCGTGCGGCGCTCGAACACCTTCGTGACGCCGGCTGTGAACTGGTCGAGGTCGCACTCCCCGATCTTCCGTACGAGTCGCTTCTGATCTCGTTGTATGCCGAAGCCGCCGCGGCGTTCGAATCATTGACCCGCAGCGGAGATGACGATTCGATGGTCTGGCAATCGAGCCAGGCCTGGCCGAACACCTTCCGCCGAAGCTGGTTCATCCCGGCGATCGAAGCGGTGCAGGCCGAACGGGTTCGCCGGCAGGTGATGGATGCCATGGCCGGGATCATGGATACCGTCGATGCACTCGCCACCCCCGCCTTCGCCGCCAACCTTCTCCTGATCACCAACGCGACCGGCCATCCGGCGCTCGTCCAACCGGTCGTCTTCGACGAAGGCCGCCCGCACGGCTTCACCCTGATCGGACGCTTGTTCGACGAAGGGACGATCTGCCGACTCGGCCGCGAGCTCGAACGACGGTGTGACGTGGCGAAGCTGCATCCGACGCTTTGAGTTCCATGAAATCGCTCCCCCCGGGATCCGAATCGGAATGTCATGAACGCCGACGCGAACCGTCCTCATCATCAACCCGCGACCCTCGGAGGACGCATCCTCCGACGCGTCGCCACCGGTGCCGCCGGATTGACCGGCCTTCGGCATCACTCGGATCTTGGTTGGCCTCGATTCGAAGGCGGACCGATCGGCCAGGGGCCACCGATCCTGCTCGTCCACGGATTCGGGGTCGACGGTCTGACCATGCTCCAGCTGGCGAGACGACTCGTTCGACGGCATCACGTGATCGTTCCGGATCTTCCCGGGTTCGGCCTGCATCCGGATCATGATCCGACATCCATCGACTTCGAGTTCTTTCTCTCCGCGATCGACGATCTCATCGCGACCCTGGCGATCGACCCTCCGGTACTCGTCGGTTCGAGCATGGGCGGAGCCATCGCTGGTGGCTATGCGGCATCACGACCGTCGGCCGTGGCGGGTCTGGTGGTCATCGGACCGGCGGGCATCGAACCACCGATCGACACCGAGGTCTTCGCCGCCGCGAAACGAGATGAACACCTGCTTCGCGTCGACTCCACCGAGTCGTTCGAGCGGGTCTACGCACTGAACTTCACGAAACCACCATGGATGCCGCGATTCATGAAACGAGTCGTCGCCGCCGAAGCGATGCATCGCGCCGAGGACCACGAGATCATCCTTCGCAATCTCGAGGATCTCATGCTCGGCAACGCCGATCGGTTTCGTGACGTGGCCTGTCCCACGGAGATCATCTGGGGCGCCGACGACCGCATCATTCATCCATCAGCCGTCGAGTGCTGGCAGGATGCGATCCCGGCCGCGAACTGCACCATCATCGAGAACGCCGGGCATTCGACGATGGTCGAGAAGCCCGATGAAGTCGCCGAGATCGTCGAGCGACTCATGCAACGAGTCGGCGACGGTCCGAAGACTCGAACCTGACGGACTCAGTTCAACGGCGCCCGGCCGGCCGTGGACGTCTCGTCGAGCCAGATCGGGTCGACCCCCACTTCAAACCGAACTCGCGCGGGCCTCCCGGCACGGAATGCGACCGTCGCAACCCCCGCGATCACGGGCGGTGTTGAATCAAGATTGAAGATCTCCAGACCCCACACTCGCTCGAATCCCTCGAAACACGGGGGACAGGAATCGGGATCGATCGGTGTGAACCGGAATCGGCGGGGCCCGAGTCCGATCGGTCCACTGCCGTAGAGCAATTCCTGAGCATCGAACTCGTAGACACCGGTGGATGCCATCATCGCATCACGTCGAACATCCAGATCGAGCGCGAGATCGACGATGGGAACACCATTCGGTCCCGGCGAAGCGGGTGTCATCCGAGGTCGGTCGACGATTTGAAGATCGACGGCGAGCCCATCCGCATCGGGCGTCGTCGTGATCCGGAACGATTCCGGGGGACCGGTGTAGGTGAGGTCGAGATTCGGTTGACCTGCCGGAGGCTGCAGCACCAGCGAGCCGACGGTCCGGTCGAAGCGAGGTTGTCCGGTCCGCGTGGCGAACTTCACTTCACCGGCTTCACCGGCCGCCACGGATCCGCCGTAGACCTGCCCCTGCGTGCTGCTGAGCCATCGCCGCAATGGCGGCGACCACTCACCGTCGGGTTCTTCCGCCGCGATCTGGCGCCTCATGTCCGCCCCTCGATCGGAGGCCTCGCGAAGGACCAGAAGTTCCGACCGACGAAGGACTCGATCGCCGACCACGACCGCGAAGGGCTCGAACACCGCCCGGGGGTCGTCGATGGGATTCGAGTCCAACACCAGAAGTTTCGCCGAAGATCCCTGCTCGACCGCGCCCAGAGAAGGCTGTCCGATGGCCGCCGCGGACAGGCTGGTGAGGGTCGCGAGCAAGCCGATGTGATCCTCTCCGGCATTGACCCGCTCACTCAACGCCGACGCGTAGGTGTCGATCAGTCGGCCCGAGATCGGAAGCGTCAAGAGATCGTCTGGTGGTGCCGTGTCACCCTCCGCGAGCGGAAGAAGGTCGGAAGCGGGGATCTCTCGATCCCGGGTCCGCGCGGTGAGACAACGTCCATCGCGTGATTCGACGAACTCTCTCGGCAAGATCACTCCTCCGATGCCGGAAAGCAATCCGTCGATCATCCGTCCGCCTTCCAACCAGGCACCAACTTCGGCTCCATCACCGCCGCCCACGACCAACGGCGCCGCCATGACGTATCGACCACGGCCGGTGACCACGACATCGGTCGGCGCCAGGACGAAGTTCCAGGAAGGAACGATGCCGGAAACCCGACCATCCTCAATGATCACCGTCGATTCCTCGAGCACCATCGACTCCCACTCACCCGAAGCGCCCATCGCAAAGTCGGTGAGCACCGTGGTCCCGGTGATCACGAGTCTTGATGGGGGGGTTTCCGCCGACTCGTCGGGGGTCTCGATCGCCCCGGCGAGTTCCACGGGAGATTCCTGATCGCTGGAGGGCGGTGTGATCTCGGCCTTCTTCTCCGCGGTCGGCGGAGGCGGGTCCTGACGACACCCCTGAGCCAGAACCGCGCCGGCCAGCAAGGCGGAAAGTGCCAGATGGGCCGGAGCCCTTCCGGGCCGTCCGCTGATGAACGGCGGGACCAGGGGCAGGGAGAAAGAAGATGCCGGGATGGTTCGATGCTGAGGCATGCCCGCATGCTACGGTCCCACATGACATCGCCGCATCGATCCTGGAGTCAGTCTTGCCGAAATCATTCTTCCACCCCGCCCTCCTCATCACCTCGATCGCCATGGGCCTCCACCTCATCCCTTCCGAAAGCCGGGCGGGGGTCGAAAACGACGTCCGGATCCCCGACCTGAACGCGCCGGTGCGAATCGAGCTCGATGCCCTGGCGATGCCGAGCATCGCCGCCACCTCGCAGGACGATGCGATGGCCGGGCTGGGGTTCATGCATGGCCGGGATCGAATGATGCAGATGGATCTCTCCCGCCGGAAAGCCGCCGGGGAGCTCGCGGCACTCATCGGGCCGCCGATGGTCGCGATCGACCGTCCCAATGCGATCCGCCGAAGACGAGAGATCGCCGAGCGGATCGTCTCGGAACTGCGACCGGAGGAACAACGCCTCCTCGACGCCTACACCGCCGGCGTGAACGCGGCGATCGCCGGATTCGAACAGGTCCCCGTCGAATACCGGCTCTTGAACACGAGGCCCGCAGAATGGCGGCCCGCCGACTCGATCCTGGTCGTGCTGGCGCTCTTCGACTCGCTTCAGAACAACGCCAAGAGGGAGCCGCGAGTCGGCGCGCTTCGCGCGATGGTCGAGGATGACGTCGCCGAATGGCTGCTCGCCGTCCCTGGCCGATGGGACGCGTTGTTGATCGAGCCCGACGGGTCGGAGTTCATCCCCGAACCACCCGCGCAAGGATTCACATTCGATTCGATGCGCCGCGATCGACGACTCGCACCGCCGGTTCCGGAGGACGAAGTACGGCTCGGTTCGAACAGTTTTGCGGTGGCGGGCAGCCGAACCGATGACGGACGCGCGATTCTGGCCAACGATCCGCATCTCCAGTATTCCGCGCCCGGCATCTGGTACCCCGCGGCGATGTCCTGGCCCGACGTCGACATGGCGGGTGTCTCGGTACCGGGGATTCCCGGGATTCCGATCGGTGCCACCGACTCGATCGCGTGGGGCATGACCAACACCACGGGTGACTTCGAAGACATGGTCCTGATCGACGTCGATCCGGCGAACCCCGACCGGTACCGCGTGCCGGAAGGATGGGAGGACTTCGACGACCGAACGGTGGACATCGAAGTCCGCGGCGCCAAAGCCGTCTCGGTTCGGAGTCGGTGGTCACGATGGGGACCGGTCCTCACCGACACCGACTGGACCGATTCGCCCGTGAGCCTGCTTCGTGTCTCCGATCAACCTGGTGCCGTGAATCTCAGTCTGATGGATCTCCCGGAAGCGAAGGACGTCGAGTCGGCGCTCGATGTCGCCGCACGGTGGTACGGGCCTTCCCAGAACGTCCTCATCGCCGATCACACCGGCCGGATCGGCTGGACGCTGAGTGGCTGGATCCCGAATCGGCGTGGATACGACGGTCGAAGCCCGGTGGTCCATGATGCCGACCACGGCTGGTTCGGCACACTCCCCGAGGACCAACGCCCGATCGTGATCGACCCACCGTCAGGATTTCTCTTCACCGCGAACAACCGCCTGATCCCGCTCGAAGAAGCGGCGCCGATCGGCAAGGTCTGGGCGGACGGCGGACGAGCGTGGCGTATTCGACGGGATCTCGAATCGATGGCGCTGGTATCCGAACTGGATCTGCTGGCGATACAACTCGATGACACGGTGCAACGATTCCTCCCGTATCGCGATCTCCTGATCGAGGCGCTGATCGAAACACCCGACCGACCCGAGCGGGACGCCGTCTTGAAAATCGTCCGTGACTGGGATGGCCGTGCATCGATGGAGGACACCGCGCTTCCGGTGGTGGCCGCCTTCAGGAGCGAGGTCATCGGGCGCACCCAGATGATGCTGCTTGATCAGGCGAAGCCCGTGCTTCCGAATGATGGGGGTCGACGACGCAAGGCGGCGTCAGCGATCGGCGAGAACATCGTTCTGGCCACGCTGGAGAATCGCAAATCTCGTTTCTTCCCGACCGATTCCGCCTGGAGCGACCTCACCGGGCCCGCCGCGGAAGCGGCGATCGCCGCGCATCTTGAAGATCCGGAAACCCCGTGGGGCGAACGCAACCGTGCGAAGTTCTCCCATCCCCTCGGGATGGCGCATCCACTCGTCGGTACTCGTTTCGACTTTCCCGCCGTCCGACAACCCGGGCACTGGGGCGCGGTTCGAGTTCAGACCGAGCGGGCTGGCGCCTCTGCCCGAATGGTCGCTTCGCCCTCTCGTCGTGATGCGGCGATCTTGACGGTTCCCGGTGGCCAATCCGGTGATCCTGCTTCTCCCCACTACACGGACCGTCATGCCGCGTGGGCTGCGGGAGCACCGGCGCCGATGCTGCCCGGGCCGCCGGTCGACGTGATCGATCTCGTTCCGAGCGCACCCTGAGCCGTTCGGATCCCAGGCCGGGCGATCAATCCGCTCACTTCTTGGCCGCGATCGCTTCCCAGTTGATCACCAGAATCATGGGCGACCCTGGTGCTTCGAGAACTTGAAGCGGGATCACAACCGACACCAACCCTCGCTTCTCGCTCACCGTCACTCGGGGGACGGTCCGAACCAGACTGGCGGCGACTCGTGCGTTCTCGACCTCCACGGCGATCGTGACGTTCTCATGCAGATCGATCTGATCGATCGCGCCATCGAGCGCCTTCTGCAATCGCCCTCGGTCCGAGGCCGACGCATGAATCGCCTTGTACCACTTCGCATCAGGTCCGCGGGGAATGCTGATTCGAATCGTCCCACCCGGGTCGGTGAACTTCACGGAATCGACTTCAAGATCTTCGAAGGCGACCGCATCGAGCGAATCGAAAGCCCCGGTCGTGAACGTCAACCTCGCCGCGAGATCCCAATCGACTCCGGTGGTATCGCGTTGCTCGATCGACGCCAACTCCGGCAAGGTCAGCGCTGCCACCGCGATCGAACCCTTTCCATCCTCTCCGAGCGTCAGACGAAGGCCCGCCGGATCCTGCGACGAGCATCCGATCGAAAGTGACAACCCAAGGAGCACGCCCCACCGGGCGAGCGTCGACTTCAGGTGATTCCGTGTGGATCGGCGACTCTTCATCTTGAATTCCTTCGAAACGGCGACGGGTGACGATCTTGGGACTCTGGCGGACGGCTTCGCGGAAAGCGTACCGCGCCGCGAGTCACGACCGCGGCGGGTACCGTGCCACTCCGGAGGACCTGATGATGCTCACCATCCGACGCTTTCTCAAGACCATGATCGGGGTCGCGACCCCCACGCAGATCATGCTGGCATGTCTCCTGGGATCCCTTCTGGGCTTTCTACCCATCGCCGGCTCGGGATTGGCACCCGGAATCCTGATCGTCTTTCTGCTGCTGATCCTCCACGCGAACATCTTCCTGGCCGGGCTGGTCGCTGCCGGAACCAAGTTGCTCTCGATCGCGCTGGCCCCCCTCGCCTTCTGGATCGGTCGCGTACTCATCGACGGCCCGACCGAACCCATCATGCGGGCGCTCGCCAACGGACCGGTGACCGCCTGGATGGGGCTTGAGAGTTACTTCGCGGTCGGCGGACTCATTCTCGGGCTGATCACAGGAGTCCTACTGGGCCTGATCGTGGGCCGAGCCGTCATCCGCCTTCGACAGACTCTGGCATCTCTGGAAACCGAGCGCGAAGCGGTCAAGGCGATCGCGGCCCGAAGAAGCACCCGGATGGCCACCTGGATCCTCTTCGGTGGAATCCCCAAGGGAGGGTTCAGTGCGATCGCGGATCGACGTGGTTCCCCGATTCGAGCCAGCGGAGTCGCGGTCGTCGTGATCCTCATCGGCCTGATCGCGTTGGGCATGTGGTCGTTCTCCGGCGAGATGGCGCGAGGGCTTCTTCAGTCGCAGCTGACTCGGCTCAACGGAGCGACCGTCGACGTCGGGGCGGTCGAGATTCGTTGGCGAGACGGCCGGGCGGAGATCCGGGATCTCCAGGTCTGTGACACGTCGAATCTGGATCGAAACCTGCTTCAGGCCGCGGTGATCACGGCGGATCTCGATCTCGCGGATGTTCTGCGACGTCGAATCAGTATCGATCTCGTCCGCGTGGTGGACGCCCTGAACAACGAAGTCCGAGCGACTCCCGGCGTGATCTTCCTCGATCCCGGTGACGATGCGGAGGCCGAGACGACGCCGGACGAAGAGATCGAAGACGAAACGTCGCTCCCCGGCGGCCGACTCGAGGACTACCTCAAGAACGCCCGCGAATGGCGAACGCGGCTGGAACAGATCAGTCGAGGCATCGACGAGCTCG
>NHBO02000021.1 GCA_002167845.2 Phycisphaera sp. TMED9 | reverse complement strand
CGGAATCACCTTTACGGTGTGCCCCTCGGGATGCGACTTCACATCGATCCAGGACGCGATTGATAACGCGGCCGCGCCCTCGACGATTCTGGTGAAGGCCGGCACCTACAACGAGAACGAGATCAACACCAAAGGACTGCCGTACACGATCACCGGCGAGGTCGCCTCCGACGGCACGCTGCTCACCACGATCTCAGGGGCCAATCAGGACGTCGATGAGAACAGCAGCGTGTTCTACTTCGACAGCGGAGAGACCTCGACGACGGTGATCGAGAACCTGATCATCGCCGATGGCAACGCCCACGGATATGGCGGTGGAATCCAGGTCTTCAACTGCAGTCCGACGATCAAGTCGTGCACCATCACCGGTAATTCCGCCCTCTACCGCAACGATGGATCAGCGGAGAACAACCCCTCCGGCGGCGGGATCTACTTGTCGGAAAGCGACTCGCTGATCGAGGATTGCACGATCACCGGCAACCGCGCCCAATGGGAGGGATCGAAAGACGCCGCGGGCGGGGGAATCTATTGCACCGGAGGAAGCCCGACGTTCTCGGGGTGCCAGATCACCGACAACTCCATCTTCCACACTGGGGGGGATCCCTGCGGAGACTGCGCGGGGCCGGAATGCGGCCAGGCCGAGGGCATGGGCATCGCCGGCTACGAGACCACGCTTACGATCACGAACTGCGTGATCGAGGGAAACACCGTTGAGAACCAGTTCACGACGGTCTGCGACAGCAACTCGAGCCAGACCGCCAGCAGTGGCGGTGGCCTGTGGTTCAAGGAAAGCACCGTGTCGATCACCGACACCGTCATCTCGAACAACTGGGCAAGACTGTACGGGGGGATCTACGCCTACGAAACCACCACCCACCTCCTCCGGTGCGAGATCCGCGGAAACCACGACACCGGCATCTACCTGGACGAGGGTGATGAGGGGACGATCTCCGAGTGCCTCATCGATTCGAACACCAATGCCGGCATCAGCATGTACGAGACCAATCTCGAACTCACCGACAGCTTCATCACCGGCAATTCGATCGGGGTCGACGCCGGCGAATCAGCCTCGGCCGACATCCGGCGCACCGTCATCAAGGACAATTCGTACGGGGGCGGCCAGGGAGGCATCTCGCTCTCCTCCGCCAACGGATCCACCATGCTGACCCTCGCCCAGAGCCACCTTTGCGGGAATCCCGTGGGGGCCGCGGGCGCCCTCACCAACAACCAGGTCAACACCGGATTCCCGTCGAACCAGGTCAACATCGACGAGGGCACCGTGGTGTCGGGCTCCTGCCAGCTCACGATCTCCGTCGAGCAGGATGGGTCGGGCGACTTCACGAATATTCAGGACGCCATTGACGCCGCCCCGATCGGCGCGACGGTCCGGATCGGCGCTGGAACCTGGCCCGGCGGCTGGACGACTCGCGCGCGTGCAATCAACATCGCAGGGACGCCCGACATCGGGAGCGCGCCGTTGACGATCATCGACGGCGGTGGCAGCGAGATGGGGATCGACGTCGTGGGGAACGGAGGCGGGCAGACCACGATCAGCGATCTCCAGGTGATCGACTGCTTTTCCCAGGACGACGGCGCCGGAATGATAGTGGGTACCGCCAACCTGAAACTGATCGGGTGCATCTTCCAAGGGAACGAGACCCCAGGTTATGCCGCCGGCATCCTCTTCTTGGGAAGTACGGCCACCATCAATTCATGCACGTTCATTCAGAACACCGCGACCGGGGCCCCCGGAGGCGCGATGCTCATCAGCAACGGCGCCTTGGTGACAATTTCCGGTTGCACCTTCAATGAGAACTCCGCCGCGAACGGGGGCGGCGCGATCTGCGTCGCCGACGACGGCGACATGTCCTGTGTTAACTCCAGTTTCCGGGCGAACACGGTCGAGCCTCGATTCCAGGGAGGCGCGATTCTGATCACTTCCGCGGCCACCGCCGAACTGACCCAGAACTTCTTCTGCGGGAACTCGCCTGACCAAGTCGCAGGAACCTACACCGATGGCGGTAACAACATCCTTGAGGACGCGTGCGGTACCGAAACCGTGACCGTCGCCTCCGACGGCAGTGCTCAGTTCGATTCCATCAGTGCGGCGATCGGCGCGGTCGGCTCCGGTTCGACCATCCAGATCGCGGCGGGCTCCTACGCGGAGAACCTCGACACCGAGGGCAAGGCTATCCGGCTCGTAGGCGCGGTCGACTTCTTCGGCCTTCCCGCCACCTTCGTCTCCGCCGTCCGGACTCCCGGCGGGAGCACGGTCCTGACCTGTGACTCCGGCGAAGGCCCGACCACGATCCTCGAGAATCTCGCATTCATCAATGGCTCCAACCCGGGCGGAGGCGGGGGCGGCGTCATCTGCAGCGGCTCGAGTCCCTCCTTCGTCAACTGCCTGATCGCGGACAACTTCGGGGCCAACGCCGGCGGCGCCTACTGCGAGTACGACAGCGAAGCGAGGTTCTACAAGTGCGTGTTCTCCGGGAATCTCGGCGGGTTCTTCGCCGCCGCCCCGGGCGGCCTCGCCTCCGTGAGTGGGAGCAACGTCTCACTCAAGGACTGCCTCCTGTGCGACAACGCCGGAGCCGACCCGCAAGCGCCCACCAACATCCTCGGGCAATGGACGGATCTCGGCGGCAACGAACTCCTGACCGACTGCCCGATTCCCCCCTGCGTCGCCGACATCAACCGCGATGGCACCGTCAACGGCGTCGATTTCGCGTACATCCTCAAGAGATGGGGCAGCGACGATCCGCTGGCCGACCTGAACGGCGACGGCCAGGTGGACGCCGCCGACCTCGGCCTCGCGATCGCGTCGTGGGGCCCGTGTTCCTGAAACACCCACGCTTCCACTGCGACTCACCAGCCCGCCTCGACTCGCGTCGGGGCGGGCTTTCGTTCCAGGACCGCCGCCCCGAGTCCGGCCTCTGAAGCTGAAACTCGACGCTGATTTCGACGAAACGAGGGGAGATCTTCGCGACCCCGGCGAAGAACTCGAATTCCCTTCCAAATCGGAGTGCAACCATGAACGATCGATCCCCCCAATCCTCAACACCCGCCGGCCGCCGCGTCCTGGTGGTCGGCGCCGGCGGTGGGATCGGCCGGGCCCTCGTTGGCCGCCTCTTGACCCAGGGAACCGCGGTCATCGGTGCCGGCCGGGACGTCGATGCCCTCGAGTCCGTCGCGGGACTCGAATCTCGCCATCGACTCGACGCTCGGGACCCGGATGCCACGGAATCATTGGTGGGAAGCCTCCACCAGGACACGCCGCTCGATGGGATCGTCAATCTTGCCGGCTGCATCTCCCTCAAGCCCGCACACATGGTCTCCACGCAAGAGTGGAACGAGACGATCGCGACGAAACTCACCACGGCCTTCTCATGCGTCAAGGCCGCCGGCCGGCACCTCAAGGGCGGCGGAAGCGTCGTGCTCGTTTCGACCGTCGCCGCCGGGACCGGACTCTCCAACCACGAAGCCATCGCGGCAGCGGGCGCCGGCGTCGAAGGCCTCGCGCGGGCGGCCGCCGCGACCTATGCGGCGCGTGGCCTCCGATTCAACGTCGTCGCACCCGGGCTCGTCGATACACCGCTCGCCTCCAAGATCACCGGGAGCGAGCGGGCGCTCGAACACTCAAGAAAGATGCACCCCCTCGGCCGAATCGGCATCGCGGACGACGTGGCCCCCGCCATCGCCTGGCTTCTTTCATCGGACGCGGACTGGGTCACCGGCCAGACGATCGGAATCGATGGAGGCCTCGGAGCGCTCCGCGTGCCGGCGTCATGAACCTCGACGAGATCATTCACCGCCTGCCCACCCACCTCCGGGAACGGGTGCACCCCTTCGCCGATCACGGTCGTGGCGGGGAACTGGTGGTCTGCTGGATTCATCATGCCAATCGCATCGACGAGAATCCGCTGCTCGAGGTCGCTGCCGAAGCGGCTCGCGCCCTGCGACTCCCGCTCGTGGTTCATGCGGGCTTCGGCGGACACCACCCGCACGCCAACGACCGACACACGATCTTCATGCTGGAGGGACTTCGGGAAACACAGGCGGCGCTCGCCGAACACGGCATTCGCATGTCGGTGACGCCGCCGACGTCTCCGGACGGACCTTCCGGACTCCGGCATCTCGCAGCCCGCGCCCGCCTGCTGATTACCGAAGACCAGCCGGTCCGCCCCTGGCCGCGCTGGACCGCCGCGATCGCCAGCGGAGTCCCCGGAGAGGTCGCACTGGTGGATACCGCCTGCGTCGCGCCGGCGCGTCTGATCGTCGGCACGCATGATCGGGCGTTTCGGTTTCGTTCGGCGGCCGCGACGGCGTGGAAGGATCGACTCGACCGTGATTGGCCGACGGCATCGCTGGACGCACCGGAAGCCCGGCTCGAAGATCTTCCCGATGACACGCTCGATCTCACGTCGATCGATCTCGGCCCGCTCGTCGGAGGCTGGGACATCGACCACACCATCGGACCCGTCCCCGATCTGCCCGGCGGGACGACGGCCGCCGATGCACGCTGGAACACGTTCCGCGAATCCGATTTGAGCAGATACCACCGCCGAAGGAACAACGCCATCGACGATGCAGGCGTGAGCGGACTCTCACCGTACCTGCACCACGGAATGATCTCTCCGATGCGGATCGCCCGCGAAGCCCATCGTGCCGGCGGCGAAGGGAGTGAGAAGTTCCTCGATGAGCTTCTGGTCTGGCGCGAACTCGCGCATCATTTCTGCCTGCATCACCCGAGCCATGATTCCCTTGACGCACTGCCGTCCTGGGCCCGAAAGACACTCGATCATCACCGCCGCGACGAACGTCCCGGCCGCCGATCCTGGGAGACCCTCGCGCGGGGACGGACGGGCGATCGCCTCTGGGATCTCGCCCAGGACTCGTTGACACGCCGAGGCCGACTGCACAACAACGTACGAATGACCTGGGGAAAGATGCTTCTCGAGTGGACCGCATCACCGGAGGAGTCGCTCGACCGACTGCTTGATCTCAACGATCGCTACGCCCTCGACGGTTCGGATGCGAACTCGATCGGAGGACTGCTCTGGTGCCTCGGTCTCTTCGACCGCGGTTTCGAACCGGAGCGTCCTGTTCTCGGCACGATTCGCCCCCGAAGCTCGACGGATCACGTGAAGCGCCTCGACCTTGATCGATACCGGTCGGTCGTCCATGGCGGGATCAGACGCGAATCCGTGCTGGTCATCGGCGCCGGTATCGCCGGATCACACGCCGCACGGATCCTGCATGACCACGGACACCCCGTCACCGTACTCGACAAGAGCCGAGGCCCCGGTGGCCGCTCCAGCAGCCGCCGCGGCGACGGCACCCGGCACGACCACGGCTGCCAGGTGCTTCGGTTGCGGGGCCCCGCCCTTCAACGACTTTCAGAAAGCTGGGAGGAGGACGGCGTGATCGCCCGCTGGAACCCGCGAATCCTCCGGAATGGCTCGGTCCTTCCACGTCCACGAGAGCCATGGTTCGTGGGAACGCCGGGGATGAATGAACTGGTTCGCCACCTGCAGCGCGACCTTCCAGTCGAGTTCGGCCGCCGCGTCACCCGATTGGAAAAGGCCACCACGGGCTGGCTTGCATTCGACGAAGCGGACTCGAAACTTGGGGAAGCCGACCGGGTCATCGTCGCGGCCCCTGCCCCTCAGGCTGCCGACCTGCTTCGGACCGCCGGGATCGACGCTGATCCGCTCGACGCCGTTCGATTCGATCCGACCTGGACGCTGCTGCTCGATGGGATCGGACACGACCCCGGCTTCGACGTCGCGGTCGACCCGAACCCCGATCTTCGCTGGATGGCGCGAGAGGCGTCACGCCCCGGCCGCGCCGACGCAGGGTGTTGGACCGTCAATGCCACCCCCGATTGGTCTCGAACCAACCTCGACGCGGATTCCGAGTTCGTCGAGCAAAGCCTCCGCTCCGCCGCCGCCGCGGCCCTCGGTGTCACGATCGATCACCCCGGCCGGGTCCACCGCTGGCGATACGGGCTCGTCGACGCCCCTCTTGGTGGGCCGATCCACCTCGACGCATCGAGCGGCGCGATCGCCTGCGGAGACTGGTGCCTCGGTGGACGCGTGGAACACGCCTTCCAGAGTGGCGCCGCGGCCGCCGGGAGCCTTCTCCGTGACCCGTCGTTCGCAACCGCCGATCCGGGCGACGTGATGGACGAAGGCCTGTTCGCGAGGGCTTCGGAATGAGCCGGCCGCCCCTACCGAGGCGGACCTGCGAATGCTGGGAACCGACCTGCGCATCGTGCTGCCAATGGCACGACGACTCGCCCGCCCCAGAAGACTTCTTCATGAAGTTCGTCGTGGCCATGGAGTGGAACATCGAGACCGGAAATTCTGGTGTTGCGAAATTGAAGGATGTGGAATTCCACCCGCCACCCAACTTCCAAAACCAATGGACCTGTTCGACACCACAAAGGATCTGCGTCTCACCCTCCTACTCCCCGATGATCTCTCCTTGGGCCGGTGGAGGTCGTACTCAGCGAGGAATTCGCATTCAACGCATGCGCCCTTCAGGGAACCTTCAAAGAAATCTTCGGTCCACACATGCCTCGCGGCGAAGGCGAAGCCTTCTCGGTGACCGGCCCGGACAGATCATCCCTTCGCCCGACGTCCCGCGCTCCTCATACCGACCGGCTTCGCCGCAGGGAGGCGTCGCAGCCGGACCAAAGAGTCCGGTGACGAATCCTCGACTGGTGTTGCCAGAAATCGCGTGATTCGCAACCCGACTTGCGACTTCGTTACACTCCCTGATCCTTCCCGATGACGAACTGCGGCTTCGGGTTGGTTGCCAGCAGTCATCCAAGCCGCGCGCGGACCGATCCAGCCCCACAGAAGGAGAAACCCCAATGCGTCGATCCACGATCCTCACGCTGATCTGCCTCGTTGCCGTGCTCGTCTTCGGCTATCTGTACCGACCCGATCTCGCCCGCGACTACCTCGGGATCAAGGCACCGGCAAGGAGCGCCGAGCAGGCGATGCTGTTCGCGAACGAGGAACTCTTCGCGGTGGCGACCAAGCTCGCCGATGCCGAAGCCGCCTACGGCATCGACGATGGACAACTTGCCGTCGCCATGAACGCACAGGGGACGACAAGCAAGGATGCGGTCGCGCTTGATTCGATTCAAGACACCGTTGCGACCGGCGATCAAATCATCGCCTTGATAGACCAGACACTGAAAGACGTCGAACGAGCGGAGTCTCTCGTCAAATCGTCGGACTCGCTGTCACCGAATGGCAAGAGTCTCATGTTCAAGAATCGAGAGATGTGCAAGCAGGCCCTTGAGTCCTATGCAGCCCTTCTCGACACCATGCTCGGCGCCAGGATCTCGGAAGCAGGCGTGTTCCCGACCTTGAAGAAGATCCAGTCGACCCTGGACAAGATCAAGAGTGTCGCCGACCAGAACATCCGAGTCCGCGACCGCGATTAGGACTCGGAACGAAGTCATGAAGGCCTGAAAGAGCGCTCATCGGTGGCGGCTTCCCGCGTACCGAACGTGGACGAGCCCTCGTGACGTGGCACGCTTCGGACGGAGTGTCTCCTTCCAGAGTTCTCGCAAAGGCCGAGAGGATCTTCAAGACCTGGTCGGCAGGGCGTTGGATAAGAACCAGAATGAAAGGACCACCGACACCGATTCGTCATTGCCACCCGTTGCGGAGGGGCGACTTCACCAGAAATTCGAGCCATTATTCGCCACGGGCAGTTTCGCCCCTACACTCCCCAAGAGGGCCTGAACCCCGGGAACAACCCTGCTCACGGCATCGACGCAAGGACCGAATGAACGCCATGACCATCGCCCGAGACACCCGCCTCATGCTCGCTGCACTCTCTTGCGTCGCTTCGTCGACGGCATTGGCGCAGGACGCCCTGCTCTGGAGCGAAGAGTTCAACGGAACCGGCGCCCCCGACCCCGCGATCTGGACCCATGATCTCGGAGACCTCGGCGTGAACAACGAGCTCCAGATCTACACCGACTCCCCGCAGAACGTGCGGGTCGTGGGAGGAACCCTCGCGATCCAGGCCCGACGAGAGGCTGACGGACACTTCACGTCCGGCCGAATCAAGAGCGAGGGCAAGGTCATGTTCCAATACGGGACCGTCGAGGCCAGGATCAGGATTCCTGATCTCGCCGATGGCCTGTGGCCCGCGTTCTGGACCCTCGGCAACGACATCTCAAGCGTCGGTTGGCCGAGGTGCGGCGAGATCGATGTCCTGGAGATGGGCGGCGGCGACGCGATCGCGAACGGAGAAGTGAACCGCCGGGTCTATTCGACGGCACATTGGGATTTCGAAGGCGCGTATGCGAGTTACGGCCAACAACGAACGACCGCGGAAGATCTGAGCGACGACTTTCACGTCTTTCGCCTGGAGTGGACGCCGGACGCGATCCGAACGTTCGTCGACGGCCAGCAGGTCTGGGTGATGAATATCGCCAACCGGGACGCGATGAGCGGACACGAGTTTCACGCACCGCATTTTCTCATCATCAACCTGGCGGTCGGAGGCTCGTTCACCGGGATCACCAATCCGAACGGCATCACTGCAACGCTGCCCGCGGCGTATCTCGTGGACTACGTCCGGATCTATGACAACGGACACACCATCCTGAGCGGCCCCGGGCTCGATCGCGAATGCCCGGGCGACATCACGGGCGACGGCAAGGTCGACGCGGCGGACCTCGGGATCCTCCTCTCGCTCTGGAACACCAATGGGAAGAGCAGGCCCGAATCGGACGTCAATGGCGACGGCACCGTGAACGCCTCGGACCTCGGTCTCCTGCTCGGCGCCTGGGGCGCCTGTCCCTGACCGGATCCGCCAGATGACCGGGTGAGGCGTGCGGCACGACTTCTGCCGCCACCGAAATCGGCCCCGACGGCCTTCTGGCTTCGACTGGTTGCAACAGTCTCGTCAGAGGCTTGTTTGCAGCACCACACGCGATGGCCACCCCATGAATCATGGCGCCATGAGAGCAAGGCTGTATGCTCCAACCGGAGGCCTACCATGCTTGATGGGATCATGCTGCTCTGGTTCATCCTGACCGGGATGTCAGTCCTGTTCGTCGCCATCGACGTGTGGCGAACACCGGAGGCCACCGCGCTCCGCTGGGGATTCATCATCCTGACGATCTTCGCCGGGCCGCTCGCCGCGTTCTTCTATGTTCTCGGTTGCCGGGAACCACTGCCGGGCACCCATGAACAATACGTGGCTCCGACCTGGAAGCAGGTACTCGGCTCGACCATGCACTGTGCCAGCGGCGATGGCCTCGGAATCATCATCGGCGCGGCCATCGCCTCGATCCTCACACTCTCATTCGCACTTGATTTCGCCCTCGAGTACGTGCTCGGCTTCAGCTTCGGCTGGCTGTTCTTCCAGGCCTTCGCCATGAGGGACATGGCGGGCGGCGACTACCTGAAATCACTCCGGATGACCTTCGTTCCCGAGTTTCTCTCGATGAACATCCTCATGGCGGGGATG
>NHBO02000020.1 GCA_002167845.2 Phycisphaera sp. TMED9 | reverse complement strand
GTCGATGATCTGGTTCTTCTTGACGATGTTGACATCCAGGATGGGATCACGGATGTCCATCAGACTGGTGCGACCGATGATCTGGTCACGGAGCGGAACGTCGACTTCCTCACCCTTGAAGATCGCCCGCTTGGCGATGCCCTGGGTCGTTCCACAGTCGACTTCGGTCACGACCACCGACTGGGCGACGTCGCAGAGCTTTCGGGTGAGGTACCCGGAGTCCGCGGTCTTGAGTGCGGTGTCGGCCAGTCCCTTTCGGGCGCCGTGGGTGGAGGAGAAGTATTCGAGGACGTTCAGGCCTTCGCGGAAGTTGGCTCGAATCGGCGTCTCGATGATCTCGCCGCTCGGCTTGGCCATGAGGCCTCGCATGCCGGCGAGCTGCTGCATCTGCGACTGGTTGCCTCGAGCGCCCGAGTTCATGAAGAGGTAGACGGGGTTGAGGTACCGCTTGCCTTCCTTCTCCTCGATCGAGGTCTCTTCGTAGGTCATCGGGTCGCGGCGGTCTTCACGCAGGGCCTCGATCAGCTTGTCGGTGAGGTCCTTGCGGCAGGTCGCCCAGATGTCGAGAAGCTGGTTGTGTCGCTCTCGTTCGGTGATGGCACCACTCTGGTAGGCCTTCTCGACCCGGTCGACTCTCTTCTGCGCCGCGTCGAGGAGCTTCTTCTTGTCGGCGGGGATGCGGAGGTCGTTGACTCCGAAGGAGAGTCCGGAGGTGGTCGAGTACTTGAAGCCGACTTCCTTCATCGCATCGAGAAGGTCGATGGTGTCGGCCTTTCCGAGTCGCTCGAAGGTCTCGTCGATGACGCGGGCGCAGCCCTTCTTGCCCAGTGGGCAGTTGTAGTAGGGCATCTTCGAACGGTCACCGATGATCTCGTTGAAGTAGATCCGGCCGACGGTGGTACGGATGCGTCGGTTCGAGGGCATGTCGTCGGGGACGGACTTCTCGCCCTCGGTGCCAGCCTGCCCGCCAACGACCTGCTTGTAGTCGGCGAGGCGGACCAGGATGTGCTCGTGGATCCCGATCTCGTCGAATTCATGGGCGAGGATCGCTTCGGTCTCGTCCTTGAAGACGCGAAGTTCGCCTTCGGGTCGTTCGGCTTCGTCGCCGTCCTGAGCGGTCAGGAACGCCACGCCCATCACGATGTCCTGCGAGGGCGAGACGATCGGGTTGCCGTTGGCCGGACTGAAGATGTTGTGCAAGGACAACATCAGCACATGGGCTTCGGTCTGGGCCTCCACGGAGAGGGGGAGGTGGACCGCCATCTGGTCGCCGTCGAAGTCGGCGTTGTAGCCGGTGCAGACCAGGGGATGGATCTTGATCGCGTTGCCTTCGACCAGGACCGGCTCGAACGCCTGGATGCCCATCCGGTGAAGGGTGGGGGCGCGGTTGAGCAGGACCGGATGGTTCCGGATGACCTGTTCGAGAATGTCCCAGACCTCGGGGTCCCGACGTTCGAGCATGCGCTTGGCGCTCTTGATCGTGTCGGCGTATCCGTGCTGCTTGAGCTTGCGGATGATGAAGGGCTGGAAGAGCTCGAGGGCGATCTTCTTGGGAAGACCGCACTGCCAGAGCTTGAGATCCGGACCGACCACGATGACCGAACGTGCCGAGTAGTCGACTCGCTTGCCGAGCAGGTTCTCACGGAACCGACCCTGCTTGCCCTTGATCATGTCGGTGATCGACTTGAGTGGGCGGTTGGAGGAGCCAAGCACCGGACGACGGCAGCGACCATTGTCGAACAGGGCGTCGACGGCCTGCTGAAGCATTCGCTTCTCGTTGCGGATGATGACCTCGGGGGCGTTGAGGTCCATCAGCTTCTTGAGGCGGTTGTTTCGGTTGATGATCCGGCGATAGAGATCGTTGAGGTCGCTGGTGGCGAAGTTGCCGCTCTCCAGCAGGACCAGGGGGCGGAGGTCCGGAGGGATCACCGGAACCACATCGAGGACCATCCAGGTCGGGTCGTTCTCCGAACCACGGATCTGCTCCACGATCTTGAGTCGCTTGGAGAGGTCCTTCTTCTTCTGCTTGCTTCGAGTCTCGTTGAGCTGCTCCCGAAGGTCGAAGGCGAGTTCGGTGAGGTCGAGCTGGTCGAGAAGCTCGCGAACCGCTTCGGCGCCCATCATGGCGGTGAACGCGCTGGCACCGAACTTCTCGCGGGCTTCGCGGTACTCGTCTTCGGTGAGGACCTGTCGGGTGGTCAACTCGGTGTCGCCGGCGTCGGTGACCACGTAGTCCTGGAAGTAGATGATCTTCTCGAGATCACCCGTCTTCATGTCCAGCAGATTCCCGAGCCGGGAAGGCATGGCCTTGAAGAACCAGATGTGGACGATCGGGGCGGCCAGGTTGATGTGGCCCATTCGCTTTCGGCGAACCCGGGAGTGGGTCACCTTCACGCCGCAGCGGTCGCAGATGATGCCCTTGTACTTGGTGCCCTTGTATTTGCCGCACGCACATTCGTAATCCCGTTCGGGACCGAAGATGCGTTCGCAGAACAGGCCGTCCTTCTCGGGACGGTAGGTTCGGTAGTTGATGGTCTCGGGGCGCTTGACCTCTCCGAAACTCCAACTACGGATGTCATTGGGGCTGGCAAGGGTGATCTTCACCGAGCCGTAGTCGTTGACGCGATCAAAGACGTTTTCAGACATTTCGGTCGTGCTCCCGCGGGCGGGGTTTCTGCAAATCGAAGAAAGGGACGATCAGAGTGCGAGCCTTGGTCAGAGGACCGAGCCCGTCTCCTCCTGTTCCTTCTCCAGAGAGATGTTCATGCCGAGACCCTTGATCTCGTGGCAGAGGACGTCGAACACCACCGGCATGCCGGCCTGAAGCGTGTTCGTACCCTTCACCATCGAATCGTAGATCTTGGTTCGGCCTTCGACGTCGTCGCTCTTGACGGTCAGGAGTTCCTGAAGGACGTAGGCGGCGCCATACGCTTCCAGACCCCAGACTTCCATTTCTCCGAACCGCTGCCCGCCGGTACGAGCCTTGCCGCCGAGCGGCTGCTGCGTGATGAGCGAGTAGGGGCCCGTCGAACGAGCGTGAATCTTGTCATCCACCAGATGGTGGAGCTTGAGCATGTACATGTAGCCGACGGTGGTGCGTTCCTTGAACGGTTCACCACTGCGACCGTCATGAAGCTGGATCTTTCCGTCGACGGGCATGTTGGCAAGGAGTTCCCGGGGATGCCCGGGGTCCGTACCAGTCGCCTCGAAGGCGTCGATCTTGTTCTTGACGTGTTCGTTGGCTTCGCGGACCGAGCCGAAGATCTCCTCTTCGGTCGCACCGTCGAAGACCGGGGTGATCGCCTGGAAGCCGAGCACTGCGGCCGCCCACCCGAGGTGAGTCTCGAGAATCTGACCCACGTTCATTCGACTCGGCACGCCGAGCGGGTTGAGCAGGAGGTCGACGGGCGTTCCGTCTTCGAGGAAAGGCATGTCCTCTTCGGCGACGATTCGGGCGATGACGCCCTTGTTGCCGTGACGACCGGCCATCTTGTCACCGACGGAGAGGTGCCGCTTGGTGGCGACGTAGACCTTCACCATCTCGAGCACGCCCGAGGCGAGTTCGTCGCCCCGCTTCATGTGGGCGAGTCGACGCTGCTTCTCCTTCTCGATCCCCTCGATGCGGGGCCAGAAGCGGCTCTTCTCGGCGATCGCGGTCTCGCGGGCTTCCTTGGAGCCCTTGATCCACTTGTCGTTGAAGTTCTCCAGCTGCTCCATGATGACTTCGGGGATGTCGCTTGCTCCGACCTTCTGACGGGTCGAGGGGTCGATCATCTCGGATTCGGTCATCACGTTGATCTTGCCGACCATCTCTCGGAAGAGGTTGATGGCCTTCTGGTTCATCAGCTCCTCGTAGGCCTGCATGTCCTTGGAGAGCTGCTTCTTCTGGTCGTCGTTGAGGTGCATCCGGCGACTGAAGTGACGAGTCCCGATGACCACGCCGGCGGTGCCGGCGGGGACCTCGAGCGAGTCGTTCTTCACATCTTCACCGGCGCGTCCGAAGATCGCATGGAGAAGCTTCTCTTCCGGGCTCAGCTCGGACTTGCTCTTCGGGCTGACCTTGCCGACCAGGATGTCCCCGGGGCCGACGCGGGCGCCGATCCGGATGATTCCCACGTCATCGAGGTTCTGAAGCATCTTCTCGGAGACGTTCGGGATGTCCGCCGTGAACTCCTCGCGTCCGAGCTTGGTCTCGCGGATCTCCACTTCGAAGGAGTCGATGTGGATCGAGGTGAAGGCATCGTCCTTGACGAGGCGCTCGTTGATGACGATCGCATCCTCGAAGTTGTAGCCGTCGAAGGTGTTGAACGCGACGAGCGCATTCCGCCCGATGGCGATCTGACCCATTTCAGTCGATGCGCCATCGGCGACGATCTGGCCGGCTTCGACCTTCTGGCCCATGCGGACCACCGGCTTCTGGTTCTGGCAGGTTCGTTCGTTGAGGCCTCGGAACTTCCGGAGTTCGTACTCGTCGGCGTTGTCGATGACGATCTTCGACGAGTCGACGAAGGTCACCTCGCCGGCGCGACGGGCGGTGACGATCATGCCCGAGTAGGGCCCGATCTCACTTTCCATTCCGGTCGAGACCAGTGGGGGATCGACCTTGATCAGCGGCACGGCCTGTCGCTGCATGTTCGAGCCCATCAACGCCCGGTTGGCGTCGTCATGCTCGAGGAAGGGGATCAACGAGGCGGAGATGCCGACGATCTGCTTCGGCGAGATGTCCACGTACTCGACTTCACCCGCGTCGACGAGGAGCAGGTCGCCGTCCTTGCGGGCCAGGAGGTTGCCTTCCATCAGGCGTCCACCGGTGTCGATGGCATCACTCGTGGCGAGGACGCGTTGCAGTTCCTCGTCCGCTCGGAGCAGGTCGACGGTGTTGGTGACCTTGCCGCTCTTCACCTTGCGGTACGGCGTCTTGAGGAAACCGTAATCGTCGATCTCCGAGTAGATGCCCAGCGAGGCGATCAGGCCGATGTTCGTGCCTTCCGGCGTTTCGATCGGGCAGATCCGGCCATAGTGCGAGATGTGGACGTCGCGAACTTCGAAGCCGGCCCGCTTGCGGTTGAGCCCGCCGGGTCCCAGTGCCGAAAGTCGGCGTTCGTGCACCAGCATCGAGAGCGGGTTCGTCTGGTCGACGACCTGCGAGAGTTCGGATCGGCCGAAGAAGAAGTCGATCGCGCTCGAGATGCTCTTGGAGTTCACGAGATCGCTGATGCGGCTGAGTTCGTCCGGGTCCTTGACGCTCATTCGCTCCTGGACGGTGCGGCGGAGCTTCAGGAATCCCTTTCGCATCTCTTCGACGGCGAGTTCGTCCAGGGTCCGGAGACGCCGGTTGCCCAGATGGTCGATGTCGTCGACGTGGGCTCGTGATCGCTTCGCTCGGAGGTCCATGATGTACCGGACCACGGCGAGGAAGTCCTCGGCGTAGAGGTACTGTTCGGACTCGTCGCGGACCTTGTAGACCTT
Source organism: Phycisphaera sp. TMED9 (assembly GCA_002167845.2). GTDB lineage: Bacteria > Planctomycetota > Phycisphaerae > Phycisphaerales > SM1A02 > UBA12014. The sequence continues at coordinate 32,883 of NHBO02000020.1, read as the reverse complement.
GTCGTCCTCGAACTTCCGGTTGATGCGGAAGCGACCCACGCGACCGAGTCGGTAGCGGTTGTCATCGAAGAACTTCTCGACGAAGAGGGCCTTGGCCTTGTCGAGCTGAGGCGGGTTGCCGGGACGAAGCCGTCCGTAGATCTTCAGGAGCGCCGCTTCGTGTTCGGTGACTTCGGCAAGGAAGTCGAGGCGTTCTTCCGCAAGCGTGTTGAGGATGAGCGGGTCGGCGGCATCGGTGATCACCTTGATCGTCTTGAGGCCGGAGGCCTGGATGTCCTCGATGGCGTCGCCGATCATCCGGCCGACGGAGCAGATCTCTTCACCAGTGTCGGTGTCGACGATCATTTCCGCTGAATAGTGCTCGGGGAGGAGCTTCTCGACCTTGACGTTCTTGACGTCGTAGAAGAGCTCGAGGAGCTGGTCGGTGGACGAGAATTCCTCGCTGAGGGCGCGAAGGAAGGTGGTGGCGGCGAGCTTGGTCGACTGGTCGATTCGCATCGCCAGAACGTCCTTCTTCGTCACTTCCAGCTCGATCCAGGATCCGCGTTCCGGAATGATGCGGGCGCTGTGAAGCGGCCGGTCGCCGAAACTCGAGGCGATGGAGAAGTCCACGCCCGGTGAGCGATGCAGCTGACTCACGATGACCCGTTCCGCACCGTTGACGATGAACTCGCCACCGCCGGAGAAGTTGCTCGCGCGAGCCGTCTCCCAGGGGAGGCGGACGCCGGCCATGATCGGGATCTCGCCGAGGTAGATGTCCTCTTCAGGAGTCTCCGCCACGCCGTCTCGGTGGAACCGGACCCGGACTCGGAACGGCATTCCGTAGGTCAGTCGCAGTTCCCGGCATTCGTCGGGGGTGTACCGAGGTTCGTCGATCGAATAGTTGACGTATTCGAGTCGCATCGAGCCGTCATAGCTCTCGATGGGGAAGACCTCGCTCAGCAGTCCTTCGAGACCGAAGTCCGAGGATCGCTTGTCGGGATCGATTTCAAGTTGGAGGAAACGGTCATAGGCATCCCTTTGAACTCTGACGAGATCTGGGATACGCAGGCCGTCCTGCCTCTTGCCGAAGTCGCGGATGGTTCGGGTGGTCATCCAGTTTTGTCCTCGACCAGCCATTCTTGCCGTGGTGACTCGGCAAGCGTGGCGTGTATGTGTCACGAACCCACCTTGAAACGTTGGTGGGATCCGCAGGCGATCGGTCCGCCCGGGGCGGGGCCGATCGAGTGAAGGCGATCAAGCCGCGTTGGCGGCTGCGTTGGCGTTCGCAGTCTCGACGAGGGCGTCGAATGTCGACGGATCCTCGATCGCGATCTGGCTCAGCATCTTCCGGTTCAGCAGGATTCCTGCTCGCTGAAGCCCGTTCATGAAGACGCTGTATCTGGTGCCCCGCATCCGGCAGGCTGCCGTGATTCGAGTGATCCAGAGTCGGCGATAGTCACGCTTTCGGGCGCGGCGATCACGAAAAGCGAAACGACCGGCTCGCATGAGCGCGACCTTCGCCTGTTGCTTGTGACGACTCTTGGTTCCGAAGTAACCGCGGGCTTTCCGCAGTACTCGACGTCTTGCCTTGTTCCGGGCCGCACCCTTGCGTACTCGTGGCATGGCTCTCTCCAATGTGCCTCGGCGGGGGCCTCCTGATGGAGACACTTCAGGCCCGACGGGCGAATCCTGGTTGGGGATGTGATTCCCGAAGTCGATCTACGACGAGGGGAACGCGAGACGAAAAACGAAACGAACCGAATCAGGCCTCGCTGGAGGCTTTCGCCGACTTCTCTGCGTCGGCGATTGACTTCTCCTGTGATCGGAGAGGTCTGAACAGAAGTTTTCCAAGTCGACCCATGTCGCCGGCTCGGGCGTATCGCGCTTTGCGATAGCCGCGAATCTGCTCGCCGGTCTTATTGCTCTTGAGGTGACGGCTGTGGGGGCGGCGGAACCGCACCTTGCCCGACTTGGTGATCTTGATCCGCTTCAGCAGACCTTTGTGGGACTTGCTCTTGGGCATGCAGCACCGTCTCGATGACGAGGAAAAATCGGGGGAACACTGGTCGAATCGAGGACTATAACGTCATCCCAATGCCGGCGCCTAGGGCCTCAGGGCCCGTCTATTCGGACTTTTTGGAGAAAACCCGGTTTTTTTCAAGGACGAATAAGCGACAAAGTGGTCGCTTATCAGTCAGTGAGCCAGGACATCATCCGAGTCGGCGGTGGGCCAGCCGATGCCGTCCTGGTCTCCATGTCGGTAGCCGTCGGAGACCCAGATCAGGTCCATGCGTCGAGAAGGCCCGGAATCGGCCGACTGATGGTCATCGAAATCGGTGGGTTCGACCAGAAACGGGGTTGAGCCGTCGAAGCGGTAGACCACGAGTCCCTGCCCATCGTGCGTCACGGCGCCACTCATCGGACCATTCGGCCGCTCGTTCGCTCGGAAGGAATCGAGGACCGGGTTGGGATCACTGATCAAGACGTCATCGGGACTGAATCGGGCGTGTCGGAAGGTCTTTCGGGTGACGAAGACTCGATATCCGACCAAGGGTCTCACGTTGTCGCCACTCCCGGAGAAGAGGTTGCTGTAACCGCATCGTTCCCCGTCGATCAGTTCCGAAAGGTTCTTGGAGTAGTACTGCTGGTGCAGGGGCGTGTCCCGTTGGTCTTCCGAGCCGGACAGGGGGAGCGCGCCACCCTGGTCGATCGAGAATCCGGCGATGGCGGACCCGACGGTGCCCAGGCGATGCTGGGACATCGTGATTCGTTCGTTGGATTGAATGCTCTCGAACAGCGGGACGCCGATGCCGACCGCGAGAAACAACGCCGCCGCGGTGGCGAAGAAGTCGGGAAGGCGAATCGACCGTCCGGTGGTCCCCTGGTCCGCGGAAATCGAGAACCGGTTCTCGCGTCCCGCTTCATATCGATCGATGCCTGCCAGCGTCGCGTCGACGAGTTCGTCGGAGCTGCTCTCGGCCGGATACTGCTCCAGATTGGAAAGAACCTGGAGAACCGCGTTTTCGCGATCATTCAGGTCTCCGGCGTCGGCCTGATTCAAATGATCCAATCCGTCTTCGAAGAGTCGATCGACGGCTGTCTTGTCCGCTTCGGAAAGCGATGTGACTCGCTGTGTACCGGGGTCGACGCCGTGCGGTTCTGAGGAATCGCGACCGGCGCTGCTTGATTCCGAGCCGGTGTCACTGTGGTCTTGCATGGGGGGCGATTCCGAAACGCGGCGTGAGGAGAGCGATGGCACGAAGTGCCGACGGGGTGCGGTCAACTGGTCTTGTCTCGCGTCCGCTGGTTCTGGCGGTCGAGGGCGGTCTTCCAAGCGTCGGCGAAGTTGGCGACCGAGGCGTGGAGTCGACTCTTCACGGTCCCCAGAGGGATCTGGAGCGAGTCTGCGATCTGGTTGTAGCTGAGCTTCTGGAAGTAGCTGAGCAGGAGAATCTCGCGATAGTGCGCCGGCATGTTGTCGACGACCTCCTTCACGAGCTGCTGTCGTTCCGACTCGAGCAGGCCCGCGTCGACCTCTTCGGAAGGGCCCTCGAGCAGATCGACGAGGGTGGTCTCACGGCCGTCGGCGGCGCCGACGGGGGTCGAGAGGCTGGCCGCGGAGCGACGCTTCCTCTTGCGGTGGAAGTCTCGGGCCTTGTTGGCGGCGATGGTGTAGAGCCAGGGCTTGAATCGCCGGTCGGCATCGAAGGATTCTGCGGCGAGGTGCACCTGAAGGAAGGCGTCCTGAAAGACGTCTTCCGCCGCGGCTCGCGAGCTGAGGAATCGATGCAGGAACTGCACGAGATCCGCTCGGTATCGCTCGACCAGCGTGGCGAATGCCACGCGATCACCTTCCCGGTAGGCCACGAGCAATTCCTCGTCGGTCTTCCCAGCGTGGACGGCCGCCGGGGCGGCTTCTTGTTCACGGGCCTGATCTTGATGCTGCACCGAGGATCTCCGGCGGGAAACCCTACCCGAAAGGCGATCTCGAAGGGCCTTTGGGGCCATTCCAGCCATGATTTGAAGCGCCTCGGAAGGCGGCATCGAAAGGCTGTGATGGAGCTGCAACGCGGTCATGATGCCTTGGCTACGCCGTTGGGAACCTCGAGGATCGCGCAATTCCCGAGAATTCGTGGGCGACCCTTTCGGGCCGTATTCGACCAGCTTGAACGCGTTTCACGCGTCGATCGCTCCGTCGGCTCAAAGCGATCGGCCTTTGCGACCACGGCCGAAATCCAAGACAGATCCGTGACGCCGATCCACTCTGGCGACGATTCAAGGGTCCCGGAGAAGAAGTCGTCATGCCAGTTCCGATTCTTGAGATGTGGACGGTGGCGAGTTACGTGGTCGGCCAGCGGCTCCGGGGATGGCGGCGGTATCCGCTGGTCCTGATGCTTGAACTGATTCTCGTGCACAACCTGCCGACAGCGCAGCCATCCGGCCCAAAGGCTGGAGACTGTCGGCATGCCATTTACCAGAGGATCCGTGACCTATGCCCGTTTTCGAGTCGGCGGCGACGCCCCAGCCAGAGTCGATGAGACGCTTCTCGGCGCTCTGAAAGCCGGCCGTCTGACGCCGACCGTGGGCGTTCCCATCGATGTCGAGACCGGTTGGACCGGGGGCGAGCACATTCTCGACCACGACTTCTCCTGGGATCGGTGCGTCTTCGATGGCCGACTGCATGTCGCGATGCGGATGGACTCGGTCAGAGTGCCCAGTGAAATCAAGGCCGCCTACCTCGCGCAGGAGCAGACCGTGCTTCGAAAGTCGTTCGCAGACCGTGCCGGCACGGATGCCGACGCGGGGCTGCCCGCACGACCGCTCGGCCGAAACGCCAAGCGCGAAGCGAAGGACGCGGCGGAACGTCGTTGGCTGGAGGAAGTCGCGGACGGGCGGTATCGCAGCAGCAAACTCGTTCCGATGCTCTGGGATCTCGGAAGCGGAACGATCCTCGCACCGGCGACCAGCGACCGGGTCGTCAAGGCGATGCGCGATCTGTTCCAGACGACCTTCGGTGCGAAGATCCAGTCGCCCGGTTCGGGTGGGCTCGCGCTGGACCTGCTCGCCGCGAAGGGCGTGGCCAGTGCGTTCGACGATGCGATGCCCGATGCGTTCACCGCGGCGCCCACGCCGCGGAACCTCGAGCAATCGGCGGAGGTCGGTGAACGGCCCGAGATTCCATGGGCGATGGCGGGTCCGGAGCCGAAGGACTTCCTCGGAAACGTGTTCCTGCTCTGGCTCTGGTGGCACGCGGAAGTCAACGAAGGCGTCTTTGATCTGGCCGACGGTCGAGGCCTTTCGATCATGGTTGATCGCACCATCGACATGGAGTGCGCCTGGGGCGTGACCGGTCGGCAATCACTTCGTGGTGATGGTCCGGGCCGGAGTGCGGAGGTCGCGAAGGCGCTGCAGCAGGGGAAGTGGCCTCGGAAGATGGGTTTCACCTTCGCCGATGGCGAAGTCGAATGGGCCTTCGACCTGCAGGGCGATCTCTTCCGCGTGGGAGGTCTGAAGCTGCCCCGACCGGAGGAGCGGCCGGGAAGCGAGCACGAGGCGACCGCACAGCGGATCGAATCGATCATCGATCTCGACGGGATCCTCGTCGAACTCTACGGGCGGTTCCTCGACGAGCGGTTCAGCGGTACCTGGAACACTCGTCGAGGCGAGCTTCGCGAGTGGATCGCGGCCAAGGGCGAGGCTCGAGTCATGGCGACGGTCTGAACGCGACAAACGTGGCGGGTGGGGCGTCAGGACCGCGCTGCGGCGACGAACGCCCGGATGCGGTCGTGGTCCTTCACGCCGCGCGACGACTCCACGCCGCTCGAGACGTCGACGCCGAACGGGCCCAGGTCGCGCACCACGTCACCGACGATCTCGGGATCGAGCCCGCCGGCGATGACCACCGGCTTCGCGAGTTCCGGGAGGATCGCGGCGAGGGCCGCATGATCGAACCGCATTCCACCACCACCGGACGGCCCGTCGACCAGTAGCATCTCGACGTCGGGGTGTTCGTCCCACGCCCGGACGGCATCGGCGTCGAAGGGAATGGCCTTGATGATTCGGTGGCCGGTCATCGCGGCGATCGCGGTGACCCGCTCCGGCGTCTCTTCGCCATGAAGCTGAATCCAGGCACCCGGCCACGCATCGACCAGGTCGTTCGCGGGATCGGCGAACAACGCGATCGGCTCGAGCGCATCCGGCATCTCCGTGATGAGCTCGACCACGTCCGCAGGATCGAGCTCCCGGGGAGATCCGGGCGCGAACACCAGGCCGACCGCATCGGCGCCGGCCTCGGCGCAGGCCACCAGATCGGCGGGGGTCTTCACTCCGCAGATCTTCACCAACGGAAGCGAGGTGGGCAGCAGCAGATCGCGGTCAAGGCTCATGCGTCGTTCATCTCTTGTTTCAAGGCGTCTCGAAGGGCGATTCCCTCCGCTGAAAGAGGTCGGGCGTCGAGAATCTGGAGATGGGATCGGGCCTCCGAGGGGCGCCCGAGCCGTCTGATCAGAATCGATGACAAGAGGAGTCGGATCTCGTCGCTCGAGCCACCCGGGCCGCTGGTCCGTTCACCGCGTCGCTCGAGCAGGCCGGTGTAGGCCCGTACCGCCGTCTCCGCGTCGCCGATCGCCATCGCCCGGTTGCCGATCTCCGCCTGATCGCCGTCTGCGAGTCGGATCTTCCCCGGGGCGGCCCGGTACGCCTCCACGGCGGCGGAGGAGTCGTCGCGTCGAAGGGCTTCGGTGATGGTGCGGCGGTCTTCCGCGTGTTCATCGGGGGCGACCGGAACGAGTTCCGGCACCGCGTCGGTCTGCACCTTCGATTTGATTCCCCGAGGAGGCGCGGTGTCGGGCGTCGTGGAGTCGAAACCACTTCCGTACTCTCGACTCGCCGATCGCATCGCCGCGCGTCTTCGGTACTGCTTGAAGAGGAACAGCGCATCGAGGTCCGTGCGGGCCAGCACGCCGATGGCCAGCAGCGCGATCGAGGTCGAGAATCCGAAGAGGTAGCCGCCGAGGTGGGCGGCATTGGCGACGTCGTTGCTTCGTCCGAAGAAGCCGGCGAACTGGCTGAAGATGTCGATCGCGATGTAGAACGCGATGAACCAGAGGGCGGGGATGTGGTAGATCCCGATCAGGAAGAAGAACAACAACACTCGGACCGTGGCCCTCGGGAAGAGGGCCAGGAACGCACCGCTGACCGCGGCGACCGATCCGGAGGCGCCGATCGCGGGTGCGGGGGAGGCCGCCATGTGTGCCAGGGCGGCCGCGATTCCACCAACCAGATAGAAGGCCGCGAAGCCCAGGTGGCCGAGCCGGGACTCCACGGCCTGGCCGAACACCCACAGGAAGAGCATGTTGAAGCCGATGTGGCCGAGGCCGTTGGGATCATGGAGGAACTGGTAGGTGATGAGCGTCCACGGCTGAAAGGCCGTTCTGGAGACGGCGCCGCCGTTCAGGGTCTCTTCGAGGGAGGAGAACCCGGAGCGCGAAGCGACCATCATGCCGACGAAGGCCAGCAGGTTGAGCGCGATCAGAACAGTGGTGGTGATCGCTCGCCGGGGTGGCAGGCGATCGGTGCCGAGAGGAATGAGCATGACGGAAGTCTACGGTGGGTGGCGGTGAAGTTCCTTTTCCGGGCATTGAGCCGGGCGTCTGAAACCCCTACAATGTTCAACCGCCCAAACTTCTGGGGGGGTTCCCGCGGTCTCGAGAGAGGCTCGGACGGATCGGTTCAGGATTCCTCCTTGAGAGCATCCGGATCACCGGCGGGAACGAAAGGAAATGAACGTCAGTTCCCCTTCCGGGGCCCCGCTCGATCATCCGGCCGGGACAGATTTCGAAGACCACGCGACCGCAGACCACGCGACCAAGGGAGTCCTCGTGCCATGAGCACCGCCACCGAAAAGCAGTTTGATCAGGGCCTCGTCAACACCATTGCGGCTGAGACGCAGATGTCCTTCATTGACGGTGAGAAAGGTGTGCTCGAGTACGTCGGCATCGACATCGACTCGCTCGCTCGCCACTCGACGTTCGAGGAGTCGACCTTCCTGCTCTGGAACGGCCGGTTGCCCAACCCCGCCGAACTCACCGCCTTCGAGGCGGAACTCCGAGCCGAGTACGCCCTCCCCGAGGGATTGATCGCGATGATTCGCGAGACGCCCGCTGACGCCTCGACCATGCACGTGGTTCAGACGCTGGTGTCGGCCTTGTCGCTCTTCGATCCGGAATGTGACGATGACAGCCCTGAAGCCAACATCCGCAAGGCGATTCGACTGGTGGCCAAGACGCCGACCCTGATCGCCGCGTTCGATCGCCATCGCAAGGGCAAGGAGATCATCCCCGCCGACGCGAATCGATCGATCGCCGGAAACTTCCTCTGGATGCTCCGCGGCGAGGAACCGACCGAAACGATGGTCCGGGCGCTCGACGTGTGTCTGGTTCTTCATGCCGATCACGGTTTCAACGCCTCGACGTTCACGTCCCTCGTGGTCATCTCGACGCTCAGCGACCTCTACTCCGCATGTTCGGCGGCCGTGGGAGCCCTTCGTGGCCCGCTGCACGGCGGTGCGAACGAAGGTGTGATGGTGATGCTCAACAAGATCGGCGACATGTCGAAGGTCGACGACTTCATGAAGGGCAAGCTCGAGCGCAAGGAGAAGATCATGGGCTTCGGGCACCGCGTCTACAAGGCGTACGATCCGCGGGCCACCTATCTCAAGACCTTCGCCGAGGGCCTGGCCCGGGACACCGGGAACCTTCCGCTCTACGAGATGAGCAAGCGGATCGAAGAGATCATGCACGAGGCGGTCGCCGACAAGGGGATCTTCCCGAACGTCGACTTCTACTCCGCGACGACGTACTGGTCGCTCGGCCTCGAGCTCGATCTGTTCACGCCGATGTTCGCCCTCAGTCGCATGAGTGGCTGGACCGGACACTGCATCGAGTATCTCAAGAACAACAAGCTCATCCGACCCGGCGCCGCGTACGTCGGACCGCATGAAGTGCCGTACGTCGCGCTCGAGGATCGATGATCACAAGATCGTCGGTCGGGAGGCTGGCCTCGAAGAGGCTTCCTCGATGAGGGCGCTTCGTCGAGTCGTCATCGCTTTGCCTAGGTGCTCGTGATCGGCGTCGCCGGTGCCGGGCTGGTCGCGATCGGGAAGTCGAGCGGGTCACTCCTGCTGATCCTTCTCGACCTGGCCCTCCTGTTGCTCGCGGCGTCGGCGGCGTTCATCCTCTACTTCATGCTGGACGTGAGTTCGCTGTTCTGAGCCGGGCGCCCGTCAAACGTGGTTCAGGCTCCGGTTTTCCACGGCCCTTCGATGGCCAGCGTGATTCCCTGATGCTGGATGTTCACGAACAGGGTTCTCCCATCGGGGCTGAAGCAGGCACCGGCGAGTTCGCTCCCGCTCATTCGATTGAGGGCGAATCGGGCGACGGCACCGTCGGGTGAGATCCGAACGAGCCCGTTTCCCGGGGGGCCGTCCTCGCATACGAAGAGATCGCCGAGTGGTGAGATCGTGAGATTGTCCGCGTTCTCGATGATGCCCCCCTCGGTCGCTTCGATCGAGAGTTCGAGAATCGGCGGCTGACTCGCCTCATCCGGAGTTCCTTCCGCCGGCGACGGGACGTAGTTCCAGATCTGGCCGATCCGGCCCACGCCGCCGGTCGTGCAGACGAACTTGATGTCGTCTCGTCCGGTCCACATGCCTTCGCCCCGTGCGAATCGCGCCGCCCCGGCTTCGAAGCCGCGGAAGCGGAGGTCGTCTTCCGGGCTTCCGGTGTCATCGAGATCGATCCAGGAGACGGGCAGTCTCTCCCGGGTAGAGACGATCGGTGACTCCAGCGCGGGATCGATCCAATTCCGAAGGTCCAACGAAGGGCGTTCGCGAATCATGAGCGCCTGAAGCCTTCCGCCCTCGGCGAGATGTCCCGGGCGGTTCGGGATGAACCGGTAGAGGAGACCGTCGTTGCGGTCTTCGGTGAGATAGATGCACCGACCGTCGGGAGCGACCGCGACCGCCTCATGGTTGAATCGACCGAGACCGAGGAGCGGACGGGCCGGCACGAGTCCGCCTCGGCCGTCCGCGGGGACTTCGAAGCACCAGCCGTGGTCGACGGCGCACCGTTCGTCGGACCGTTGCGTCCACTCTTCGCAGGTGATCCAGGTGTTCCAGGGCGTCATCCCGCCCGCGCAATTTCGTCCGGTGCCGGCGAGGCTCAGAAAGTGGTTGACCACCTCGCCCGATCGCTGGTCGTACACCACCGTCGTGGTCCCGCCCAATACCGGAGGCCCGTCTTTTCCGAAGTCGAAGAATGAAGAGGATTCGACGCGTCCGAGGCGTTCGAACTCTGGACCGAATGCGCCGTGGCTGGGATCGGAGTCGATCCCGAGTTCGTGGTTCCGTACGAGCACGACGTGATCGCCCTCACCTTTGAAGGCCGCCATGCCGTCATGCAGATTGGGAACCAGCAGCCCGTCGTTCATTTCCTCACCCCATCGGGAAATGATCCGATGAGAGAATCCAGCGGGAAGATCGAGGATCCCGGCCGGATCGGGGATGAGCTTTCCGTAGCCCTCCTCGGCGGAAGGGAAGCCCAGTCGGTTGGTACCCGCCGCTCGCTGGAGTCCCATGAATCCACCGGTGGTCGCGGCGGCGAGCAGAAGAAAGGATCGGCGGTCGACTTGGGTCACGATGTAAGCATTGTCTTTCCGCGTCCGATGTTCAACCTCTCGAGTATGAAGATTGTCTTTTCTTCGTGCCGAATCAGTCGGCGATCACGCTCTGGGGATAGACGAGGATTCGGTCGTGGGCCACGAGAATGAGGTCTTCGGCACCGTCACCCGTGACGTCCTCGATCACCACTTGCCGTGGTTCGAACTCTCGTGGATCGCCACCGCTGAACATTTTGGTCTCGAAAACCGTGAAGCCGGTCATGGGATGCAGTCGCCCTTGATCGCTGAAGCTCAGGATGTCGGCCATCTGGAGTCCGGCATCGAGCGAGATCAGATCGAGACGACCATCGCCGTTGACGTCGCCCGTCCCGACCTCGTGCGGGACCTTTCGATTGTCGTCAGGTCTCCACGAACCGGTTTCGACCAGCCGCGGGCGATTGCCTTCCAGGCGAACCACGGCGAAGGCGTCGTTGCCGACGAGAAGCAGGTCTTCGGTGTCGTTCATGCCACCGAAACCACCACGCTCGATCCGGATCGGATCGATTCCGCGAATCTCGATCTCGTCCGCGACTGCCCAGCCGTCGCCGGCGCGTTCGAAGATCAGGAGCCGACGGCCTTCTCGATCGGCGGCGACGATTCGATCCCCGAGAATCGCGACCGATACCAGCTTCGCATCGCCATCCGCGTTGAGCTGGGTCACGACCGTCCAGCCCTTTTCGGCGTCGTAGCGAAGCGCTCGGATGAAGTTGCGATCCGCGACGAGGAGTTCCTCGATTCCGTCATCATCGACGTCGAACCGGCTGGTGTTCTCGGCGCCCGCGGCGCTCACCAGTCCGAATTGCGGCATGTCGTCCTTCTCGACGACGACGTAGCCGTCCTCCGTGCCGAGAATCATGATCATCGGCTTGTCCTCGGTGAAGATCAGCAGATCCTTCCGGCCGTCCTGGTCGGCATCCACGTCGAGGATCGTGTCCGGGCCTCGGGTGGCGCGGCCGAGATCGATGGCCTGCGGTTCGCCGCCGTCGAAGTCGAGCAGGTCGAGGGCGAACCGCTTCTCGTTCGAGGCGATCACCGCGAGTCGAGGGCCGTCCGGAGTGTCCACCAGTTTCATGGCGACCGGTACATCACCGGGAGGCAGTCGCATCGCTTCCGGAAAGCCGATGCCGTCGGGGCCCGCCGAAGCTCGGCCGACCACGCCTTCCTCGGTGCTGAGAACGAAGACTTCCGCGGTGCCGTCACCGTCGACGTCACCGGCTTCAACGGCATCCGGCGCCGCGAAACTGGGCGAGGTGCTGCTTCCGACCAGGCCTCGTTCCGGGATCTGCATCCAGGTGGCGACGGCGTTCTTCTTCCGGTCCGTCGCCACGACGTCGAGAAGCTTGTCGCCATTCAGGTCCGCGATCACGACGTCTCGCTTGCGTTCACCCGGATCCGTGAACCCATGGACTTCGAAGGACGGTTCCCCGCCCTCGTCGTCGTCGGTCCGGAATTCATGGATCACCAGTCGTTTGGTCGGGCGTTCGATCACCGCGAGTTGAGCGGTCTCTCGGCCGGGGACGATCACACCGGCGGCTTCGGCGATGGGCGGCATCTCGAACCGAAGTTGCGGGCCGAAGGACTTCTCGCCATCTTCGCGAGCGGCCAGCCAGATTCGGACCGGGGCTTCGTCATCGGCGGCGATTCCCGCGAGATCCTGAAGGCCATCACCGTCGAAGTCTTCCGCGAAGATCGCGATGATGCGGGCGTCGCCGGCATTGAGTTCCTGGGGCGGGGCGAGTCTTCCGTTCCTCTGCAGGGGCCAGATCTTGATTCGTCCACCGGTGAGGGCCACCAGTTCGAGGGGGCCGTCGGTTCCGATGAGATCCTCGACGATCATCCCGTCGCGAGAGACGCTCAATCCGCGGATGCGATTTCGTCGCAGCATCTCGAACTCGCCGGACTCGGTCTGTCGGTAGATCTGGATCGCGTCGGGTCGGCCCGCGGCGATGATGTCGAGGCGTCCGTCACCATCGACGTCCACGGTCTGAATGGCCCCGACCTCGAAGTTGACCGGGATCTCCACGCGATCGAACCGCCAGTGTTCCGGAAGTTCGTTGGCGCGTCGGGGCGGCTTCGGTTCGCCGGGGACGGCGTCGCTCTTCTGACGGAGGAACTCGAGTCGGCTCTTGTGGTTGTTGACCACCAGGAGATCCTGGAATCCATCGGCATCGAGGTCGACCGCGACCAGTGGTCCGGCACCCGGACCGACCGGCACGACCTCCAGCGAGTCGAAACCGAAGTGAGCGGCGGTGTCGGCATCCTGTGGAGTCGCCTCGGTCGCGGCGGGCATGGCCGCGATGGCGAGGGGAAGAACGAGTGTCTGGAAGCGATGAAGAGGAGTCATGAGTCTCGATTTCCGAAGAGGAGAGCAGCCTTGGCGGGGGTCGGACGGTGATCCCGGGCGATTCTGAGAAGACGGCTTCAGCGGGTATAGTACCGGACCTGACCTGGAGGTTCCCATGCCCGTTCGAATGTTCCGCCGCATCGGCGTCGCCCTGATTCTCACGTCCGCCGCGATCACGCTTCCCGCCGGGCCCGCCGCCGCGGAACCGACGGTGTCGTCTTCATCGAAGGACATCGTCCGGCTCAAGGATGGTGGCGAAGTCCGCGGCATGATCGTCAAGCGTGATGACCGATCGGTCTGGATCGATGTGGGCCCGACCGTGGTCAACTTCGATCTCGATCAGGTCGACGAGATCGTGTCATCGACCGGTCCTGCGGTGACCGCCGTGGATTCGGGGACCTTGTTCTCGATCGCGGTGGATCCCATCGAGTTGAGCCCGAAGGAACACGCGAAGATCCTCGGCCCCGCCGTCATCAAGGTTTCGACTCCCGGGGGTCTCGGCTCCGGAGTGATCATCTCGCCCGATGGGTATGCGATCACCAACGCGCATGTCGTGCAGGGTGAAACGGCACTCCGGGCGACCGTGTGGTTTCTACAGCCCGACGGGACGCTCAAGCGGACCGACATCGACGACGTGGAACTGGTGGCGGTCAACAACCATCTCGATCTGGCGCTCATCCGAATCGACAATCCGACCGGGGCGAAGTTCCTCTTTGCGCCGGTCCAGGGTGCGGAGAAACTCGATATCGGGCAACCGGTGTTCGCGATCGGTAATCCCCTCGGCCTTGAACGCACGCTCACGCAGGGGGTGATCTCCACGACGCAGCGGAACTTCAGCGGCCTGACCTACGTGCAGACCGACACGCCGATCAATCCCGGCAACAGCGGGGGGCCCTTGTTCAACACCCGCGGCGAGGTGATCGGCATCACCAACATGGGAATCCTCGGCGGTGAAGCCCTCGGGTTCGCCATTCCGGCCCGATACGTGAAGGACTTCGTCCGAAATCGCGAAGCGTTCACCTACGATCGTTCGAACCCGAACAGCGGGCACATCTATCACCAGCCGCCCACCCGCAGCCTGTCCGGCGGGCCATCGGTTCTCGATGACGGCACCGCCGGTGACTGATCGTTCCCGAAACCATTTTTCGAGGAATCCCAAAGAGACCTCGTCCGCACTCTGATCCCGTCCAGCATCTCCCTTTTCGGAATCCAACCATGATTCGTCGTCCTCTCTCTGAAATTCTGCTCAGCACAGCGCTCGTGACCGGCGGTCTCTCCGCCTCGGTCCTCGCCGCCGACTCCTACACGATCGCGGACATCGCGCCGACCGGGACGTTCTTCATCATGGGGGCGGATGCCACCGAGACCATGTGCGAACGATTCAACGGCAATCCCCTTGGAGGTCTTTGGAAGACCGGCGCCGTTCAGAAGACCATCGGGCGGGCGTTCGAGAACATCCGCGACGAAATGGCGGAGGGTTTCGCCGGGTCCGGACTCGACATTGAATCGATGGAACTGCCGGCGAATCTCGGAATCGCGTTCTACAGCGATCTCGATGAGGAGACCGGTCAGTCCAAGTCGTTCATGCTTGGATACGGCGATTGGGAGGCCGAGGGCAAGAACGCCGAGATGATGGCGACGCTTCGTGATTCCTGGCAGAAGGACGATGGCATCGATCTCGATTCGAAGGAGATTCGAGGGCGAGAAGTCGTCGTGCTCACCCGAGTCGAAGAAGCCGGCCAGAAGGATCCCGCCGATGAATTCGCCGAGATGGACGACATGATGATGATGTTGGGCGATCCCTCGGAGATGGCGCCGGACTTCGCGACCATGTACATGGTTCAGGACGGTCCGAGGTTCATCATGGCCAATGATCTGCTCGCGATCGATGACGCGCTCGCGATCTTCGATGGTGATGATGCGAAGGTGATCGGCTCGACCGAGGATTGGACCAACACCCTCAAGCAGCTCGACGGTGCCGAGGCCTACGCGGTGCTCCTCACCGATCCACTGCAGGATCTCCTCGCTCCGATCTTCATGGGGCCTGCGGGCATGGTGAAGCCGATGATCGGCGAGATGTTCGGAGACATTCGCGGATATGGATTCGGGCTCTCGATGCCGGAAGATCCGTCGGTCGCATCCATGGTGCTGACCGCGTCGATTCTCGCCCCGGATGACAAGAGCGGAATCATGGGTCTTCTGCTCGAGCAGGACGAAGTCGGCCAGGCGCCGCCGAAGGTCATCGGTGACGAGGCGATCGGCTACGGCCGGATGAACTTCGATTTCAAGGGTCTGATGCCCCTGGTCGAGAAGATGTCCGCCGCGATGCCGATGGGTGGCGAGGAAATGGACGGCATGGTCGATCAGTTCGGCCCGATGGTCACGCCGGCCCTCGAGTCGCTCGGACCGGCCATCCACGTGATGACCACGACCGGCGGAACCACGCTGGTCATTCCCACCAGCGACGCTCAGAAGATGCAGCCGCTGTTGGCGATGATGGGACCGGGGATGGGTCTTCAGCCCCGCGACTTCCTCGGCGAGACCATGTGGACCGGCGAAGGCATGGGTGCCTGCGTTGCCGGAAACTGGTTCGTGCTCGGGAACGACAAGGGCACCGAACAGGTGATCCGAGGATTGAACGCCGGAGCAGCCGACCACCCGATCTCCAAGTTGCGTCTCTTCACCGACTCGGTCAACCGAATGCCCGGTGGCGATGCGGTTGGTTGGGGCTATGTCGATGTCGTCGAGCAGTTCGCCTCGAGCCGCGGGATGGCGGAGCAGATGATGGGAATGCTTGATGCCCAGGGTGAATTCGGACCGGAGAACGCGTCCGGTGCCGACGAGATCACCGAAGCGGTGATCGACCTGATGGAGGATCTCTCGCCGGATGAACTTGCTCGCTTCGTCGGACCCACCGTCTGGAAGTTCAGTGGTGACGATCTCGGTTGGGTGTACCGCCAGTGGTTCCTGCCGCCGGTCAACGTGGACGGCTGAAACAGTCGCCGGGCCGTTCTTCGTCGAAGATGTTCGGCGGAACTGAATGATCGACGAGCGACGCTTCACCTCCGGGTGGAGCGTCGCTCGCGTTCACCGGTGGTCGGGTCGCTCGATCCGAGGCTTCAGATTCAGGGTCCGTCGCCGGCCTGCGCGAACTCCGCATCCCTCGCCTTCGAGGCATCCTGAATCAACCGGTCGACCGCCGCATCGAGTCGATCGCCGGCGAGGTCCCAGTGATTGCCGTGGCCCGCGCCGGACACGATCTCCTGACGTCCTTGTGGTGCGGCTTCCGCGATCGCGATCGCATCGTCCTGAGGGCTGATGGGGTCCTGGTCGCCGACCACCACGAGTATCGGGACATCGGTCCGTGCCGCCGCGGCGCGGGTGGAGCGTGGGTGCCGCCCGATGAGGCGGAGCCCCTGGATCGCGAGCCAGGAGACGTATCCCGAGGGAAGGCCGCGGAGAAGAAGTCGCTGGCGGAGCGGGACTCGAAGCGTTTCGTAGGGAGCCACGGCGACGACGCCGGCGATCCGGTCGGTCTCAGCGGCGGCGAGGATGGCCACGGTGGCGCCGAGACTTCGGCCGATCACCATGATCGGTGTCGCGTCGGGTGCGTTCAGGCGATCCAGCAGGGCCACCAGGTCGTCGACGTCGGTGTCACCCAGGCCCGCGCCGTCCGGCGCCGCGTCACCGTGGCCTCGAAGATCGATCATGACCAGGCGCGAGCTTCGTCGCCGCCAGTCCTCGAGGTGTGGCAGCCAGGTGAGTCGGGAACGTCCCCATCCGTGGACCATCACCAGGAGCGGGCCGGATTCCAGAAGGCCGGGCACGTCCCAGACCGGGAGTCGGACACCACCGGGTCGATCGATTTCCCAGGTCTCGAATGGCACGCCCACGTCGCCGGGATCCGTCGGCATGCCTCGGCCGAGCGCCCATCCCATGGTGCGACGCATGGGACGGGTTGCTTCGCGCATCGTGGCGAGGACCATGAGGATCACCACGATCGTGGCGGCGATGCTGAAGAGGATCAGAAGTTCCATCGCGGGACACCCTACCCGAGGCGGCAACGAGCCGGATGTTCCCGAGTGATTCTCATCGTGCTTCGAAGATGCGCCGTGTCGATCCGCCCGGGCCGATCCCGGCGGAGACGTTGCTTCCGCACCGAGGGCATCGTCCTTCGTATCGGGTCGCCGCAGCATTCCGACTCAAACGGCCGTATTGATGGCAGCACCGAAACCAGACCATGATGAAGCGTTGGTTGGAATCCTCCGCGCCGGCACCGCTCCGCGGAATCTCCGCAGATCGCTCAAGGCCTTCGATCTCGATTCTGTCACGCGGTTCCGTCATGAGTCCGGGTCTCACGTCCGAGTACGGGATGCGGTTCGAGGAGAGCATACCCCGCCACCTCAGGGTGAGATGGTGTCGCGGCCGCCCGCTCTGCAGGCGTCGTCGATCGCGGCCGCTCCGGCGATGGCGGCGCGGATCGCGCCGTGCGTCTCGGTTTCCATCGCGATCGCCAGCGGGGCTCCGTCATCCAGTCCGCGGAGTGCATCGAGGTTCACATCGACGTTCCAGCCCGCGGCTTCCGCAGCGAACCCCGCCAATCGACCGGCGATGGCGAGATCACTCCGGAGGAGCGTGCTCGATCGGCCGACCAGCCGTTGGATGATCTGGACCGTCTCCGCGGCCCGGAGCACGAGTTGATGCGGTGCGGCGATGGCGCCATGAACCGCCGCAGGCCACGCCTGTCGGCGCGTCGGGTCGTCTTCGGCGAGTGGCCAGAGGTCCGCCAGCGTCTTGAAGCCGTGCGCGTCGAGATCCGCGAGTTCCAGGCTCTCTTCGCGGATTCGTTCGAGCCGGCCGGCGGCCTCGGCGAGATCGGGCTCGAACTCCGCGAACTTCTTCTTTCCGTGGCTGAACGCGATGACCATTCCAGCGAGGCCCGCGGCATGCGCCAGCATCGAACCGGCGGCGGCACCGCCTCCGGGAACGGACTTCTTCGCGGCGAGATCGGCGGTGAACTCATCGAGCGTCCGATTCGCGAAATGGCCGCTCGACTCATTCATTGCCGGATCTCACCGCCCACCGAAGCGATCAGGGCGTCGGTGATGGTCTTCATCTGGGGATCGACTTCATCGTGACGGAGCGTGCGATCCGGGTCCCGGAAGCGGAGGCGGAGAGTGATGGCCTTCCGACCCGCGGGGAGTTTGGCGCCTCGGAAGACGGTCACGAACTCCGTCGATTCGAGAAGTTCGGGTGTTCCCGCATGGATCGCTCGTTCAAGCTCGGCCCAGTTGACCGGCTCGTCGACCAGGATCGTCAGATCGCGATCGATCGAGGGATAGGCCGGCAGGTCGGTGGCGGTGCTCTCCGGCGGCCAGCTCGCCAACGCGTCGGCGACGCCTTCGGGCGCAAGCTCGATTTCCGCGGCGACCAGCGGGCGATCGTGGCCGGATCGTGAGGCGACGCCGGGTTCGACCACGCCGAGGGTGCCGATCGATCGGCCATTCACTCGAACCACGCCCGAGGCGGCGAAGCCGGGAACATCGAGGGCGTCGTCGATCTCGACTTCGCCGTCTCCAACGATTCTCACGACTCGATCAATGATGGTTCGCAGCACGCCGAACGCCGCCTGGCCCAGCGAGGCGGCATCTCGAGCGACGCCGCCATCCGGGGAGTCGACGAGCAGTCCGAGCAATCGCCGCTCGCGATGCTGGCCGTCGCATTGATCGAACACCGAGGCCGTCTCGAAAAGCCGGACGTTGCTGGTTCCGAGATCGTGATTGTGCTTCGCGACTCGAAGGAGGCTCGGGACGAGGCTCGGCCGCAGGATGGGCTCGGCCGCGGCTCGATCGTCATCGACCTTCAGCACCTCGTGTCCGGTCTCGAGGAAAGCCGCTGCCGCCTCAGGACCGATCAGGGTGTGGGTCACGGTTTCGTGGAAGCCGGCGCCGACGAGCATTTCGCGGATCGCATTCAGTCCTTCGTCGACCGGTTGCGGTGCGACGGCTCGGATCCGGATGGTCTCGTTGATCGGGAGCGCGTCCAGGCCATGGGTCCGAGCGATCTCCTCGATCAGATCGGCCTCGCGGTCGATGTCGAGGCGTCGAGGTGGAATCGTGCACCGAATGTCCTCGGAGGAGGCGTTCGGTTCGAAGCCGAGGCCTTCAAGAAGCCGGAGGATCTCCTCGTCCGAGATCTCGATTCCAAGGACGGCCCGGCAGCGTGCGGGGCGCATCGAAACGGTGCGGGGCTCTGGAATGGGCTGGCCGTCCGCCACCACGCCGTCGCAGAGCTCGCCGCCGGCGAGTTCGAGTATCAGGGCGGTCAATCGGTCCATCGCCACCGAGATCTCCGCGGGATGGACGCCCCGTTCAAATCGGTAGGAGGAATCACTCGCGATGCGATGGCGTCGTGCGGTGTTCCGCACGCCGACCGGATCGAAGGTCGCGGCTTCCAGCAGGATGTTCGTCGTTCCATCGGTCACCGACGTCTCGGCGCCACCTTTGACGCCGGCCATGGCGACGGCGCGTTCGGCATCGGCGATCACCAGGTCCGCCGGTACGAGTTCGAGCGGTTCCGCACCTTCGCCGATGGGGAGGAACCCTTCGCCCGCACGAGCGGCACGGATCTCGATCATTCCGCCGCGAAGCGTGTCCAGGTCGAAGACATGAGTGGGTTGGCCGTACTCGAAGAGCACGAAGTTGGTCGCGTCGACGAGGTTGTTCCGGGGTACCAGGCCGATCGCGATCAGACGCCGCTGCAGCCATTCCGGGCTCGGGCCCACCTTGACGCCACGAATCACTCGTCCGGTGTAGAGGGGGCAGCGTTCGGGCTCGGAGTTCCGAACCTCGATCGAGTCCGAGATCGAGGGGCCGCCCTGAGGAAGGGTGATCTCCGGCATTTTCAGCGTGGAGCCGCCGAGCAGCGCCGCCTCTCTGGCGAGACCGAAGTGGCAAAGGCAGTCGCCGCGATTGCTCGTGGTCTCGATCTCCTGCCAGGGTTCGCCGTTTTCAGCCACATCCTCCCCGTCAAAGGGGAATCCGGCGGCGGTGAGGAGGTCTGCCTGGGTCTCGGCGTCGAGGGCGGGATCCAGATAATCGTTCAGCCAGTTGATGCTCGTTCGCATGGTCCGAGGAGAGTACCGCCTCAGGCCCTCCGGCGGGCGGGTCGAGGGCGTGCTAGTTTTCACACATGGCACTCAGTCTTCGACGAATCTCCACGATCATTCTGGCACTCGTATTCCCGATCCTCGCCTCGGCGGGTTGCTCGAGCACCTCCTCCCGGGTCGATTCCGATGGTCTGGCCGAGGATTCGGTCATCGATGCCACGGTGATCGTGGGTGAGAGCCTTGGAGTGCGAATCGAGCGGGACCCCGGTGCGTGGCCGGTGCAGCTTCGACCGGCCCGGGCGATCGTGCTTCCGGATGGCGTCCTTCGAGCCGATGTCGGCGCCAACCTGGGGGTCGATGATCGACCGGGCATGACCAGATCGCTGTATCGAGCCCAGCTGGTCGAACTGTGGAAGGAGATGGATGTTCTGGACTTCGGTTCGCCGTCTGCTGGAAACTACTCGGGCAATCTCGAACTGCTGGAGCCGGGTGACGACGAGGTGATCCAGATCCTGCATCTCCAGCGTGACGGCCGGGATTGGACCATCGTCCGACGATTCGAGATTCCCGAAGATGCCAGTCCCGGGGACGCGTCGACGTTCGACGTCGAAGATCCCCGGATGCGCTCGGCGATGCGCCGCATGGCGGCCCTGGCCTGGGCGTGGGACGTCCCGCCCGACGATTCGATTCGATTTCCGGAACGGTACGACTTCGGTCCGGATCCCTGGAGTCGGTATCGCGAGGACGGATCGTCCAAGGAGTCCTCATGAGCCTGTCCGTGCGCCCCGGGTGTGATCATCAACGACCGCGACTTCATCGTCATGACATCGTGAACGCGGTGCTCTTTTCCGCGATGGTCTTCGCCTTGTCTGCGATGTCGTTGGTCGGTTGTGTCGGTCCGGGGAACTCGACGGGGATACCTGATGAACCGGATCAGCCGGCGATCAACATGTGGTTGCTCGATGCGGACGGTACTGCGAAACGCTACGCGCTCTACAAATGGGACTCGGACGGCACCTTTCGCTTCGGGGGCGGCCAGGCGGCGCTCGAGTACCAGACTCCGGTTCGTCTCACGTTCACGTCCGAGGCCAGATCTTCACTGATGGCGGCGATGAAGGATGCCGGTTGGTTCGAGAAGTCCTTCGAGCCGTCGACCGGTTCCGGCCCGCGTGAACTCGAGGTCGACCTTCGACTCGATGGGACGCATCGCAAGTTCACGGTGATGGCGGACGGTCGGGCCTTCGATGCCGAGACTCAGGCGGTTCTGGACGTCTTGCAGTCGATCTCGGCCCAGCAGTTCCGAGGTGTGCTTGATGCGCTTCCCGCCGCTGACCAGCCGGCTCGCTGAACGCTGGTCGGGTGACCGAAAGCGGGTCGGACGAGGCGACGCCGAACACCGAACAGACGAAAAAAGGAGGAGCCACCCTCGGAGGCAACGAGGGAGACTCCCCAGGAGAGTGTGTTCTTGAAATCTCGTTCCGGGGCGTGACCGGTCAATCCGGCCACCCGTGTCTCTGACAACGCGGAGTTTCGGGTGTGTTTTCGGCTCATCGTGGGATTGGCAGATCTTCGTCGAGTTCTTCAGTTCCGGGACCTTCGCCGACGGCCTTGGAAGCGCCTGCAGTCCTCGGTGTTCGTCCCGGTGGGGCCGGGAATGGTGCGGCTGGAGGATCTGTAGGGATTGGAGAGGGTCACCGTGGGGTGGATCCACCTGAAAAACCGCAAGGGGCCCTCGAGGCCTCGATCTCGGTGCGTACAGTCGCGTCCATCAACTGACCGCCCTCTCCGTGGGGAGGCGGTGAACAGCTTCGCCTGCAATGGTCAGGCTGCAGAAAGGACCGAATGTGATGTCCAGGACTTCGATCGGGCCGCTCGCCCTTGAAAACCGCGATTCGGCCGTGCCGCCGGAGGCGGTCCGTCCTTCGGAATCGCCACCGCCAGCGAGAATTCAACTGGTGAAGGATCTGTACGAGGCACACCACTCCAAGGTGTCGAGTTTTCTCTGTCGGCTGGTCGGGCCCGGCCCGGCGGCAGATGTCACCCAGGAGGTTTTTTTTCGCCTTCTTCGAGTCAAAAATCTCGAAAGACGTGTGGTGACAGTGAGTTACCTCTACAGAGTCGGCGAGAATCTCGTGCGGAAGTCTTATCACCGCGATCGCCGTCGTCGAGAAGTCATGGAGGACATTCGGAGATTGAGAAAAGCGGATGAGACCCGGAGTTTCGGCGAGTCCACGACTCATTCCGGGCAGGTCATCATCCGTGCAGGAGATCTCGGGTCGGCGATGAATTGTCTGAACGACCACGAGAAATCCGCCATCAACCTGATCGTGTGCCGGGGATTGAGTTACGAGCAGGCAGCATGTTCACTTGGTGTGAGCACTTCGACCATCAACAACTGGAAACATCGTGGTGTCAAGAAACTTAAAGAACATCTTCGAATTCATGCGTCGGTCGACTCCGAACGACCCGCCGCAGGAGAGTCAGATCGTCATCGATCCGGACATTCTTGCCGAAGCAGCGGCGAGCAAGCAGAGAATCCGTGCTCGCCTCGATGTCCTGGCGACCCGATTCGCCGGGCCGATGCCGTCACAACCCGAGGAGTCCTCGGAAGAGTCGGTTGATGAGGGGACACACTCCCTGCCCATGCTGACGGCCGCGGAATGATCAAGGCGCGGTGAGCATGCGATCGGGCCGATCAAGGCCGAGGATTCGCCTGAATCGGTGAGTTCAGGGTGTCCTGCCGCGTTCATCGCCGCTCGAGATGTCAACGACCCCGGATCCGAGGGATCCGGGGTCGTTTTCGCGCCACGCGCCCTCTCGCATCCCCGTGGGTCCGTAGACTGCTCGGAATGTCCGGTCACGAGCAAGATGAGTCCAGCGAAGAACTTTCTCCCGTCTCGGGCGTCGGTGAGTCTTCCGTTGACGGCGAGGCTGCCGGCGATCCGGTCGACCTGATCGTGGGAATTGATCTGGGAACCACGAACTCGCTGGTTGCATTCGCCGATGCGGGAGGTTCTCGCATTCTCGGGGTCGGGGATCCGCGGGCGGACAATGATCAGGCGGATCTCGTGCCGTCGGTGGTTCGTTATTCCAGCGATTCCGTCGAGGCGGTCGGCGCCGAGGCCGCGGCGGACTTGAAATCTCATCCAACTCGAACCGTCTTCAGCGTCAAGCGATTCATGGGTCGAAGCCATGCGGATCGGAAGGCGGAAGCGTTGGTGCTTCCATACTCCGTCGTCGAGGGGCCACGTGGTCTGGCAAGCGTGGAGATCGACGGGCGAATCCGCACCCCGCAGCAGATCTCCGCGGATCTCCTCTCGCATCTCCGCGAGCAGGCTTCAGCGGTTCTGGGATGGGCGGTAAGGCGAGCGGTGATCACGGTGCCGGCGTACTTCGACGACGCTCAGCGACAGGCGACGCGAGATGCGGGACGTCTCGCAGGGCTCGAGGTGGTCCGGATTCTCAACGAGCCCACGGCGGCGGCGTTGGCCTACGGCATCGGGACTCGCGGAACCGGGGAGACCATCGTCGTCTACGACCTCGGAGGCGGAACCTTCGATGTCACCGTGCTCGAAGTGATACCGCCGGACCCGGGCGATGCCGACGGTGAGTCGATCTTCCGCGTGCTCGCGACCGCAGGCGATTCGAATCTCGGAGGTGATGACTTCGATCGTGCCTTGATCCAGGACCTGATCGACGAAGCCGTGCTCGATGGAGATCCGGCCGAGCGTGCTCGCCGGCTGGCGATCCTCCGGGAAGTCGGAGCTCGTGCGAAGGAGGCGTTGAGTGATGCCGATGCCACCAGGCTGGTGCTTGATGGTGGTGGGGTGCTGCCCGACGTCGATCGCATGCTGACCCGATCGGCATTCGAGGAGGCGGCCCGGCCTCTGGTCGATCGCACCATCGACGCCTGCCGACGGGCCGTCCGAGACGCCGGGCTCGAGACATCGAAGATCGATCAGGTGGTGATGGTGGGTGGTTCGACCCGGATGCCGATGATTCGGGAGGCGGTGGAGAAGTGGTTCGGACGACCGGGGTATGTCGCTCTGGACCCCGATCGAGTGATCGCGATGGGTGCGGCGGTTCAGGGTTCGATCCTGTCCGGAGTCCGGCAGGACGCGCTCCTGCTCGACGTGATTCCCCTCAGCCTCGGATTGGAAACCGCCGGAGGCGCGGTTGCGAAGCTGGTGTCCCGCAACACGATGGTTCCGACGAAGGCGGTCGAGATGTTCTCAACCAGCGTCGATGGTCAGATCAACGTCGCGTTGCACGTGGTTCAGGGCGAACGGGAGATGGTCGCCGACTGCCGCAGTCTCGCACGGTTCGAACTTCGCGGGCTGCCGCCGATGCCGGCGGGCATCCCCCAGATCGAAGTGACCTTCAACGTGGACGCCAACGGTGTCCTCGGGGTCGACGCGGTGGAGCGTCGGAGTGGTCGCCGGGCTCGGGTTCAGGTCGTGCCGAGCAACGGGCTCACGCGGGAGGAAGTGGCCCAGATCGAGGCGGATTCCTTCACGCACGCTCGTGACGACATGGCGGTTCATCGAGTGGTGGATCTCGCGGTGAATGCGGCGCTTGATGTGAAATGGATTCGCGAGGCGCTTGATCGGGTCCGTGGGGAGCTGCCGTCCTCGATCGCCGAGGTCGTGGATTCGCAACTCGCGGTGGTCGAAGTCTTCATCCAGAGCGCCCGCAAGGATCCTCGGTCCGTGGATGCCGATGCGTTTCATGCCGCCAAGGATTCTCTGGACAAGTCAAGCATGCCCGTCCACGAAGCCTCGATCACTCGAAGTCTCCGCGAACGCGATTCCCAGAACGACTGAGTCGGCATGGTGTCCCGGGTCGGGCTTCGATCAACTCGTTTTCGGCGGTCCGCCGGCCAGATGCTTCACGCCCTTGGCTTCGAGGAATGAATCGGCCAGTGCCTCGTAGATCGACGGCTCGCAGAGTCGTCTCGCGACGATGGCGCCGATCATGGCCGCGAACATCATTGGAAGCACCATGCCGTACGCGCCGGTCATCTCGAAGAGGATGGCGAAGACGGTGATCGGGCTCTGCACCACGCCTGCGAAGTACGCCGCCATGAAGAGGAGCATCAATTCGGGCAGTCCGATTCCCGGTGCGATGTTCGCTTCCAGGAATCCATGAGTGATCTGGCCCAGTCCGGCGCCGACCGCGAGGCTCGGATCGAAGAGTCCGCCCGGAATTCCGCTGATCAGACTGACGAAACTCGCGGCGGCCTTGGCGATCGGATCTCCCCAGTTGGCGATGGGAACTCCGGTGTCCGCCGCGGTCTCGAGCATCTGCTGGGCTTGGGCATGACCGCCGCCGTAGCTCGATCCGCCGGAAGTGATTCCGATCACCGCGAGAGCCAGCCCGAGCACCACGCCGGTTCGCAGAGGACGGTGCACCAGTGAGCTCGCCAGGCGGCGGCTGCCGGCCACCACGCCTCGTCCGAATCCGCCACCGAGCAGTCCACCGATCACGCCGACCAGGGGAACGGCGATCCACTGGCGCATTTCCAACAACCAGGTGCCGAACTCGCCTTCGATGGCGAGTGGCAGGGCGGCACCGGAGTTGCTCGACCCGTAGAACTCGTAATCACCCAGCACGATGACGCCGATGACACAGGCGATCGCCACGGTGCGAATGATGGTCGGAACGCTCTTCTTGTCGAAGACCCGTCCGACCTCTTCGAAGCAGAAGACCACGCCCGCGATCGGAGCATTGAAGGCCGCGGCGATTCCGGCCGCGCTTCCGGCGAGAATGAGACCTCGCTGAAGAAGCCAGGGCTGGAATCGGCAGAATCGTCCGCTGAGGTGCATGCAGCATGCCGCGACATGGACCGATGGGCCTTCGCGACCGACCGTGATGCCGGAGATCAGCGCCAGGCTGAGCAGAAGGATCTTTCCGAAGGCGATCCGCAGGGAGAGCATGAGCTTTCGCTCCGGGCGATCGCCGATCTGAATCGCCGCGATGGCCTGCGGAATGCCCGTGCCTTCGGTTCCCGGGAAGAAGCGTCGTTGCAGCCAGACGATCAGCGGCATCGTGATCGCGACCCCGATGGCCGGAAGCAGGACCTTCCAGACTCCCGAGAACTCGATGCCCAGAAGCGAGCGATCGCCGGAAAGCCACTTCACGACCTGTTCGCCACCGCGATCGGCGAAGACGAAGTACAGGGCGGCGATCCCTGCGAGCGCCGCGGCAACGCTGGTCGCCACGATCATCCGCGAGGTCTGGCCGATCGTCGGTTCGTTCCGGGATTCCGGGGGCATGCGGTGAATCTAACCGACATCGAGCCCCTCGGTCGGGAGTCGATCGCCCGGCCCGAGGGGGGTGGAAGGGAGCACAGGGAGGTGTTTCAGGAACGCCTGCCGACGCGGCGAAGTTCACGTCCGCCGCGGAGCACCATGCCTCCGAGGAAAAGGAGCTGGACGCCGGTGAAGATCGCGAAGACGAGAATGGCGGCCCCCGGCATCATGAACACCAGAATGCCGAGGATCGTGGTCACGATTCCGCCGCCGAGGACGAGTGTCCATTGGTCTCGGCCACGCATGCCGCATGCGGCGGCGATCTGCATCGCTCCGGTGATGAGGAGGATCGCGCCGAGGACCTTGGTGATGAAGGCGGCGGAGAGGGTCGGGTCGATCAGGAGGATGCATCCCGCGAGCGCCGCGATGATGGGGCCCAGAATTCCGGCGCCGCTCCCGTGCTCGCCGTGAGGAGATCCCGCGGCGCGAATCGCACCGATGATTCCGGCGAGGACAAGCATGGCTCCGGTGAACTGAGTGAGCAGGACCACGGAAGCGAAGGGGGCGATCACCAGCATCACGCCGCCGAGGATCAGGAAGATGCCTTCGGCGATCGCGAAGGAGCCGGAGGCACGCATGACGTCTGCGGTTCGGATATCGGTCATTGGGAGATCTCCGAGTGGGGAGCGGGACGACGACGATCGCATGACGAGATTCGTCGGGCCGGCCGTGATGCCGGGAGGTGAATGCTACCTCGGCCGGGGTCGGGCCATCGCCTGAGGAATTCCGGTGGGTGTCGAAGGCCGGTGGTAGCATCGATGCGTGCCTGACCGAAGACTCGACGTCTGGGAAAAACTGGCGGACCCCGAGGCGGTTCCGCTTCTGGAGGCCGCGGCGATCGCCGTGGCGGACGGGATCACGCCCGCGTCGGTGATGAGGCTTCGAAAGTCGTTCCCCGGTACCTCGGTCGCCGAGGCGATCGAACTGGCATCCGCGCGGGCGCGAGCGGACGCCAAGTTCGCGGATCCGAGTGCCATGATGCTCGACCGAGCCGGATTGGAACAGGCCACGAGCGAAACGGTCGCTGAGTGGAAGGCCGCTCGCTTCGGAGATGCGCCGGTCCTCGACCTCTGTTGCGGCATCGGCGGCGACGCGATGGCCCTGGCCCGCCGAGGTCCCTGCACCGTGGTCGATCGCGATCCGATCCGCGCGTGGATGGCCGGATTGAACGCGGGCGCCGTGGTTCGCACCGAGGCCGTCGAGGTGACGGAGATCGACCATGCGTTGGTCCATCTTGATCCTGCCCGACGCGATGAATCCTCCGGTCGCCGTTCGTGGAGGATCGAAGATCTTGTTCCGAATCTTGATTCGATCCGCGGGATCCTCGCCAGGGCGGAAGGTGGGGCGGTGAAACTCGGTCCTGGTCTCCCCAGACCGACGCCCGAACTGCATGCATGTCAGTCACTCTCGATCATCGCGGAGCATGGGCGTCTGGTGCAGGCGGTGGTGTGGACGGGCCGGCTTGCTCGCGAGGAACCGTGCGAAGCCGTGGATCTCCCCTCCGGCCGGACACTGTCCGGTTCGCCCGGCGGCTTCACCGCCGCCGGCGAACTCGACGGAGCGCTCCTGACGTTTCATCCTTCGATCGAGCGGCTCGAACTCGGCCCCGTGGCGTTGGAGGCTGCGATGGGTGGAGACGCGGCGCTGGCTGGTGAGCCGGCGGTCGGGCTCGGACTGGTGACCGTGCCATTGGAAGTGATCGATTCGGTCTCTTCGAAATGGTTCCGAGCGGTTCGGATCCTCGAGGTTCTTCCGCCGAGACCCGATGCCGTGGCCTCGGCGTTACGAACCCGTTTCGGAGACGAGATCGGTGAGGTCGTCGTTCGAACCCGCGCCGCGGCGATCGACGTGGATGCGTGGAGTCGGGAATTCCGACGGATTCCGCGGAACGAAAAAGGTCCGAGGGTCGAGGTGCTGGGGCTTCGGCTTGGCCGGAAGACCGTCGCGGTCATCGCGGAACCGATCGGACTTCAACCGTCGTCGATGCCGTAGACGCGACGGAGTTCGATGGCGTTCGAGTCGAAGACGTCGAGCAGGTCGCCCGATTCCGGACGATTCCCACACGTCTCGAAGACGATGCTCCGGATCCCTCGTTCCTCCAAAGACGCGATGGCCTCGGGGGTCGGCGATGAATCCCAGATGAACCATTCCGCTGGATGGTCCGCTCGAAGCGAGTCGAGTTCCTCGAATTGCTCGGCGGTCGGTGTCGATCCAGCCTCCCAATGAAGGGACGACCCGTTCATCCGATATCGTTCCGAAAGATATTGGAACACCGGGCGATTGAAGAAGACCGGGGTCATCGGTGCCGCGTTCACGGCCTGCTCGAATGGCGCACTGCGTTCCTGAAGTTGACGGATCAGGAGTCCGAGGTTGGAACCGAACTCTTCCTGATGGGCGGGGAGGATCCGCACCAGCGCATCGTGGATCGTGGTGGCCTGTGCGACGGCGATCTCCGGATCAAGCCAGGTGGTCGAGGCGGTCCCCGCATGGGAGTGGGAGCCCTCCGGGCCATGGGCGTGCACGGATCCATCACCTGCGGGCAGGAGCCGGCTCTTCACGCCCCGGGTGGTGTCCACGACGCGGCTCACCGGGAGGCTCGCGGTCGGAAGCCACTTCTCGTAGGTCGCCCCATTCAGGAAGATCAGGTCGGACCCTTGAAACGCCGCGATGTCGTCACCGGCCGGTGTCCAGGCGCCGGGATCGATCCCCGGTGGGATTCGCCACTCGACGCCGACTCGCTCGCCGCCGATTCTCTCGGTGAAGTACGCGAGTGGATAGTTGGAGACCGCGACGACCCGGGGATCGCTCACGCTGCGGCCGGGGGTCTTCGAGTCATCACAGGCCGTCCCGAGCAGGAGACCGCCAAGGCCGATGAACAGGAGGAGAGTCGATTGAATACGCTTCATACTGGTATGATACGCCCCCGTGCTTCGCTTGACCGATCTTCAATTCGACTATCCGGCGCCTGCGGGTGCCGTCGACGGGTTTCGCCTCGCGGTTCCGCTGCTGGAAGTCCGTGGAGGCGAGTCGATCGCCGTGATCGGCCCCAGTGGTTGCGGTAAGACGACGTTGCTCCGCCTGGCTGCCGGGATCATCACGCCGCGATCCGGTCGAGTGATGATCGACGAGACGGATCTTTCGATCCTGGGAGAATCCGCGCGGCGAAGTCTGCGACTCGCACGAATCGGTTTCGTTTTTCAGGACTTCCGACTGCTGGAGCACCTCGACGTCGAGGAGAACATTCTCCTTCCCTTCCGCCTCGGAGGCCTGCGACTCGATCCCGCCGCCCGAGATCGCGCCAGCCGTCTTCTTGAAAGGCTGGGCATCGCTCATCTCCGGCGCCGCAGCATCACGCGAT
Source organism: Phycisphaera sp. TMED9 (assembly GCA_002167845.2). Lineage (GTDB taxonomy): Bacteria > Planctomycetota > Phycisphaerae > Phycisphaerales > SM1A02 > UBA12014. The sequence continues at coordinate 3,064 of NHBO02000020.1, read as the reverse complement.
TGAGCCATGGTGAGCGACAACGAACCGCCATCTGTCGGGCGCTGGTCACCGAGCCCAGCATGGTGCTCGCGGACGAGCCGACCGGAAACCTCGATCCGGCCAACAAACGGGTCATCCTCGAAGCGCTGCTGGATGCGGCTCGAGAGAAGAACGCGGCGGTGCTGGCGGTCACCCATGACCATGATCTTCTTGATGCCTTCGATCGGGTGGTCGATCTCGGCGAAGGTCTCCAGAAAACCGATGGAGTGGGTCGCGTGACGGAGGCGCCTTCATGACGGGTCTCCGACACTCGTTCTTCCTTGCCCGCAAGCACCTTGGTCATCATCGTGGCCGAACGGCCTTGCTCTGCGTGGCGTTGTTCCTCGTCGGTTTTCTCCCGATCGCCATCGACCGTCTGGTCGATGCGGGAGAACAGGCCCTCCGGGCGAGAGCGGATTCGACCCCGTTGGTCGCCGGGGCCGCCGGATCACCGATCGATCTGGTGCTCTCCGCCATCTACTTTCGAGAGCCGCCCGCCGCGACGATCAGCCAGGCGGAGGTCGATGCGCTTCGAGTCGACGAACTGGCACTGGTGCTGCCACTGGTGTTCGGAGATCGCGTGAAGGGCGGGCCGTTGGTCGGAACTGATCCGGATTACCTCGAGTTTCGCGGTCTTGAACTGGCGGGGGGCCGCAACTTCGCGATGGCTGGTGAATGCGTGGTCGGCGCCGCGGTGGCGGCCCGGGAAGGAATCGCGGTCGATGACAAGATCGTGACTGAACCTCGAGAGATCTTCGATCTCGCCGGCGCCTATCCGCTCCGAATGCGGGTGGTCGGAGTGCTCGCCGATTCGGGAACCCCCGACGATGCGGCGGTGTTCGCCTCGACCAGCACCGCCTGGATCGTTCAGGGTCGAGGACATGGGCACATCAAGGTCGACGAAGAGATCGACGAGAGTCTGGTGATGGGACGCACCGGAGGCGATGACGAACCGGCGGTGGTCCGCATGAACGCGGCGATCCACGAGTTCGTGGAGATCACGCCGGAGAACGTCGCCGACTTTCACTTTCACGGAGAAGCGGCCGACCTTCCGGTGAACGCCGCGATCGTGCTGCCTCGAGATGAGAAATCGGGAACGATTCTCTTTGCGCGAGCTGAAACCGGGCGGGTCCCGGTCCAACTGGTTCGAGCCGCCAAGGTCGTCGATCGTCTGTTGGTCGAGGTCTTCCGGGTGCGGCGAATCCTGCTCACCGTGCTTGGCGTGGTGGCCGTCGCGACGGTGCTTCTGATCGCGGTGGTGATCGCGTTGTCGGTTCGCATTCGAGCGGCGGAAATCGAGACCATGCATTTGATCGGGTGCACTCCTTCGAGAGTTCCCCTGATCATCGCCACCGAAGTCTTGATTCTGGTGATCTCCAGCGGGCTCGCGGCCAGCCTCGCCGGATTCGGAGTCACCGCCCTGGTGCCCGCGGTCGAACGGCTTCTGCTCGGCTGATTGATCTCTCGAAGCGTCTTCGCCAGATCGAAGGTCGACGGATCTTCGGGGGGGAATCGTGACCTCCCGCGGGGCGGCTCGTGGGAGCGTCGGATCCGGCGTGTTGCTCAATCTTCGAGAGCGGGTTCGATGATCGATATCCGAACCGAATCGATCAGTCGTCCCGCTTCCGCGAGCGCCGCATCGCCCGCGCCGAGATAGAGATCGATTCGGCGGCCCTTGATGGCGCCGCCGATGTCCACCGCGACTGCGAAGACTGATGCTCCGGCGAGGTCTTCGATCATCACCACGCTTCCCAGCGGAATGACCTCCGGGTCGACCGCGACGGAATGCCGGGGGATCAGCCTGACTCCGGTGGATGCTCGCGGCCACCGATCGGCGGGGATGACCTCGAAGAACACGACTCGATCGTTGTCGAGCATGAGTCGTTCGACGGTCTCCGGATCCGACTCGTGGAGTGCGCGGATGACGTCGAGGTCGATGGTCTCGATGTCGGCGAGGTTCTCGTCCACCAGCCGTCGGCCGAGACTGGTGTATTCGCGTTCATTGGTTCGCGCCCAGGCGAGGCATTCGATCTCACCGTCTGGAAATCGGAGCGCCGTCGAGCCATTGACTTCGGCGAGATAGGCGTCGAGTCCGTTGGCGACCCAGCCGAGGGTGTCGACGGAGGTCATCGAGCGGCCGGCGAGTTCTCGACGAGTGGGAAGTGCCGAAGCCTCGAAGTCGGTTGGTGGCGTGGCGAGAATCGGATGGCGGTGTGTCTCGTCGGGCTCGCGACGCGCGTCGAGAATCGGTGCCGCATACGCCGTGATCTTGAACGTGCCCGGAATGGACTTGAGCACCATCACCTCGCTGGACGCCGGGACCGATCTCGGATGCGGATTCCGATCGAGCCACCGTCGCCAACCAGCGGCGGACGTGGGTCGGGTCGTCTCCAGGACGGGAACCGCACTCCTCACGGACTCGGCGATTCGGGTGTTCGCGGCCGCCGAGCCTTCGATGTCGGTTGGTCGCACGGCGCATCCGGTGCATCCGACCCATCCCAGGAGTGAAAGGAGCAGCGCGACGGTCGGTGTCGATCCGCGGGATCGCGATCGATCCGCCGTGCTGTGGGTTTCGAAAGTCGCTCCGCGCATGGATCGAGGGTACCTCGTGTCGTCGATTCAGTCCGACTCCAACCATCCGGTGAGCCGGTCGGCGGCGGACGCGGCGTCGGCGATGGCACCGGCTGCGTTGGCGAGGCGGGCCACCTGCAAGAGATGGTCACGATCTCGTGATCGTTCCTCATGGTTCACCAGCATCGGATTCGGTTGGAATCCGTTGAGCCAGGACAAGAAGGCCAGGCCGGTCTTGTAGTGCCGCGTCGGTGATTCGAAGATCTTCTGGCCGAGCAGTTCGCACGGCGCCATGATCCGATCGAATCCGCTGCGATCTCCCTGCGAGAGTCGATGGAGTGCCAGTGCCGCGGGAGCGGCGATCGCATCGAAGATGCCGAGCAGCGCGTGGCTGAAGTCGCCGATGGACACGGTTCGTCCGTCGAATTCGACCGGTCGACCTTCGGGCATGGGCTGCTGCGGCTCGCCGGCGATG
>NHBO02000019.1 GCA_002167845.2 Phycisphaera sp. TMED9 | reverse complement strand
TTCCCCCCGAGGAACGAGCCGGTATCGAAGCCGATATCGCCACCGCACTCGCCGACGCGCCCGCGATCGCGATGGTCGATTCAGACCGAGGAATCACCAATCTGCATGTGCCAAGCGATGTGATCATCGACGCGTCCATGCCCGCCATGATTCGCGAGTCCGGTCGCATGTGGAACGCCGAAGGCGAGACCCAGGATGCGAAGGCGGTCATCCCCGACCGCTCCTACGCCGGGGTGTATCAGGCGGTGATCGACGATTGCATCACACATGGCGCCTTCGATCCGACCACCATGGGCAGCGTCCCGAACGTTGGCCTCATGGCCCAGAAGGCCGAAGAGTACGGCTCTCATGACAAGACCTTCGAGATCAGCGAGCCCGGCACCATGCGTGTCGTCGATTCGGCGGGGAAGACGCTGCTCGAACACGACGTCGAAAGCGGCGACATCTGGCGAATGTGCCAGGTCAAGGATGCGCCGATACAGGACTGGGTGAAACTGGCGGTGTCCAGAGCCCGGGCAACCGGAGCGCCGGCCGTGTTCTGGCTCGATCGATCCAGAGCCCACGACGCCCAGCTCATCAAGAAGGTCGACCAGTATCTCGAGGCACACGACACCGACGGGCTTGAATTCCACATCATGGCTCCCGCCGACGCCTGCCGCTTCAGTCTCGATCGCATTCGACGCGGCGAGGACACCATCTCCGTCACCGGCAACGTGCTTCGTGACTATCTCACCGATCTCTTTCCGATCCTCGAGGTCGGAACCAGCGCCAAGATGCTCTCGATCGTCCCGTTGATGAACGGCGGCGGGCTCTTCGAAACCGGCGCCGGCGGCTCCGCTCCGAAGCACGTCCAGCAGTTCGAGAAGGAGAACCATCTCCGCTGGGACTCCCTCGGCGAGTTCCTCGCCCTCGCGGCGAGTTTCGAGCATCTCGCCTCGAGGACCGGAAACGATTCGGCAGCGGTTCTCGCAAAGACGCTCGACGATGCGACCACGCGATACCTGATGGAGAACCGTTCCCCCAGCCGCAAGGCGGGTGAACTCGACAACCGCGGCACGCACTTCTATCTCGCGATGTACTGGGCTCAGGCTCTTGCGGGACAGACCGATGATCCAGCCCTCGCGGCACGCTTCGCCCCGATGGCGGCGGCGATGGAGGACCGGGAGAGCACGATCGTCGGCGAGCTGAACGACGCGCAGGGCGTTCCGATGGACATCGGCGGGTACTTCCAGCCCGACACCTCGAAAGCGGCCGCAGCGATGCGTCCGAGTGGCACCTTCAACGCGATGCTCGAGGATCAGTTCGCCGGAGCCTAGACGCCGGCGCGCCTCACGCTGCGGCGAACGCCTCCGTGATTCGCTGCTCCTGACCGCATCGAAAAAGGTCGGTGTGTCCGAGGTCGGATAACACGGTCTCCTCCACGGTTCGCGCATGGGGAGTCCAATGCTCCTTGGTCAGAGGGCCGAAGGACAGAGGAGCGCCCGAACGAAAAAGAGTGAGATCGGCATCGATCGGCCTGGTCCGGTGTCGAGTGAGTGCATGCAACTGACAGACGCCGATCCTCACGAGCCGGCGTTCGACCGCCCCGCCCGACATCGCGACCTTCCACGCCTTGGCGATGCCGAGGCACCGACGCCATCGTGGAATGAGCGCGACCGCTTCAGCCGGGTGCGCATCGAGCAAGACAAGCCTGCCGTTCCGAGGGGCGAGTTGGTGAAGAACCGCTTGACCGAGAACGCCCCCCACGCAAAATCCGAACACGTGCACCGGTGCCTCGAGATCGAGCCCGTTCTGGATCTCGGCCTGCGAGATTGGCGCCACGATGTCCTCCATCTTCCGAGGAACGCCAGCCCGCTCATCCAACCCGAGATGATCCCAGCCCACGACCTCCATGGATTCGGGCATGATCCCCGCAAGTCGATGGAACGCCGCGACGGATCCGTGGATGCCTGGAAACAACAGCACGCGACCACATCCGGGAGACCCTTGACGAATGACCTGCCGCGACAGCGGCGACTCGACCTGCGGAAGAACCTGGATGCGACGAGCGCAATCCACGATGCCCAGGTGATCTCGGATTTCATCGTCGAGACGTCGCCCGAATCTCGCGTGAACCAGATCGAGGAAACACGCTCTGATTCGATCATCCGTTCGAAGCACATCCGCATCGATCACTTTGTCAAACGCGATGGACTCCCGCGAGACCGCGGCCGCTTGTCGAAGCAGATGATGCAGGATTCCGCAGGTATGCCGAATCTCCGAGGGATACTTCATGTCTCGAAGATGCCCCGCGAAGCAGGGTGAGACAAACTCATTTCCGGGCTTCCGCAAAACGAGAGACCGACCATCTCACCGAATCCTTGAAGACCAAGTTATCGACCCGGAGCGGCCTCTCGCACCCACGCTCGAACCAGTTCTTCAAGGTCCGATTCTCCCGAATTCTTCATCGGACCAAAGTATCGTCGTTCGAGGTCGGCGATCGCGATTCGCAATTCTCCTCGGCGTTCCGGGGCGAGCCGATCACCGAACCGTTCATCGATCCGCTTGAGGGCGGCCACCGACGCAAATGGCGACCAACGAGACGGAAGCAGATCCTGAAGTTCATCCGTCGTCTCGCACTCTCCTCTCTTTCTCATCGTGAACATGACGAACACCGCCGAGAAGACCGCCACCGCACCACCGAGCACGCCCCAGGTCCACGGACGGATGCCACGGCCGAGTTCGACCACTCCACCCGTGACCGGAACGAGATCCATGTCGTCGAAACGCCGTGACTTCAGCTCCGCGGTCACTCCGTCCATCGGAACGGGAACGACGAAATCGCCGGTGACCGCGGCGTTGCCTTCAGGAACGTATCGCACCGTCCAGCGACGTTCCGTCGCCTGACGATGAATGCCGTCTTCGTCCGGACCGGCAAACTCCTGCTCATCATCCTCCGACGCAAACCGGAAGATCATCCCCTCGTCTTGCGCCGCCTCGGTCATGCTGAATGGGTGAGCCTCGAGGCCGTCCTCGGCGATGCGATACCCGGCAATGGCGTCATCAACGCCCGCCAGGAGGCCATCGAGGTCTCCGATCACGCCTCGCCCGCGAACCGTGATCTCAAGCATCACCTCTTCGGTCGCATTCCGGGTGTCGACGACCTGCTCGATCGCGAGCTCTCGAAGCGGCCGTCCACCGCTTGAAGCCGCGGCATCGATCGGGGGAGAATTCGACTCGATGGCCAGAATGACCGGCCCCGTCTGGTCGATGAAATCAAGATCCATGCGTACCGGTGGAACTCGCTCGATGCTCGGATCGGTGGCTTTCAGAACGACGTACGCGAGCGGCTTCTCCTGCCAACCGGGCTCGCCGGTCTCCCGAACCTCGATCGAGGGGTGCATCGAGTCGAAGAAACCGATGCCCTCGATCTGAAATCCCTTGGACAACGAAGTCCGAATCGATCGTTCCAACCGATCTCGGTAGTTGACCGACGTCCCCCGGTTTCCCAGATTCACATACACCCCGTTCTGGAGGTACTTGGCGAAGCCATCAGTCTCCCGATCGACCGCATTGGTGTACCGAAGCGAAACCACGACCGCGAACGGTTCTCGAGTCCCGACCCGATCCGGCCCGTCGATCGCGAGACGCAGGTGAATCTCATTGTCGATGAGATCCTCGTAGAGCGCGTTGATCCGACGCAGCGGCGCCGACGACGGGTGATCACCGACGATCCGAAGCGCATGCCGGACGACCCGGGGTTTGACTTCGGGATTCAACGAGTCGACGGCGGTCACGAGCTTCGAGGCGAGCAGGCCGAGATGTTCCTCGGCGAGCGAAGGCTCCATCCCCAGGATGGTGTCTCTGATCCGATCGATCTGCTCATCCCGCTCCGAGCCCTCGAAAAGGATGTTGTCCCGCGTGACTTCCGAGAGATTCGTGGCCCCGATGGCGGTGTTGAACCAGGCCTCGAAGACGAAGGTGGACGGCTTCTCTTCGCCCCGACCCGCGGCCGCCGCATACGCCTGCGCCGCCTGCTCGAAGGACTCGAAGCTCTCGTCACGAAGTCGATCGTAATCCGCCAGATCGCCGTCATTCGTGGATCGGCGATGTTCGAGTCGCTCATAGGCGAGCGCCGCGCGACGAACCGCATGCTGCCAGGAATCCGGTTCGGCCTCCAGCGCCCGCTCGATGAGCCGCATCGCCAGTTCGTAGCCGTCTTCGACGACCTGGGCGATCTCGGCGCCGTTTCGTCGCATCCCGAATCGCTGCTGCACTTCACGCGACCGCCAGTCTCCACTGAGTCCTCCTTGCATCGCCGCAGCCAGTCGCGCCGCAGTCGCTGGAGGAAGTTCGGAGATGGGGCCGAGGATCCGGACGATGTCCGCTTCGGTGTATGCCTCCGACCGGCTGTGACATGCCTGGAACGCTTCCACCACGCCAGGGAGACTCCGTGGATCGACGCCGCGTTGATCGACCAGTTCCAGCACCCGAAGAAGCCGATCGAGATTCCGTGCTTGTCGTCCTCGCGTGAGTGGCGCGGCGGCCATGCCGACCCGACCTCCGTAAGCGAAGATCGCCGCCTGAATCGCGGCGTTCTGGCTGCTCCCGGCGTTGGGCCGAAGACGGTTCACCCAAAGACTCAGGAACTCCTCACCCATCTCCTCGGCCTCGTCCGGATGCTTGGAGATCCCCGTCTCCAGAATGTCCAGCGCGACGTCGATCTCGTCGGCCCGAGTCGCGACCCCGGTGAAGGCGCGGTACGCCCGGACGGCGAGGCTCGGCTCGATCAAATCGAGCCAGCTCTCCTCAGGCATCGCACGCATCAGCATCGCCACACCGGGTGGCGGGCCGCCCCGGACCGCCTTGGCGGTGGTGGCCGCTTCCGCTTCCGCGACCAGGCCGGTGGTCAGCATTCGGAGCGGCACTCGAATCACCCGAGAGTCGACGCGCCCGGAATCGAGAAGAGTCTCGACCGCGGACTTCATGACCAGAATGGCTCTGGCTCGCTCGGTCTCGCTCAATGAACTCTTCCCCAGCAGCATCGCATCCAGGGCGATCACTTCGAGCGCCGCCGGAGCGAGACTCTCACTCGCAAACACATCTTCGAGCCAGGCGGTCGCCTGCGCTTCGGGGACTTCCGGGAGCCGTTTGACCGCCGCCCGGAGCGCCTCCTGTCGAACCTTGAAGTCCGCTTCCTCGATCAGCGCGAGTTCACCGAACAACTCCCACGCCCGCAACGTCTCATCCCGATCCGCGTGATAGAGACCGTGAATCAAAAGACCGCGGGCATCCTGCTGTTCGCGAACCCGATCGATGGGAGGAAGATAGAGATACGCCTCGTCGGGCATCCCCGCCCGAGCGAGCAGGGCCGCAGTGCGTGGATGATTGGATTCGTCGGTGCCGCCGAACAGGCGGGTTCCCGAACGGATCTCACCCAGCATGGGACCGGTCGAGGATCGGGTGGACGCCTGCTTCAACAACTGCCCAAGGACGTCGATCTGCCAATCCGTCGGTTCACCCGGCGCGGCATTGGCCAACGAGAGGACTTCTTCGGGAAGGAGCATCGGATCGCCCTGGTTCGTCGACTGGATGACGTGCGAATAGATACCGGGCGCTTCATCACCAGCTCGTTCCGCCAGGAACCACTCGAGCACCTCCCATTCCCCGGCCATCACGTTCATGTGCAGCCATTCCGCGATCTCCGCCGGGGTCGCGGCATCCTCAGGACGGTCCTGCTGGACCAGACCAAGCCGCGTTCTGGCCGAGAGAACCGTCTGAGGCGTCCGGGCGAACTTCTTCCGAGTCACCAGCGGAAGAAGAGGCTTCGGGCGTCCGGCGACCGCGGTTTCGACGACGAACAACGCCAGAAGATCAATCTCCCTCGACTCGTAGAGATCCCTCATGGCCGCTTGTTCGTCCGGCGGCAACGCGTCATAGATCTGCTTGAGTCGTGTCGCTTCGTCGGCACCGATCCGAGGCTCATCGTCCACGTCAACCAATTCGACCGGCGGAGCTTCGACCGCTTCCACCGAAGTCGACGACATGGTGGCCGACCGGGCGGGCACGATTCGCAGGGGACGAATCACGCCGGCCGGTTTTGATTGCCCGGCGATCAGGGGTGGCGAGATCACGGCGATGAGGAGAACCAGACCACCCATCATGCATCCTCGGAGAAACCGAGGGGCAAGGGGTTGTGTCCGTCCGATGTTGCGAATGCTCTGCATGCTGAGACTGCCGTTCATAGATGTGTGTTCCGACTTTCCATCACCGACTGATTCGATCCCGTCCCCATGGACGCTTCCTACCACCCCGGCCCGATCGGCCCGGCCCCACCGGCTCCTCGACCATCCCGCTGAGTCGGCGGACGTGGCGACACCCCCGGCCGGCCCTGTCCCGGTCGTCGACCACGCGTCGCCCTCGGACTCTCCCGAGGCAATGGCCGCCCCTCGAGTTCCGACTTGTCCATCTGCTCGAGGTCGATCGCCCGCTCGACGTTGTCTTCAAGCCCCTGCACCAATGCTCCATCACCGTTCTCGGCCCGTGCCGTCTCGGCAAGATATCGAAAGTGCTGTCGAGCCTTGGCCACCTCGGCCCGCCACTTCGCCGCCGGCTCACCGGAAAGCCGCAGCAGGCGAGCGCCGAAATAATGCGCCGTCGCCAGCTCTTCCCGGGCCGCCCGCGCCAGTTCCTGATCGCCGGGATCATCGGATCTGGACTCGATCAACGCCTCAAGATCCGCCGCTCCATCCCAGATCGCCCCGGATCGAACCTTGGCTCGTCCTTTCGACCATCGAACCCGATCCAAGGTTCGAGGATCTTCATCGCCGAGCCGTTCCTCGACCTGTTCATAGGCATCCGCGGTCTCGCTCCAGCGGTCCGCCGCCTCTTCGTAGGCGATCCGCTCGACCTCCATGGCCGCCAGAAGCGACTCGTCGACTTCCTCTCCGTCACCGGATGGTCCGGATCCGAGGAATCCTGCGCGCCGCCGCTCGATCACCGCCAGATGCGATTGATAGGCACGCCCTTGCGCCTCGATCGCCTCGCGTTCGAGATCCCCGGCCTCGCGGAATCGAGCCGCCGCGGTTTCGCGCGCCGCCAGAGTGCGACCCGGTCCGAAATGAAACGCAAGCACCGCGACCGGAATCAATGCCCAGATCGTCCATCCGGCTCGTCGCATCGTGTTTCGCGTGCTGATCATGCCACGCCCTCCCGACTCGGCCTGGCGTCTTCGGCAGATCTCCAACCACGCGACCAGGATCGAGGCCGCCCCGCGATCGCAAGGGCCGGACCGATGAACGCCAGCACTCCGGTACCGGTGACCGCAAGGAAGATGGCGAGTTCACGAAGTCCGGCGGCATCGCCGAGGCGTGGTTCGATCATGGTGAGCCCATCGAGAAGGTCACTGCTCGGATGCTTCCGGTTTCCTTCATGAAAGGTCCCGCCCAATCGAGCGGCGAGCTGCTTCAGGGAAACCGTGTCTTGACGAGACGCATGCCCTCCGACCTGGGACGTCCGTTGCGGATCACCGACGCCGATGACGATGGTGTCGGCGATCGAGGCCGGCAGCCTGGGCGGGCTGGTCGCCGTGAGTTCATCGCCATCGCTCACCACCAACAGCGTCGCGGTTCCCGGCATCCATGGCGTGGCCACTTCGAGGGCCTTGGTCACGCCTTCCGAGATCTTCGTCGTACCGGATTCGAACGCGGTGGACATCGGAAGTCCATCCAAAGCGTTTCGCACGACTTCCTTGTCGAAGGTCTCGGTGAGAACGGGAAGAGCGTCGGTATAGAAGGCGACGAGCGATATTCTCGTCGTGGAGGCATCGATCCGATCCAGCACCCCCTGTACCAGCGCTCCGGCCCACGTGGCTCGCGAGACCTTCTCCACCTCGGGACCCGAATCGACCAACTGCATGGACGGCGACACGTCGAGTGCGATCAAGAGATGCTTGGAGGCCTCGCGGGTCGGCGTCTCGTCTCTGATCTGCGGATCGAGCGACGCGAGCACCAGAAGACCCCAGGTCGCCGCCCCGGCACCGATCACCCGAAGCGGAAACGCGACCGCGGTCCATCGCGCCGGACGCCCGGAGGGTCCGAAGGCGAGGAACGCGATCCGTCGAATTCGCCGGTGGTGGATCGACTCCGCGACCGTCACGAGAATCGCCACGAGCACTGCCACCAGAAACGCCGTCATGGGAGTGATCACCACGGGGTGTACCTCCCCCAGCAGAGACCGACCAGATGACCCCCGAGCCCGATCAATCCGAGAACGGCGAAGGGAAGGAAGAAGTCCATGGGAACCGTCCCGCCCGGTTCGAAGCGATCGGGCCGGAGCCTGCCGATCTGATCGAACACTCTTTCAAGTCCCTTGCGGTCCGTCGCCACGAAAGCTTCCCCGCCGGTCTCCCGGGCCAGATCCTGCACCACCGCCGGAACGGCTCCGTTGCCGACGTGGACATGATGAACCGTGATGTTCGAGGCCTTCAGTTCGTCTGCGAGCTGTAGCGCCCCATTGGAGTCGCTGAGGTCACTGCTCACACCATCCGAGACCAGAATGACCATCCGATCACCCTCCTCGGCTTCGGTCACCATGTTGCCGTGACAGAAACGCAACGCGGCGCCGATGCGCGTGCCGCCCATGTGCATCGGCTGGCGTTGCGGATCTGCGAACGGAAGCGCATTCCGGATCGCGTCCAGATCCTGAGTGAGCGGGACCCATCGAATGGGATAGGAACCGAATATCGTGAGTCCGAAGGCATCGCCTTCTCGGGAATCGACGAACTCCTCGACCGCATCCCGCGCCATCTCGTATCGCCTTCCCACGGACATGCTTCCCGAGACGTCGACGCAGAACTGAATGTTGGTCAGGACTCGCTGATCGGTGGGCTTCCGCAGGACCTGCGGCCCCGCGAGAATGAAGATCACCCCGATCAAGGCGATGGCCGGAAGACAATCGAAGACCGAGAGCATCCAGGGCGTCCATCGGGCCGACGCGTGGGCTTGATGGTCAAACGGCATGGCCACGCCCCAGCCTCGTCGTTGCCATGCCCAGACCAGGAGCACGACTGGAAGTCCCAGAAGGAGAAGAATCAGAGGGTCGGTGAAACTCATTCGCGCCCCTCGGTTTCCGGTCTCAGATACGGCGACAGGAGCTCGGTGATCTCCTGTCTTGATGGAGGGGTTCGCCTTGGTGCGTGAAGCCAGGATTCGACGGCGCGAAGGAGTTTTCCCGCCACGTCATGTCTTCGAAGCTCGGCCACCGCGTCGATTCGATCCGGCCCGAGTCCCAGGCGATCCTGCCAGTAGGCATACAGCAGCAACTCGAGTCGTCCCTGTTCAGGCACCGACAACTCCCGAGTCGCCGCGAGTTCGACCAACGGAGCGATCTTGTCGGCGATGGTGGGCGGCGGAATCACTTCGATCGGTGGTGGCGGCCGGCGGAGCGATCTCTTGATCACCACCACCACCGGAACCAGCAGCCAGGCGACGCCGATCGCCCAGAGAATGCCCCGATACCCGCTACCGATGCTGGCTGGCGGAGCTTCGGCGAGAAACACGTCGCTCGGCGCATCCGCGGAGAGGTTGGAGACGATTTCGATCATCTGCGGCCCGATTCGATCGATCGGACCGCCGTCTTCAAAAACCAGCACGTTTCGAAGGTCGAATTCTCCGACGTCCGTGCCGATGAACTCCAACTCGGAGAGATGTTCTCCCTCGGGCCCGACGCGGACATTCGCGACTCGAACGAGGATCGGCGATTCGAGATCCAGATCCGGTCTTCCTCTCACGAATCCATGCTCGCTTTCGACCAGAATGCGGCCGGTGATTCCCCGCGTCACCGTGACCTCGTCCATCGGTTCGAATGCCGCTTCTGCGACGAGGCTTCCCGACATCACGATCATCCCCGGGCAGAGGATGGACCCGAGGTGGACAACGGCCGTGAGCGACCAAGTCATGAATCCCGTCATGATCGCCCCCCGCCCGTTCCCGAACGTTCGGCGAGAAAGTGCCGCAGCGGCGGAAGGAACGCCGCGTCGGTCTCGAGTTCCAGACAACTCGCGCCGGCCCGCGCCAACCGACGGGCGACGTCGTCTTCGCCCTCCGATTGCGCCAGGTCACGCCAGCGTGATCGGCCGCGACCGATGAAATCACGTCCGGTCTCCGCCTCTCGGCCCCGGAAGAACCCCGCTCTGAGGGAACCTCGTTCGGCTGGATCCCGGAGTTTGATCACGATCACGTCATGCTTCTGCGCCGCATGCTTGATCGATGCGATGGCGTCTGGATCGTGAAGGTCACTCAGGATGACCATCACACTGGCTCGCCGCGATCTCACCACCAGCTCCCGAAGTCGTTCTCCGAGCCGGGTGGCCTCGCCGATTTCACCCCGGCGGAGCGGCTCCAGAGCCTGATACAGATCCGACCGCAGGAGACTCGGCTCGACGCGGGTGCGACGCTCACCGGCACCGATGACGGCGCAGGGACTCAGCCGACGCTGCGCCAGCACGCCGATGGCCGCGGCGATCCAGACCGCCAGATCGTGCTTGGTCAGCGGAATCGACGACACCGACATGGATGCCGACGTGTCCACCACCAGATTCACCGAAGTCCGCTTGAGCGCTTCGTATTCCTTGACGTAGGTTCGCGTGGTCCGCGCCGTCATCCGCCAGTCGATCTGCTTGATGGGGTCGCCCGGTTCGTAGGGTCGCGACTGGGCGTATTCGATCCCGCTTCCGGTGAAGAGCGAGGTGTCCGTACCGAAAGCCAGGTCATCCGCCAGTCGCCGAACGACCATCTCGAAGTCACCGTGCGACAACTCCTCGGGTGGACCGAGTCGACTGCCGCGCTCGTGGGCGGTGCCCGTCATCAGGCCAGGTTCGCCAGAATCTCGCGAAGCACGTCCTCGCCGCGGCGACCATCGGCCAACGCTTCGTAGGTGAGTCGGATCCGATGCAGGACGACGTCCTCGGCGAGCGCCAGGAAGTCCTCGGGAACCGCGAAATCACGCCCTTGGATGAACGCTCGAGCTCGCGATGCGTTGACCAGTGCGATCGCCGCTCGAGGTGAGCATCCCAGTTCGAGATCCGGATGGTTCCGGGTCATGGTGACCAGTTCCACGCAGTCTCTGATGAATACGTCACTGACGTGCACCTGCAACACGCTCTCCATCGCCGAAGTGAGATCCTTCACTTGATATGGACTCGACTCCTCGATCGCGTCGAAGGCTGACATCGGCACCGCGCCGTCCCCCTGCCGCTTCAGCTTCAACTGAAGACCTCGTCGGACGACCTCGCTTTCTTGATCGAAGGTCGGGTAGTCCAGCCGGTGGCGAAGCATGAATCGGTCAAGCTGGGCTTCAGGAAGTTCGAAGGTTCCCGCCTGCTCCACCGGATTCTGCGTCGCGATCACCAGAAAGGGCGCGGGAAGATCGTGCGTGGTGTCGCCGATCGACACTCGTCGCTCCTGCATGGCTTCCAGAAGCGCGGACTGGACCTTCGGAGAGGCTCGGTTGATCTCATCGGCCAGGAGCAGATTCGTGAACGCCGGTCCCTTGTGAATTCGAAACCGACCGGTTTCCGGATCGAGGATCTCGGAGCCCACGATGTCCGAAGGGAGCAGATCGATGGTGAACTGAATCCGCTTGAAGTCCAGGTCGATCGCCCGGCCGACCGCTTGCACCAGCAGGGTCTTCGCGATCCCCGGCACCCCTTCCAGAAGCAGATGCCCGCCGGTGAGAAGGGCGATCAGGATCCGTTCGACGACGATCTCCTGTCCGACCACCGTCTTCCCGACACTGGCTCCAACGGTCTCTGCAAAGGTCGATCCGACACCGAGCGTCGAGGATCCGGAGGTTTGTTTGCGATCGGTCATGTGCTGGTCGAATCCCGGGGGGAGTTGAATGACGGTCGAACGAACGAGGACGACTCGACAGCCGTCCAGGAGAACTCATGAGTCGGAGGCGGGCGTGTCCATCGGTTCGGCCATGAGCCGCCCCACGACTTCGGCGATGCGTGCCTCTTCAATGCCGGCCGCCCGCACCCGCCCGGCCCGGTCGATGACCACGTTGGTCGGCCACATCCGGATGCCGTATTCCCCGGCCATCGCACCCAGCGGGAGGCGCCCCTTCGATGGGGGTCGGTCACGGGCAATGGAGAACGGTGGCGCGTCGTCACCCATCAGCGCCTGCATGCGCTTCCAGTCCGCAAGATGATCACAGACGCCCAGAAACACCACGCCCTGCGGAGCGAGTTCTTCCGTCATGCGCCGCCACTTCGACATGGACTCACGGGTGGTTCGGTTCAACGGTGAAACGAATCGAACGACGGTCACCCGGCCGCTTCGAGCCTCCGCGTCGATCGGCTCGCCGATCCACTCGTCCGCCAGAATCGACGGCGCCGGTCGTCCTTCGAGTTTCGCCATCGCGGCGAGGCGTCGTTCCCCGCCGACGAACCAGTCGGCGGGAAACTCCGAGCTGGAAGCGGCGCCGCGGCGCGGACCACCCGGTTCAGCGAGCAACTTTTCGACCACCGCTTCGACCTTGTCGGGAAGAAGGCCCGCGGCACGAACCACGCCCTTGCGATCGATCACCACATAG
This sequence comes from Phycisphaera sp. TMED9, assembly GCA_002167845.2. Lineage (GTDB taxonomy): Bacteria > Planctomycetota > Phycisphaerae > Phycisphaerales > SM1A02 > UBA12014. The sequence goes on along the minus strand of NHBO02000019.1, from coordinate 4,606 downwards.
GTCGGCCAGAACGCCAGGTTGTACGACTTGACGCTCGCCCCGCCCGCATCACGAGCCACGGGATAGTTGATCCCCTTCTCCGTGACGACTGAACCCGCGGTATCCCATCCGGAGTTCGAATCATGAACCCCGATGAAGGCGAGCCCCCGGGACCCGAACTTCTCCACCAAGGCGACGTTCTTGGGAATCGCGGCCATGCAGGGGCCGCACCAGGTGGCCCAGAAGTCGACCACCACGACCTGGCCACGCAGATCCGCGAGTGACGTCTCGTCACCGATCCAGGTGTCGAGCGACAGTTCCGGAGCCGGCTTTCCTTCCAACGCCTTCAATCCCGCGGGCCGGTCCGCCCCCGAGAAGAAGTGATCGTCAGAGAAGTCCTGCCCCTTCGCCGGTGAAACCGAGATCAGGGCGAGCAGAATCACAAGTCCGAGGAAGCGCGTCTTCAAGGCTGATCTCCAAGTCCGAGGAATCCTTGAGTATAGGGGTGAGACGGAACCCGGTTTCCCGAAGCCGGCTCAAAGCGGAAAGCTTCCTCGCCTCAGACCGAACCTCGAAAAGGCGTGCATCGCATCGCCTGCCGCTTGATCAGGCACATCACGGATCTTCCGGGCTCGATCTCCAGCGATCGACGACTCGATCGTCCGATCTCGGCGACCACGTGCTGATCGCCGGAATCCAATCGAACCTCCACCAGCACGCCGTTCCCATCATCCGTGCAGCGGGTCACGATCCCGGAAACCTGGTTTCCGATGGACGTTCCCTCGACCCGACCGAGGGCCAGCGCCACATCGGCCGGTCGAAGCATGATCGTCACCGCGGATCCCGGGTCGAGATCGACCGCGGGCGTGATCAACTCGACCCGCGAGGTCTCGGCGAGTTCGATCACGCTCCCTCCCGCCGCAGGGTCAGTCCGAAGGAGTCGACCGTGCATCAGGTTGGTCATGCCCCTTCCCCGCAAGACCCCGAGCGATCCGACCTGGTGAAGCAGGTCCCCGTAGCGCCCCTGCCCGACGACCCGGCCGTGATCGAGGAGGACCAGGTCGTCCGTCAGTCGAAGAAGTTCCTCCAGCTGATGACTGACGTGCAACATCTGCATCGTCTTCGCCGTCGCCGACTGCACTCGCTCAAGATGCCCGAGGATGTCACTTCGAAGCCGATGGTCGAGTGACGCCAACGGTTCATCCAGAAGCAGGATCGCCGGACGCCGAAGCAACGCACGACCGATGGCCACCCGTTGCCGCTCACCTCCGGAAAGCTCGTTGATTCTTCGATCAACCAGCCCCCCGATTTCCAGCAGATCGACCACGTCACTCCAACCCGACTGCATCTTCCCCATCCCGTAGCGAAGGTTTCCCCGGACGGTGAGATGCGGAAAGAGCCGAAGATCCTGGAACACCGTGCCCACATTCCGACGATGGGCCGGAACATCGATCCGCGCGGTGGAATCGAACAGCGTTCGATCATTGATTCGGATGAGACCGCGATCCGGCCGGACCAGGCCGGCGATCAATGAAAGCAACGTCGACTTTCCGGCGCCCGAAGGTCCGAAGACGCCGAACGAAGGCGCATCCGACCGAAACGTGATCGCCGATTCAAAACCGGGCCGATGGAATTCCACATCGACTTCGATCATCTTCCACCTCCCGTCCGACGCGCGATCCGACGGGCCAGAAACTCGGACGCCAGCAACGCGGCGAAGGAGAGCGCGATCGCGATGATCGCCAGACGCATCGCACCGGCATCACCACCCGGCGTCTGCACGTCGGTGTAGACCGCAAGCGGGATCGTCCGGGTCACTCCCTCGATGTTGCCCGCAACCATGATCGTCGCCCCGAATTCTCCGAGACTTCGGGCGAACGCCATCACCAGACCTGCGAGAACTCCAGGGAGCGCCAGAGGAAGAGTGAGGGTGAGAAAGACCCGGATCGGACTCGCCCCGAGCGTCGCCGCGGCCTCTTCGAGTCGCGGATCCACGGATTCGATCGCAAGTCTGACACCTCGAACCAGCAACGGAAATCCCATCACCGCGGAGGCGATCGCCGCCGCCTTCCAGGTGAACGCGAGATCGATTCCGAAACGATCATGGAGCCATCCGCCCAACCATCCGCCGCGACCGAGCAGGAGCAGCAGGAGATATCCGACGACCACCGGAGGGAGCACCAGCGGAAGGTGGACCATCGCGTCAAGGACGGACTTTCCTGGAAATCGTCGCCGGGCCAGCAGCCATCCGCATGCGACACCGGGCGCGAGCATGCAACCGACCGCGACCAATGCCACGCGAATCGAGAGCAGTACCGCCGACCACTCCTCGGAGGTGAGCATCATCAACGCGCCTCCCCGGAATCTCGCACCGTCAGGAATCCGTGGCCCTCGATGACCGACTGCGCCTCGTCACTCTGGAGAAACCGGACGAAGGCCTCCACTTCCGGCGTACTCTGAAACTGAAGCAATGGATAGACGATCCGCTCATGCAGCAGAGAAGGTACCGACGCCGCGACCATGACCGAGTCACTCCGCTCGGCATCGGTTCGATAAACGAGCCCCGCGTCGACTTCGCCCAGTTCGACCAGTCGAAGAGCGCCCCGGACATCGGACGTGGACACCACCCGTCCGGCCAGGCCCCCCCACCAACCGATCGACTCCAATGCCGCTTTCGCGTACCGACCCGCGGGAACATGGGTCGGGTCCGCGATCGCGATCCGGCCCCAGGACGACGGAGGAATCGGGGCGTCAAGATCGACCGCGGCATCCGGAACCTCGACCCCATGATTCGGGACGACGAATACCAACTCATTCGCGAGCAGATCAACGGGGTCGCCCACACATGGAATTCGTTCCCGAACCGATCTGGCCCAGTCGCGATCGGCCGAAATGAAGAGGTCAGCGGGTGCGCCGGCCATGATCTGGCGCCCGAGCGTCGAGGAAGCGGCGGCGTTCACCACGACTTCCCCGCCCCCGTCCAAGGCAAAACGAACACTGAGATCTTCGAGGACGTCAACGCCACTCGCCGCCACGAAGACCATGACCGCCCCGGCTTGGGGAATCGAATCTGTCTCACCATGCTCCCGGCAACCTGCCGCCGACGCCATGATCATCAGGGCGAGGACCACCGATCGGCATCCATCGCGTGCGTTCGAGACTTTCGTGTCCTGCCGTCCAAACATGGCCCCAGTATCCCTTCCGCCACGAGGCCATGTCGTCCACCTTCGATTCGATCGCCGACCGGATCGGGAAAATCGTCTCCTGGACCGGCTCAGACCAGCAAGGGGCCGCCCTTTCGGACGGCCCCTTGGCACGAATCAACGGATTCGGAACGTTCACTTCGCCAATTCGATGTCCCCGGGACGCCAGGTCTTCTCGAACCACGGCTCCAGAGGTCCATAGAGACGAAGCAACGCGAACCAACCCTTGCCGGGCACGGTCTGGATCCAGTTCGCCGCGTCGGGCCCCTTCGGCGCCTCGGGCCCGAAGTGCAGGGTGATCGAACCGTCGGGGTTCTCCTTCATCGAGTCGCGGACACTGTTCTTGCTGGGCAGGAGCTGCCCGCTCTGGAGTTCGGATCGCGTCTGCGGGTCATAGACCACGAACGACCAGAAGTTCTTCGCCGGCACGTCGGCGGGAATGAGAAGGGTGTAGTTCTTCGAGCCGTCGAGGTAGTCCCCCTCCGAATCGGTGGAAATCAGGGCGTACTGCGAACCAACGCCCGGCATCTTCAGGGCCATGGCCGGCGTGTTGACGGTCGCGCAGTAGAAGAAGAGCGTCCGGGCGTCGAGATTTCTGCCTCCGGCGCCGTCCGCAATGAGCCATCGATAGTCGCCGCCGACGAAGGGCGTGTACCACTGCTGCCCCTCGTAGAGGAATGCGGCGGGATCACGCGGGCGGAGAAAGATCGCCCGGGCGGTCGCGTTGCCGATGGCGACCGAGTCCTCGAGAATCCCCTTCATTCGGGGGTCTGGATCGAAGGGCTTGCCCTTCTGGAGGCCGATCGAGGCTGCGAGCCCGCGAAGTTCGGGATCGATGAGGCCGACCGGTTCCCGGTCGAGCACGGTATGGAGTTCCTCGAAGAACTTGAAGTCGTTCGCATGGATCGTGTTGAAGGCCAGCTGGGAGCCGTCGATGAACTTCATCGCCGGAGGATCGTTTCGATCGGTGTAGGGATAGACCTTCAATCCCTTCTCGAACATCGCGACCGGCGCATCCGCCTTCCCGTCGACCAGCAGTCCGCGAAGGATCAGAAAGTTCATGTAGCCGGGGGACCGGACCGCGAAGTATTCCTCGCCGGCGACGTCGACGAGCTTGCCGCCGATCGGCGCCTCGATCTCCGTCATCTGATCCGGCGGGAGGATCAGGTATTTCCCGCCCTGGCCGCGATCGGGACCGGGGCCACCCATGTCGACGACGAATCGGAAGAAGGCGTCGTTCACGGTGCCGGGCCCGCACTTCGGGGGGACCTCCACCACCATCGGCCCGTACTTCTCGAGATCCATCATCACCGCCGCGTAGACGGTGTCGGTGTTGCCGGTCAGGAACAACGGCGTCGAGTCCAGGAGTCGCTTGAACATCAGGCACTCGTTCGGTGCGACGCACCCCATGCTCTCCATGCCCA
>NHBO02000018.1 GCA_002167845.2 Phycisphaera sp. TMED9 | reverse complement strand
CGCGTCGGACAGGTCGCGTTGCTTGAGCAGCACCCTCCGCCAATCAGAGCGGAAGGCGACCGTGAAGAAGACAGATCGGCAGTCGGCGGTGGCAGCGCGCCATGCGTGCACGGCCTGTGCGAAGGGGCAGTATTCGCCGCGCTCGTGGGTCACTTGCCAAGCGTGCCCAGCCGGCAAAATCTCGCAGGGCGGCGCCGCGGAGTGCACCGATTGTGCCAAGGGCAAGTACCACCCGAGCACGGGCTCGGCGTGCATTCCATGTGATCGTGGAAAGTTCGCCGACTGGACAGGCTTCACAGAATGCCAGCACTGCCCCATGGGGCAGTTCCAGTCGCAGATTGGGTACGCTGCGTGTGAGGTCTGCACTCCGGGTTGGTACAGTACGTCCGGCCAGTTCGAGTGCCTTCAGTGCCCCGAGGGCAAGTACAGTCCGATCCCCGTGCTCGTGGGCGGTGACTGGAACACGCCCTCGCATCTCGACTGGACGCTCGATACTTCGCGGGTCTACAAGCGGCGGCGAAATCTACCGCTTCCGGTGAGCCTCGCCATGAAGGATGCGGGCTTCACCGATACCTACCGCATCGTCGAGCCGAATCCAGTCCAGTCGCCCGGCCTCACCTGGTCACCGATGTTTCGAATGAGTGGCGAGAAGGACCAGGGCTTCGAGCGAATCGATCGGATCTATCTCAAGGATCCGGTGTTCGGTGGTTCCGACGGCAGCGAGCAGGATCAACCGGCGGCAGCCGCGACCCTGCAACCTCGACGTGCGGCCGTCTATCCCCTGGTCTGGGAGTCCGACGAGATCCCCGTGCTTGAACGATCGTTCCCCTCCGATCACGGCGCGGTCCTGGTTGAGTTCGACTGGGTGACGAGCGCAACGCGATGATCGCGATTGACCCGAATCGGATCTGAATGGAACGGTGGAGGTGGTTTCTCGGACGGGAGGTGGCCCTCTCGGGCTGATTCTGGCGGTATTTGAGATTTCAAGCATCTCTCGCGGGAACATTCTCGTATCCTGAGACGTACTCAGATGGGGCAGAGGGACATCCGCGTCAAACCGGATGCTGCCTCTCCGGCAGGCTGGATTTGTTCCCAGCGGTCGGAGAATCTGGGAAAAGGGAGCCCGTATCGTCGATTCGTCGACGTGATGCGGGCAAAGGGAATGCACATGCCTCGCCCGAAACGGCGGGGCATGTGCGATTTTGGACCGACGGCCGATTTCTGGGGCCCCGGATTCACCATGCGGGGGTCGTTTTCTCTTGAGGCCCTGAATTCACATGGACGATGTGAAGCAGGTGAACCTTGAACTCAAAGACAAGTCGGCGAAGAAGGCATCGGAGGCCGACGACTCTCGAAAACCGCTGGCGTTCTACTTCGACACGTCGGCGATGGTCTGGCTGATCCCGCTGCTGCTGGTCATCTCATTGACCGCGAACATCGTGGCGCTCAAGGTTCCATTCCTCGAGATCAAGATATTCCCTCATGACCCCGAGGCGTACAGCATTCCGCACACCGTCACGCTGATGTGGGTGCAGCTCAAGTTGTACTGGGTGGCGATCCTCATCGCTGGCTTCTCGCTGGTCTTCCCGTTCGTGAAACTCCTCTCGCTCTTCGCCTTGTGGTTCCTCCCGATGCGGGTGTCCACCCGCGGGCGAGGGCTGCGGATTCTCGGGAGTCTCGGGCGATGGTCGTTGCTCGACGTCTTTGTGGCGCTGGTGCTGATCGTGCTGGCTCATGAGCAGGGGAGTCTCTTCGTCACCGACGTGAAGCCCGGGCTGTATCTCTTCCTGCTCGCCATTCTCATGGCGATGAGCACCGGTGAGTTCATGGCGGTGCTGCACGAGCGGACCGAGAATCTCCCGGAACTCTCCGATACCAAGACCAAGCGGCCGTCGGTCGGCTCGGGCTGGCGGAGAATCGCCGTTCCAGCACTCCTCCTCGGTTCGCTGGCGAGTCTGGCGATCGCGCTCGAACTTCCGTTCCTCAAGATCACCGCGTGGTACCTGACCGACAATTCCTACAGCATTCTGGGGACGATCGAAACGCTCTGGACATCCGGTGAGCGTCTGTTCGCGTCAATCGTGGCGATGGGTCTCGTGGTGATGCCCGTCGCGAAGCTGTTGGTGATATCGGGAACCTGGGCGGTCGGTCGATCGCCGCATCGCTTCCGAATCGCGACCCTGCGGATTCGAATCGTGTCGCAATGGTCGATGATCGACGTCTTCGGCCTGGCGATCGGGCTCTTCCTTCTTGAAGGATCCACGCTGGTGCCGGTCAAGGGGCAGATCGGCGCCTGGGCGCTTCTGGTGGCGATCATTCTGAATGCGATCCTCGCCTGGACGGCGGGAAGCCTTCTGACAGCCCGTCTGAAGACCCTCGAAGAAGAAGCCGCTTCCAACCGGTGATCCCCACCGTTATCTTGGGCCAATGTCGATCCGCGGAACTCGTGGCCGATTCGGGCATCCGAATGCGGAGCGTCGGCTTGATCTTCCCGCCCTGAACCGGGCATTCCACTCATCGAAAGTCCAGTCATGCAACGTTCCTCCGCCGTCTTCTCTTCGATCACGGGATGTTGCCTCGTGCTTGCCATCGGTTCCTTCGCCGGATGTGGAAAGACCACCCGGGTCGGCGAGGTGGGGGCGGATTCGACGGGCGGTGAGTCGTCGGTCGCCATCGAGATGCATCCGTTCCAGGTTGGCGATGACTTCGTGGCCCCGCGATCTGGACGGGACCCGGACACGCTCCCCCCGCCGATCGATTTCTCCGAGGGCACCGCGACTCGCGAGGGAACCGCGGCGGCCGAGATCATCGATTCACGGACCTTCGACCCGCCGGTCGCGAAGCGACGGCCGTACAACGGCCGAATGATTCGGCCCGCACAGATGCTGCCGAAGCATTCGCGTGACAAGACGCTTCCTCGCACCCCGCCGAACGACCTTCGTGCCGGCGGACTGAATGGTGCGTCGCGGATTCAGCCTGAGGCGGCCTTCCCCGGCATCACCCAGTCTCCCTGGCGACCGCCCGATCCGTCGATCGCGGTGGGGAATGAGCATGTGGTCGAGACGGTCAACATGGAGATCGCCTGGTATCGGAAGGATGGAACGCCGGAGTTCCAGCAGCGGCTTGATTCGAGCGGCGATCCCGGATTCCTGGAAAGCGTGGGCGCGGGCGGATTCACGTTCGACCCCAAGTGTTTCTACGACCCCTACGTCGACCGTTACGTGATGATCGCCCTCGAGGTCTACCGTGATGATCGCGAGGCTTGGATCACCATGGCGGTCTCGGACGACAATGATCCGAACGGCGTCTGGTTCAAGTACCGGATGTGGGCGGTGGTGGCGTCCGGCGAACGGGAGTACTGGGTTGATTTTCCAGGTTTCGGTTTCGACGAGCGCGGCTGGTACGTCACGGGCAACCTCTTCGCGCTCGAAGGCGGAGATGGTCCGGGTTTCCTCGGGTCGATCGTGAGAGCGATCGACAAGGTGGGGCCGTTGACCGGCGAGCCGGTGGCGTGGAACGACCGCGTGGTGAGTGGCGCCAGCTTCCAGGTGGCCCACGCACCCGACGCGGGTGACGAAGTCTGTTTCGTCCGCAGCGCGGGCCAGACCAGGCTTGAGATCGCCCGCATCGAGGAGCCCTTCGGCAGTGAACCGTGGACGACCGACGATGTGGCGGTCCCGGAATTCTCCAGCGCAGGCACGGCGGTCACCCCGATCGGTCCCGGCCTCTGGGTGGTGGACGCCAGGATCTGGCAGGCCTATCGCCGGCAGGATCGCCTGGTGGCGTCGCACGCGATTCAGTCTTCCGGATCGGACGATGTAGTGGCCCGGTGGTATGAAGTCGATCTTGGCGGTACCCCGGTTCTGGAGATGTCCGGCGAGATCCGACTGGGTGCCGGCGAGTACACGATCTTTCCGAGCATCGCGATCAACGGAGAGGGCGCTTTCGGCATGATCTATGGTCGAACCAGCCTGGTGAATCACCCGTCGGTCGAGATCTCCGGACGCGTTCCCGAAGATGCGGCGGGGACCATGTCCGTCGGGCGGGAAGCCGTTGCCGGTCAGACGAGTCCGAACGACGGCGACAGTCTCCAGCGATGGGGCGACTACTTCGACTGCACGGTCGATCCCACCGATGACCTCACTTTCTGGGCCGTGGGTGAGATTCAGACCGAGGATGGCTGGCAGACCGAGATCTTCTCGTTCCGGGTCGGCGTTCTGGCGGACTTCAATCGCGATGGTCAGGTGGATGGTCAGGATCTCGGGATTCTGCTCCTGGAGTTCGGTGGTCCGGGAGTCGCGGACATGAACGGCGACGGCGTCGTCAACGGTCTCGATCTCGGGCTCTTTCTGGCCGACTGGTGATCAAGAAGGCTCCGAAGTCGGCGTGAAACGGGCATAATCTCCACTTCCCGATGCATCGGCATCCGGGGCATGGAGGTTCGATCGTCATGACAGCCATCAACGCGCTGATGAGTGAGCTCATCGACTTCGCCGGGCTCTTCCCGCCGGCATCTCTGGACATGGGCGCGACGGTCCGCGGATTCGCCGCGTATCGCGAGTGCGCGTCTTCGGACGCGCTGGGACGGCTCATCGTTCCGGTTTCCCGGTTCGATGAGTTCGAGGCCGAATGCGTGGGCTTGATGCCCCGGGTTCCCGATCTCGATGGCAATGAGGAAGATCCGGATCCCTGGGCGATCTCGGCGCTGATGTCTCCGGCGAACGACCTCGACGCCGTGGCGGCGGACCTGGCCGCGATCGAGACGTTCAACGAGCGGCATACCGAAGAGGGTGCTGGTGCCGCGATCGTCGACACCATCGAGATCGCGGCCGCGAACGGTGAGGAAATCGACGGCGTGCTCGATCTGCTCGAGGATGATCTCTATCCATACTTCGAACTCGACTGGCGTGGAGATGTCCGAGGCGGGATCGCCGCGATCGCAGGCCTCGACGGAGGCGCCAAGATCAGAACCGGCGGCGTGACCAAGGACGCCCATCCGGGCGTGCTCGAAGTCACCCGGTTCATTCAGGCCTGCCGCATGGCGGAGGTTCCGTTCAAGGCCACCGCGGGACTGCATCATCCCGTGCGAGCCCATCAGGCATCCGTCGACGCCAGGCAGTTCGGCTTCCTGAACGTCATTCTCGGCGCGGCCATGTTGCACGCTGGTGCCATCAGCGGTTCGGAACTCGGCGAGATGCTGGCGGAAGAGGATCCGAACGCCTTCACGTTCGAGGAGACGACCGCAGGCTGGCGACTCCACCGGATCGAGATGGAAGCGCTTCTGGAAGCGAGGAGTCGATTCGCGCACTCCTTCGGAAGCTGCAGTTTCGTCGAGCCGCTGGAAGATCTGGCCGCACTCGGAATGCTGGCGGATGCCGGCACGCAATCAACCCAAGACGGAGAATCGGGAACGTGAACGAACGTACAAGAAGTTGGATCGAATCGGCGGGCGACCCCGATGGTGACTTTCCCATCGAGAATCTGCCGCTTGGCGTCTTCGAACGGGATGACGCGGAGGCCCCACGGATCGGTGTTCCGATCGGTGAGCAGGTGCTGGACCTTCGCGAAGCGTGGGAGAACGGATTTCTCGGCGGGCTCTCCGGATCGCTCGGCCGGACGCTCGAGGCATCGAGTCTCAATGATCTCGCCTCGCTCGGGCGGAGCGCTTCGGGCGAGTTGCGAGGCGTGTTGACCACGCTGCTCTCCGACGAGTCGTCTCCCCTGCGAACTTCGGATCAGCGTGATCGGATTCTTCTTCCGGCGTCCGCGATCGACTCCTGTCTTCCGTTCTCGATCGGTGACTACACCGATTTCTACGCCAGCGAGAATCACGCCACGAACGTCGGGCGGATGTTCAGGCCCGACGGCGATCCGCTCCTGCCGAACTGGAAGCACCTTCCCGTCGGCTATCACGGCAGGGCCAGCTCCGTGGTCGAGAGCGGCCGTCCGATTCGGCGGCCCAGCGGGCAGACCGTCGGTCCCGACGGGCCGCCGCCGAAGCACGGTCCATGCCGGCTGCTCGACTACGAACTTGAAGTCGGTTTCTTCCTCGGTCGATCCAGCGAGCTCGGGACACCGATCCCGATCGAGCAGGCCCTCGACCACGTCTTCGGGCTGGTTCTGGTCAACGATTGGTCGGCCCGTGATATTCAGAAGTGGGAGTACCAACCGCTCGGGCCGTTCAACGCGAAGAACTTCGGGACCACGATCTCTCCCTGGGTCGTGACCCTCGACGCGCTCGAGCCTTTCATGGTCGCGGGACCGCCGCGGAAGGCCGACGATCCGGCCACGCTTCCCTATCTCACCTCGGATCAGGACGTGGCGATCGATCTGGAGCTCGAAGTTCTGATCCAATCCGCGGACATGCGGACCCGCGGCATGGCTCCGCACCGGATCAGCATCGGAAACTACCGTGACATGTACTGGACGATCGCACAGATGGTCGCGCACCACACGTCGACGGGATGTGATCTTCGGTCCGGAGACATGATGGCGTCGGGCACGGTCAGCGGTCCCGACGAAGAGAATCGCGGCTGCCTCCTGGAACGGACCTGGCGCGGAGAGAATCCGATCTCGCTTCCCGACGGAACCGAGCGGCGGTTCCTTCTGGATGGCGACGAGGTCGTCATTCGGGGCTGGTGCCGGAACGACGGTCTTCGGATCGGGTTCGGTGAATGCCGAGGGATCATCACGCCCGCGCTCGGGTGATCAGAGGGCGTTGAGGCCTTGGGCGGCCGGGCGGCGGCCTCAGCGGGCGAGCTTGTCGAGTTCTGATTTCGGCAGATGGATCGTCTGGCCGATCTGGAGCTTCAGTCGAGTCAGTTCACCGGGTGGAAGCTCCAGGGCGTATCGAGCAGGCCGAAGGCTCGTATAGCGCTTGAGGCGGCGTTGATACATGTCCTGATACTCCGACGCGCGTCGCGGTGCTTCTCGCTTCATCCGATGCATCGCGACGATCCGTCCCTTCTGGTCAAGGAAGGCGACGTCGATGTCGATCAGGCAGTCGTACATCCAGTACCCGCGGATCTCGTCGTCGGTGTGCACGAAGAGCATCCCGGTGCCGGGAAGGAGCCTGGTTCGGCCGCCGAGGCCCCGTCGTCGGCTGGTGTCGTTGGCGGCGAGTTCGACTTCGAAACGCTGTCCCTCGACCTGCACCGGAATGACCAGGAGTCCCTTCGGGCTTCTCCGAAGGATCTCGAACGGGAGTGGTTTGGTCGGATCGATCTTCTTTGAATCGGTCTTGCCTGGATCGCTCTGGGGCGGCGGAGCATTCGGCTCCGGAGCCGTCGGCGGCGCGGGTGGATCATCGACGGCCGCGACGATCAGGCCGGTCGTGGAAAGGCATGTCATGAGCATCGCGGCGGCAAGCGTCCGATTTCGCGAGCGCGAGGCTGAGAAGAGCCGGGTCATCACCAGGTGTCCACCGACTTCTTGCCACCGGAACGCTTTCCAGTCGAGTTTGAAGCCGCGCCATTGGACGCGGTTCCACCCTTCTTCCTGCTCTTCAGGGGGGAGCCGTCCGGTGCGTGGGTGCCACCGGCGGTTGGGAAGGTGTCCTCCTCCCAGCTCGCGGGATACTTCGGGTCGTCCAGGTCCAGAGCGGCCGCGGTCATGAAGAGCGGGCGGAAGGTGTCGCACATGACGGCGAGTTCGTCGGTGAACGTCGCGCCGATCGCTTTCTCGATGGTTCCGGGATGCGGGCCATGCGGAATTCCCTGGGGATGAACCGAGATCGATTCGATTTCGATTCCCTTGCGGGCCTTGTAGTTGCCCTCCACGTAGTAGAGGACCTCGTCCGAGTCGAGATTCGAATGGTTGTACGGCACCGGGATCGCGCCTTCGTGCCAGTCGAGGGTGCGCGGGCAGAAGGAGCAGATCACGAAGTTGTGCCCTTCGAAGGTCTGGTGTACCGGTGGAGGCTGGTGGAGTTTGCCGGTGATCGGCGCGAAGTCGTCCACGTTGAAGCAGTACGGGTAGTAGCAGCCGTCCCAGCCGACGACGTCGAGCGGATGGTAGGAGTAGTCGTAGCTGTGGACGCAGTCGCGGGCCTTGATGCGGACTTCGAAGGAACCCTTCTCATCGAAGGTGAGCGGAAGCTCGGGCAGTCGGAGATCCCGTTCGCAATAGGGAGCATGCTCGAGGAACTGGCTGGTCTTCTTCGAGATGTATCGAGGCGGGGGAAGGATGTGGGAGCCGTTGGCCGTCTCGAAGACGATGAACTTCGGATTCGGTTCATCCTCCGCCGGTTCGTCGAAGACCATCCGATAGATGGTCCCCTTGGGGATCACGATGTAGTCCTTGGGTCCGAAGGCCAGCGTGCCGAACTGGCTGTGCAGGGTGCCGCTTCCGTAGTGGACGAAGAGGCATTCATCACCCTGGCCGTTCTTGTAGTGGTAGTCCATCGTGTCCGACGGCACGCAGATCGACATCTCGACATCGGCGTTGCCCATCACGACGACGCGTCCGGTGATGGGGTCGCCCTTCGGCGGCATGGTCGCGGACGCGAGATGACGCATCCGCATCGTCTCGGTCTCGACGTATTCCGGCTTCGTGCTGTAGAGCGTCTTCCAGCCCGTCACCTGAGTGGGGGGGTGGATGTGGTAGATGGTCGAGGTCGGTCCGACGAAGCCTTCGGTGCCGAAGACCTCCTCGGAGTAGAGCGCGCCGTCGGGGCGACGGAACTGAACGTGGCGCTTGCGAGGAACCTGGCCGAGTGTGGTGTAGTAAGGCATGATCGGTGCTTTCTTGCTCGGAGCGAACGGTGAGGCAGCGGGCATTCTAGCCGGTCACCACGCGAAGCTCGACTCCCCGGAGGACCTTCGATCGCCCGGCGGTGGTTTCGAGTGTGGCCGAAATTCGGGGTCGGATCATGGAACACAGGGGTTTCCGGTACTCTCTCCGCTCATCCCGTGACTCAGGAGGACCTCCAAATGGACCATCTCTTTCCGATCGCTTCGATCCTGCCTGCTCAGGACAGTGCTGAAGGTGCTGAAACCGCCATCAAGACCATTCCCGTGGACGGCGACGTCGCGCCATCGACGAAGCCCGCCGATCAGGATGCCTTCATTCTGATCGTGCTCCCGGTCATCCTGCTGATCGCCGGTGCGATTCTCCACCTGGCGAAGCGCCGGCCGAACGGATCCGCCGAAGCCTGCATGACGCCGGGCGAGAAGGGCGGGTTGATTCTGATGGGTGTGGGCTCCCTCCTCACCGGTCTCATGTTCGTCTATCTCATGATCGCCTGACTCACCTCCCTTGGAGATCGAGCCCATGTCTCGGATCGTCATCATCTTCTCGTTGCTGCTGATCGGTCTTGGACTGGTCGCCTACTTCCTCTTCGCCGATGCGGAGAATCGGAGTGCCACGGCGCTCATCCCGGCGTTCGCCGGAGTGCCGCTCCTGCTCTGTGGGTTGATCGGGCTTCGTCCGGGGGCCAGGAAGATCGCCATGCACCTCGCGATGGTCTTCGCGTTGCTGGGATTCTTGGCGCCGCTCGGGCGTCTCATTCCCACGTCGATCAAGAACGGATTCGAGTTCGACTCCAAGAGCGGGACGATGATCGCCATGTCGGTGCTCTGTCTGATTCTGCTGGTGCTCGGAATCCGGTCCTTCATCGCGGCGCGTCGTGGATCGGCCACTGGATGAGCGAGCAGATTCCGGAAGTGCTCTTCGAGAACGACGAATTCCTCGTGCTGAACAAGCCGAGCGGATGGCATTCGGTCATGGGCAAGGGCGACGCGCGTGGTGAACGAAGCGTCGAGGCCTGGTTGCGCCAGCGTGATTCGGAGGCGGAGCATCTTCCGGAGGCGGGCTTGATTCATCGCTTGGATCGAGGAACCAGCGGCTGTCTGATCGTGGCGAAGACCTTCGAAGCCAGTGACATCCTGCAGGAGCAACTCCGCAACGGTGGGATCGACAAGCGATACCTCGCGGTGACCGAAGGGCGGTTGCATCACCGGAAAGGTGAATTCGTCCTGCACTTCAACAGTCGATACAAAGGCTCGAAGAAGGTCAAGGTCACGAAGGACGGTGACCATACGGTTCGCGGTCGTTGTCGATGGTGGAAGCTCGAGGACTTCGATCCGGGGCCGAAGCGGACCGTGGTGGAAGTCGACCTTCGCGGGGCGGGACGTCGGCATCAGGTGCGAGCCGGCCTGGCGTTTCTCGGGGCGCCGCTGGTCGGCGATCCGCTCTATGGCGGGCCGGAGGGCGACCGGGTCATGCTCCATGCCTGGTGGATCTCGGTCGAAGGTCGGCGGATCGAGGCGCCGGTGCCTGAGAGCTTCGGCCCGCACGTGTCCTGAGTCACTTCCGCGGACCGGCGGCGATCAATCCGTTCCGTCGATGAAACTCTTCAATCTGGCGACGAGCTCGGGGGATGCGGTGTTCGAGATCTTCGGCGGTGCCGAAAGATTCGAGAGCCGGTCCAGTTTGTCGGCGATCTCCCGCTCGTCCACCGCAACTTCGATACCCGGTCTTTCGCCGAGTTGTTGTGCGGTGGCGATCTGGTGGTCGTTTCGGGTCTCGCCCTTGGCGGCATGACGCGGCATCACCAGGATCGGCTTGCCGTACTGAAGCGCGGTCAGGATCGAACCCATGCCGGCGTGGGCGACGAGCACCGAGCATTCCTCGACGCGTCGAGTGAATTCCACGGGTTCCATGAACGCCGTGAAGGGGATGTTCTTCGGGCGGAGTTCGCTCGGGCCGATCTGCGCGAAGATCTCGGCCTGTGGATGCGCCGCGGCCCAGAGGTCGACGGCGTCGACGAGGCGGTCGAACGCCATTTGATATCCCACCGTGACGAAGATCAAAGGACGCTCCCGGCGAATTCCACGCCGCTCTTCTCGCCGACGTGCGGCCATTGGGTGAGGACGAGCGAGGCGTGCGGGCGAATCTGCTCCCCGGAGAGGGAGAGTTCCTCTGCGTTCGCGATCGAATCGATCCAACACGTCCGGGCTCCGATCCACTTGCCGAAGCGAATCGCGAAGTACCCGGGGGCGGCACCGGTCGAGACCACGACGTCGGGGCGGACGGTGGCCACGATCCAGAAGATCTTCGCCGCCATCATCAGCAGCTTGACCTTGTTCCACCGGGTGGCGTCAGGAACCACTCGGAAGTCTTCGTCTGGGACGTCGCTGCGGTAGGTGGGGCGGACGGTCACGAAGGTGACTTTCGCATCGGCGAATGCGGGCCGGAGTCTCATCAGCTGGACCCAGTGGCCGCCGCCGGAGGCGATCGCGAGGACCTTCGTGGGGGGCGTCGTTTCTTCGGTCGAATTGGTTTCTGTCATGCGTCGATCGCCGAGACGATTTTCCATCCGCGATCGCGGCTGAGTTGAAGGAGGGCGCGGGTGAGTTCGAGGACGAATCGGTCTCGCGTTTCGCCGTCAGGACCGGTGCGGGTCATGT
>NHBO02000017.1 GCA_002167845.2 Phycisphaera sp. TMED9 | reverse complement strand
GTGGTGGAGAACGCCGACAACTGCGTGCACATCACGATGCCTGCACCGCCCAGCGGTCACATGGAACTCTCAGATGAAGAGTTGAGCAACGCGGCGGGGGGTACCTACTCACTTGCGATGGATGACTGTGGGGACGAATCCCACTGATGCCTGCACCGCCCACCGGCTCAGTGGAACTCTCAGATGAAGAGTTGAGCAACGCGGCGGGGGGTGTGTTGAATAGAAAACACCTGGGTCCGATGCCAAGAGACCGTTACTCCTGACAGACGCATGTTGACCGAAACTGAGGATGTAGGCCAGGTCGACACCGTTCACGCCGCCGTCACGAGTCCGCGTAGGGAATCGACGAGTGATGCAGGCAGATGCGGACCTCCCCGAGGTCGTCGAGGGCGTATCCGAAGGAATACTCGACCTTGACCGTCTCCGCGTCTCGATTCGTGAAGAAGTAGTTTCCCATCGCCAGCGCGGTTCCGCCGTGGGTGAGGATGTCGACGTTTTCGAAGCGGACGGCGGTCCAACCCTTGATCGCGAATCCCGTGTCCTCGGGACACCGGCCGTTGGTGGCCACGAAGTACGAGAGGGCTTCGTCGAAGGTGGTGCGGAACTGGACGTCGGCGGCCATGGTCGGTTTGAAGAGGACCGGCATCAATCCGTACGCGTAGTGGGTCGTGACGTGCGTTCTCGCGACGGCCTCGAAGTCCTCGCCATCGGCGTGCGCGGTGGCGATGCCGACGATCCCATCGCCCCAGGCCTGCTGCGCCGTCTGAATCTGCGTGGTCGTGATCTTGCTTGCGTGGTTCATGGTGGACTCTGCCTCGGTCTGGAGTTCGGCGTCGGGAATCAGGTGTCCGAGGGGGGTCGTCTTCGACGACGTGCGCAGCGTCGACCTCGGGCGGGGCCGTCCGGAAGATCAGAGTGTCGCCGGCGGACGATTCGGCGATGGGGAGAATATCAACCCGGATCGTCGTCGGGTGCGGGCGAACCGGGCCGGAATCCCGGCGCCGGATCTCGGGGCGGTCGCTGGTCGGGGTCGATGACGCGGTGGTGTCCGGCCGGGTCCGGGCTGCGGACGTCGCACCGGCCGGGGCAGACGCCCGTTGCTCCGGAGGATTTCAGGTAGGCTCGACGCCGGCGTTCCACGCAGATCTGAAAGTGAACCGGAGAAAAATCATGTGCTCACCCTTCATCATGGCCGAGGTCGATCGCGTCATCGCGGATCGGCGTCGATTTCTGAAGACCGCCGCCGGTTCGTGTGCCGCGGTCGCAGGCATCGGTTCGGCATCGGTCGCATCGACGAAGGCCTCCGACGCCGTCCCGACGGGCCGACCCCCGACGACGTTCAGTCGGACGGTCGATCTCACGCACACGCTCACGCCCGACTTCCCCGCCTGGTTCTCCGAGGGACAGGACATCATGGGGCGGACCGCGCCGGCCAGTCTCACCGAGGTCGACGAGTTCGTCATCGACGCGGAGACGCCGTTCGCGCTGAAGAAGGTCTCCTACTGGGAGCACGTCGGCACCCACGTCGATGCGGCGAACCACTGCAGCGCCGGCGGGAAGTCGGTCGACGAGATTCCGGCCGATGAACTCGTCGCCCCGCTCGCGGTCATCGACATCCGCAAGGAGGCGGCGGAGGATCCGCTCGCCCAGGTGACGCCGGACCACGTCCGCAGCTGGGAGGCGGAACACGGTCCGCTACCGCCGGGTTGCTTCGTGGCGATGAACAGTGGCTGGTCCGAAAAGGCCGACGATCGCAAGGCGTTTCTCTGCCCGGACGAATCCGCCGAAGGTCTGTTCACGTGGCGACAGCCGGCCTTTCATCCCGACACCGCGAGCATGCTGCTCGAGGATCGGGAGGTGGTGGGCATCGGCGTCGACACCCTGAGCTTCGACAACACCCGATCGAACGGGTTGGACGTCCACTTGATCTGGTTGCCCGAGGATCGGTGGGGAGTCGAAAATCTCAAGGACTTGTCGAAGGTTCCCGAGGCGGGTGCGACCATCGTGGTGGGAGCGCCGAAGTTCAAGGGCGGTACCGGTGGCCCGGCCCGAGTGCTGGCGCTGGTCTGAATTTCGAAGCGCCTCGGTGGCGGCGTCACCGGCCGGTTCGAAGCGTCTTTCGAATGTTTCCGGTCACCTGGTCCCCCAGGGCGATCGAGCCCGGGCGGTTGAAGTGGACGTTGACGGGTATCTGGATGTCCTCGAGACGTTCCGCGGCGAACGAGTGAAGATCATTCACTCGAATCCCCAGCTCGGACATCACCTTCAGGGCGATCTCGTTGTAGAGAGCCACGTCGTCGGGATCGCGATGGGGTCGGACGCCGCCCTTGGGGACGGGCGTGGTGGTGCAGAAGACGGGCGTCGCACCGCTGGCGAGAATCGCCCGGGCGATGCGCCGCAGGTTTCGCTCGTAGGCCTCGATGTCCGCTTGCGGGGGGTCGGACGGGTCGTCGGAGTTTCGTCGGTCGGCATCGATGCGCTTGAGATCATGGAGGCCGAAATTGAAGTGGACGACGTCGAAGTCGCCGCCTTTCAGTTCGAGCCAGTCTCCGATGCGGCGAACCCCCTTCGTGGTTCCCTCGCAGTTCTCGTCCGGTCGGATGACGGTCGCTTCGTCATCCAGGCCGGCAACCACGCTTGGGTGGTAACCCATCGAGATCGAATCGCCAAGCAGGAGCACCCGGGGAAGCGGGGCCGCGCGGTCGACGGCCTTGGAGACCGCCTCATCGCACCTCTTGCGAAGGCGTTCGAGGACTTCAGCGTGATCGGGATTCGTCGCCAGGTTGACCAGTTCATCCGGGTCGGCTTCGAGGTCGTGCAGAAACTCCGAGTCTTCGGGCTGGTCGAGGTAGCGAACGTACTTGAACCGATCGGTTCGAAAGCCCTCCCATCGCGGAATGCGGGGGTGCTTCATGCCGTGTTCGCAGAAGAATCCGGTCCGCCCCGATCGCGGTTCATCGTTCAAGCCGGCGGCGAGTGAGATTCCGGATCCAGTCGTTTCGGCCCCGGCGAGGTCGAGGATGGTGGGTGCCAGGTCGATGTTGAGGGCGGTGTCCTGCAGGATGCGACCTGCGAATGACTTCGGGAGACGAGGGTCGAAGACGACCAGTGGGACTCGCAGGGATTCCTCGTAGTGCGACCATTTTCCGGCGAAGCCGCGTTCGCCCATGTAGTACCCGTTGTCACCGACGAAGATCACGATGGTGTTCTCGGCGAGCCCGGTCAGGTCGAGCGCGTCGAGCACCCGGCCGATGTTCCGATCGAGCGAGGCGAGCATCCGGAAGTACCCGCGAAGATTCCGGTCGTACTTCTCGGCTTGGTCCCAGCGCCAGTGGAAACGATCGCGGTTCATCGACTGGCGCAGAAACGTTGGCTGTGCATCGAAGATCGAAGCATCGTCCAGTCGTGGTCTGGGCATCGTGACCCCGGCATGGAGTCCGGATTCGCTCGGAGGAGCCGGATAGTGGTCGTCGAGATCCCCGTCCTCCGCGTGCCCCGCGTTGAAACTCACGGAGAGGCAGAAGGGTCTTTCGTTGGTCTGGCGGCGAATGAACGATACGGCCTCGTCACCCGTGATGTCGGTGACATGGCGGGTGGTGCCGTCTTCGAGCGTCTTGAAATACGGACTCCGGGACAACGGTGTGAACTCGTCGAACATCGCGTCGATCGATGTTCGTCCGCCGCTGATTGAAACTCCCAGTTTTCCGATGAACGCCGTGCGATATCCGGATTCACGAAGCACGGCCGGATAGCTCGATGCGGCCAGGCTTGCGGCCAGTGGTGGGCGGCCGAACGTGTACTGATGCGATCGCTCGGGGAGGCCGGTCAGAATCGAGGCGCGGCTCGCAGCGCAGATGCTGGTGGTGACGAAGGCGTTTTCGAAGCGAACGCCATTGGTCGCCAGGCGGTCGATGTTGGGCGTCTGCACGATGGCGTGGCCGGCGCAGCCGAGGACGTCGGCCCGATGATCATCGGAGACGAAGAGAATGATGTTCGGCGGCTTCGGATCGCCGGCGATGGCGGGCGGCATCGGAAGGAGGCCCACCGCGATGGCGAGAACGCGAATCATCCGGTGGTCGCCTCGGCTGCCGTCTTCGAAGACTCGTGAATCGCTTTCATCGCGATTCGCGCGACCATGAGGCTCACGAGAGTCGAGACCAGCAGGCCGCTGTACAAGGTGATCTCGTGAACCAGGGAATCGCCTGCCACCGGCGGGTCGCCGGCCTTCAATCTGGTAGCCAGATCCGCAGTGTGTCGAGCGGCGAAGCCGAGGTACACGGTCGAAAAGTTGCCGGGGAACATGCCCAGGCAGCTGATGAGATACGTGCGGAAGCGAACCCGGCTGACCGAAAGCAACCAGCAGAGAAGGGTGAAGCTGAGCGGTGCGAGCCGAAGCAGAAAGATCAACTTGAGCCCGCTGCTCGAGGCGGCATCGTCGATCGCGTTGATCTTCGGGTGTCTGGAGAGGATCCGAGTCACGGGTTCCCGCAGCACCAGTCTGCCAAGCCAGAAGATGACCACCGCGGTCACCGTCCCGGCCACCGCGACCCAGAGCAGGCCCCACCAGAGTCCGAAGATGGTGCCGGCGGCGATGGCCAGTACCGACTCCGGGAAGAAGACGCTGGTGGCCACGAGGAAAATACAGATGAAGATGACCGGTCCCCAGGGGCCCAGCTGCTTCAATCTCTCATCAAGATGGGCTTCCTGAGGTTCGATCCAGTGCTGCCAGATCAGGAACAAGGCGCCGAGAAGCAGCAGTGCCGCAAGGAGCTTGACGACAAGCCCGGTCCAGCTCCGATGGAGGGACGAAGCCTGTTGGCCATCGATTTCGAGGGTCTGAGGTGTGGGGGGCTGGTCTGGCACAAGATCAGACTAGCGTTCTCGGGTCTTTCGAGTCGGCATTCGGGCTTCTCAGGGGCAGGGGCCCCAGAGGCCGAGCAGCAGTCCGAGATCGCCTCCGTTGACGACGCCATCGTGGTTCAGGTCCGCAGGGCAGTCGGCGCTTCGGCACGGACCCCAGAACGCAACGAGGATTCCGAGATCGGCGCCGTCGACCACGTCGTTGCCGGTGAAGTCCGCGGGGCAGACGCAGAGTGCGTTCATGCCGAGATCGACGTACGGGCCGTCGATCTCGTCGGGGTCGTTGTCGCAGACGATGGTCTCCTCGAGGGTGACGGCCGGGAAGCCGAAACGCGTCTTGATGCCGCCGCCGATCTTGTTGGCGAGGTTGCAGATGATCGTGCAGCCGTGCATCTCGAGGGGCGTCGTGTCCTCGTTCGCGAACCAGTAGAGGCCACCCCCCTGATAGGCGGTGTTGCCTTCCATCACGCAGTCGTGGACGTAGGACTCGCCGAGCACGACCTTGATCGCGCCGCCATGGTTCACGGCCCGGTTTCCAGCGAGCAGGTTGCGGCAGATTCTCGTGGCGCCCTGGAAGGCGAAGATGGCACCGCCGTCCGCGAACGCGAAGTTGTCCAGGAAGGTCGAGTCCGCCACCGCCGACTCGGACCGCAGAAGATAGATCGCGCCGCCGAAGGCGGATCGGTTGTCGATGAAACGGCAGAATTCGATTCGTGGAGACGAGTCGACGGCGAAGAGGCCGCCTCCCACCAGGATGTTCGGATTGCCCGGGAGCGGCGACCCCGCGTCGCCGTTGGCGATGGTGAGAAGTCGGATCACGGTGGACTCGTCCTGGCCACCGGTGATCCTGACCACCGTGGACTTCAAGCCCGAGCCGTCGATCACCGTCTCGGTGGCGTCCTTGCCGGTACCTGAGATCACGAGGTTCTTGATGCCGAAGTCGATCGTCTCGTTGTAGATGCCCGGTGAGACGAGGATCGTCGACTCGTCGGGAACCGCATCGATCGCGGATTGGATGGTGGTGAAGTCGCCGGACCCGTTCCCGTCAACCGTCACGGTGTCACCCAGGGCCGGTGCCGAAAGGGCGATGGTCAGGGCGGTTGTGGTAAGGAGGAATTCGCGCATGGATCGCTCGCTCTCTTTCGCAGGATGGAGGCCTGAGGGGTTCTCTCTTGATTCAAGATATCACGCGGTGACGATGGATCAAGATCCATGTGGCGTCAGCGGGTTGCAACCTGTCAGGAGGGGTTCTTATTCGCCAGATTCGATCGGTTTCCCCGCGATTCTGATCTGGGGCTCTCGATGAGGAGGGTGATCGCGAGTGGTGCTTCGAGGGGCCGCGTCGCGTGGCGAAGGTCAGTCGGGAAGGACCGTGACGAAGACGGGGCGCACTGAATCAACCTTGATCACTTTGCCGGCGGAGTCGATCCGGACGATCTTGACCGGCTTCGACCGGTCCACGGCGATCCTGGTCTCCATTCCGATGGATCGGAGATCGCCGACCGTGACACGTCGTGTATGGCGGTCCACGGCGGCGTCATCGCTCCAGACGAACGCGCGGTGTGTGTTGCAGGCGGAGGGCCCGCTCGCTGGCGCTGGATTGACGAGGA
This sequence comes from Phycisphaera sp. TMED9, assembly GCA_002167845.2. Classification (GTDB taxonomy): domain Bacteria; phylum Planctomycetota; class Phycisphaerae; order Phycisphaerales; family SM1A02; genus UBA12014. The sequence goes on along the minus strand of NHBO02000017.1, from coordinate 6,891 downwards.
TGAGTTCCAGGTGCGGAATCACGAGGCCGCCTCCCTGCGCGGTCGGGCGTGAGGCGCTTTCCCGCGTATCCAACCGGATCTCGCGGGCGGTGCAGTCGGGCTCACCCCACCGCGTGGCGAGGGAACGCCAGTGGTGGCCAATGGCGCTGGCATCGTCCCATCGTGTGACGAGCCTTCCGCCGAGCAGCACGGTGGCCGTTCCCACGATGCCGGTCAGAATCAGCAGGGTGGTGATGGACTTCTTCGTGATGGATGGCCGGGCGGACATGTCAGTCATATCGGCCGAACCACGGGGCCAGTCCAATGGTTCGGTAGTCGAAGAGGGGATCACCGAATCGGGGCGACGGGTCCGGGAATCAAAGCCTCCTCTGACGCCTCCCTCGGGGGTGGGGCGGTACGATGCCGATCCAATGGGACGACTCAAAGACATGTTCGCATCGCGAAAGGCGGCGGGCTCCTCCGCGGTGATGCCGTTCGTGGTGGCCGGCCATCCGACGCTTCCACAATTGGGTCCCATCCTGCAAGGCCTCGAACGGGGGGGTGCGGATGCGGTCGAGATCGGCATGCCGTTCAGCGATCCCATCGCCGACGGGCCGCTCATCGCGGCGGCGATGCATGACGCCTTGGAGCTTGGCGTCACGATCGATGCGATTCTGGCGGAGGTGGCGAAGACCCGTTCAAAGATCGAGATGCCGATTCTCGCAATGGTGAGCGTTTCGATCGTGGATCGACTTGGAGGGGCGGAATTCATCGCGTCCCTCGCCACCGCCGGATTCGACGGGCTGATCGTTCCGGACGCGGATTTGTCCGTCATCGCGCCATTGCTCGAGGCCGCGGAAGAGCACGACCTGGCCTTCAGCACGTTGCTGGCTCCCGACACGGCGCCGGAACGAGCCGTCGTCATCACGTCCATGGCTCGCGAGTTCGTCTATCTCCTCGCTCGGAAGGGGCTCACCGGCGAGCATCGCGATGCGCCGGAACTTCGGAATCGCGTCGCGGAGATTCGCAAGATCACGGACCTTCCGCTGGCCGCCGGATTCGGCATCTCGACGCCGGAACACGTCGCCTCGGTGGTCTGCGACGCCGACGCCGCGATCATCGGGTCGGCGCTGGTTCGGGCGATCGACGCGGCGCAGCAAGCCGGGAATGACCCGGGTGACGCCGCCGCGAAATTCATCGTGCCCATGGCGTCGGCCGCCCACGGCTGAGCCGGGGCCATCGTGGTCCGGCGAATCCGCGTGAAGGAAGTGCCGCCTGGCGATCGGGCTTCGGGCATCGAGAAGCCCCTTCGAACCCGAATTCCTTGGATGATCTCGAGATGATTTTCTTGATTCCGGCCTCGGGCGAGTATCCTTTTCAATGACGAAGTCTCCACCGGCGGATCCTCTGGAACCCATCGGCGGAGGACTGCGGAAGTCTCGACGCGTCGAAGGCGTTGCGTGCGATTCTTCGGGTGAACTTCAAGGTCGGACTTGATTCACAGTTTCTCCTAAAGGGGCATCTCGAATGTCGAACCACCCAATGCTCGCCACCGTTCTCGTGTCCTCCCTTCCGGCACTTGCAGGTGATGGCGGCGCCATTCTCAAGATCGCCAATGTGAACGCGACCCGTGGGCAGACCGTGGCGGTTCCGGTCGGGGCCGAGACCATGGACATCATCGGGGCGTTCGGCTTCAATGCGATGCCGGTCGGGCTCTCGGTCGACGAGGTGCTTTACAACGGCCCGATCTTCAGCAACGGCTGGGAGGGGTGGGATACGTCACCTTCGGACAATGTCCGAGTCGATGCAGCGTGCATCTTCACTGAAGATCAGATCGCGCCCGGCGACCATCCTCTGGTGGGTCTGGTCATCGACGTTCCGGAATCCCTCGAACCGGGGACGGTGATCCCGATCCTGCTCGCCAACGTCCAGTTCTTCAACTACGACTTCTCGATTCCCACTCTTGAGGCGCTCGATGGAAGCATCACGGTGTTTCGAACCGCGGACCTGAATGGCAGTGGAAGCGTCGAGGCGGCCGACATCGGCCTCATGATCGCGTCCTGGGGTGCGGTGAAGAAGTCCTCGATCGCGGACCTCAATGGCGATCAAGTGGTGAACGGACTTGATCTCGGCCGGCTTCTTGATCGCTGGGCGACCGAAGGCTGACCATCTCTTTGAATGCAGGTTCGGGGCGACCCGGTATTCCGTTCCGGAGCGATCATCACTCGATCGCCCGCGGTGGCCTCTTCGTTGCGAGCGGTCTTTGGTCTGAGGCATCGTGATTCGGGTGATGAGGCATGCTGGCCGCGTCGCTGAAAGCGCCGTCGAGGTATTCTCGTTCCATGCCACCAGCGAATTTGCAGCAGGAGATCTCGCGTGCCGCGTCCATGATGAACGCCGGCCGTCTGGATGCGGCGGAGGCCGCCACGCGGAAGTTGTTCAAGAAGAACCCCCGGAACATCGGCGTCGTCCGCTTGCTTTCCTTGATCTGCCGACGCAGTGGAAAACTCGCCGAGGCCGTTCAGTTGATCGGGAAGGCGCAGAAGATCGCGCCGGGTGACCCGCAGGTCTGGATCGATGCCGTTCAGCTCGCCAAGATCCAGGGGAAGTTTCCCGAGGCGGTGCGATTCGCAAGGAAGGCCGGCTCCGTCGCGCCCAAGAGCGATGAGGTGTTCGGTTTGCTCGCGATGTCGCTGGTCTGGAATGGTGATTTTGATGATGCGTTGAAGATGCTTCAACCTCGGGTGGAAGCCGGAAGACTGAGTCCGCTCATGCTGCAGGCGTTCGTCGAATCTCACTACAACCTCAAGGGCTGGGAAGAAGTGGTTCGTATCGCGTCGGCGATTCCTGCCGGATCAGACGCGAAGCTCGGGCTCGATCACCGCCGAGCCATCGCCATGATGCATGCTTCGGCGTTGGAGCGACTCGATCGGCAGGCGGAAGCCGTTGAAGTGGTGCGTCGGATGCACGCAGGAACATCAGTCGCCTTCGAACCTGCGAGTGCGAAGTCGTTGAATGACCAAATACGAGGCATTTGGTCAGCCGATCGATTCGCATCGTTGGATGACAGTCCATTTTCGAGGTCCGAGGTTCCGGTGTTCATTCTCGGAATGGCCAGGAGTGGCACGACGTTGCTCGAGCGGATCATCTCGGCGCACCCTGGCGCTCATGGCGTCGGAGAGTCGCCGATCCTCGGCGATGCGGTGACGACGGAGTTGAAGCTTGGTCGGGCGGGTGCCTCAGGAATCGAGTTGCATTCGGTCGCCACCTTGGAAGGGGCTCCGCTGGAGCGGATCCGGAAGGCGGCCTTGGATGATCTGGCGAGGCTTGCCGGTCGTCACGAGCGGATCGCCAGCAAGGACCTCCGGCTCACCCGAACCGCGGGTATCGCCGGTCGGTGTTTTCCAGGAGCGAGAGTCATCAACCTCACCCGCGCGGCGGAAGATGTGGCGGTCTCGATCTGGTCCCACGCCTTCCGGCTCGACGGCATGGGCTGGGCGACCCGGCTCGACTGGATCGCGATGATGATCGCGGAGCATGAACGCATGGTCGAACACTGGCGGAAGGTTCTTCCGAATCCGTGGCTGGATGTCGTCTACGAGGATCTGGCGCGTGATCCCGAGAACGAGATTCGCCGGGTCATCGAGTTTCTGGACCTGCCTTGGGATGACGCCTGCCTTCGCCATCAGGAGTCTCGCGGTGGCGCGATCAAGCCGACTCACTCGGAGTATCAGGTTCGTGAGTCCGTCAACACGCGATCGATCGGACGTGCCGCGGGATATCCCGAGGTCATGGCCGAGTTCCGGCGGCATCTTGAGGCGGCGCGGAGCGAGGGTTGAAGTCGGCGAGTCTGCTTCCAGTCTGCTTCCAGAATGCTTCAAGACAGTTCCAGACTGCCTCGAGACAGACCTGGGCCCGATGGTCGGGCGGGTCTAGTAGCGACGCATCACGCCGGTCACCACGCCCTGGATCTTGCAGTCTCTGACGATGATCGGTTCGAATTCCGGGTTGGCGGGTTGAAGCCGAATGGTCCCGTCCTTCTCGCGGAAGAACGTCTTGAGCGTGGTCTCGCCTTCCGGGAGCAATGCGACGACCCGCTCGCCGTTGCGAGCGGTCTGGCGTTTCTCCACGATCACGTAGTCGCCATCGAAAATCCCCTCGTCACGCATCGATTCGCCTTCCACTTGAAGCGCGAACATCTCGCCGTGGCGTCCCTTTCGAGGTCCGAAGATCTCGCCGAGGTTGAGTTCGCCGTTGTCTTCGCACTTCTCGATGGGGCTGCCGGCGGCGATTCGGCCGACAAGCGGGAATGAGAGGCCGTCTTCGCTCGGTTCGTCAACCGGGCACAAAGAGCGAGCCTTGTTGGCATCGCGTTCGAGCGCGCCCTTGGTGACGAGTGCTTCGACGTGTTCGAACACCGTGACCTTGCTTACCTCGAACTCGTCTGCGATCTCCTGCATCGTCGGCGAAAAGCCCTGGGTCTGTCGATACGTCCGAATGAAATCGAGGATGCGAAGTTGCTTGGGAGTGAGATTCATGCGGAGATTCCTGAGTCTGATGTTGGCGAGTGGATTCAAAGGGCGAGACGTTGGGAGAGTTCACGTTGCGTCGTTGGGCGGTACGGCCGACCGCATGTCGCGTTCGTTCCAGGGTGGCGGTGGCGAGAAGGCGGGCGAGTCGACTTCGAGTTCCGAGGACGGTCGGTGCCGGCGAGGGAGTCGAGGCCGGAACCGTCGGCGTGGAGTGGAGCAACTCCACGCCAGACGATTCGAGCGGGGGTCCGGGGGGCGTCGATGCCGAGACGGCCGTGGTGATCGGCGTCGGGCATCGACGGAGGGCTTCCGTGCTGATCTCGACTCGATCCACACCGATGATTCGTTCGAGAATCTCCTGGTGCTTCGACGGGATGGCGAGCACCTGTTCGCGGGCTGACTCCGAGAACTTCCGCGCGGTTCGACTCGAAATGCCGATGCGGCGGCGGCGGGTTGATCGTGGTTGGGTCCTGGCGGTGGGGTGCTCGGTCTCGGACTCACGAAGTTGAATCAGGCCGATGGCTTGAAGCGTGGCGAGAAGCCAGGCGATCGGGCCCACTCGGGAGAGGTCGCCGTTGGGCCGAGAGACGAGCCGGCCTTGGGCGTCGGTGAGTGAGAACGGTCGGGTCACCGACTGAAGGCGATCCTTGGAAGGTGAGGGCACGATCCGTCGGATGTAGTCGCCGCCGGGGCCGAGTTGAACGAGAGGCATGGTCATCGGGTTGATCCTTGAGTGGAGCGGCGGGCTGAGGTGCACAGCACCGTCGCGACCTGATCTTGTTCGGAAGATGTCCGGGTACGCCTCCACAATTCGTTCGGTGGATGTTACCCCCAACAGGAACCGTACGGGTCAGCTCGTCAATCCTGACCAACAAAAGCACTCGTTGGAGGCCAAGAACGGCGATCAGGGCTCAGAAATCTAGATTTTGGGCTCTCAAAAAAAGATGCCGCCTCGCCAGGTTGGGGGCAGTTGGGCGAGACGACATCTCCCATCCGAACGTTCGGGCGGGGTGATGGGATGAAGGTACGGTGGGTCCGATCGGGGTTCGAGATTCGGGCGGAACTTCGGGTTCGGGTTTGGTCGGCTAGGCTCCCGACCCATGACCAGCCCGACTCGTGAGATTGAATTCGGTTCGACGGCCAGATCCCACTGGGAGCTTGACCCGGATCTCGTGTTCCTCAACCACGGGTCCTTCGGTGCGGTTCCGCGAGCGTTGCAGGACCGGGCCCTGGAGGTTCGTCGGAAGATCGAACGGAACCCGGTCGAGGAGATCTGGCGTTCCGGCGCGGTCGCGATTCGGGGTGTCGCCGAGGAGGTGGCGCATTTCGTCGGCGGGCGCCCCGATGGCACCGGCTTCGTGACCAATGCCACGGCTGCGATCAATGCGTTTCTGGATTCCTTCCCGTTGGAACCCGGAGACGAGGTCCTTCATTTCGATCACGGCTACAACGCGGTCTGGCAGACCTTGCTGATGGTCGCGGAACGTCGAGGCATCGTTCCTCGGAAGGTTGAACTGCCACTCCCATGTCCGGGGCCCGAGGCCGTGGTCGACGCGATCATCTCCGCCTGCACCAAGAAGACTCGGCTGATCGTGCTGGATCAGATCACGTCGCCCACCGCCTTGCGGTTTCCCGTCGCGGAGATCGTGGCCGAAGCGAAGGCGTTGAACATCGAGGTGCTGGTCGACGGGGCGCATGCGCCGGGCATGTTGGATCGCCCGGCGGCGGAAGGCGATCCTGCCGGATGGACGGGCAATCTTCACAAGTGGCCGTGCGCCATCCGAGGGTGTGCCGTCCTTTGTGTGCGCGCCGACTTCGTCGATCGGATCAAGCCGCCGGTGATCAGTCATCATCTCAACGAGTCCTTCGCGGCGGAGTTCGACTGGCAGGGGACGTTCGATCCGACCCCCTGGCTTCTCGCTGGTGAAGCCATTCGGTTCATGGATCGTTTCGGTGGTTGGGATCTGGTTCGAGATCGGAATCACGCTTTGGCGACCCGCATGCAGGAGATGCTCTGTCACAGATTCGGTGTTGAGGCGATTTCGCCCCTGGATGGTTCGATGCTCGGGTGCATGGCCACGATCCCGTTCCCCGATCGGCTTCAACCTGGAGAAGACGGCCCACCTCCGGAAGTGATGCAGGCGGAATTGCTGGTGAAGCACCGCGTCGAGGTGCCGGTGATGGATTTCGCCGGGCGTCGTCATCTTCGGGTCAGTTGTCATGTCTACAACGACCCGGGTGATTACGAGAAACTTGCGGATGCGATGGATGCCATGGTGGGCCAGGCCTCGTTCGAGTGAAGTCGCCGGTTCCTGAAGTCCGCGGGAATCACTGGGCGATCATGTCGCCTCCCCGGCTTCTCTCAGGGACGACGAGCCGT
>NHBO02000016.1 GCA_002167845.2 Phycisphaera sp. TMED9 | reverse complement strand
GTACGCCTTTGCATTCCAGATCTACGGCGACTTTTCCGGGTACACCGACATCGCCCGAGGAATTTCGAAACTCCTGGGTTTCGATCTCATGCGGAACTTCAATCTTCCGTACTTCGCCACCAGCCCATCGGACTTCTGGAACCGATGGCACATCAGTCTCTCTTCCTGGTTGCGAGACTATCTGTACATCCCGCTCGGCGGCAACCGCGGGGGCTCGTGGAAGACGTATCGAAATCTCACGGTCACCATGCTTCTCGGAGGCCTGTGGCATGGAGCTGCCTGGAACTTCGTGATCTGGGGGGCGTATCACGGCCTCCTTCTATCCATCTACCGTGCGCTTGGCATTCGCACCGAGGATGGAAAGTACTCGAAAGTGACCATCTTCTTCCTTGGAATTCTCATGTTCCACCTGACCTGCATCGGGTGGCTCTTGTTCCGTGCACAAAACGTGGAAACGATCGTCGCATTCCTCGAAGGCATCTTCTTCCATCCCGTTGCTTCGGCAACCACCTGGGTTGACCTCGCCGGCGTCATCAAATTCGGCTGGTTCCTGGTTCTCTTCCAGATCGCCCAAGGAATCACGCGAACTCAGGATCCACTCCAGCGTTGGCCATGGTTCGTTCGACTCAATATCTGGATATTCGTGTGCATGTCGCTTCTGGCGATGTCCGCTCGAGGAGGACAAGAGTTCCTCTACTTTGCATTCTAGGATCGCCAATGAATTTCTTGAAACAACCGAAGTGGTGGATGCGAGTGCTCATTGGAGCAGCGTGGATTCCCGTCGGCGGCGAACTTTTTCTTCGCTTTCTCGCCCCGGTTCCCATGCTGCCTCGCTACATCGAAGCGGGACCGCACGGCGTCCGAGCGAACATGCCGAACCAGACGTACCGGCACCAGACTCCCGAATACACGGTGGAGATCAGAACAAATTCCCAAGGAATGCGTGCAGATCAGGAATTCGCGATCCCAAAGCCTCCAGGCACCCGAAGAATCGCCGTCCTCGGCGACTCGTTCTCAATGGGATACGGCGTGAACATGGAAGACACATCGCTTCAGATTCTCGAAGAGAATCTGGAAACCGAACTCGAATGCGATGTCGAGATTCTCAATTTCTCGGTTTCTGGTTTCGGTCCCGCCGAAGAACTCATCGTTCTTGAAGAAGCCGCGATGCAGTATGAACCAGATCTGATCATTCAGTACTTCACGTCCAACGATCCGATCGACGACACTCGCGCCAATCTCTTCGTGCTTGAAGAAGGTGAACTCCAACGCTCCAATGACTCCTACCTTCCAGCGGTGAAGGTTCGGGAGTTCCTCTTCTCCTTCAGTCTGTATCGATGGATGGCAGGAGAAAGCCACCTCTACAACCTCATTCGCGACATGGCTGGCAGCAAGGCCAAGCAGGTTCTTGCCATGTTCAGGTCTCGCGACAACAAAACCTCCAACGAGCCGCCCATCGCCATCGACCCCGAGGGCCCGACCGCTCAAGAAGCGCTTAGTCTTGCGATCCTTTCACGCATGATGGAGGTTGCTCGCGTCGGGGATGCGGAGTTTCTGATTCTCTCGATCCCCGTCCGACGAAGTCGCGCGGAATTCAAAGAGACGTTCCCCGATTGGTCAGGCGAATACCCGGTCGTAAGCCCGATCGCTGCCTTCGAAGAGAAGAACGGAGAGATGCTCTATTGGGAAGAGTCACATGGACACTGGACACCTCTGGGGTGTCGGCTCGTCGCAAGCGAACTCACGGATAGGATCTTGGATCGTGGACTGCTGGGCGAATCCTGCCCCTGACCAAGTATCACCCGGGCATTGGCAGGGAAGACCAGGAACCACTCTTCGACGAGGCCATGATGGCATGATGGCATCGGCCAGCATCCTTGGACCAAGTTCTTCCAAACGCTCGGATTCTCAGGTCGACTGGCTCATCCGCCCTCGGCGGCAGCGTCCTCGTGACAGAGATCGAGTTCGGCCTGCAGGTCTTCCTTGGAGATCTCGATGCCGGCAGTGGCCAGGTCGGCATGGACCTTCGCGATCACGTCCTGATCTCCAGGCTCCTGCAGATCGGCCTTGATGATGGACGCCTTGTAGGCTTCGCACTCATCGCCGGAAAGCTCCAACTGACCCGCGACCCACTCCGCGAAGAGCTTGTCCCGCCGCATCTCAAGTCGGAACTTCTGATCGCCCTCGGCCTGCAACTTGGCTTCGAAGCCTTCTTCACGTCGATCAAATCCATGCTCACTCATGATGCTGCTCCGCAATTCCAGGAACTCATGGTTCCAGATCGTCGCTTGATTCTCTCGTCTCGCCGGATCCGGCCCGGCGATCGTAAAGGGTAACACTTCAGGCTCCGAAAGTTCATCATGCCTCTCCGTTGATCGAAAAAGAACGAACTTTGATATGCAGTCGGCCCGAATGGAACGCATGAACCACCCGGTAACACCGATGTCTGCCATGGAGAGCTTCGTGCGATACCGGAGGTACTGTGTCTCACCCTCCAAGGCGATTCCATGTTCTAAATCGAACGACCCGCCTCGGTATGACCGAGACGGGTCGAATTCAATGGAGCCGATCGGGATCGAACCGACGACCTCTTGCATGCCATGCAAGCGCTCTCCCAACTGAGCTACGGCCCCTCTTAATGACTCTGATCGGAGTTACCGAGCCAGAGCGTCTTGCGAGTTGGAGTCGCAAGACCGGAGAGAATACCCCCCCCCAAGGCCAACGGCAAGGATCGACAAGACGGAAGAGCCGTCCCAGATGCCGAATGGTCCTCAAGGCCCGAGAATCTCTCCCTCGTCACCATCTGAAATCGTGACTTGGGGCGTTGGCCGACCAGTGGAGACGAACCGAGTGAAGAATTCGAGGATCCGATCGAGCCGGTCCATTCGCTGGATCGGATCGCCGGTCCGGCTCAGATCATGCCCCGCCTTCGGATAGAGGACGTACTCGACGGGACGATCAAGCGACTTGAGCGCCCGATACATCATGGCCGACTGACTGACTCCGGTTCGGAGGTCCTGCTCTCCATGAAGGATCAGCAGTGGGGTCTTGATTCTTTCCACGTCCTGGAATGGGCTGTTCCGATCCATCAGGTCTCGAAAACGGTCGTCGAAGGGCTGGCCACCGAACGCCCACTCGACCAACCGAAACGCATTCCCCTCGCCGAAGAACGTCCCGAGGTCATAGACCCCGCGCTGAGCCACCGCGGCCTTGAACCGATCGTCATGCGCGACCATCCAGGCAGTGAGGAATCCGCCGTAAGAACCTCCGGTCACCACGAGCTGCGAACGATCGACCCATTCTCGACGACATGCTTCGTCCAGAACGCTCAGGCAGTCCGAGGCCGGGCCCGGACCCCAGTCCTGGTGATTGGCACGCTGAAACTCCTCGCCATATCCACCCGAACCTCGCGGGTTGCAGTAGACGACGCCGAATCCCCAGCTCGCCGCGAGTTGCCACTCGAACCACATTGAAGACTCGCCCGGTCCCCACATCGCACTCGGCCCGCCGTGAATCGCCAGCACCATCGGTGCCTGGTCACCTTCTTCGAGACCGACCGGAGGGAGTTGCCAATACTGAATGCGTTTCCCATCCGGGCGATCGACCCAGCCTTCGGTGGGCCTCGAAATCCTTCGCTCGGTGATCCATGGATTCGCGTCGTACACGACTCGATCTTCGCCCGCGACCCGAGCCCTCAGGACCGAAGGGTTGCTCGCGGAGGACTCCGCCCAGACCACGGCATCTCCGCCGGCATCAAAGGAACCAACCTGCGTGGGCAGACCATCACGAACCCGGATCAGATCCACCGGCTCCAAAGTGGCCGGACTCGCCGCCAGCAGCGGAACGGCGCCTCGATCCGGCGCCGTGAAGAGCACTCGGGCCGCTTCGTTCGCCCAGCAGAACTCCCCGACGCTCAGATTGGCGCCATCGGTGGCCCAGATGGGCTCACCACCGGTCACCGGGATGAGCCCGAGCCGACGACCGCGATAGAACGGTTCATCGATCGGTGAACCCCTGAATGCAACCAGACTCCCGTCGGGCCCGGGGAGTGGATCGGACAACGCCCACCCGGGCATTTCCAGGAGCACCGTCGCGTTCTCAAGCCCTGACGGCTCCAACGTGAATCGCTCGAGTCTGGAATCGAGGATCTCGTCCGGATGAACTTCGCCGCTTCGCGCGGCCATGATGACCTGCCTGCCGTCGACGGAGTAGATCGCATCGAACCTTGAGACCGCACCGCGACCGATGCGGCGCGGCGGGGTGCCGTCCGGCCCCAGACTCACCTCGAAGACCTGTCCCAATCGAGTGCGCTCTTCGAGCGCCTGCTCACCTTGAAAGGCGATTCGATCGACGACCCTCGGGTCGCTGGCTCGCGCATTACTTTCAAGCCAGGACCGAATCTCCTCGAGACTTCCGGCCGGATTCGGTTCGATCTCGTTCCGCTCCGCCTCAAGCCGAGCGGACTCGTCATGGACTTTCTTTCCCGGACGCGTCGGGCTCCACGTCGGAGGGCCATCCGACGCGATGATCTCATCGAGTGGAATCTTCGAATCGACGAGCAGCGACCGACCGTTCGGAGACCACCTCGGACGGGCCGCACCGTGTTCGAGCGTCGTGACCTGTCTGGCTTCTCCACCGTCGAGCGGAAGCACCCAGACCTGCCCACGCGGCTTTTCCTTGTCGGCGTCATCAGGCTTGGCGGGGACTCGAACGAACGCCACCTCGCGGCCGTTTGGCGAGATCATCGGACTCGAATCCAGCCGTTCGCCATGCGTCAATTGCCGAGGAGCCTCGTCGGCTTCAAGAAGGTTCACGTGGAAGAGATGACGCCGGATCTCGTAATCCCCGACTCGAAGAGGACCTTCCAACCGCTTCGACGCGGCGAACGACTCGATCGCGATGATCGCGAACCGACCCGATCGGTCGACATCCACCTCTCGAATCGTCCGAAGCCGGAGCAGATCGAGCGTGGTGATGGACGGCATCACGTCCGCGTCCTCACCGTGTGCCTGTGGAGTCGATGTCGCCATGAAAGCCACCAGTCCGAAGAGAGAGAGGAGTATCGATCGGTTCATCGTTTCATTGTGGCGGATCGAATCCTCCTCGTGAGGAATCGACAGTCCGCTCCGAAGTCTCCGAAGAAGACGCCCCGCTCGATTCATCATGAATCGAGCGGGGCGTTCAGTTGCGGAGATGATCCACGAAGACGGCTCGCAATCAACCAATGGCCGGCGAGACCGACGAAGATCACATGGCGCCGTTGACGGCCGCCGCAAGATCTTCCTTGCTGGAGATTCCCACGAACTTCTTCACGAGCTGTCCGTCCTTCAAGACCACCACGGTCGGGATGGACATGATGCCGAACTGCTGAGCGACTTCCTTGTTGGCGTCGACATCGAGTTTTCCGATCTTCGCCGTCCCTTCGAAGTCTCCGGCCAGTTCATCGATGACCGGCGCGAGCGCTCGGCACGGTCCGCACCACTCGGCCCAGAAATCGACGACGACCGGTTGGGAGGACTGCATGGCCTCGGTTGCAAAGTTGGCGTCGGTGAACTCGAAGACGGCGGTACTGGCCATGCGGATGGCTCCTTGCTGACTGGCATGAATGGACGACGATCCGCCACCAGACGAATCGAAGAATACGATTTGGAGGATGGATTTTAGCCGGTCGATCGGATTCCGGCGGAGCAGGATTCCGGCCCCGCGAAGATCCCGAGTCTCCGGTCTTGAAATGGGCCCGAACGGGGCGGCGTCCGCCTCCGAGTACTCCTCAGGAACTCGACGCGGCCGACGCGGCCGACACGGCCTCCGCCACCATCAACGCCCGAAGATGCACCTCGGGTGCGTGAACCCGGAAGAAGCGTGCCCCCCGTCTCCACGCTTCGACGGCCGCGACGATCGACTCCGAATCCCGATATCGTGGCTCGGAATTGCCGGTCACGGCCCCCAGAAAGCTCTTTCGGCTGGCCCCGACCAGCACCGGCCTTCCGTCGGCGATCAGTTCCGGCAGGCCCACCAGGAGCTGGAGGTTCTGCGCCACGGACTTCCCGAAACCGAGTCCGGGATCGACCGCGATGGAGTCCGGATCGACGCCTGCCTGCGTCGCGGCCGCGACCCGCTCATCGAGCCATGTACGGACGTCCCCGACGACGTCGGCGTAGACCGGCTCCTCTTCATAGCGGTCGCTGAACGAGTCCTCTTCGGGAGGGCGAAGGCGATGCATCAGAATCACGCCGCAATCCCGTTGTCCGACGAGCGGGAGCATCCCCGGGTCATCAGTCCCTGCAGAGACGTCATTGACGGCATCGGCGCCGGCATCCAGTGCCGCCTCCGCGACGTCGGCTCGCGTGGTATCGATGGTGATCACCACCCCCGCGGCCTCCGGATGTCTTCGGATTCCCTCGATGACCGGCACGACACGACGAATCTGCTGATCACTCGAGACGGCGGCGGCTCCGGGACGAGTCGATTCGCCTCCGATGTCGAGGACCTTCGCCCCCTGACCGACCATCTTGATTCCGGACTCGACGGCGTGTTTCGGATCGAGATGAAGCCCGCCGTCGGAAAAACTGTCCGGCGTGACGTTGAGAACGCCCATCAGACACCACGGATCGAGTGACAGCACCCGATCGGCGTTCACGCGCCACTCGGGCGGTTCGATCATCTTCCGCCCTCGGCGCCCGGTGCCGAGATCATCTGCTCGATCGTGTTCCCCACCGCGACACCGACCACCTCGCTCGGGACGACCACCGCCCATTCCAGGCTGGCCCGTTCATCGACGATTCCGAACGACACTCCGACACCGATCGGTGGCATCGACAACGGAAGTTCCGGGATCATTCCCGCGCCGCCCGGGAACAACGCGGCGATCTGGCGGGCGAGTTTTCCGAGTTGACCCACATCGATGAACATCTCGAAATCGGGATCCGCCGGAAGCCAGGATTGCATCGAGGTCAGCACCGGATCGGAGGCAAGTCCGTTCCCGGTGTTTCCGGCTTCGATCGATCGCTGAAGAACGTCGGGACGCCGACTGAAGGTCATCACATACCCATCGTCGATCGTCTGGCCGAGCCCTTTCAGGCCTCGAGGCCCGAAGAGCATCTTCTCGACCGTCATCTGCAACGAGGCGTCGCCGACCGTTCCCTCGTCGGTACGACGATCGGAAGGTGCGATCTCCGTGGTCATCGTGAACTCGTCGGCGGTTCCCCCCTTGCGCTGCCGCACGTCCGTCTCCCAGACCGTCTCTCGATCGATGGCCCCGGTGACGCCCTGCATGCCTTCGATCGACGTGCCGATCGCCTTCCGGAGCGACTCAGGATCGGTGGTATCCAGCAACAACGAGGCATCATTGAGCGCACCGCCCATCGCGACTCCGAGTTTGCTGGGATACATCGCGAACTCCATCCCGCGCATCGAAGGGCCGATCGCAGCCATCCATTCGGGCAGCACATCGGTATCCACATCGAGAATCTTCAGTACGTCCATCATTCCCTGATAGCCGCCGAAGCCTGCGAAGTCGACGCCCATCGCCATGTAGAAGGCCTGTTTCGGCAGACGCCCCAGCAACGGCCGGTCCAGTCCGCCCGAAGCGCTCTTGGCCAACCCCGACCAGGCGCCATCACTCGAGAATCTCGTCCAACTCCGAAGGCCGATCGCCAGCGCGTCGACGTCGACGGAGATCACGAAGTCTTCAGCATCGTCTCCGAGCCGCTGGATCAGATCATTCCCACCCAACCCCGCCATCCCGACTTCAAGATCATTGGCCTCTGCTGCAGCGATGGCCGCTTCTCGCGTCTTCGCGACGACGCTGCCATCGATCCAGATGAGGAGGTCGGTCGACCGCATCTCTTTGGTCGCATTCACACCGAATCCGCGCTCGAGCGCCGCCGCCGTGCCGGCGTCGGGTTTCCACTCTTCCAGGAACTCACGCCGAGGAGCGATCAGGACGTGCGTCTCGATGGACTTGATGAACACCCGCTCACCGTCCCTGGTGCGATACGCCATCGCCTCCTCTTTCGGATCGGGATCGAAATTCGCCTGGATGAATCGGCCGGAGTCCTCGACTGGGATCGCGATCACACCCTCTCCTTCGGTCATCGCCTCCGCGGATGTGGCCCAGGCCAGCAGCGAACCGCGTTCGTCGAAGCCTGCGGATATTCCGAATTGCGAGACCAGGACATCAATCGGCCGACCTGCGACCGCGAGCTCCGGGCGATTGGCTCGATCGAGCATGTCCGCCAGGTCGGCGTTGAGTCCCGACATGCTCGGCACCACCGCCCACGCCACCGCATTCGACGGAACGAGGGCGAGCGACTCATCGAGTCGATCGGCGACCGCCGACGGGCTACAGGTGCAGGCCGCAACCAGGAGACTGAGAACGCGATACCGGGCAGGAACGATACGAATCGACATGACATGGCTCCAAGGCCCGTACTCTACGTCGAGCGGAGCCTTGTTTCCGACCCCTGGCCCCCTGTTTCGATCAAAGGCTGATTCCACGTGCTCTTCCTCGGCTCACTCATCCTCATCGCCCTTGCCGCCATCGCGACCTCGCTCCTCTTCCGACGGCTCGGCCTCCCCGGATCGCGTGTGGTCGGCGGCCTGGTGGTCGGGATCGCATTCGGACCGACCGTGCTCGGACGGATCGCACCCGAGCCGTGGGCCGACATCATGATGGGCGGAACGGAACTTCGGTCGGCGGTTCAGGAAACCGAGCGGGCGCACGCGGCCTGGCAGTTCGCCGCCGGGGCCGTCCCTCTGAGCATCGAAGAGATGGAACTCGAAGCCGAGCGCCAATGGCTGGAAGTCCTCCCGATGAAGCAGGCCCTTCGTGAATCCGAGGAACGACATGCCCGCCCCTGGATGATTCTCACCGTGATGCTTGCCGTCGGCGCCGCCGCGTGCGGTGGACTCGCGAGAAGATCTCGACGGCCGAAGACGAGTCCCGGTGATGATCACGAGCCGGCGGGTACCGGACTTGCTGACGCCGCCGCCGTCGGCGCCTGGGCCGCGGCCGTGCCGATCCTCGCCGCCATTCTGACGTTCACGATTCTCGGGAACGACGCCTTCAACGCGACCAGCCTCGTCGTCGCCGCCGCCGTCGGCATCGGCGCCTGGACGCTTGACCCGATCGATCGACGATTGGCGGGTGGACGGAATGCTCGAATCGAACTGCTCCGGGCGGGAAACGTCGCCACCATGCTCGCCGCCGTTCTGATTCTGATCGCGGCGTGGCGAGCGCAGACCGGATGGGGTCTCGTCGGCGTGGCGTTGCTACCGCTGGTCGTCTCTGGAGCGGCCTCCTCCCGGCGGTGGCCGGTTCGAAGGCTTCGCGACACCATCCTGCTTCCTTCGCTGGCCGCCTTGACCGTCGTTCGAAGCGAGTTGTTCCTGGAAACGCCCTGGCTCCTCACGATCCTGCTGATCGTGATCGCGGGGGATGGTCGATGGCTGGGCTGGTTCCTTGGCCTGCTGTTTTCGGGGTTCGAGCCTGATCAAGCATCGGACTCCCGAGATGGATCTTCGCCCGGCGTCGCCCGAGTCGCCTTCCGGCGCTCACTCGCCGCCATCGATACCGCCGGGCCTCAGCTCGCGATTGCGGGCGGGGCGGTCGCCCTCGGACTGATCAGCCCAGGACTCGCGATCTCGCTGGTGCTTGCCGCGGCCACGCTCGATGTGACGGCGCCGTTACGACGTCGATTCGCCCGTTCGCTCGAACGCCCCGCTTGATGTCTCATCCCGACGATCTGATCAGGCCTCGGCGGCTGGCGATTTCTTCGGGGCCGCGGCCGGTTTGACCTGCTTGATGGCCTTTTCGATCGCCGACTTGAAACCGGCACTTCCCGGATCGACTCGACTGTCGAAGAACTCGATCGTCTTGCCATCGGGGAACACGAGGTACTTGCAGAAGTTCCAACCGGGGAGTTTTCCGGTCCTGGTTCCGAGGAACTCGTAGACCGGACTCTGATTGGATCCCGGCTTCACCGAGATCTTCGACATCATCGGGAACGTCACGCCGTACTTCGAAGAGCAGAACGTCTTGATCTCACCGGCCGTTCCGGGCTCCTGTCCGCCGAAGTCGTTGCAGGGGAAACCGACGACCACGAGCCCTTGATCCTTGAATGCTTCCTGAAGCGCTTGGAGCCCCGCGTACTGGCGAGTGAAGCCGCAACGGCTCGCGACATTGACGACGAGGACGGCCTTCCCCTTCCAGTCGGCGAACTTCACATCCTTCCCATCCAAGGTCTTGGCCTGAAGATCGAACATCGTCTTGTCGTTCCATTTCTCGCGGAGCTCGTCGGTGACCGGCATCGACTGGGTGCAGGCGATCCCCGCGGCCGCCATCGCCACACCGGCGACGGCGCCCGCGACTCGGCTGCGAAGATTGGTGATCGGGCGTGAGGCGTTGTTTCGAGCGGGCATGGGAGATTCCTGATTTCGAGATGCGGCGATGAGGCGACGTCGCCATGGCGGCGACGCCGACTCGACGGTCGGGTTCATTGTCTTCGAAACCGGCGACGGGTGGATTCGGACTCCCCGAACCCGAACGAGATCGTCCCGTCCGGCCGCTCAGGCGTCCGAAAGGGCGATCCTCAGGTTCCTGAGATTCCGCTCACTCGACCGTGACGCTCTTGGCGAGATTCCGAGGCTTGTCCACGTCCTTGCCCCGGAGCACCGCCGCGTGATACGCCAGCAGTTGCAGGGGAATCACCGATACCAGCGGCTGGAGCGGTTCGATGACGTCCGGGACATAGAAGACGGCCTCGCAGAGCCTGGCGATGTCCTGATCGCCTTCGGTCGCGACCGCGATGACGTGACCTCCGCGACTCCGGACCTCCTCGATGTTCGACACGACCTTCTCGTACTGGCTGTTCCGGGTCGCGATGAACACCACGGGCATTCCGTCGTCGATGAGTGCGATCGGACCGTGCTTCATCTCCGCGGCCGGCATGCCTTCCGCGTGGATGTAGCTGATCTCCTTGAGCTTGAGCGCGCCTTCCATCGCCACGGGGTAGTTCACACCACGCCCGAGGAAGAGCCAGTTCTCGCGCCCGACGAATCTCGCCGTCGCGTCTCGAATCGAATCACTCTGCTCGAGAACGCGTTCGATCTTGTCTGGAATCGCCGTCATCTCATCGAGAAGCGTGGTGACCTGATCCTGCGAGAGAAGGCGTCGTCGACCGATGAACGTCGCGAGAAGCGCATTCACCATCACCTGGCCCACGAAGGCCTTGGTGCTGGCGACGCCGATCTCGGGTCCGACCCTCAGATAGACACCGGCGTCGGTCTCCCGGGAGATCGTGGATCCGACGACGTTCACCACGCCGAGACCCATGGCCCCCTTCTGACGAGCTTCCTGCATGGCCGCCAGGGTGTCCGCGGTCTCGCCGGACTGACTGATCGCGATGACCACGGTCCCCTCTTCGACGATCGGATTTCGATAACGGAACTCGCTGGCGAACTCGATGTCGGTGGGAATCTTCGCAAGATCCTCCATGAGGTACTCGCCGATCATCGCGGCGTTCAGGGCGGTCCCCTGCCCGACGAAGACGATCCGTTTCGCTCTCGCGAGTTCACGGCCGAAGTCGTTGACGCCGCCGAGAACGACCTGCCCTGCGCGGTGGTCGATCCTGCCCTGGATGCAGGTTCGCAGCGCCCGCGGCTGCTCGAAGATCTCCTTGAGCATGTAGTGCTCGTACTCGCCGAGTTCGATCTGCTCGATCTCGACTTCGAGCTTGTGAACCTCCGCGGAGACTTCGATGTCGTCGACGGTCGAGGTCCGGAAGGAATCGCGGGTCAACTTCGCGACGGTGTAGTCGTCGAGCGTGAAGGCCTGGTTGGTATGCGCCACGATCGCGCTCTGGTCGGAGGCGACGACGTACTCGTCGTTGCCGACGCCGACCAGCAATGGAGAACCCTTGCGGGCGACCACCATGACGCCCGGCTCTTCCTTGCAGATCGCCGCGATGGCGTAGGCGCCTTCCACTTCTCGAAGAGCGCTCTGGACGGCCTTTTCAAGGTCGCCGTGATACAGCTCGCCGATCAGGTGGACGAGGACTTCGGTGTCGGTCTCACTGTTGAAGACGTGACCCTTTTCGGTGAGCCAGATTCGCAGTGACTGATAGTTCTCGATGATCCCGTTGTGGATGATCGCGATGCCGTGGCCGAGATTCACATCGTCCTGATGGGGATGAGCATTGGCCTGCGTGACCCCGCCGTGAGTCGCCCAACGGGTGTGCGCAATACCGATCGACCCGGCGAGACCTCCATGAGCCTCGATCGCTTCTTCGAGCACCCGCACTCGCCCGACGCTCTTGACCTGATCGACCGCCGCGTCCTCCTCGCCCTGAAGAACCGCGATTCCCGCCGAGTCATACCCTCGATACTCAAGCCGCTTGAGCCCTTCGAGCAGAATGGGGGTGGCATCCCGATGGCCGATATAGGCAACGATTCCACACATGTCGGACGGTCTCCGGATCTCTGACCAGACGAAAAACAGCGACGAACGGAGCATTCTTGCCCCATCCCGCCGCACTTGCCATCGACCGATCGAAAAAACCCCGTGAGCCCGGCTCGGAAAAGGACCGAAAACCCGATCGGATCGCACCAGATGCACCAGCGAGACCCCTCCCCGGCCGTTCCCGACCGATACGATCTGGGGGTGCAGGATCTCTGGGAAGACGGTCGAGACCTTCGGAGAAGGGCGGCGGAGCCGCTCGCGCATCGATTGCGCCCCGCGAGTATCGAAGATCTGCTGGGTCAGGAGCACCTCCTGGGCGAGGGCCAGGTGCTCCGACGGATGCTCGACGCCGGAATCGTCGGCTCTCTGCTCTTGCACGGGCCACCCGGAACCGGGAAGACCACGCTCGCCTTGCTGATCGCCGGGCATCTCGGCGCACACTTGGAATGTGAGAACGCGGCGCAGGTCGGCGTCCCCCGCATCCGCGAGATCCTCGCCGCCGCGGATCGACGACTCGGCGACGACGGCCGGCGAACGATCCTCTTCCTTGACGAGATTCACCGCTTCAGCCGAAGCCAGCAGGACGTCCTGCTCGGGCATGTCGAACGCGGCGGAATCGCGTTGATCGGCGCGACGACTGAAAACCCCTGGTACGCCGTGAATGCGGCCTTGACCAGCAGATCGACCGTGCTGGAAGTCAAGACGCTCGACGAACCCACCATCATCGTTCTCCTCGAACGCGCGATACTCGACCCCCGCGGGCTCGGATCACTCGCCATCGAACTTTCTCCCGACGCTGCCGCCCATCTCGCCGCGAGTTGCGAAGGCGACGCGAGACGCGCCTTGACCGCGCTCGAGGTCGCCGCTCGAAGTCTGCGTCCACCGCAACGAGATCAAGGCGAACCCGTGCTCCTTGATCTGAAGACCGCGGAAGCTTCGATCGGAAGTCGCGCCGTGGTCTACGATCGCACCGGCGACGGTCACTACGACACGATCAGCGCCTTCATCAAGTCCATGCGGGGTTCGGATCCGGATGCGACCGTCTACTGGCTGGCCAAGATGCTCCATGCCGGCGAAGACCCCCGATTCATCGCACGACGGATCGCGATCCTTGCCAGCGAGGACATCGGCCAGGCGGATCCATCCGCGATCGCGGTGGCCAATGCGGCGTGGAACCTGGTGGAGAAGATCGGGATGCCCGAGGCCCAGTTGACGCTGGCTCAGGCGGCGATCCACATGGCCATGGCCCCGAAGAGCGACGCCACATCGACCGCCATCTGGTCCGCGATGCAGGAGGTCAAGGACGGCCGGACCCACCCGGTCCCGCTCGAACTCATCAGCGGGATGAAGAAGGGCCGAGCCCCGGACGCCCCGGACTATCGATCACCGCACAAGGCCGGCGACGGCGTCGGGACCACGACCTATCTCGGCGTCGACCGAGCCTTCTACAACCCGGTCGATCGAGGAAGAGAAGCGGCGCACGCCGAAGCGCTCGAGATCATCCGGGAACGCCGGCGAACGGCGACGAATGACGGCACCAACCCGAAGACGGAGGGGTGAATGGACCCGAAGAAGGTCATTCGGAACGAAGTGATCGCCGCGATGAGCCCGCTCTCCGCCGGAGCGAGGTCGGCAGCGGCGTTGACGCTTGCAAGCCAGGTCCGCCGCGTCATCGCCGATCGCCAGCCCGGATGCGTCATGGGTTTCCTCGCAGATGATCGAGAAATCGATTTCGATCCCGCGATCACCGAGCTGCTGATGAATCCGAGGATGATCCTCGGGGTCCCGATCGTCTCGGTGGATCAGGGGCGGATGACCTGTGGACGACTCACGACACTCCAAACGGAAGCCCTCGCCACGGACCGACATGGAATTCGTACTCCACAGCCTCCGGTCGATCCGATCGAACCCGCCACGCTGGAGCTGATCTTCGTCCCCGGCGTGGCCTTCACGTCGGATGGTCGGCGGCTGGGCCGTGGTGGCGGGTACTACGACCGCTTCCTGGCCGATCTACCGCCGACGACGTGGCGGATCGGCGTCTGCCATGCCCGACAGCTTCGAGCCGACCTCCCGATCGACGGACACGACGTGCCAGTCGACGAACTTCTGATCGCCCCGGAAGATCCTCCAGCCACGTGACCGGCATGCCTTCGAGAACCCATCGAAATCGGCTGGTGGATTCTCCACCCTGGCCGGTCGTCTGGCCGATCAAAAAAGACGCGACCGAACCGACCGATCGAGGGTAGGGTTCACCAGTCGAGATCCGCATCGGCGGAGTTTGAGGGAGATCGATGTTCGCGGTCCGGATACCCCGGAATCGCGAGCCCTGACGGTGCGATGCACCCGCGGGGGAAACTCGAAGTCCGATCCAGAAACCACTCGGCGTCAGCCGAAGGAGGCCACCATGGCCCTCGCCAGCCAGTCCGGTCGATCCACCAGCCGTCGAAGCTACATGAGCAGCCGTCGCCGATCTCGCCGAAGCCGGTGGATTCTGGGCATCCTGCTCCTCGCGATCGCCAGCGTGGCCGGGTGGTGGTTCATCTCGGGATCACAGGAACCCGTCGAGTCTGAAGCCGCGAAGTCGGATGTTCCCGCGGACCCGACACCATCGGAATCCATCGCTTCATCGAAGGAATCCGAGATCGTCTTTGATGATGGACGCCGCACGCCGAATCGAAACACGGCCAAGGCACCCGCGTCGGCTCGAACACCGGGTTCCGGATCCGGTGATCAAACCGCCCGCGTCGATGCGCCGAAGACGCCGAACGGTTCGTCGCCCACGAACGAACGAATCTCAGCGCCGAAGGCCCCCGTCACGAACCGGAATGCCGGTACGGCGCTCGCGGAAGCTCGACGCCTTGCAAGCACCAACCCGGTCGCGGCGAGACAGTCGTTGACCACCGCCTGGGTCGCCGGGGAACTTTCACCGGCGGACAAGGCCGAAGCGATTCGGATGGCCCAGACGCTGAGTGAACTCACCCTCTTCGACCGGCCGTCACTTCCCGACAATCCGTACGTTCGAGAATACAAGGTGCGAAGCGGCGACAGTCTGGACCGGATCGCGAAGCGTGAAGATCTCCAGATCGACAAGATGCTGCTCGCCCGGATGAACAACCTCTCGAATCCGGACTCGATCCGAATCGGACAGACTCTTCGTCTTCCCAACGGCGTCTTCGATGCCGTCGTCGACAAGTCGGACTACTCGCTCACCCTCTTCCAGCGAACCGGTGAGGACCGAGCGATCGTGGCGGTGCTCCCCGTCGGCCTGGGCGAGTTCAACGCGACGCCGACCGGGCTCTTCCGGGTCCGAGTGAACTCAAAGCTCGTCAATCCGCATTGGATCAATCCCCGGACTCGAGAAGAGTTCAAGCCGAACGATCCAGACAACCCGATCGGCGAACATTGGATCGGGCTCGAAGGCATCGAGAATGCCAATCGCGACGTCGACGGCTACGGAATCCACGGCACCATCGACCCGGCTTCGATCGGTGGCCAGAAGTCGATGGGATGCGTCCGAATGCTCGGCGACGACGTCCAACTGGTCTACGAAGTGCTCACGCATCCCGGATCCACCATCGAGATCCGCGACTGAGCCTCTGGTCTGTTTCCGCGGCTCGCAACCAGTCGATTCGAGCGTGCAGACGGACTAGAATGCGGGCATGACGTCACCTGACGACAACCTCCCCGTGATCGGGATCAGCATGGGCGAGCCGAACGGCATCGGCCCCGAGGTCGTGGTGAAGGCACTGGCGGATCCGGCCCTTCACGACGCCGCTCGCTTCGTGGTGTACGGAAGAAACGAACTGCTCACGCTCGCGGCGGATCGCGCCGGGATCAGACCATATTGGTTCAGAGTCGCTCATGGCAGCGATCGCGCCCGAGGCTCCCTGCTTCCTCCGGTCACCGTCGTGGACTTCCACGAAATCGACTTCATCCCCCCGCATGAAGCCGCCCCTTGCCGGACCGGCGGACACCTTTCGAAGCAGTTCGTGGAAGAGGCGATCGCCGACTCGCTGCTGGATTCCACGGATACCAGGTACGTCGACGGCGTGGTGACCGCGCCGATCTGCAAGGAGTCCTGGTCGATGGCGGGCTTTCGATGGCCCGGCCACACCGAGCTGCTGGCCCATCGAACCAAGTCGAAACAGCATGCGATGGCGTTCGTTTCGCCGCAGCTCAAGGTGGTGCTCGCGACGGCCCACGTCCCGCTGATGGATGTGAAGAACGTCCTGACCATCGGAAGAGTCCACGAGTCGATCGAACTGGGCAACGAGCTGTGCCGCCAACTCGGCGTGGAGCGTCCCCGAATCGCGGTCTGCGGATTGAATCCACACGCCGGCGAGAACGGCGTCCTCGGTGATGAAGACGGGCGAATCATCGCGCCGGCGATCGACGTCGCCGTCCAACAGGGCATCAACGCCACCGGCCCTCATCCGGCGGACACCATCTTCATCGCCGCCGCCTCGGGCAAGTACGACCTCGTGGTGGCGATGTACCACGACCAGGGCCTGATCCCGGTGAAACTGCTGGGCTGGGACAAGGCGGTCAACATCACGCTCGGGCTGCCGATCGTTCGAACCAGCCCCGACCACGGAACGGCCTTCGACATCGCGGGCCGGAACAAGGCGGATGCCGGATCGATGCGCCGCTCGATCGAACTCGCCATCGACCTGGCCACCCGAAGACGCCAGGCGCCGGCGAAGAGCACCGACGGCACGCGTCTCCGCTGACGACCGAATCCAAGCCGACCGGACCGACCACGCTCCGCAAGAGGGGCGACGAGCAGCACGCCCATCGCCCCCCCGGAGGAGAAAGGTTTCTCCGATCGAGATTCAGCGGAGGCGACGGCTGCCAGGACGCCGACGCCGTGCGGACATGACGCCGCCGAGTGCGAGCAACGCCA
Source organism: Phycisphaera sp. TMED9 (assembly GCA_002167845.2). GTDB lineage: Bacteria > Planctomycetota > Phycisphaerae > Phycisphaerales > SM1A02 > UBA12014. Next base: position 35,328 of record NHBO02000016.1, on the reverse strand, counting down.
GTGATCCCGGCGCGGGAACCGACGTTCCGTGGAGCATCAGATTGTCGAATCGAAGGGTTCCCTGGGAACCGGTCGATCCGGTCATCGTGATTCGGAAGGCGATGGCATCGATGAACGGCTCCACCCTCGGCAGTCCGAAGTGATGGGTCTCCCACTCGGTCCCGATCGTGGCGAATCCCGCCTCGGACCACTCTCCGTCTCGCCATTGGTCGATTCGGACGAGGTCACACCCGGTCGCACTTCTCTTCGCGGCGAACGAAGCGGTCAGTTGATCGGCCGGCAGTCCGAGCCCCGGCGCGGGCCAGGCGTTGACGATGAACGAGCCGCCTTCCGCATCAGCTCCTCTGAATCCCAGAGACTCTCCCGCCGGCCATTCCGGGAGACCGTTCATCGTCGTTCCTGAGAAGAACTCCATCGCGTCAGCCGAGGCTGCGGGATCGATCTCTCCGAATCCCACATTCGCCGAGAGCATCGGCGCAGTCGCATCGATGGAATTGAAATTCCAACCCGCGAGCAGGTCCGCCCGGCTCTCCGCCGACAAACCCGCGAGGAGAAGGGCCAGAACACCGCAACCGCTCCAAAAACGCCTTGATGCACTCCCCGGGACCGGTCGACAACGGGACCGCTCACCGGACCTTTTCTCCCTCTCCGAGCCCGATGCCGACCGCCGCAGCACCCTCAGGGCGTTCCCACGTCGATGCCCACCCCGCGTCCCCGCGACCACTCGTTCCGCTTCTCGAATCAGATCGCCCATGCCGTTGATCCCGGAAATCTCTCCCCGGGCTCCGAGGCCCCCTCTTCAGCTCCGACCATACGACACCGCGGCACCTCCAAATGGAAGTGCCGCGGTTTTTCGTGATCGCTGCGATCAAGATCAGCGTGAGTTCGCCGATCGCTAGAACAGGCAACTCACGGCGACGGCCGCAGATCGCTGATTCATCGGATCGATCAGCCAGAGCCAGTCGTCGAAGAGGAACTCGAAACGAGCCGCGAGCAGGGCGATGCGACCCATGACGGTGAAACCGAATGCCGCACCGAAGGTGATCATCAGGAACCAGATGCCGACTCGCGCCACCTTCCCGACCGCGCCCTTGTGCTCGACCGAGAAGAAGAAGTACGTCAGGCAAGCGAGCACGCCGATGACCAATGTGATCTGCCGCACGCTCGCCCAGAAGCTCGAGTATCCGTTCACGGTGCCGTCCGCGTTCACCACTTCCTGATAGAGCGGCGCGATCGTGGCATTGATCTGGCTCAGGAAATCGCCTTCGATGTACGCGACCATGCGGAGGGCCGCCGTCGTACCGACGATGAATGCCAGGGTCCAGAGACTCAGGTACTGCCCCTTTGGCGCCAGACGCATGAGCAGCAAGGCGCCGAAGATCGCCGGTACCAGGTAGGCCCAGTTGGGGTCCGAGGCCGCGAGGCCGGGGATGAGATTCCCCTGAACGAATCCCGGAGCGAGCTGACCGAGCAGATTCGGAACGATCATGTCCCAGAGCCCGATGACCATCCAGTACGCGGCCGACACGCCGACCACCACCGACTCCGCGGTCTTGTAGAGCGGATTGTCCTTGTAGAGGAACGAGAAGATCGCCAGCGTGAAGATCGCGGCGAGCCAGAGACCGATGGTGCGAGACCAACTCAGGCCGATCGCCGGAACCACGTCATCCGCGGTCGTGGTGACCGTACCTCTCCCGTCGGCGACCACGAACGTGGTCTCGGCATCCGATTCCCCGGTGGCTCGCGCCGCATCGAAGATGGCATCAAGGGACGCAGTGAAATCACCCCCCGCCTTCGCGGAGATCGACGTCTTTCTCGTGAATCCGGCAGTGCGAAGGGCCGCCCAGTTCACTTCGACCGCGGGCTGAGCCTTCCCCGCCGCGACCGCATTGGCCTTCTCGAGCAAGGCCAGACGCCAGGTCTCGAGCGCAGTTCCGAGATCGACTCCGGTCATGGCGCCGGCGTACGCGGTCTCGGCCGCGGCCTGCAGTGCCTCGTTCGCGATGGTCGCCTCGAAGTACACGCGAGGCGACACCGGCGTGACCGACTCCCAGGCGGCGCGAGGGGACTCCGCTTTCGCGAAGTCCACGGCCTCATCCGACGACGCGTCGACCCAGGTCCATCGAACTCCATCAGCCTTGCCCTCGGCTTCCTCGCCATCCGGCGTATCGAGCACCGGTACTTCGACCTTGACGAACGAGGCATCGCCACGCTCCACGTAGATTCGCCCGAAGCCGTTGCCGGTGAACGCGCGAGCCACGAGCAGGATCACGAAGATCCCCACGATGCTGAGAAGAGTGAGTTGCTGGCGATTCACTGGGAACCTCCCCGACGTCGAGTCGCGAAGAAGATGGCGTTGCCGGCGATGATCAATCCGATCATCAACAGGTGGGCCACGAGTTGAGGCCCCATCCTCCGCTGCGCCTCCAGGAATATTCCGGGCGTCGGCGCGGAGGCCAGTTCGATGAGCCTCGTCTTGGCTTCCGGACTCATCGCGGCGGCCGCCGCTTCAGTCGTCCAGGTGGATGCTTCCGACGGATTCGCGGCGAATCGGGCCGCGAGTTCGCTCGAGGCCGGCTCGGTGATCCCTCCGGACTCCAATGCGTCGAGCATCTGCTCGCTCCGAACCCACTTGTTCACGACGGACTCGTACTCCGCCGCTCCCTTGATCGCTCCAAGCAGACCCTGGACCTGATTCGGAACGTACGGATACATCTGCGGTGCCTGGACTCCGGTACAACCGACGATCAACGGTTTCTTCAGCGGCGTCGCCGCGTAGAGCACCCATTCCTTGCTTCCGGGATATCCCGCACTGGCGTTCACGATGGCGTCGAAGTTCGCCAGACTGGAAATCCCTTCCATCATGGGGATCGCGTCGACTGAAGTGCCCCGTGCATCGGTCGGGAAGTACTGGGCGAAGTCCGTGACGATCGTCTTGATGACCGCCTCGTTTCCCGCCTTGAATCCCAGATCGACCCAGTCTTCGCCGTAGACCAGATCGGGGTAGTACCCGCCGATCACCCGGCTGGTGCTGGAGCGAATCATCTGCGCCCCGACCGGCCAGAGGGCGATGAAGTACATCCGATGCCCCTTCTGAGCACACTGCCGGATGAAGGAGGTCGCCATCGGGCCGAGTTCGCCCTCGCTCGCCGGATCGAAGTCCCACGCCATCAGGATCCGAGATCCCGGCTCGAGGTCGTCCAGCACGTCGAAGGCGGCCTGCGCCAATGGCGTGGGTTCCTCCGGCAACGTCTTCCCGGTGATGCCGATCACGATGATCGGAATGCCCACGGCGAGCCCCATCATCAGGAAGATCCAACGTCGATCGAGATTGGCCATGCGGTCGATGAGATTCATGGGTCAGTCTCCTCCACCGAGATAGGAACGATCGAGACCCATGAGGATCTTCAGACTCGTGCCGGCGATGCCGAGGGCGATGCCGATGATGATCGCTCGATTGCCCGCGGTGTTGAAGACCTGCATGATGTAGACGCTCAACTCTTCGAGTCGCAGTCCGCTGAACGGTCCGTCGACCGGAATCCAGCTCGTCATGAAGTAGCCGGCGAACGTTCGGCCCAGCAGGATGATGAAGGCGGTTCCCAGAAGCAGCACCGCCTCGAAATTCTTGGCTCGGAACGCTCGGAACGCCGCGGACGCGATGTAGAACGCGAGCATGGCGAACATCGTCGCGGTCAATGGCTTGAAGACGTACTCGTACACCCACCAGAACGGCGTGCCCTGGCCCTGGACGTCACCGCTCCAAGGCACGTCGGGGAATGCCGGGTTCGGCGAGACGCCGATCTTGAAGAGGCCGACCGCGAGCGTGGCGGAGAACGTGCCGAGCACGATCATCGAATACGCCCATCCCGAGTTTCGATCGGAGATCTTCTTGAGATGAACCTTCAGCAGACTTCCGCCACCGAGGACGAAGGCCACCGCGGCAATGATGCCGAACCAGGTCGTGGCTTCCTCTCCCCAGGAACGGGTGCCGGGAAGGAAATTCGAGATGATCAGCACAAGGCCGACGATCGCGGTGATCCAGAGTGGAACGATTCGTTTCACGTGAGCCTCCTCAGGCGCTCAGGACGGATCCCTTGAACCAGTCGACGGCGTGCATCAGGGATTCACTCCCCGTGACGACGGCGGCCGTGGCGATGAGACAACCGACGATGAGCACGGCGCCAACGATAATCTTGCCCATGTCCTGTCCCTTCAGACTTCCCAACTGATCGGGTTGACCGGAGAGATAGGCGCTCGCCGCGAAGAACTCCTCGCCGATGAGCGTGTAGTCGCAGGCCGCGACGAAGAACGGGAGCTGACTCGGCATCGCGGTACCCGCGATCTGAATCGCTCCCACCGAGTTGCCGGTCTCCGCGAGAATCAGACTCTCCGCGAAGAAGCAACCCATGTAGAAACAGGCGGCAGGCTTCTCTCGAACGATGAGACCTGACGCATACGCCGTGTAACCGAACTGTTCGTCGGTCACGTAGTAGATGAGATCGGGGTTGTAGGCGTCGGTCCGACCGGCGGCAAGGTACGACGAGTGCACCGTCTCGCGAGCCGCGCTCATCACCAGTGAACGGCTGGTGGGCACCTCGATGCGGGCGTCGTATTCGGCCGCCGTCTTGGCGACTCTTCCGAGCACCGTGATGCCCGCGACCGTCTGCAGGTCATCCATGTCCTGAATGCCCGGGACATAGAGGATGGGCCGGCCCATCTCCGTCGCCCGGCCGACCGCTTCGTCGACCGCGGAGAGTCCGGCGATCTTTCGAATGGTGATGGGGCGTCCGCTTCTCGCCCAGTAGATGAAGAACAACACCGCTCCGCAGAGCAACGCGAGGATGAAGAAGAGCGGAAGCCTCTTTACGTCGATGCCGCTCGCCACCGGAAGCACCATGCCGCTCTCCGCCGAGGCGGCGCTCTTTTCAACACCGCCATCCGACGTCTTGGCGACCGTGTAGACCATGAATCGATATTCGTCGGACGGACTCAACTTCCCGACTTGAAGGCGGTCGGTATCGTCCGAAACCGTGTCGACCAGCACCCAGAACCGACCATGCGGCCCGGTCTCGGTAGGTGTCACCGAGGTTCGCTGGTCGATGACCGCCTGGCGAGCCACGGCCCGCGCCTGCATCGACGCGTCCTCGGGCGCCACGCCCTCGACGTCGACGAGTCGCTGATATTCGTTGGCGTACGCCTGGTTCTGAATGGCCAGGAGCGCCGCGCCACGTTCGTTGCCCACCCTGGAGGTGGACTCCGAAACGGTCTCGGTTCTCCAGACCTGGAATCCTTCCAGTCCGTCGACTCCCTCCGGAATCGTCCAGGTGACGACCGCCGCCCCACCACCATCCGCCGGCAGATCCTCCGCGACGACGTCGGTCGGCGCCGGTGGCGCCGCGAACGCGCCCGAGATCATCACCATGACGGTGAGCATCGCGAGAAGTGAGTTCGTCTGAAGAAGTGAGCTTGGTCTCTTCATGCGTCAGCCCTCGATGAGTTCGACGTTGGCACGCGGCACGACTGCCGTGGCACCGTCGGGGAATCGGACCTCGAGGACACGGGCTCTGGAGCCCGACCCGAGGACCGCGGGTTCGGCCGGCAATGACGCCACCTCACCCAGGAGTCCGAAGTACGGATCACGAATGACCCGCACGGTTGTACCAAGATCCAGCATCCCCGCCTCTTTGGCCAGCGTCGGATCGACCTCGTTCTCGTTTTCGCCCGGCTCGAGCGGCACCAGGATCTCCGGCCGCATCACGCCGGCGCGGATCTGGGTGGCACCGTTCACACTCGCGGTCCGACCGGCTCGATCCGCGAGCAGGCGCCAGGTTCGTTCCGCCATGGCGATGTCGCCGAATCCTTCGGTCACGATCACCGTGATGCCGATCTGCTCGCTTCCGGTGATCGCGACACCGAGGTCTCGTCCCAGGAGTTCCTTCAGATCCTGATCATCCAGCCCTCCCGAGACCACCGCGGCCGCGCCCACTTCGATCGCCTTCCGAAGCGCCGCCGCCGTCATTCGGGCGCCACCGAGAACGACGGCCCCCTTCATCTCGGGCGTGATCGCATCGGCTTCCAGCGTTTCCTCATGGCTCGAGCACGCGACATGGATGACGCCTTCGGTCTCGCCGCCGATACCGAAGATTCCCTGCACGAACATCACGTCGTTTTCGATGATGCAGCCTTCCTTCGGCAGCACCTCGACGACCTTGCCCGACAGATAGGCTCGGACCTGCACCGGAATCGCGGCGCCGCGAACCATGACCTGACCCGTGACCGATGAAACCTGTTCGATCGTCCCGGTCGCGTCGGATGGAACTTCCGTCTTGAAGGCGCCGAAGATCCCCTTGCTTCTCGCGATCGGCTCGCCTTTTTCCACGGCCTCGCCGATCTGCTTCAGCATGAGTCCCGCCACGTCGCCGGCTGGGCAGCTCAGACGATTCGCCATGTTCATCGGCGTGATGTCACCGTCCATGAACGTTTCCGCGACGACGTCCTTGGCGGCGACGACGTCACCGACCGCGACCCGGACCTCACCCGAAATGGGGAGGAGCCGACGTGCGCGGTGAGTCGTACGAGCCGCGACCTTGAGTCCGGGGGTATATGCCTTGGCCATGGGTCTTCTCACGCGCCGTTGGGCGCGACCTCCAGATCGTCGTACATCCCGGTCGATTCCACCATTCGAGTCACCGCCTGCCGACGCTCCACCGGGTCCTCCGGAAGTTCGAGCCGCCTGCCTCGCGCATCAAGGATGATTCCCGCCGGCCCACCCTTCGCGGTTCGGGTGATCGGTTTGCCGGGTCCGTTTCCGAGATCGAAGCCGCGAGCCGGCGTCACTTCGACTTCCGCCGTCTCTTCGGCAGCCAAGGGAACGACGACGAGATCCCCGTACGCGAGATCACCGCTGGCGGTGGAACCACCACTCATGCGATAGGAGAAACAGGGCTTGCCGGGCTTGCCCTGGCCCTTCGCCGCGATGCAGGTGCCGAGCACCACCAGGCAGTCCTTCTCGAAGACCTCCATCGCCGCCCGCTCGTGAACCGAGCTGAGTACGCCGAGGTGAGGCATCATGAAGATCGAGTCCTTCGCCAGCGTCGTGAAACCTTCGGGCTCGAAGGCGTCGATCAGCATCATCGCCGTCTGCTGCATTCTTGGAGCATGGCTCAACACACCACCGGAAGCGACGAGCAGATCGAGCGTCATTCCGTCGACGATGCTCGAGCCACCGACTTCCTGGCTGAAGACGTCACCGACCGTCCGCTGCTGCTGCACGCCCTTGAGCGTGGTCGCGAATTCCTTGTGCTGCTGATAGGCGAGTCGCAGTGCTTCGCGGGCGACCGCCTGCTCGAAGACCAGGGCCTCCGCGCTTTGAGGAATCGTGGTCGGACGGATCATCTTGTTCTTGACCCGGTTTCGAAGCTCTCGCTCCTCCATGTCCAGATGGACCCAACGGAGGATCTGATCCATGCCCGCTTCCGCACAGACGTTCGAAATCGAATAACTCATGCCCAGATTGGCGCTCACCGTTCGATTGAACGTGCCGTCGAAGACGCTGAAGACGTCGGTGGTGGCACCGCCGATGTCGACACCGACCGCGTTGATTCCCTGTGTCCGGGCGATGGTCTGGAGGATGTCTCCCACCGCGCCCGGGGTGGGCATGATGGGTGCGTTGGTCCAGTCGATCAACTTGTCGTAACCGGGCGCGTGCGCCATCACGTGCTCGAGAAAGACATCGTGAATGCAGTCACGGGCCGGCCCGAGATTCTCCTGTTCCAGCGTGGGACGCAGGTTCTCGACGACCGAGAGGTCGAATCCGCCCGTCGCGTCGTCCTCGACGGTGAAGACCCGTTCGATCTCGGTCCGCGCGTCGGAGTTCCCCGCGAAGATGATCGGCAGTTGATACGCGCCGCCGAATCGCGGTCGGGGTTTCGCTGGTGCGACCAGTTCGGCCAGTTGAACGACCTGGGTCGAGTTGCCGCCATCGGTCCCGCCGGAGAGCAGCACCATGTCCGGCCGTAACTCCCTGATTCTCTGAATCTGCTCGTGTGGGCGTCGCTTGTCATTGCTGGCGATGACATCCATCACGATCGCACCAGCGCCGAGTGCCGCCCGTTTCGCACTCGCCGCGGTCATCTCCCGAACCACGCCGGCCACCATCATCTGAAGCCCGCCACCGGCCGAAGAGGTGGAGATGTAGATGTCACATCCGTCCGCATCATCGATCGACGTGCGTCGAATGATCGTTCCGTCGTCCGCGATCAATCGGCGGCCGGAGAGTTCCTGAAGTTCGGTGACCGAATTGACGACACCCACCGTCACGTCCGCGAAGGGCTCCTCCACGGTGGTCGGCGCCTCTCCACGGAAGGTCTGACGGTATGCCCCGTCGACCTCCTCGATCATGATGGCCTTGGTCGTCGTCGAGCCGCAATCGGTGGCGACGATGACCTTGATTCGGTCGGGATCGAGAGCGGGAGGTTCTGGTTCGGAATGCATGCGACGTCGAAACTCTGATCTGAATGCGAAGACGAGCTCCCGAAGCGGCCGAGGCCCTCGGGATCACGCGCGAATGAACGTGGAGGGTACCCGATTCCGACCTCGAATCCGGGCCTCAGTCGGTGGTGTCGGAGGTCGGCTCGGAGTTCGATTCACCGGTGACGGCACCTGAATCACTCGATTCTCCGTCCTCGGTGCCGCCCGACTCGGACGGCGACCCCTCATCCGACGATTCCGTGGCCTCGGGCCGGTCCGCTTCGATATCTTCAATCAACCGGCAGAGGTACTCGACCGACCCCCGCCGCTCGATGAAGCCGGCGAACGTCTCCCAGGCGCCCGGGTCGACCAGCACCGTGCCGAACGGCTGGAAGAAGTGCAACGCCTGCGCCCCGAGATAATTCAGCGGCCGGGACATCTCGAGCAACATCAAGGCGGGGACGGTCATCCGTCGCCGAACCACCTCTCGACAGAGTTTCTCCGCCGTCTCATGCTCTCGTTCCGTCGGCTGGAAGGCCGCGGCATCTTCGATCGCGAAGGCATGCTTCAACCGCTTGAACACGGACCGCTCGTCGGTCATCTCTTCCCCCCGCCTTTTCGTCGGTGATCGAATATTTTGATGGGTGTCCCCTCCGCAAGCGTGGACTTCGCCGCCTCGGCCACCGCATTCATGGTGTCCTCCGGTTGACGCCCCCAGTAGAGATCAAGGCCCGACCGCACATCGAAACGGGATCCACCTCGCCGAACCGAGAGCCATCCGCCTGCCGGATCGATCGCCAGCCTCCGGGCTTCCACCCAGCGGACGGATCGCCGCCGCAGTGGATACGCGGCTTCAAGCCGCTCGCCGTTCACGCGGTAACTGGTCGGAAGAAACCAGCGATTCAGAGTCGAGAAGAGCAGTACCACCGCCGTGACGCTCCAAAGGACATCGCCTCCGATCATGCCCGCGAGAACCGCCAGAGCCGCGATGAAGATCAGCAGCACACACGTCCTGGCCGGTCGCTCCGCCGCGGGCCATGCCGTCCACGCCGTCTCGAGAGGTCCAGCCGCCGCGACCTCGGCGTCGACCGGTACTGGTGGGCTCGAAATGGTGGAATCCCGCTGGTTCATCAATGCGACGGTACGCGATGAATCGGACTCGCGTCCAACCCACCGTGGTCGCTACCCTGAACCATTGGAATGAGGCGACTTTCCGGAGGCCTGAAGTCATCAGCCCTCGGGAGTCGCCTGTCTTCGGAGACGATCCATGCCGACCTCCTCGACCGACCCCGCACGCACCACCGCCAACCCCGACACGCCACTCGAACCAGACGGCTTCGAAGCCGACGGCTCGGTCAGCGGCCCGCTCCATCTCATGAAGTGGGCGGCCGAGCACCACGCGGACTTTCAACCACCCGTCGGCAACAAGTACCTGTATAGCGGCCGTGACTTCTTCACCATGGTGATCGGGGGCCCCAACGCTCGGAACGATTTCCACAAGGTCGACAGCGAGGAGTTCTTCATCCAATTGAAGGGGGACATCGTCCTCAAGACCTGGGAGGACGGCCGCATCGTCGATCACCTCGTCAAAGAAGGCGAGACGTTCTTCATTCCGCCCAACGTCCCGCACGCACCGTGCCGACCCGCGGACACCCTGGGGTTGGTCGTTGAACGTCGCCGTCCCGAAGGAGAGATCGAGCATCAGATGTTCTTCTGCGAATCCTGCGGCGAGCTGGTCCATGATCAAGCGTTCGACTGCAAGGACATCGTCGTCCACTTCCGCGATGCGATGGAAGACTTCTGGGCCGACGACTCGAAGAACAAATGCGGCAATTGTGGGGCTCACGTGACCAAGCCGGGCCCCTATGAACTTCCGGCCAAGTTTCGATCCTGATCCTCGGACCGGCTGAAACCACACCGCGTCAAACCGAGTTCATCCGCGTCAAGATCGATCGATCATGTCTTCGATGGCCCGTGCCAGATCCATGGATCCGGCACGGAAGACGTCCAGATGGCCACCCGGCACCGTCTTGATCTGGATCGACCGGACGAGTTCTCCCCATCCCAGTGAATGGTCGGACGTCGCTTCCGTCTTGAGACTGTCGGCGGATCGCACCAGCGTCAGGTCGATGTCGAGCGGCGTCGGATCGTACGCCCTCCATGCGGCGAAACTCGACGCGATGACCCGTCGAAGGGACGCCATGCTGCTCTGACGCTTTGAATTCACGATGCCGTGCAAGGCTTCGGGCAGCACGTTTTGAAGGCGAACCCGGAGTTCGGCCTTGCCGACCAGTCTGCCGCCTGACCATTGACGTCGCGGAAGAGAAGACACCGGCGCATCCACCACGAGCAAACGCACCTCGAAATTCTCTCGCTGCAGAATACGTGCCAGCTCGAAACCGACGAATCCACCCAGTGAATACCCCGCGATGGAGATTCGCTTCATTCCCGTTCGGCGGACGATCTCTCCGAAGCCCGTTGCCAGGTCCTCGATTCGCCGGAGAGGCTTCCGCATCCCACCGGCGCCAGGATAGGGAAGGCCGAAGACGGGAAGCGTCTCCGGCAAACCGTCGAGAAGCGACTGGAAGCTGAAGACGGTCCCGCCGACACCGGGGATGCAGAAGAGGGCCCGGCTGGTCACGCAGTCCGGACTGTAAAGGCTGATCAGAGGTTGCGATTCCCGCTTGATGTCCGATCGAATCTTGGACGCGATCATCCGGATGTTCGAGCCATCCATCACATCCGGAAGCGAAATCGGACGGGCCAGCCGTTCTTCCAATCTGATCGCCAATCGGAGCAGTTCGATCGAATCGACACCCAGTTGCGACAGCGTTCGAGATGGATCCTTGATCACCTGGCCGGTGATCTCCTCGACGGCCTCGATGATGATCTGGACCACCTCGTCGGAGGATGCCTCCGACCGAGCGGAGGAACGAACTGACGAGTCGGTCGAAGCCGCCTCGAGCAGCCGCGAGACCTCGGCCCGATCGATCTTCCCGTTGCGCGTCATGGGGATCCGCTCCACACCGAAAATCTCCGTGGGAACCTCCCACGCCGGGAGCCGATGTGACAAAGTCGTGCGAATCGCATCGACATCAAAGCCCCGATCACCTCCGGAGACAACCACGGCGCCGAGCCGACGGGGGCGATCAGGCGCCTCGATGATGCTCGCTGCCGCATCCTTGATGGAGGCGATTCTTCGCAGTTCGTCATCGATTGCGGAAAGCTCGATCCGTCGCCCGGAAATCTTGACCTGGTGGTCGAGCCGGCCCGCGAATTCAATTCGCCCGTCCGGAGACCAGCGTGCGCGATCGCCGGTGCGGTAGAGAGCGCCCTTGGAACCATCGCTCTGAAATCCACCGCTCAGTGAAATCGCCGCGACCGAATCGAGGTACCCCAGACCGACGCCATCGCCCTCGGCCACCAGTTCACCGAATCGGCCGAGCGGAACCTGGTGCCCTCTGGCGTCGAGAATTCGTATTCGGGTTCCACGAATCGGCCGACCGATTCGAATCGACTTCTGTTTCTCCAATGACCCCGCACTGATCACCTCACAGGCCGTGAAGACCGTGTTCTCCGTCGGGCCGTAACCATTGACCACGACGAGATCCGGGAATCGCTCTTGAATCCGGCGAACATGATCCGCGGAGACGACGTCTCCACCGGTGAGAACGACCGAAAGGGGCTCGAACAGAAGCGGGAATTGGTCGACGGCCGCATGAAAGAGCGCGGCGGTGATCCATGCCCCACGTACTTGCTCACGCCGGATTCGATCCGCCATTCCTTGAAGATCGGCCCCGACTCCTTCCCAGCAGACGATCGATCCGCCGTTCAAGATCGTCCACCAGATTTCCAATGTGGAAGCATCGAACGCCAGCGGCGCCGCATGGAACATCTTGAATCCCGGCTCGTTCGGAAGAAACCAGGCGTCGTCGACCAATCGCAAGACCGCTCGATGGGGAATCACCGCACCGCGAGGCTCCCCGGTCGTTCCGGAAGTGAACATCGAGTAGAGAGGGGAATTGGGCCCGACTTCGGACGAGAAAGCCGCCGCATGGGACTTGCCCTCATCGGAGCCGGGATCGATCCAGGCTTCCACGTTGCAGGACGGAAACTGCCCCGCGTCCGGGCCGATCGCGAAGCGTGGCCGGGCGCACGCGAGTTGTGCGTTGATGCGATCAGGTGGAAGATTCGACTCGATCGGTACGAAACAGCCGCCTGCTCTGGCGGTGCCCAGCATCGCCGCGATCGTGGCTGCACTCCTGGATCCGGTCAACGCCACCGAATCGCCAGGAGCGAGGCCAGCCGCGACGAGTTGCCCCGCGATGCTCCGACTCCAACGGCTGATCTCCTCATAGGTGAACGATCGATCAGCTTCGATGACGGCGACGGCGTCTCCCGCGAGCCGGACCTGATCATCAAACCGCTCGGTCACCGACTGATACGTGGAATCAAAATGATCTCCCTCTTCAAACGTTTTGATTCTGCCCCTCGACTCAGGGCTCAATTCTTGAACGGCACCGAGCAAGAGACCCGAGTCTCCTCTCGACAACGCGGTACTGATCTGCTTCAGGATCACGAGATATCTGGAAAGAAACGAGTCACCGGTTTCACCGTCGAGAAGCGATGGTTCGGCCTCCAGACCCACCGGCGAATTCGACGATCCGGCACTCGGGATCACCAACGTCGCCTGAAAAGGCCCTCGCCCGATCGACTGCCATCGGACGTCGATCTCTTCATAAGATCGATGGAGGTCGTCCTGCGTGATCACGCCGTCGAGCGGCGGCCGAACGTGGGTCCGATTCGGATCAAGGCGACGGATGATCGGCCCGATCGCAGCCTGACGATGTTCCATGCCTCCGACGATCATCTCCGCCGTGGCGGCGATCGCTGCCGACATCGGAATGCTGTCACCAACCGGAACGACGATCGGAAGCAGGCTGACGCCCAATCCGCCATCACCGGACTCGCTCGCGAACGGAACACCTACCACGACTCGCGACTTTCCGGAAGAACGGCCCAGAAGCAGCGCCCAGGCAAGCGTGCTCACCGCCATCGGGCTGCCGCATTCGGCGATCGAAAGACGAGTGGCCTCTTTGAGGGTGTCGAGTCCATCAAGAGAGGTGGTCAACGTGATTTCAGAATCACCGGACTCGTGGATCGGAATCTGGGGAAGCGGGTCACCTTGCAACTCGAGTTTGACCTTGTTGACCCACCAGTCTTCCGCATCGGAGAGGATCTTCAGCCCTCCACCTGAATCCGGGCGAGACCGTGCCGCTTCTTCATCGACGAAAGTTCCCCGGATGATCTGCTCCGCGAGTCGCCCGTCCACCGCGACATGGTGAAACACCAACAGCGTGACCCGTCGTCCAGCTTCGATCCAGGTGGCGCACCTGAAACACTCGCCTCCCCGGAGATCCAGTGGATGCCGCAGAAGATGCTCGAGCTCTCGGGACTGAGGTTCGTGGGAATAGACCTCGACCACCACTGGATCCAATTCCGCAGCTTTCGCTACTCGAGAACCCAGGTTTGGATGCCGACAAGTTCGCAACGTCGCCCAGTGCGATCGCATGTTCTCGACTCGCCGTTTGACGGCCTCGACATCCATCGAGATCGGCCCGGTGATTCGCCAGGCAAGGTGATAACTCCCTGGCGCCGAGATGGCGTCCTCGAACAGGAGATCACGCACCAGGGGATCCAGAGGCTCCCAGAGAGACCCTCGAACGGGCGAAGCGCCTTCCAAGTCGACTGGACGACCGGAATCGTCCGAGACCGCCTGGACTCGACCGACCCGGCCTGAGGTCACCTCGACGCGCTGTAGGAACTCGGCCGGTGTCGCACGGAGAATCTGGTCGATGGGGATACTCGACTGGTATTCCTCTCTCGCTCGAATCTGCACGCGAATCGCACCAAGACTGTCGAGGCCTTGCTCCACCAGTGGGACATCGGCATGGAACGAGGTTGATGGTGGTACTCCAAGTTCCGCCAGTCTCGCGCGCATCTGCGCATCGAGTGCCGACTCCGAACCGTTGCTCTCGTTCCCCCAACTCGCTGCTCGTTCCCGAAGCGCCACCCGGTCGATTTTTCCATTTCGATTTCGAGGAATCTCGGGGACGGCCGCGATGACCGTGGGGACCAGCCACGGGGGCAGTGATACGGCCAATTCCGATCGGATCGCATCGATGTCTCTGGTGGTGACGATGAAGGCCGCAAGTCGGGTCACATCCGATTCGGTCCAGGTCACCACGCCCGCCTCGTTGATCTCCGACATCGCGGCCAGCGCCATTTCGACTTCGCCCGGTTCCACCCGATGACCGGCGACCTTGACCTGATGGTCCACGCGTCCGAGATACTCGATATCGCCATCGGGCAGCAGACGACCGAGGTCGCCCGTGCGATACCAGCGGATACCGTCGATCTCCGTGAATCGCATGTTCCCAGGGTCATTCGCGTAGCCAAGGCCGACCGAAACGCCCCCAATCATGACTTCACCCGGGGTACCGAAGGAAGTCAGATTCCCTGCGTCGTCTTCGATACGAATCTGTACCCGGCGAATGGGAGGTCCGATGGTCGGACGATCAGGCCACTCATCCGGATCGGTCCCGAGATCCAGGCTTGTGACCTGTGGCGCCTCCGCCGGGCCGTACTGATTGATGATTCGGATGGAAGCCGAAGGCCGAGCCGCACTTCGCACCGCATCGTCGATGCGAAGTTGCTCACCGATACAGAGCACCTCACGGAGCGATGGCGGAAAACCGGAGGTACAGGCCGCCGCCAGGGCGCGAAGCATCAACGGCGGAAGAAACGTCCGCGTGATGTTCTTTCGCCGAAGGAAAGCATCGATCCCCTCGGGGTCCGCCCGAATCTCGAGCGGCATCGGACAGAGCGTTCCACCCGCCGCCCAGGTCGAGAAGATCTCCTGGAAGGCGACGTCGAATCCAAGCGGCGCAAACTGACCCGTCTTGGAGACGATCTCACCCTCGCATCGATCGCATTCGGCCGCGACGAGATTCACCAGGGACGCCTGAGAACCGCGAACTGCCTTCGGTTCGCCCGTCGAACCACTGGTGAAGAGAACGAAGCATGGATCTTCAAGGCAAGTCTGCAATTCATCTTCGGACGGGATCACCACATTGACCGACGCATCTCCGAGCACCTCGTGAAGGTCGACCACGGGGGTGTCACCCAGGGTCTGACGGACCTCCGGAGCGATCGGATCGACCGCGATGACGATCGCAGGATCGACGACTTCGACCATCTGCTGAATTCGTGCTGGTGGAAGATCGGGGGTGATCGGCATCGGGCCGCCGCGAGCAAACGTGACCCCGAGCAGCGCCTTGGAATAGCCGATTCCCGGCGATGCGAAGATGGCGACGGTCGCACCCGCCGGTACATCGCATGCTCGAATGGCCGTGGCGATTCGTTCTGCATCGAGGACGAGTTCCTCGTAGGTGCATTCATCGCCGTCTTCATTCTCGACCGCGATGGCCTCTGGCCTGCGAGTCGCCGAAGCAAGGACCATCTGCGAAACAGATTGAATCTCCTCCGTCTCCGGGCTTTCCGGCCCCGAGATCTGTGAATGCTCAAGCGGTACATCTTCAAGCCAGCGAAGCCGCTCGGACCATTGAGACATGAGACGATCTCCGGCAGACTCGGAGATGAGCGTCACATCGAGATCCAGATGGATCTCGACGGAATCCGTTTCAAAGAACACGGTTGCGAAGATCGGCGCCGCGCCGCCCCCACTGAACAACTCTTGCGCCCCATCGGTGGACAAGAGGCCCCGATCATGCTCGATGATCCCGATCATGACATCGAGCCAGGGTGATCGGCCGGTCGATCGATCACTCTTCGCCGCTTCGAGGATCCTCTGATACGGAACTCGTCGATGCCGCCATGCACTCCGAAGTGCGTTCCCGGAATGGAGCAACCCGCGATCAGGCTCGATGGCCACCGGCAGAGTCGTCAGGAACATCCCAACGGTGCGCTCCAGTTCATGGCTGTCACGCAAGGACGCTGGAACGCCGACCGAGAACCTTGGACCCGAAGCGAATCCTGACGACAACAGCGCCTGCCCGAGCGTGTGCATCGCGACCGCAGCCCTGCTGACTCCGATCGCCTTCGCACGTGACTCCAGTCGCGCCTTCTCCGAAGCATCCAGGTGGCATCGAATCCGTCGCGAAGTGGACCCTGCGATTCCGTCGAGGATCTCCAACCCCTCGGGGACCCCGCCCAACTGCCCCGCCCACCACTCTTCCGACTCGCGAGCGACGCTGGCCGAATCGACATCGGCCGACCAGGCCAGTTGAGTCTGAATCTCAGGCGATGGCTCGATCCCGGTAAGAGCTCCACGTAGATCCGCTTCGAGAATCCGTAACGATGGGTCGTCGACCGCCGCATGATGAAACAGAAACAGCACCGCCGAGAGACGCCCTTCCTTGTTCAGGCCGACGCTTCGGAAGACCCTTCCTTGCTCAACTGACGGCGGGCTTTCCATCAAGCCATCGATGATGGGCTGAAGGGAACTCTGGGTGAAGTCGACCACTGATCGAGATTCGAGTGGGACTCGTCTCGGTGCCGGTGGCACCGTCTGGAGCAGATTTGCCGTGGAATCATTTGATTCAAGGCCGACTCTGGTTCGGAGGGCCGGGTGCGCCTCCACCAGATCGAGGATCGCGGCGTGGAGATCCCCCCAAGCGACATCCTCGGGAAGCATCACGAGGAATGGAATCATGTTCCCCGGATTTCGGGGATTCGCTCGTTCAAGGATCCACTGCGCGTACTGAGTCGGCGAAGCCGGACCGGTGAGGGTCACGCGATTTTTCGTCGGACGTTGACTCGCTCCGGTTGGCGAAGAAGCCGTACCTGTGGTCGTGCTGGCGACAGAACGCGGAGACTCTCCGGAAGCTTGAAGCGCTCCGAGCAGTCCAGCGAAAGTCGCGGGAAGTGGAAGCGTCTCCAGCGCAATCGACAATCCGGTCGCCTTGAGCATGCGAAGTTGAATCTCAACCAGATCGAAACTCGAGCCACCCGCTCGGACGAGCACCGGTTCGTCCTCATGGGAGACACCGAACAACTGGACCCAGAGCGCAGCAAGATGTTCCTCAGGACTCATGCCGGAGGAACCGTCTGCATTCGACTCGCGATCATGTTCATTCATGCAGGCGAGATTTTCCCAAACACATGTCTCTCAAGAGTAGACCGCCGGCTGACAGGTCGCCGTCGCTCCGATTGATCCTCGTTTTCAGTCCCCTGGCGGCCCGCCCTGACGATTCCAATGCTCTCGCTCGGCATCCTGAAGTTCTCGTTGATCTCCGCGCTCTTCGTTGCCCGCATTTCCATACCCCTGGGAACCTCTCTCTCGTCTCACGAGCCGGACGTCCGATATATCACGGCAGAAGAACATGCCCGATAAGTGAAAACCGCCCGGAACGAATTCTGAGAGGAATCGCCCGGACTTCTACACCCTGTTGTATCGGGTCAAACCGCGTTGATAATCAGAGGAATACGACGGAGAACCACCGTGAATCACCGCTTTTCGGTGCTCTCAGCCGCCATTCCCTGGCGGAGGCCTCGCGGCCCCGGTCCCAGGCTCCACCAGTTCTTCGTTGTGTTCAGTCCCCGGCCGGACAGGGCGGGGGCTTGGCCTTGCTTGTCATCTTCAGGAGTCAGACGGCGGCAGGCTGCCCTTCGAACATCTTTCGAACGGCCGATCGGTCGAGCTTTCCGTTCCCATTGCTCGGAAGGGTCGGGACGACTCGCATCCGCTGCGGGAGCATCCAGGCCGGGAGCACCGACTGGAGTTCCTCGAGAATCCCGATCTCATCGATCTCATCGATCTCACCGGTCGTCGTCACCATCGCCATCAACTGACGATCACCCGACGGCTTCTCGACGGCGATGACCACGGCCTCCTCGATGTCTGGGAGCGAGGTGATCGCATGTTCAACGTCACCGATCTCCACCCGGAATCCACGAATCTTGACCTGATGATCTCGACGCCCGCGAAACTCCAACCTTCCCGCTTCCGTGAGCAATCCCTGATCACCGGTTCGATACCAGCGTGTTCCCGCGTCGGTGATGAATCGATCGGAATCTTCGGATCCGATGTACCCCAGACCGGTCGCAAATCCCCCGATCTCGATCTCTCCTTCAACTCCGCGATCCAGCACGAGTTTCTTCCCATCCACGATTCGGATCTCCACGCCCGGGATCGGCCCGCCCAGAACCGGCAGATCCTCCCAATGCTCCGGGTTCTCACCCAGATCGACATGCGTCGCTTGAATGGCTTCAGCAAGCCCCAGCTGGTTCATCAAGCGAAGCGATCGGCAGGCAGCACCAAAATCTCGAACATCCTGGTCAACCCGCAATGCCTCTCCAGCGGTGATCACTTCCTGCAAATCCTGGAGCGGCCGCTCCAGCATGTTCGACGCTCGAGCAATGACTCGAAGAAGCAGCGGCACGCAGTACATGCGAGTCACCTGCTGTTGATCAAGAAACTCGACCAGTCGGGCAGGATCCCGCCGGGTTCCCGCCGGCACCACGATCAACTCACCGCCCGCAGCCCACGTACCGAACATCTCTTGAAACGCGACATCAAATCCGACCGGAGCGATCTGGGCGGTCCGAGCCGCCGGTTCGGGACCATTCCGGGTCGCTTCGAATCTCGCCAGGTTCGCGACCGGGAGTTGGTGCATTCGAACCCCCTTCGGAGTCCCGGTCGAGCCCGAGGTGAAGAGGGCGTAACAAGGGTCATCAAGGCTGGTGGGAAGATCAATGGCGGGCACGCCTGCATCGGGCGTCGCCTTTCGTTCAACGCTCACTCTCGGGCACCCGTCGTTCCCGTCTCCGCCGACGACCGCCACCGGATCCGCGAGGTCGAACATCATCCTGACTCGGGACTCCGGAAGCGCCGGGTTGATCGGCGCTGCGAAACAACCCGCCGAAATCGTCCCCAGTACCGCGATGCAGTAATCGATCCCGGGATGGCAGCGAATCATGACGACCCGCTCCGATCCGCCTTCGAGTGACCGCAAGTTCGCGGCAAGCGCGTCGGCCGACGCGACCAGTTCCCCATAGGTCAGTATCTCTTCGCCATCTCTGACCGCCGGCGCGGCCGGCTCGCGAAGCGCGGTGCGCCTGACCTGTTCCGGCAACGTCGATGGTTTCTCGATGGCGTCGCCGACGAGCCATGCCTTCTTGGAATCATGCCTGGCATCGCGATCCGCATTCGATGGGCTACCGGGCCAATCGCGATCGACCACGGTGACTTTCGGAGTCTCTGACGCTGGCCGATTCGGATCTGCTCGATTCGCCGATACCGTCGCCTCCGACTTCGACTGCACCAGAGCGAGCACGGCCTCGAATCGAATCGGCAGATCAAGCGATTCGAGATCGATCCAGACCCCCGAGCGTTTCTGCAGGCCGAGCTGGATCTCCATCAGCAGAAGACTGGAACCGCCTGCCCGCATGAAGTCGGGTTCGATGTCCGGAGACACACCGAGCAGCGTGGTCCAGAGTTCGCGCAAGAGCGTTTCGTTGGCGATCGCGTCGTTTTTCGTCGAGGTCATCGGGTCACTTCTTCGTCGTGAATGACTCGTCGATACCGCAGTAACGCACACGGCTCGGCAATACACAGGACGCGGGACCCGGATCCCCACCATCCGCTACGACGTTGAACAGACCATCGAGCGAAAACCTGACTGTCAAGGAGTCTCAATCTCTCGCATGAGCGTAGCAAGTCCGAACCTTGATTTCACCTGAAATCATCGCCTAGAACCGGAAGGAACCCTTGATACTGGCCCGAAGAGCCGGTCGGGCCTTGGAATCACGGGATGATGGAAGATGCTGATCGACGCGGAACGAGATGAATGCATCTCGTGCGACCCTCAGGCCGACCTCCTGCCCCAGTGAGATCCGCTCTGCCGCCGCATCGAATGAGATTCGAGCCGCCAGAGTCGCGCGTTCGTCCAACGCCGCTCGTCCATCGAACGAGGTTCGCAAGGTGTCACCCGCGGCGATTCCGTCGATCCGCTCATCGAGGGCGATCGCCCCACCCAGGTCGATGCCGGGAGCCGCTCGCCATCGGGCGGCGCCTTGCCATGCGGTCGCGATGACTCCGGCCGGGTCTCCGAATGCCACGCTTCCGCCCAATCGCAACGGCCGGTTTGGATTCGTATCGATTCCGACCCGAAATCGTTCTTGTTGGTCCTCGGTGATTCGATCAGCCTCGGATCGAGTCCGATGCTTCTGCTCGATCCCGAAACTCATCTGGTCTCCCGAGACGGTGAGAAATCTCGCGGCGTCGATCACCAGATCAATGGCTCGCGGATCGAACTCGAGATCCGTGTCGACGCGAGTCCGAATACCGAACTTCCAGGACTTCAGAAAGCCGAGCCCGTCGAGTGGAACCGACCAGCCCATCCGACCAAGCATGGCATGGCTGCCGACGGAGCCCACATTTCCGAGACCGCTGTCGAATCCATCGCCAAGCCTTCGCCAAGCGACCCCGTATTCGATGCTTCCGACGGTTCCGCCGATCGAGGCGCCGACGGCGCTGCGGTCCGTCTGTGCCTCGAGGCCTCCGGAATCACCCATCGAGTGCTGTACCCAGGCCTGGACTCGCTGGCCGCCGATCGATTGATCGATATCGAATCCCAGCAACGAGTGGTCGCCACTTCGACCGCCCCCCCGGGTTGCCACGAAGCCGATGGATGAACCCGACGAAGGTCGAAGGACCGCACGGGTCGCGATGAAACTGCGTTCCAGCCCATCGGCGTCGGATGGCGTGTTGAAGAGCCGATCGCCGGCGAAGGGGTTCGCTTCGGAGGCGCTTTCGCCACCGAATCCAAGCCCGTCGAAGGCGACGCTGCGACTCGCCAGTCGCACGGCGTCGTCGAGTCCTGCGGTGTCTTGATCCCAATCAAATCGATCTCGATCATCCGTTCGAAATGCGTCGCTCGCATCGATCTGCCCGCCCGCGACCACCGCGACCGACAGCGTCGAACTCGGGCGCCAGTCGATGTCGATGCCTCCGACTCCGAGCGTGCCGCGAGTGGGATCTTCGACACCGGAGATTCGTCCAAAAGCACCGACCCTTGGCATGGCCGAGTCTTTGATGTCCTTGCGGAGAATGAGATCGAGCACCTCGAGATCGCGGGCCCGAAGATCGACGATCCCGGAATCAAGCGGCAGAGCCAAGGATGAGTACGTCGAATCGAGCGCCGTCGTGGAGGGAAGGGGAACATCCAGATCGGGAACCGGAACCACGACCCCGGTGAGCGTCGAGCCGAAGATCGCGAGCGGTAGCGCCAGTGACCAGACTGCAACGATGCCGCACATGCCGAAGGCTCGGCATGAATTCGAATTGCAGAGCGCTTGACGCGCAGCGGATCCCACGGATCAGCCTCCACCGGCACCGATTTCGGCACCACGACGCTATCGGACCTTTCCGGACCGAAGCTGGTCGATTGATTGAACCGGTGCGGGATTCTCTCGATCCCGTACCCACCGATTACTTCATCGTCAGAACGAGAACGTCCAGCCAATCTTCGCGACGAATTCGGTGGTATCGATCGTGAAGTCCAGATCATCGGCCTCGACGTTCTGGTTGAAGACGAGGAAGACCTCCTGCCCGTCGCGGAACGCCCATCGAAAACGGCTGTTCACGCCGACAGTTCCGGACTGCGTGTCGTATTGAAGGAGGTTTTCCCAGGAGACTTCCGGCGTGAAGTAGAAGTTCACGCGACTGGAAACCAACCAGGTCTCCAGACGTCCGGTATCAAGGCTGATGTCGTTCCATTGCGCAGATGCGGACAGGAGCAGACTGGGAGCCGGTTGCCACCGCAGGTTGCCGGAAACCGTGGTCCGCGAGCCACCGTAGTACCCGCTCCATGCCGCCGATCCTCCGATCTCAAGCGGCTCCTTCGACGTCGTTTCGAATCCCGCTTGAACCCTGCTCCACGTGTAGTTCCCCGCGGGGACGAGGAGTTCGTTCGCGACGAGAAAGTCCTGCGTGGGGACTTCCTGCTGGATGCCGTATTCGAGATAGGCCGTATCTCCTCGTTCAAACTGGATCTTCGGCACGTCGAATTCGAAGTCCATGCTCTCGATCTCGAGGTCGAGATCCGTGACGACGAATCCCCCCACTCCGAGGTCGACCGTCCGCACCAGCGAGGAATCAGGCCGCCATCGATACCGGCCGCCACCGAAGAGTTCGTGGATGCCCGTCCGCTGCACGAATCCGAGGGCCGGAAAGTAGTCGCTGCCGATCCGCGCCCAGCCGAGTCTCCAGTTGAGGATGTCGTTGGGATAACTGATCCGCGCCCCCATCGCGGTGGCATCCGAGTCCTCTTCACCTCCCGTGAAGGTCTGTTGGAACCAGGCATTTCCCGACAAGGTGCGACCACCGGCGAGATCCGTGGTCACGAAGTTGAAATCCGCTCCCAGCAGACTGTTCGACTCCGGCCCGAGCGGATTGCCGTTCGTGGCGATGATGCCGACCGAAGACTGCTCGAACACGTTGAACAACGCCCGCCCTGCGAAGTAGTTCCGGCCTGCCGGCGAAACCTCGTCGTCCATCTGCGTATCGAGGATGCCGACGGAGACGTCCTCGATCGATCCGGTGAGTTTGACGCCGCCCAGAATGGTCTGGGGCTCGCCCTGCGGCGAAAGTCCGATCCGTCGAGAATAGAACGGCAAGGGCGTCGAACGAATACCGCCGAAGTTGAAGTATCCCGCGTCTTCAAGGAAGAAGTCACGCTTCTCGGGAAAACGAATCGAGAACCGGGAGAAGTTGATGACTCGTTGGTCGACTTCGGTCTCGGCGAAGTCCGGATTGACGGTGCCGACGAAGGTGAGCCCCGGAGTGATCTTCCAGAACACGTCGACGCCCCCGGTGCCGGAGACATCGGTGCCATCGTCTTCCTGAGCGGTGATCTTCCCGTAGGGACGAACATCGAAGCCGGAGCCCTGATCGATGTCGCCGAACATCTCGACCACCCCCGCGTCCGCGACCGAGGTGACGCGAACGTCGCGATCGGCGGACTGCCACCGGATCGTCTCGTTGTTGCGGCGGATGTCGCGTTCGAAATTGATGCCCCAGTCGAGATTGTCCGCATCGATCGAGATCGTCCGGAACGGCACCACGAACTCCGCGGTCCAGCCTTCGTCGTCGATCGCCGATCTTCCGAACCACTGCCCGTCCCAGTCGTAGTCGGATCGACCGTTGACGAGCCGGGCGTCGGCTCGGGTGCCGTTGGGATTGATCCGGAAGATGTAGCCGGTGCGGAGATCTCGCTTGGGATCGAGAACCATCAGGATGTTGTCGTCCCGGTTGATCGGCCCCCCTCGGATCATCACCCGCGAGACGATCTTGGACGGCTCGTCGTCGAAGCAGCGAACGCCCACGTAGAGATTCCGAGAATCGCGCATCAGCCGGACCTCGGTCCGCTGGCTCGGCAACGCCCCCTCGTCGGGATCGACCTGCCGCCAGGTGTCGGCGAGCAACGTTCCGTCCTTCCAGATCTCCTCCAGCACGCCATCGATCTCGGGCGCCTCGGTCACCCCGAACACCCGCGGCGCCGACGTCGTCTGCGGGACTTCGCCGTCCAGGATCGTCGCCGCCTCGTCGTCACCTTCGGCCACCGGATCCACCGACTGGGGGGAGGCCTGTGTTGCGGCCGCGAAGGTGATCGCCACCACCAGCCCGATCACCGACCGGCTGAAGTGGGTATCCGGGATCAGGGGGGAGAGTTCCATGAGAGAGCGATCCTAGACCGACATGATCCACTCGGGTTGCAGCGGACCTGATGATTCGAGAAGGACAGCTCGTCCGATTCGGTACGCTGCTCGAATCGGACCGATCATCTCCACCACCAGAGAAGAGCACGCCTCCTGATGCCTGCAATGGACGACCGCCTTGAACTTCGATTGGTAATCCCCGGCCTTCCCGAGATGGAACCGATGCTTCGGGACTTCACCTCCCGGGCCATCGAATTCGCCGACATGGAAGACGATCGAAGCACCGATCTTCTGGAAGCGATGATCTCCGCCGTCAATCTGGTCGAGCGTGAACTCGAAACCACCGAACACGAGGCCGTGACCCTTCACATCTCGGCGATCATCGATTCCGCGGCGCTCGAATTCTCGGTGCTGGAGAGCGGCACCCCGATGGGCGAAGACGATCTCGATTCGGCCGGGCACGCGATCCCCGAACAGATCAGACCCGCCAGAGTCTTCGATCGCCTCTGGTGGGTCCAGAAAGGCCCCGAAGGATCGGAACTGCACCTTCGAGCCCACCGACCCCACGCGAGCATCTCGACTCTGGAATCCGCCGCCCATCGGCTCGACCACGAGGCCGCCGAGGCCGACCATGCGAAGACCACGCCGTCGGCCATCACCAGCGAATACCGAATCCGCGACTATCGCCGGGGCGACGGGCTCGAGGTCGCCCGGCGGATCTACGAGTCCTACGGCCACTCCTATCCGAATCCCGATCTCTACTATCCCGACCGGATCGACGCACTCAATTCAGAGGGACGAATCCAATCGATCATCTGTGAGACCTCGGCCGGCGATTTCGTCGGACACTATGCCCTCGAGCGTCCCGATCTCGGACCGATCGGCGAAGCCGGGCAGGCGGTGATCGATCATGCCCACCGAGGGCACGGTCTGATGAAGCCGATGCGGACCGCCGTGGAAGACGCAGGGACGAACATCGGTCTCCTTGGAATCTGGAGCCAACCGACGGCACGTCATCCGTTCAGCCAACGGATGAACCTCGGCTTCGGTTCGACAGCCTGCGGTCTTTGCCTCGGGACGACGCCCGCCGAGACCACCCTCCGGGGCGGCGTCGGCCAGTCGCCTTCCACCGAAGACGCCGCTTCACGGCACTCCTGCTTCCTCTACTGGCATCCCCTCCAGCCCGAGGCTCCGATCACCGTCTTCGTACCGGCAGCCCTGGCGGGATTGATCGGGAGGATCTACGCCGCGCGGGGACGTGAGACGACGATCGAAACCACCGGCACCCTGGCCCGGGAAGGCGAAGGCGTCCTGCACGCCCGATTCGATGCCGCTCGACGAGTCGGACGGATCGAGATCGATTCGATCGGCCCGGCCTCGATCGAGGCCGTCCGCTCGGGGCTCGCGGTCATGGAGACCGCCGCTCATGCCGCGGTCATCTTCATCGACCTCCCGATCGATGACCCGGGCTGCGCCGGGCTCGCCGAGCGGCTTCTCGACGAGGGTTGCCGGCTGGCGGGCATCGGCCCTCGATTCCGACGCACCGGCGACGGTGCCGAGGACGTCCTCCGCCTCCAACGTGTTCTGAGTCCGGTGGACGAGGCGGGAATCGTCGTGGAAGGCGATCTCGGGCACGAACTCGCGTCTGTGATTCTGGGCCGTGACTGAACGAATCCGTCTCGCGGGGTACGATCGACCGCATGTCAGGACCCGTCGTCGATCTGCATACCCACCTCCTCCCCGAACGCTGGCCGGACCTCGCCGAGAAGTTCGGCTACGGCGGGTGGATCTCCCTCGATCATTGCGCACCGTGCCGGGCCCGGATGGTGATCGACGGGAAGTCGTTTCGCGAGGTCGACGATCGCTGCTGGTCGACCGAAAGACGCATCGCCGATTGCGATTCCCACGGCGTCGATGTCCAGGTGCTCTCCACCGTCCCGGTGATGTTCAGTTACTGGGCGAAGCCCGCGGACGCACTCGAGGTCTCGCGACTGCTCAATGACCACCTCGCCGGCGTGGTGCGAGATCGGCCCGATCGTTTCCAAGGACTTGGGACGATTCCCATGCAAGCTCCGGATCTGGCCTGCGCCGAACTGGAACGATGCGTGAACGAGCTCGGTCTTCGCGGTGTCCAGATCGGTTCGCACGTCGAGAAGTGGAATCTCGACGCCCCTGAGCTCTTTCCGGTGTTCGAGACCGCGGCCCGACTCGGCGCCGCCGTCTTCGTCCATCCGTGGGAGATGATGGGTAGCCCCGAGATGCCGAAGTATTGGTTGCCGTGGCTGGTGGGAATGCCGGCCGAGACCGCCCGAGCCGCCTGCTCTCTCGCGATGGGCGGCGTGCTCGACCGTCTGCCCGACCTTCGAATCGGGCTCGCACACGGCGGCGGCTCCTTCCCCTTCACGATCGGCCGGATCGCGCACGGACACGCAGTGCGGCCGGATCTCTGCGCCGTCGACAGCCCGACGCCACCCCGCGATTTTCTCGACCGCTTCGTCTACGACTCGCTCCTCCATGATGCCGGCGCACTCCGCCACCTCGTCGATCTCGTCGGCGCCGAACGCATCGCGATGGGAAGCGATTATCCGTTCCCTCTGGGCGAACACGTGCCAGGAGCGCTCATCCGATCGATCGAGGCCTTCGATGATGCCACGCGAGACCGTCTCCTCGGTGGAACGGCTCTGGAATTTCTCGGCCTGCCGGTCTCCGCGATGAAGGTGGATCGATGACCGTCCCAGACGCACCTCCGACGTCTCCCTTCGACGGGATCACCGCCGCGGATCTCGATCCGACCGCGTCCGGAGCCGCTCATCTCGACGGCCTCGATCCACTCGCCGGATTCCGAAGTCGATTCCATCTTCCACAACGACCGAATGGCGGCGATGCCTCGTATTTCGTCGGGAACTCCCTCGGCCTGCAGCCGGTCGCGGCGCGAGCGATCATCGAACAGGAACTCGATGACTGGGCGCAGCTCGGCGTCGAGGGGCACTTCGATGCGGCGCGACCCTGGTATCCGTATCACGAGAATCTTCGAGACGGCTTCGCTCACATCGTCGGGGCGCTTCCGTCCGAAGTCGTCGCGATGAACTCGCTGACCGTGAATCTGCATCTGCTCATGGTGTCCTTCCACCGTCCCGAAGGTGATCGCCGGATCCTCCTCATGGAGGACGGCGCCTTTCCCAGTGACACCTATGCCGTCCAGACCCACATCGCGGCTCGGGGCGGAGACCCTGGCGCCGACATCGTCCGGGTGGCCCCGAGGCCGGGTGAAGATCTCCTTCGAACCGAAGACATCCTCGCGGAGATCGAACGGCTCGGCGACCGACTCGCGACCGTCATGCTCGGCGGGGTCAACTTCCGAACCGGTCAGTTGCTCGACCTTGCGGCCATCACCGATGCGGCGCACGCCGCGGGTGCCATCGCCGGCTTCGATCTCGCACACGCCGCAGGAAACGTTCCGCTCGCTCTTCACGACTGGGACGTCGACTTCGCGGCATGGTGCACGTACAAGTATCTCAACGGTGGGCCGGGGGCCGTCGCTGGCGCTTTCATTCACGAGCGGCACGCCACCAACGGCGATATCCCTCGATTCGCCGGATGGTGGGGAAATGATCCGGACACCCGATTCCGCATGCATCTTGAGGACACCTTCGTTCCGGTGCCGACCGCCGAGGCCTGGCAGCTGAGCAACCCGCCGATTCTCGCGATGGCGCCTCTGGTCGCATCACTCGACCTCTTCATGGAGGCCGGTCTCCCGGCGCTCCGGTCCAAGAGTCGCGTCCTGACGGGTTTCCTCCATACCTGCCTTCAGGAGATGCTTCCCGAAGGAAGTTCGGTGATCACCCCCGGGAACGCCGAAGAACGCGGCTGTCAGTTGTCGGTCCGGATCGCGGACCGGGCCCGCGAACGATTCGAGGCCCTCGCACCACAAGGGATCTTCGCCGACTTCCGACCTCCCGATGTGGTTCGGATCGCGCCGGTTCCTCTCTACAACACCTTCGCCGACTGCCTCCGCGTCGCCGAAGTTCTCCGGTCGCTCTGACTCCCCTCCCTCTTGATCGACCGAATCCTCCATGCCTGAATCGCACGACATCGTGATCGCCGGAGCCGGACTCGCCGGAGCCATGCTCGCCGCCGAGCTCGGAAAAGCCGGACACCGAGTGCGGCTCTTCGAGCGGCGGCGAGATCCGCGACGCGCCGACGCGGAGAGTGGACGTTCGATCAATCTGGCGATCAGTGTCCGAGGGCTGCACGCCCTGCAGAGCGCTGGTGTCGAAGCCGAAGTGCTCGCCGAAGCGATCAAGATGCCTGGCCGGATGGTTCACCTTGACGGCCAGGAGATCTTCTCCGCCTACAGCCGGGATCCGAAACGGGCGATCAATTCCGTGAGCCGAAGCGGACTGAACCGCCTGCTGGTCGAAGCGGCGGCGGCCAGTCCCGGCGTCGAGGTGATTTTCGAGGCGAGATGCGTGGATGCGGACTTCACCGACCATCAACGCCCGGCGGCGGTCTTCGAACACGAAGACGGGCGACGAGAGCGGATCGAAGCGGACCTCGTGATCGGGACCGATGGCGCCTTCAGCGCAGTCCGCGCCGCGATGCAGCGGACCAGTCGATTCGACTTCTCCCAGACCTATCTTGCTGCGGGCTACAAGGAACTGACCATCCCTCCTGCCGACCACGAGGACGGCCCCCATGGCCGCTTCCGAATCGAACCCAACGCGCTGCACGTCTGGCCGCACGGTGGGTCGATGATGATCGCGCTGCCGAACATCGACGGTTCGTTCACCTGCACCCTCTTCTGGCCGTTCGAGGGCGACCATTCCTTCGCCACGCTCGAGAACGCCGACGACGAGACGGTTCGTGCGTTCTTTGAACGCCACTACGGCGATGCCGTTCCTCACATGCCGACCCTGATCGAGGACTGGAACCACAATCCGACCAGCCCGCTGGTCACCATTCGCTGCCGCCCCTGGCACCGCGGCCGCGCCGTGCTCCTCGGTGACGCCGCCCACGCCATCGTTCCTTTCTATGGCCAGGGTGCCAACGCATCCTTCGAGGACGTCGAAGGCCTGGTCTCGGCACTGGCCGCGCATCCTTCCGACCTCGATGACGCGATCACCGCCTATGAAGCAAGCCGGATCGAGAACGCCAACGCCATCGCGGATCTCGCACTCGATCAATTCATCGACATGCGAGACCGCTCCGGAAGCAGAACCCAGCGACTCGCGAAGAAGGGCAGCCAGTTTCTCGGCGCCGTCGTTCCGTTCTGGTGGACTCCGCTCTACGACATGGTGAGTTTCACTCGGATCCCCTATGCGACCGCGCTGGCGAAATCCCGGCGGCAGGCGCAGACCCTGAAGACGATGGCGTCCTTTCTGCTGCCGATCCTGGTGATCGTCCTGCTTCTGGTCTTCACCCTTCTCATTCAATCATCGATCTGACCCCTCTGCGATCCGGAATTTCACATGCTCATCGACATCACTCCGCCCATCGAACCCGGCATCTCGAAGGTCTGGCCGGGCGACACCCCTCCGACTCAGGAGTTTCTCTGGAAGATCGCCGACGGCGCCACGGTGAATCTCTCCACGCTTCACAGCAGTGTTCATCTCGGCGCTCATGCCGACGGACCCTGTCATTACGGCGAGGGCGAACGCGGTATCGAGGACCAACCGCTCGACCTCTACATCGGGCGCTGCGAAGTCATGCGTGTCCCGGGCCGACGCGGAGAACGGATCGGAATCGAGGATCTTCCCCGGACCCCGACCGAAGCCCGACTCCTCCTGTCGACCGGGACCTTCGACGGATTTCGCGTGTTCAACCAGGACTTCAGCGGTCTGGAGCCGTCCCTTGTGGATCACCTCCACGAGCACGGCGTCCGCCTGGTTGGAACCGATGCCCCGAGCGTCGACCTCTTCGATGATCCGAAGATCCTCGCTCACCAGCGATTCCTCGCCAACGACATGGCGATCATCGAGGGACTCGCCCTCGATGACGTCGCGGAGGGGCGATATGAGCTGATCGCACCACCGCTCAAGCTCGTCGGCTTCGACGGCAGCCCGGTGCGGGCGGTGCTACGATCGCTCGCCTGAGCAGCCCTCGACTGCCTTCCGATTTCACACTTCACAGGCCCGGATGATCCCGATGAACCCAATCCGACCCAACCGTTCCTCCTTGTCTTCTCCTCAACGCGGCAACGCGGCGATCGTGCTCGTCGTGGTCCTCGCCGCCCTGATCGCCTCTGCCGTGGCCATCGCCTTGGGGGTCGAAGACGGCGATGCCGAGACCAAGACGATCAACAGCAGCATGACCTCCGTCCAGATGGACTCCGTGCTCCAGCCGGTCGCCAACTGGGCCGCCGCCGGCATCACCGACTGGGCGAAGTCGCACGACGGCGCCCTGCCCGCGGACGCCGATGGCAACTCTCTGGTCAAGAGTCTCGAGAACCGACCGATCATCGAGCAGGCGACCGGCTTCACCGCGACTCCCGTCTACCGAAGAGTGACCGCGAAGAACTTCGAAATCGTGCTGCCCACCGCCGAAGTCGGAGGAACTGCG
The DNA here is from genome assembly GCA_002167845.2 of Phycisphaera sp. TMED9. GTDB lineage: Bacteria > Planctomycetota > Phycisphaerae > Phycisphaerales > SM1A02 > UBA12014. The sequence goes on along the minus strand of NHBO02000016.1, from coordinate 4,560 downwards.
CACTACACCTACGCCTTCACGGCCGACGGTCGAATCCTGACCGCGGTCCCCGATCATGTGTTTCTCTTCGAGGACCCGCAGGAGAAGGACTCGCTCAAGGCGCAGCCCAGCCTCGGCGACGACAGCGCGGGCTGATCACACTGGTTCATCAATCGATGGTGGCGACGACCTTCACCTCGACCGCGATCGGGGTCGGCAGGGCGTTGATCTCAATGGTGGTCCGGGTCGGGTTGGGATTTTCCTCGCCCGCGAAGTACTCCGCGTAGACCTCGTTGTAGGCCTTGAAGTCGTTCTTCATGTCGGTGAGGAACACCAGCACGTCCACCACGTTGGTCCACGGGACACCGGCGTCGGCGACGATCGCCTTGACATTGTCGAAGCACGACCGGCACTGGGCGTCGATGTCCTTGGCCACCACCTCTCCGTTCGCGCCGAGAGTGACTCCGGGAATGTCCTTCGAACCACGCTTCCGCGGACCGACGCCCGAGAGGAACAGCAGATTGCCCGCGCGGCGAGCGTGCGGATAGGCGCCGACCGGTTCGGGGGCGGCTTGCGAGTCGATGCGATCTGAATCGGTGGTCATGCGGGCTCCGGAGCCATGTGGTTTCGTGTGCTGGTCGATTCTCGAATCGCCGCCGGTCATCCGGGATGCGCGATGGTGATGCTCCGGGTCTCGGTGAAGAAGCGAAGCGCCTCCTCTCCACCTTCCCGTCCGACGCCCGACTGTTTCATGCCGCCGAACGGGGTGCGAAGATCACGCAGCATCCAGGCATTCACCCAGGTCATTCCCGATTCGATTCTGGCCGCCATGCGATGCGCTCGCTCCAGATCCCGGGTCCAGATCGAACAGGCGAGCCCGTAGGGAGTGGCGTTCGCGCGATCGACCGCTTCGCCGTGGGAGTCGTATCCCTGGATGGTCACCACCGGGCCGAAAATCTCTTCCTGATTGGTGCGACTGTCCTGGTCGAGACCCATGAAGACCGTCGGCTCGAGGAAGAAACCATCCTTCACCCGATCGGGGAGATGCGTCGGCCGGCCGCCTCCACAGGCGAGGGTTCCGCCTTCGGCCTTGCCCCGCTCGATCGCGGCTTCAACCTTGTCGCGATGATCCGCGGAGACCAGTGGCCCCATGTCGGTCTCGGCATCCAGCGGATCACCGACCTTGAGGCCGGCGACCGAGTCGAGAAACCGGGAGACGAATGCCTTCATCCGATCACGGTGCACGAGGATGCGCGAGCCACAGGTGCAGATCTCGCCTTGATTCTGGAAACACGATCGAACGATGGTCGGCATCGCGGCTTCGAGATCCGCGTCCTCGCAGATCACCACCGCGTTCTTTCCGCCGAGTTCGAGCGATGTCCGCTTGAACATCGGCCCGGCCGTGGCGGCGATCCGGGCCCCGGTCGAAGTGCCTCCAGTGAACGTGATGGTCGGAACGTCGGGATGCTCCACGAGACGCTGGCCGACCACGTCACCTCGACCATGGACGACGTTGAACACGCCCGGCGGAAAACCCGCCTCGGTCGCGAGTTGTGAGAATCTGAATGCACTGAGCGGCGTGACTTCGCTCGGTTTCGCGACCACGGTGTTGCCCGTCGCCAGCGCCGGAGCGACCTTCCACGTGAAGAGGTAGAGCGGCAGATTCCAGGGCGAGATACATGCCGCTACTCCTCGCGGGCGATGGAGAGAGTAGCTCAGTCCCATGCCACCGAGATCGTAGGCCTCCGATTTCGTGTGCAGGATGGCTCCCGCGAAGAACCGAAGGTTCGATGCGGCCCGCGGAATCTCGAGGTCGCGAGCAAGGGCCAGCGGCTTGCCGTTGTCGTCGGTCTCGAGCCGCGCCAACTCGTCGACGTTGGCGTCGACCAGATCCGCCAGTCGATGCAGACAGGCCGCCCGCTCCGATGCTGGAAGACCGCTCCAGATTGGAAATGCCTCACGAGCGGCGACCACCGCAAGGTCGACGTCCTCCGCGGTTCCGACCGGAACGGAGGCGATGGCCTCCGCGGTGGCGGGGTTGATCACCGGCATCCGATCGACGTGCGCCGATGGCTCGAGCATCTGGCCCGAGCGAAGGTTCGAGATCTCGATCATGGTTCTGCTCTCCTGCACGCTCACGACTGCACGACTCGACCGCCGTCGACGGGAAGATTGACGCCGTTCACATATCCACCCGCCGGCGAAGCGAGGAAGAGCGCGGCCGCCGCGATCTCCCATGGTTCTCCGATCCGGGCCGCGGGGATTCCCGAGACGGCCTGAGACCGGACATCATCGGGGGTGGTTCCAGCCCGACGCGCCTTCCCCTCGAAGAGCGACGCGAGCCGAGCGGTATCGGTGAAACCGGGAAGGATGTTGTTGACCGTGATGCCGAAGCCACCGAGTTCGACCGCGAGGGTTCGACCCCAGTTCGCCACCGCACCGCGGATGGTGTTGCTCACCCCAAGTCCCTTGATCGGCGTGACCACCGACGTCGAGATGACGTTGATCACTCGGCCGTACCCCGCTTCTCGCATACCGGGAGCGAATGCCTGCACCAACGCCTGACCGCACGCAAGGTGCATCTGGAACGCCTTCAGGAAATCGTCCGGCTCGGCATCGACCGCGAACCCTGCCGCCGGGCCTCCGGTGTTGTTGACCAGCACGTGGACCGGACCATGCGCGCGGGCGTGCTGGTCGGCGGCCGCCTGCACCGCTTTCCAATCCGAGAAATCGACGCAGAGCGTTCGATGCTGTTGGCTCTCCGGGGTCGCCAGCCCGGCGAGCACCTGCGCGAGACCGTCTTCGTTCCGGCCGACGAGGGTGATCGTTCCGCCGGCTGCGGCGAAAGATTCCGCGATCGCCCGTCCGATCCCCTGGGTGCTCCCACACACGACGGCGTGGCGATTCGAGAGACTGAAATCGATGGTGGTCTGGCTCATGGAATGGAGGGTACCGAAGGACGGGATTGGAGGCGGGCTTCCGACGGTCCCCGCGTACCATATGGACATGTCCAGTATCCGGTCCATCAATACGTCACCCGGAGGTATTCCCAAGCACCCCATCCCTTCGGCGATGCTGTCGGTCCTTGGACTGAAGGGCGACGGACATGACCACGAAAAGCACCGGACCCCGATTCAGGCGGTGTCGATCCTTGATCTGGAAGTCATGGAGGCGATCGCCGATGAATCAGGAGTCCACCTCCCCCCCGGCGCTCTCGGCGAGAATCTGACGCTCCAAGGCGTCGGCGTCCAGCTTCTCGCGGCCGACGACCGACTGAGATTCGAGGGTGGCGTGGAACTCCGGATCACGCGAGTTCGACCACCCTGCTACGTATTGGACCCCTTGTCTCCCGATTTCAAGAAGACGCTCTGGAACCGCATCGGCATGTATGCCTCGGTTCTCACGCCCGGCTCGCTCGAGGTCGGCCAGACGATCACGGTCGAACGGTGCGGAACCGGACCTCGGCCGTTGACCCGACGACCAAAGGACGGCTGCATCGACGGAGCCGAATTCGCCCGACGCATTCTGCTTGGATCATCATCTCGGCCCGTGACGGCGAACGCCGGCTCATGATCAGTCTCGAGCCACCGAAACCCTGGCCGCACGCTGCGGTCATCCTCTCGGGCGGGGGCAGTCGGCGAATGGGCGTTCCAAAAGGCGGAATGCTGCTCCCAGACGGCCGAAACATGCTGGAGCGAACGAGGGACATGCTCGCGAGCTTCTGCGGTCAGGTCGTGATTTCCGGGAGCCCCCACGGTGTGGTCGGCCACCAGGTGATCCAGGACCTCCGTTCCGACTCGGGGCCTCTGGCCGCGATCGAAGCCGCACTCTCCAGCGGGATCTCGCCACAGTACCTCATGGTTCCATGTGATTTGCCGCTCCTCCCCGCGGGATTGCTCGCTCGTCTTCTCGTCGGCGAGGACGATGGCATGGCGTGTTTCGAAACGCCGACCGAACAAGGCCCAGAAACCCGTGCGCTCCCATGCCGGATCGGCACCGCATGTCTTCCGCCGGTCATCGAGATGTTGGATGCGGGCGATCGGGCCGTCCGTGGTCTCGTCGAGCGACTCGGCCCCATGACTACGAAAGTCCCACTGGCATCGCGCGAAGTCGATCTCCTGATGAATGTGAACACGCCGGAGGACTACGAGCGAGCGTGCCAACTCCTGCGAAGCAGAGCAGATTGATCAGGAGAGAATGAACTGGATTCATCCAGTCAACACGCGTCAACAGGTCCGTCGTCCACCAGTTCGTCAACAGTGGAATGGGATCATGCCATTGAAGCCTGCTCATGGATTAAAGAACTCTGACGCATCCATGCCAGCGCAGGTCGCGGCACCCCCCGCCGCGTTACTCAACTCGTCATCTGAGAGTTCCACCGAGCCGCTGGGCGGTGCAGGCATCGTGATGTGCACGCAGTTGTCTGCGTTCTCCACCACTTTGACATCCATCCCATCAGGCACCGGCAGGTCGTACTCAGCCAGGACGGCCTTGGGATCGCTCATGAAACGAGCCTTCAAGGCCTCGTCCTTCCAGCACGCCGCAAACAGCGAGGCGAGTTGGTTCTTCTGCTCGGTCATT
>NHBO02000015.1 GCA_002167845.2 Phycisphaera sp. TMED9 | reverse complement strand
TCCGAAATCAGCACCATCCACCACGCCGTCGCGGTTGAGATCGGCGGTCGGCCCGGCCGCGTTGATCAACTCTCGCCAGATCCGCGAGGCAAAGAACTTCGCGCCTTCGACATTCGGGTGGGTGCTGTCGAGGAGAAGATCGGTGTTCCATTGATCCCATTCACCGATCTGGTCGCGAACGATCCCGTCGAGATCGACCACCGCGGTGTCTCCCCCAGCCAGTGTTCTCAGGCCCAGGGCGTATGCCTGGAAAAATGGATTGATCGCCGACGCGTACGGCGCGATGAGCAGGAACTTGATCGGTGGCAGGGCGGGATTCTCCAGTCTCGCGGATTCGTGGACTTCGCGATACCGAATCAGAATCTCGCGCATGTCTTCGATCGTTCGTTCCGGAAAATTCGCGTCGATGCCGCTGTTGTTGGTACCGATCCAGATCATCACATGCGTGGTTTCGTGGGCCAGGAAGTGACGCCGGAGCGCTTCGTTGCTGTACGAGCCGGGATAGATGGTCGCGGAGTTGATGATCGGAACATCGGGATGGCCGAAGGGATAGCGATGATTCTCCGCTCGCCATCCTCCTTTTCCGATGTAGGTGAGTCCGAGTCCCTGGTCGAGGCTCTGGTTGGTGATGACCGTCCCGCAGAGGCCGATCCTCTCTTCGGGACCGAAGGCCCCCTGGTTGTCGGAGTACAAAGCCGTTCCCTGGTGCCCCTCTCCTGCGGTGCTTCCCTCCAGCATGTCATCGAACCAGCACAGTCCCGGCTCCGGGGTCGGATTGAAAGGTGTGTTGGGCAGGTAGGTGTGCCAGGAATTTCCATTCGATGAATTACGGGAACGGACCGTCCAGGTCGACCGAAACATGGGATCGGTGCCCGCCACGATCATCGCACGGTGTCGGTACGTGTCTTCGGTGTGAAGGAAACGCTGATTGCCGTCGGCATCTCGGAGCATCCCGGAGTCGAAGACCCAGCTGAGTTCATTGAATCCCGCCGAGAGCGCCCGTCCGGTCCAGCCGTCCCCCCAGAGCACTCGCATCAACCAGGTGTGGGTTCCGGCGAACGGTTCGAAATCGCCGACCCCTTCGCCAGGCCGGAGGAGCATGTAGTTGCCGCTGCCCGAGATCTGCAACCACGCGCCCGTGGCATTGCTGCTGGTGGAGACGGCGGTGTGGATCTGTCGCCAGCGATGTGGTTGCCAGGCGAGGAGGTATCCCTTGAACATCGAGTTCGTGTTGCCGAAGGTATTCACGCTGTCGCCGACGATCGTGACGTTCGCCTGGCCGCGAATCAGGTCCTCCGCGAGAATCTCGAGGTTGTCCGAAAATGGCGACTCGGTGCCGCTGCTCGCTGCGAGTGGAGGAGAGGCTTCTCTGGTGACACGGGTGGCGGAGCGCCGTCCTTCGTCATCGGCATGCGATGCGTGGAGCGGCATCGCAAGAGCAGTCGCCGCAAGTACGCCCGCAATTGTCATCGCTGAAGCTCGAGTCATTTCCGTCGAATCCCGGGACGAAGAATTTTTATGCCGGTCTGATCGTAGATCAGGAACCGGACAAGTCCACCGAGATTCCGAATGATCATGTCCGATAGTCCGTGGTGGGCGAGATCACCCCGTCGCGGTCAGCTCAGGACCGCCTTGTTTCGACTCCGAAGCTTTTTCAGTCGACGGGAGAGGTCCGATCTGGTCTTCCGGTCGAGGCCCGCGGCGACGACCTCGAGCATCTCGATGAGGCCGTGATAGTCGGCGATCGAGACGAATTCGCGCCCGACCCGGGCCGGGCGTCGTCCGGCCTGGACTTCGTCGATCGCCTGCATGTTGTGGTAGTTCCCCAGCGGGAGGCAGAGGCAGGTCGACTGGAATCCGAAGGCGGAGAACGCGGTCGCTTCGCACGCGCCGCCGGCCATCAGCTTCCGTTGCCAGTGGAACGAGGAATGGTCCGCGGCGTGCGCCATCATCAGGCCGGAGATGTCGTTGGTGAGATCCGGACTGAAGACCGTCATGCGATCACCGACTCGGACGATCGGACCGCCGCCGATCGGGCTCTCCGGAAACGAGCGACTGTTCTCGAGGCAGACCAGTCGCGCGTTCTTCTTGACCAGTCCGTTGGTGGCCGCGCCGATGGCACCGACGAATCCGACTTCTTCGGCGACCGTGAACAACAGGCCGACGTGCTCCATTCCACGATGCTTTCTGATCCGATCGAAGGCGCAGAGTGCCGCCGCCGCCGCCGCGAGGTCGTCGCATGCGTGCGTCTTCAGCAGCCGGGCATCGCCTTTGCCGGTGATCGCGGGTGCGGGGAACGACCAGCGTCCGATGTCCCCGAGCGCAAGCGCTGGATGCCGTTTGGCGAGGCGGACGGTCGCCACCTTGAACAGGCGGGTCTTCGAGATCGGGGCAAGCGACTCGATGCGTCCTTTCACCACCTGGTCCGCGGCGTCGTGGAATTCGAGTCGGGCGGCGTCGAAGTACGGGTCGTGCACGCCGCCCCGGAACTCCGCCTCGATCGTGCGATCGTCGATGATTCGGCTCACCACGAATGCAGGATGATCGAGATGTGCGGTGATGAGCAGCGGTGCGGTTCGAGTGGCCGGCCGCCGCTTCGAGTTGATCAGGAGATTTCCATCGTCGTCTCGTCGCCAGACCAGACTGCGCGATCGAGCCGCGAGCCATCGGTCCAGATATGCCTGGACGCGATGCTCCCGTCCGGCAGCGGTGGGAAACGAGGTGAGTTCGAGGGCGATTCGCTCGTGCCGGCGGCGGTCGGCGGCGAGGGCGCGAAATTGGTTCTTGGCGGTCATTCGGGCATGGTACGCCCGGGATGGGATCCTTTCCGGGGAGGTGGCTCGCGGTGGTCTTGGTTACAATTTCCCGAATGCCATTCGATCCCATTCCTGAAATCATCAACGACCTTCGGGCCGGCCGAGTCATCGTGCTGGTCGACGACGAGAACCGTGAGAACGAGGGCGACTTCGTGATCGCGGCCGAGTTCGCGACGCCCGAAGCCGTCAACTTCCTCGCCCGCATCGGCGGCGGCTATCTCTGCGTCGCACTCGATGGGGATTCGTGTGAACGGCTCGAGCTCGGGCCGCAGGGCGCCATCAACACGAGTCTGCGGCAGACGCCCTTCACCATCAGCGTCGATGGACATCCACGGCATGGTGTGACCACCGGGATCAGCGCCGCCGATCGAGCGGCCACGATCAAGTTGCTGGCCGACCCGTCGACTCGCTCGGATGATCTGGTCCGTCCCGGACACATCAATCCGCTTCGAGCTCGGGAGGGTGGCGTTCTGGTTCGAACCGGCCAGACCGAGGGTTCGGTCGACCTCTGTCGTCTCGCCGGGCTGCATCCCGCCGCGGCGATCATCGAGGTCGTGAAGGCCGACGGCGAAATGGCCCGGCTCCCGGATCTCGAAGAGCTCTGCGTTGAACATGAACTGAAGATGTGTTCCGTCGAGCAGATCATCGAGTACCGGTTGGGTGAAGAAGCGCTGGTCGAACGAATCGCGCCGATCGATGGACGTGAGATCGATATTCCCGAGGGTCGGTTCACGCTCTTCGCGTGGCGAAGCACCATCGATGCACTGCCGCACATCGCGCTCTGTGCCGGCGGGGTGGGAGACCGAAACGCCGATGGAACTCCGGTGGAGCAGGTCGACCCGACGTTGGTCCGGGTGCATCGTCGGGACCTTCTCGGCGACATCTTCGGGGTGCAAGGCCTTGAGTCGTCCCACTCCAGCCAGGAAGACCTTCGCGCCACGCTCCGGATGATCAGCGAAGATGGCCGGGGTGCACTGGTGTACATGCGTCCGGAGTCGGGGAACTTCGAAATCTCAGGCGCCCTGCACGAGGTCAGTCGTCGGAGCGAAGATGTCAACGCCCCCGACCTTGCTCGGCCCGACGGTGTCGGATCGAAGGTGATGCCGATGGATCAGCGAGAGCTGGGAATCGGAAGCCAGATCCTTCGGGATCTCGGACTCTCGAAACTCCGTCTGGTCACGAATCACCCCCGCCCCTGGCCGACGTTGCACGGATTCGGTCTTGAGATCACGGAGTCGGTCTCGATCCGCTGATCGAAGGTCGTTCACCGGGTCAGCCGACCCACGCTTCCGCTTCGATCTCCACCATCGCCTCATCGACGAGCCCGGCCACTTCGACCATCACGTTCGCTGGTCGGATGTCCGCGAAGGTCGATCCCATGATCGAGGCGATCTCCTCCCAGCGTGAGATGTCGGTGACGTAGATTCGAACCTTGACGACCTGGGCGAGTGTCGCATCGAGTGCGTCCAGGGCGTCGCTGATTCGTTCGACGCACCGCCGGGTCTGATCGGCGAGGTCTGGTGGATACGTTCCGTCGGGATTCGTTCCGACGCAGCCGGAGACCCAGATCATCGGACCGGCCTGCACCGCACGGCTGTATCCCATCCTGGGCTCCCACGGCGAGGGGGTTTCCAGGCGGCGTCGGCCGTCGGGTTGCGTGACGAGCGTGGATTGCGAGGGCGTGGGCATGCTTGAAGTCCCTTGATGATCGGTTGGAGAACGGTTCGAAGGGGTCGATCGCCGATACTTCCTTCAGCGCCGCTCACGAATTCGGCCCGCACATCCTCCCCGACGGCCCCTCATCGTGCGACAATCGACCCCGCTCGGTGGATCTTCCAGGATCGGAGTGGTCTCGGAGTCGGATCGTGCGAATCATCAGAGCGTGGCCGCCCTGAACGGCGGCCAACAGGGAGTCTCAAGTTGGTTCTTCGCCAAGCCGCCAATCTCGTCTTCGTACTGTCCTTTGCAACGGGGTCGGCATTCGCCCATCAGGCGGCGAATCAGGTCGATGACGATGCGGTGGGTTCCGAGTCGCTCCCACCGTGCTGCACACCCGCGGAGAGTCCGTTGGCGGTTCGAATCGCGGCCGGCGCCGTCTCGAGTGGTCCCGAGCAGGCCGACCCGCCGAGCGACCCGGCCGTCATGACGCTGCTTGACGCCATCGATGCGCAGAGCGCCTCGCTCGAGGACTTTTCTTCGCGGGTTCGAATGGACTCCTATGACGATCTGGCGGATGAGACCGAAAAGCGTTTCGGCCGCGTCTATCTCGTGATGCCTCCGCCGGCGGAAACGGATTCGGAGAAGACTCAGCATCGTCGGGCGGCGATCGTCTTCGAACGGTCGATCGAACCGAGCGGTCGAGCTCGCGAACGGTTGGAGCACTTCGTTCTGGTCGATGGCGTGCTCAGCGACTACGACCACGAGGCGAAGCGACTCGTGCGCCGCCGCGTGGTCGACCCGGACGCCCGGCGCGATCCGCTTCGTCTGGGGGAGGGGCCGATTCCACTTCCGATCGGCCAGCGAAAAGAAGACATTCTCAAGTACTTCGACGTGACCACGGCGCCGCCGATTCCGCCTCGAGTGCTCAAGGATGCCGAGGGCGTCGTGGGGCTCCATCTGGTGCCTCGGCCCGGTACCGAAATGGCGGACGCTCGAAAGATCATCGGCATCGATCTCTGGGTTCGGAAGGGGACTCACCTTCCGGTCGCGGTCGAAATCCACGAGCGGGACGGGGATCGAACGTCGGTCAGATTCTTCGACCCTTCCATCAACGCGGGTGTCGATGAGGAAGGCCGCCGATGGTTGAACGCACCGGATGTCGATCCGAAAGCCTGGAGGATCGAATCCAAGTGACTTCGGCGAACCGCTCATCTCAAGGCCGGTGGCCAGATCTTCCGCCGAGGAGATCACGCGTCAGTCGGATCGTCTTCGGATCGCTTCTTGCCGTGACGATCTGGACGAGCGGCGCCGAGGACGCCGTCGCTCGCCAGGAAGCCAGGGAGCTCGTTCCGCGAGCCGTCGCGCCGTCGCCCTTGCTGGTCGAGGCCATGAAGGCCGAGTGGCTCACGCCGGAAGAACGATCGGACATGCGGCTTCGGCACGGGACCTGGGGGTCGGAAGACCTCCAGTCGAAGCCCGCGAGCAAGGCCGCCGCCGCGATGATCATCGCCCGCTGGGATCTGGTCGCGGATGATCCTGCGGCGTCGACCACCGACCGAGCCGAGGCGATGCGCCGGCTCGGGCGTTCGGTCGAAGGGCTGGAACTGCTCGACGGTCTGCCGATCGAAGAACAGACGACCGCCGTCGCGCTCGAACTCCGGGCCGCGCTGTTGCAGTCGCTCGGTCGCCGGGAAGAAGCCCTCGAAACCGCTTCCGCGGCGATCGCCGCGGCGAAATCGGAGTCGCCTCCCAGTCTGGCGGGCCGTCTTGCGGGCATCGATGCGATGCGGATCCGCCTTCAGGCGGGTGGTGGACGACCTGATGACTTCCAGACGATGCTGGACGACCTTGGCGAGGTCCGCACGTCGATTGATCGACTGGACGCGGCGCCCCGCCTGCTGGAGGGACGCCTTCTGATCGAACGCGCGAACGCGAGCGAAGGAGTTCCGGCCCTCCACGAGACGCTGGCGCTGGACCCTCGTCGAGCGGAGGCGTGGTTCGAACTCGGCCTGCTCGCGATTCGTGGATTCGACTTCGACTCCGCGGAGCGGGCGGCGGCGACCTTGGATCGACTCGCCGCGCTTCTTTCTCCGGACGCTCCCGGCTTCGCGTCGAGCCATCCGCTCGCCACGCTCATCAGAGCTCGCAGCGCACTCACTCGGAACGATCCGGATCTTGCGGCCGACCTTCTCGACGACCTGCTCGCCGAGCACCCGCGAATGCCGGATGCCATCGCATTGCGGGCGGCCACCGCGGCGGTTCGCTACGACCGTACCGATGGCGCCGACTGGTTGTCTCGTCTGGACGAGGTCGAGCCGGGGTCGCCCTTCGGTTGGTACGAAGTCGGCTCGGCGCTCTCCTTCGATCGGCAGTACGAAGAGGCGGCGATGGCATTGGCCGAGGCGATTCGTCGCCGTCCCGCGTGGGCGGCGCCGCACGTCGAGCTGGGCCTCCTGGAGATGCAGTCCGGTCGCGACGGCGCGGCGCGAGTGGCGCTGGACGTCGCGACGGAGCTCGATCCCTACAACACCCGCGCGGCGTTCAGCGAGTTTCTCCTCGAGGAGATCGAGTCGTTTGAAGTGCTGGAGAGCGAGAACTTCATCCTGAAGTACCGGGCCGGCGAGGATGCGGTGGTCGCGAAGGGGATGCTCGGCCCGCTTGAAGCGATGCACGCCGACCTCGTCGCGCGATTCAAGCACGAACCGGATCAGAAGACGGTGATCGAGTTGATGCCCGACCACCAGTTCTTCGCGGTTCGCATCACCGGCATGCCTGCGATTCACACCATCGCGGCCTGCACCGGCCCCTTGATCGCGATCGAGGTTCCGCGAGAAGGTCCGCCGACGAAGCACCTCGGCCTGTTCGACTGGCTCAAGGTCCTGCGGCATGAATACGCGCACACCATCACCCTGAGTCAGACCCGCAATCGGATCCCGCACTGGTTGACGGAGGCGGCGGCGGTGAGCATCGAAGGCGTCCCCCGGAAGTACGCGACCACTCGGCAACTGGCCGAGCGGTGGCGTCAGGACGACCTCTTCGATCTTGACGAGATCAACTGGGCCTTCGTTCGTCCCAAGAGGCCGAGTGACCGGGGTTTCGCCTACGCGCAAGGCGACTGGATGGTCGAGTTCATGAACGAGCGGTGGGGCGATGACGCCCTCGTGGATCTGATCGCGCTCTACTTCGACGGCGTGCAGGAAAAGGACGCGATCCCCCGGGCGTTGGGAATCTCCAGAGCGGACTTCCATCGCGACTTCGTGGCGTGGGCGGGGGAGCAGGTCAAGGCCTGGGGCCTGGATCCCGAACCGTCGCTCGACGTGTTGGCCGATCGGGTGCGAATGCGTGACGCGGTGCAGGCCGAGCGACTCGAAGATGCCCGTCGACTTCGGCTCGAACGAATCGCGGCGTTGATCGCCGGCGAGATCGGTCGCCCGTTGCGACCGGGTGAGTCGCCGGAACAGATTCGAACCACGGGTGAGGGTTGGCCGAAGCTCGAACGGCCTCCGGTGGAGATCGACGACGAGGCGCTTCGGGAGCTCCTGGTCGAGTTCCCCGATCATCCCGACCTGCTCGAGTTGACCCTGCGACGAACGCTCCGTGCCGACGAGGTCGTGAGCGACGACGTCCGTACGATGCTCGAGCGATACGCGGAAGTCCGTCCCGTCGATCCGTATCCGCACCGGGTGCTGGCTCGCGATCTTCTTGAAGGCGACGATCCGGCTCGCGCGATCCCGCACCTTCGGGAACTCGATCTCCGAAGTGAGAAGGACAACAGTTTCGCGCTGGAGATCGCCAGGCTTTCGCGGCAGACGGGGGAGAAGGAAGAAGCCCAGACCGCGGCGGAGCGGGCGGTTCGAATGAACCCGTATCACGCCGCCAACCGCGAACTCGCCGCCGCGTGCGCCGTCGAGATCGGAGATCTCGAATCGGCTCGTCGTCACATCGAAGCCCTGGTGATTCTCGAACCGGACCAGCCTCGCCACTCGAAGCGGCTGGAGGCGGTGGAGCGTCTGATCGCCCGGCAGGGATGATCGGGGCACGCTTCGGATGCCGAATCAACCGGCGTCTTGTTTTTGGAGAACTCGGAGGCCATCCGGGACGAATCATTCCTCGAGATGAGCGGGGGTGAGCTTGTTCGCCCTCGGTCCTGTTGGTTCCGGGACGTCAGACGTCCAGAAACCGATCCGCTCGACCTATTTCGGTCTCGCTCCGAAGATCGCGCGCCGATCGGGCTCCTCGGCGACCTACACTCGATCGTTCTCGTCGGTGGTCCGGGATCGTCGATTCCCGGCACCATTCTTCGGTCTCCTGACGGAGTTCTTCGTGCGGCCAGTTCGTCGGATCATTCGATCGGTTTCCCGCCTCATCCTCGCTTCGGCGTTTGCCACGAGTCTGATGATGCTCGGTGATTCCACCGCCTTCGGTGACGGGCCTTTTCTCTTCGGCCCGCCGCAGGTCATCACCATGCCGACGCCGCACTCGCCGACCGCGGTGGCGGTCGGTGATGTGGACGGCGATGGTGACGTGGACGTGGTGGTCCCGGGCCGGAACAGCGAGGGCTTCGCGTATCTGATGCTCAATGACGATGGCGTCCTCGGAACGCCGATCGAATTGGTGACCGGCGGTCAGACCGACTGGGTGGAGATCGTCGATCTCGACGGCGACGGTCACCTCGATCTCTGCTTCGCGGTTCGAGCACTTCGGGGCAGGCTTTCGATCCTTCATGGAAACGGCGACGGCACCTTCGGCGAGTTCGAGGAGATCGCGCTGGGTCGCGAACCTCGGGCGGTGGTGGTCGACGATCTCGACGGCGACGGCGACCCGGACATCGCCGCGATGAACCACCGGCTTCCGATCATCGAGATCCTCCTGAATGACGGCGAAGGCGGATTCGATCCGGCGGCGCCGCTCGTGATCAGTCGGTCATCGGTCAGCATCCCGTTCCCGCAGAGCATCGGAACCGCTGACTTCGACGCCGACGGCGATCGCGACCTGGTGATCGTCGCAACGGGCGCGAGTCGGATCTTCATCTGTCGCAATCGGGGCGATGCGACCTTCGACCCGGCGGAAGGCTGGCGCCCCTCGCGGGTGAATGGCCAGATCGGCGGCATGACCGACCTCGCGGTCGGCGATCTCGATCAGGATGGCGACGAAGACGTCCTCGTACCGCTCATTCTGATCGGCGAGTCGTCGCACGTCGGCATCTTCGAGAATCAGGGCTCGACCGCTTCCATCGAATTCGATCGCGATGCCGCCTTTCCCTCGACGGGACTCGGCTACGCCTACGCGGCGGCGATGGGTGATCTCGACGGAGACGAGGATCTGGACGTGATCGTCGGGCATGCCCTTCCCGGTCCGGTGATGGTGCTCGACAATCGGACCGAGCCGATCTCCGCCGGCGGAGACGGCGTGATCCGTTTCGAACCGCCTCAGCAGATCGCCAATGACAGTTTCTTCCGAGGGCTTGCGGTCGCCGATCTTGATGGTGACTGCGATCTAGACGTTCTGGCCGTCGAACTCGTGTCCAACAGCCTCTGGGTTCTTCCCAACCTCACGCCGCAGGCCAGCGGTTGTGGTGATGGATTCGTCGGACGCGTGGCAGCACCGGTCGATTCACGGGTTTCGTCGGTCTCGCCTGGGGTTGATCGGGCCCAAGTGGCGGATCTTGATGGCGATGGCGTGGTGAGTGGTGCCGACATCGCCCTGTTTCTCACACGAATGCGGAGTGGGGAAACGCCTCGTGGCGAGCCCGTCCGAGGTCCGATTGAGAGTCGACGACGATGAGTCTGGTCCCACGCTCCATCGTCCTCGCGATGACCGCCTCGATCACGCTCGGCGCCGCTGCACAGCAGGAGTGCGGGCCGTCACTTCCACCATGCGACGAGCCGCACGGTGAACCGGGGTGTCTCCAGCCGGGGTGCTGTGAACTCGTGTGCGAGAACGATGCGTTCTGTTGCGAGGTCTCCTGGGACGAGACCTGTGTGAAACAGGCGACCGAACTCTGTGGAGACATCGACTGCCCGAATCTGGGGGAGTGCCTCGAGGTGCACGACACCCCCGGATGTCTTGATGAATCCTGCTGTGAACTCGTTCGATTGCACGATCCCTTCTGCGGCTACGGAACATGGGACTCGATCTGCGTCGCGGAAGCCGAGGGATGGTGCGGTTCGACGATCGAGTGTCCGATCGAGCCGCCGTCCGATGCGATCCTCGAAGACGAACCCTGTCTCGAACGAATCAACGACGGCTGCTCGCAGGATGCCCTTGAGCCGGTGTCGTCGATCATCCAGTGTGGGGATCGGATTCACGGAAAGACCACCACGACGGTGCCACGCGACGTCGACTGGTTTCGACTTCCGACGACCACCGACGGCAGCTGGACCGCGACGCTCTCCTCCGAGTTTCCCGCGAGGATGCTTCTGGTGGCTGGTGACTGTGAAGGACCGATCCGGACGATCGGCCAATACCACGTCGACCCGTGCACGTCGGGTGACTGGTCCTTCGTGTTGCCGCAAGGCCAGTGGTATCTCGTGGTCGAAGCCGGCGTTTCAGGTCGTTCGCTCCGGTCCGGTCTTCCCTGTGACGAGATCGACCCTGAAAATCCACCGGACGACGACGAGGAACCGCTTCCGCGCGAGTACGGGCTCCAATACCTCCTTCAGCTCGACTGCAACCCCGTTGACTGCAGCGGGGACGTCAATGGAGACGGCGTCGTCGATGGACAGGATCTGGGTCTGTTGTTCGTGGCCTGGGGCGTCTGTCCGGATCCGTGCCCGGCGGACCTCGATGGGGATGGCATCGTCGATGGGCAGGATCTGGGTCTGCTCTTCGTGGGCTGGGGCGTCTGTCCCTGAGTTCAGGATGATTCCTTGAACCCAGACCATGAATCGTCTCGAAAAGATCCGGCGACCGCCGGTGCGGTCAGGACCCGTCAACATCCAGCGACTCTGACTCATTCATGCTCCTCGAATTCCGTCTCCATCTCGCGTTGATGTTCCCGGTCGTCGCAGTCTCGGGCGCTCCGGTGTGCGCCGAAGAGTTCCTGCTGCTTCCCGGGTCCAGTTTCTTCCGGGGAGAATTGGGAGTCGACGTTCCGATCGAAGGCGTCTTCATCGGCGACTTCGATCCGCAGGCCAATCCCTTCGGCACCGAGACTCGACCAACCTCGGCCACGCGAGGAAACATTCCGATTCCGACGTTCGGATCACTCCTGCTGAGTGGATCCTGGGACGATCTTCGACCCACCGGATCGATCGATGCGGACTGGGACCTTCCCACGGCTTCGATGGTGATCAACACCTTCGACATCGAGCTCGGCGTGAGTGGGCTTGCGTCGGTCCCCTTCGAGCAGTCGATCGACGGGGTCTCCTCACCTTTCGTGACCGTTCGCCCCGAGTGGCGATTCCCGGATGGGATCCCCGAATCGGTTCTGCTCGACGATGCGGATCTTCTTCAGATGCGCTTTCAGTCCGAGGGGCCGAATCCGGCGGATCTTCTTCGTATCACCGAGGATATCTGGGTGATCTTCGCGAACGTTGAGGGGATGCTGCACTTCAAGATCCAGACGGCGGGTGGGGTCGTGGAGCGGACGGCGCTGGTCGCTCTTCCGACCAATGGAGTCCTGTACCTCGATCAGGGACCTCGGCTTGAACTCGGCTTCTTCTCATCCGTGGGAGAAGGTGCGGGAACGGTGTTCTCTCCGATCTCGACCTTGCCGTTCTTCGTCGAGACATCAGAAGCAGAAGAGGACGCGGCGCTCGTGTTTTCTGGAACCAGTCGCCCTCCAGAATTCGAGCTCTTCGTCGATCTGGGGATCGCCTCGGTCATGGGCCCACTTCCGGATCCGGACCTTGACGGCAATGGTCGCGTGGACGCCATCGATCTCGGCATCCTTCTGCTCGAGTGGGGCAATACCGGACGCAATGTCGCCGACCTCGATCGAAATGGCATCATCGGGTCGGGAGATCTGGCCAGGTTGCTGGTTGCGTGGTCGTCGGATCAGGACGACTGAGCCATCATCTCAGTATTCGGTTGTATTCATGGCGGGATTGTCCACAATGTCGACGGAGAAATAAATGCCTCTCACCACCACGACCGTTCGTTCGTCTTTGTTTCTCGCCTTGTCGATGCCGATCGCGGGATCGGCGGCCGCCGATGATTTCGTCATCGAGTCGAAGGAGAGCTCCTACCAGCAGGCCTTCTCGATCTCGATACCCTTCGCGGGAACGCTGATCGGCGACTACGACGCAAAGACCAATCCAGAGGGAACGCAGACCCGGCCCGGCTTGTTCGGCGGGAGTGGGAACAACCCCATCGACTACACGGCCAACTTTGAACTCGTGGCGGGAGCGGGGCAGTTTCAACCTTCAGGATCCGTGGACGCCGACTTGTCGTCGCTCCAGGACGGTTCTTTCACGGTCGATGCTTTTCAGATCGACGTTCTCGCAGGCGGGAGCACGACGGTCTCGGTCGATCTGGTGATGATCTACCAGACCTTCAGAACCTTCAGCCCGTTCTCGCTCTATCCCGGTGGATTCGAGATTCCGATTCCATTGCAGGAGGGGACGATCACGCAGATGGTGCTCTCTTCCGTGGGGCCGACGGTGATCGACGTGATCGAGAGCCGCGATGGATTCACCTTCACCGGTGGTCTCCCCGGAACCCTGACCATGGAAGGGGACTTCGGGACCGGCCCTCAGCCCTTCGAGCTCCCCGTCCTCCTGCCCATTGCAGGCGAGTTGATCATCGGGGGCGAGGAGAGTCGCCTTGAGATGGCGAGCGACCTCTCGGTGTCCGGAGAACAGCCGGTCGACTTCCCGCCCTTCGAACAGATTCCGCTTTCGCTTCCGACCCTTCCGCCCGGTGACGAACTGGCCGATCTGTTGCTGGACGGCACGGTCGAGACGTTCGCGTCGGATCTTGAGCTCTCGATGCTGCTCGTCGCTTTCGCGGAGACGGCCTATAGCCCGGCCGACTTCAATCACGACGGCGTCGTGAATGGCGCCGACCTGGGGCTGTTGATCGGCGCCTGGGGGGTGTGCGAGGGATGCCCGGAAGACATCAACGAAGATGGTCTGGTCAATGGCGCTGATCTCGGTCTTCTCTTCGGAGATTGGACCGCCTGATCGCCCTTCACCATCGTTTTCCGTCGGCTGATCAGAGCAGGCTCGGAAGCGCATCGAGATCGAGATTTCCACCGCAGAGAACGACGCCGATTCGTCGGTGCCCCCTTGCTCGGAAGGCCGGGCTGCGGGTTGCCGCGATGCCGACGGCGGCGCTGGGTTCGATCACCAGCTTGGCTCGCTCCATCACCAGTCGCAGCCCCTGGCGGATCTCCGTCTCCGGCACCGTGATGATGTCGTCGACGAGTTCCCGGATCACTGGAAAAGTCCGTTTCCCGAGCGTGGTGCGGAGGCCGTCGGCGATGGTGCGGGTCGGATCTCCGGCGTGTGGCTCGATCCGGCCGCTGAGTCGTGATCGGGCGGCGTCGTCGACGAGTTCGGGTTCGGCTCCCAGAATCTCCAGTCGCGGCGAGAGCGCTTTAGCACAGATCGCGATACCGGCGATCATGCCACCGCCGCCGACCGGGACCACGATGGCGTCGAGATCCGGTACTTGTCCGAGGAGTTCGAGTCCGATGGTTCCCTGGCCGGCGATGACTCGGTCGTCGTCGTACGGAGGGATCACGGTCCCGCCGGTGTCTTCGGCGACCTTGCGGCAGGTCTCCAAACGACTCTCGAGCGTCGGCTCGCAGTCGTGCACGATGCCGCCGTAGCCCAGCACCGCCTTCTTCTTGACCGCCGGCGCATTGGTCGGCATGACGATGTGCGCCGGAATGCCCCGGCGGCCGGCGGCCCAGGCCAGTGCCTGGGCGTGATTGCCCGACGAATGCGTCACGACACCGGGTTCGGCTTCGGCATCGGTGAGCGAGAACACCGCATTACTCGCGCCTCTCGCCTTGAACGCGCCCACCTTCTGAAGGTTCTCACACTTGAGGAAGACCTCGCAACCCGCCACTTCGTCGATGGCCTGGCACGTGAGGACGGGCGTTCGATGAACGTGGGGCTCGATCCTCCGTGCAGCGGTTCGGATGGCGTCGAGGTTCGGTCGGGATGAATCGGATCCGGGCATCCGGGAATTCTAGGGGAGGGACTGACGGTGGAAGTCACGGAACGGGAACGGGAGGCGCGGGCGTGCTAGAGTGCCATCGCCACTCGGGGCGTCGCGGCGAAGAAACCGTGGACTGAGATGCACCCGTTGAACCTGATCCGGCTGGTACCGGCGGAGGGAATGTGGCCCGAAGACGCCAGAAGGCGTCCCGGACCCTCCGCGCTGGCGACCAGCCCCATCGGCCATGCGGCCCGAGCGGAGCCCGAGATGATCACACCCTCCACCGACAACCCCACTTGGCGATTTCCGATTCACGGGGCCAGTGATCCCTCATCGACGGGACAGGGAACGACCCCCGGTTCGTTTGCGCATCGCGCCGACATCGGTGGGCCGCTCAGTTTCAGTTCGCCGGACACCCCGGGCATGCCCGAGCCGAGTGCATCGACCGCATGGGACTTCCTTCCCGAAGGCTGGACGATCGAAGCGGCCGATGGCCCGGACGCCGGGTGCGGTGGGCACAATCAGACGGGCATCGGCGAGTGGATTCGCGCGGTCCCGGTTTCCGGCTTCGAGCCGATCACGCAGCTCGAGCATGCCCGACTTGGCACCGTCACACCCGAGATGGCCAGAGTCGCCGAGCGTGAAGAACATCTCACGCCGTTCCAGGTCCGCGACGAAGTCGCTTCGGGGCGGCTGGTGATTCCGGCGAATCGAAATCACCTCGACTTCGAACTTGATCCGATGGCGATCGGCCGCGCCTCGAAGACCAAGGTCAACGCCAACATGGGGGCGTCGCCGGTCAGCAGCTCGACCGACGAGGAAGTCGAGAAACTCAAGTGGGCCGAACGATGGGCCGCGGACACCGTGATGGATCTCTCCACCGGCGGCGATCTTGACGCGACCCGGATGGCGATCCTCAAGAACTCCACGGTTCCGATCGGGACCGTGCCCATCTACTCGATGATCATCGGAAGGAAGATCGAAGATCTCGACGAATCGATGATTCTGGAGACGCTCGAACATCAGGCGAAGCAGGGTGTCGACTACTTCACGATCCACGCGGGTGTCCGCAAGGCGCACATCCCGCTGGTGCGAGACCGTCTCATCGGAATCGTGAGCCGTGGCGGATCGCTTCTTGCGAAGTGGATGCTCACGCATGATGCGGAAAACCCGATGTACACCGCATGGGAGAAGATCTGTGGAATCATGCGTCTGCATGACGTGACCTTCTCGATCGGTGACGGTCTTCGTCCCGGTGGTCTCGCCGACGCCACCGACGCCGCTCAGCTCGGCGAACTGGAGAGTCTCGGCGAACTCACCGAGCGGGCCTGGCGTTGCGGTGTCCAGGTCATGATCGAAGGCCCCGGCCACGTTCCGTTCGATCAGATCGAGTTCAACATGAAACTCCAACGTCGCCTCTGCCACGGGGCGCCGTTCTACGTGCTTGGCCCCCTGGTCACCGACATGTTCCCGGGATACGACCACATCACGTCCTGCATCGGCGCAACGGCCGCGGCGTATCACGGCGCCTCGATGCTCTGCTACGTCACGCCGAAGGAGCATCTCGGTCTTCCGAAGCGGGATGACGTGAAGCAGGGTTGCATCGCGTATCGCATCGCCGCTCACGCCGCGGATGTGGCGCTCGGGATTCCCGGAACCCGCGACAACGATGACGAATTGACCAAGGCTCGTGCCGCCTTGAACTGGCAGAAGCACTTCGATCTTTCGTTCGATCCCGATACCGCGCGGGCGTATCACGACGAAGATCTCGACGTCGACACCGACTTCTGTGCCATGTGCGGTCACGACTGGTGTAGCGTTCGAATCTCCAAGGAGATCCAGGAATTCGCCAGCGGCAAGGCCGAAGGGTTCGATCGCGGCAAGGCGGTCCGCTCTGAAGCACTGACCGACGAACAGCGGGAGATTCTCGAGAAGCGGGGCGTTCTCAGTCCTGAAGAGATCCACAAACTGGCGAGCAAGGCGAAGAAGGATCTGCCGAACGAGGATGGGAAGGCGTCATGCCACTCCGACTACGTGGAGCCTGACGAAGCGAAACGAATTCAGGGTGAGACACTGGTGCAGTTGAATACGGCGCCCGCCCATAACCTCCCCAGTCACGACCCGATTCTCTGAAGCTGTCTCCGTGTCGGGTCAGGGCGTCCGAGAAGGAGGCCAATTGTCACGACCCGCATGGCAATTCCGGTCTTTCTGAGGCCTCGTTTGCATTGCGAGGTATCTTTTCGGTGGGGTGGGATCCGAAACTGGAAGGCACGCATGCGGGTCGCGGTCGTCATCCCAGCCTACAACGCCGTCTCTCTGCTCCCGGAGACCCTCGACTCCCTCGCGAGTCAGGTCCGGAAGCCGGATGAGGTCATCGTGATCGATGACGGGTCGTCCGACGAGACGGCGGCAGTGGCGGAACGACATCCGATCGTGAGCCGGGTCATCGTTCGCGCGAACGGTGGTATCTGCGCGGCTCGGAACGACGGAATCGAAGCAGCGGATTCCGATCTCATCTTCCTTCTCGATGCAGATGATCTCTGGCACCCCTCGTATCTCGAGCGGATGGTCAGGATGATGGAAGCCCATCCGGAAGCACTCGCCGGCTTCACGCGATATCGATGCTTCAGTCATCCCGTGGAGTTTCCGGTTCCCTTCGAGGACGTCATCGATGACGCATCGGCGATTCATGACGCATCGAGCTTCAGCCTCGTGGCCAATCGCAGCCTCCCGATCTTGCCGAGTTTCTACTGTGCTCGGCGCGACGCGCTGGCCCGCCTTGGAGCCCGGCCGTACATCGAAGGTCAGCTCGGTGGCGGGGAAGCCTGCTACCTGCCTGCGATGTTGGTGGCGATGGGGCCATTGGTCGAACACGTCGAGCCTCTGGGCCGGTATCGAATGCACTCGGCGGCGGTCACAGGTGATGAAGTGGATGCCGCCCGTTCGATGATTCCATCGCTTGAAGACCTGGATCGCGACTTGACTGGAAGGCCCGAACTCCAGATTCCGTCTGCCGCCCGGCACGCGCTGCGGGTCTACATTCGCGATTGGCTTCGCAAGTGCGGCAAGCGATTGGGCTCCGGGTCTCCATCCGAGGGGCGTCGGGTTTTTCTGAAAGCGGTCCGGATGGGAGACCTCAAGGCCGCGGGTCTGCTTGTCTTGAGCTTCATTCCGGGAATCGCCACGCGGCGGGTCTGGGTGTCCGCGTGGCGGCCGGAATCCACCCAGCGAGCGGAAGGCACGCCATTCTGGTCGGTGGAGACCTTCGAGGTCGATCCTCAGAAGATGAAGAACGCCGGGAGTACGGGCGGCGGAACAAAGGATGCGTCGGGAAGAAACCGACGACCTGCCGGTCTCGTAGACTGACCACGACGGCGTTGCGCAGTGCGGCTCCGGAATGGGATTCAGCCATGTCACCAGGGCGATCAAAACACGAGCGAGCGGGCGGGGAGCCGAAGCCCGGACGGGCGCCGATCACCTCGATATCGTCGGATCCTTCGAAGCCGGGACTTCTCGATCTCCCTGAGATGCGATTCCCCGAGTTGTATGTCTGGCTGCTCTTCGTCAGCAGTCTCGACATCATGTTGACCTGGGTGATTCTTCGAGACGGGGGCGAAGAAGTGAATCCGGTCGCGAAGCTGGTGATCGACGCCTGGGGGCTGAACGGGGCCATCCTCTTCAAGTTCGGGTTGATTCTCTTCGTCATCATTGCCTGCGAAGTGGTGTCCCGAGTTCGCCCGCGAGTGGCTCATCTGCTCATCTGGTTCGGAGTGTTGATCAGTTCCTTCCCTCCGGTCTGGTCGGTCACGTTGTTGATCATGCACGCCGATGAGCTCGGCTGAGTCACCGCGCATCCCGATGCGAGGGACTCTTCTCTCTTCCCCTATCAGATGCATTCGTTCTGGAGTCGCTTCATGAGTGCCCCCGCCATTCTTCTCACGTCCTTCGTTCTGTCGGTGATGGGGTCGTCACCCTCGGCCACCGAGCCGCCACCGGCGGTCACCGAAGACGCGGCCGCAGCGATGGAGTCGGTTCGGGCGCAGTATCACGCGGCCCCGGGAATGACCACGCTCACCAATGCCCGATGGACTGATTCTGCCGGCGGCGTGGTACGAATGGAGCGAGCTCGAGTGATCCTGTCGCCGACCGGTGATCTGAAGGTGATCACGTCGACGGCGGGTTGGACGCTGATCGGCGAGGACGTCTATGCGGAGTCGCCGTACTTTCCGGGACGAATCATCAAGGAGCGAACCTCTGGAACGTCGTCTTCGAAACTCGAGGTGCTCGATCGAATATGGCCGTTCTCGAAGATGCCGATCGAAGTGAGGCTTCGTCTCGCCCGGGATGCCGACGAGGCCTTCGCGCCCTTCTTCTCGCTCATCGGGCCCGGAGGCACCGTGGAGACATCCACGCAGGTGTGGTCGGACGGCGGGCCGTGCGTTGTGATCGAATTCCACTCCGCGGATCGGGCGACGGCGCTCGCGGTCTGGATCGACGTGCCGACCGGCCTTCTTCGTGGGGTGAAGGGGTCCTACGGTGATGGAGAATCTCGCCGCCACGTGGAGGTCGTCTCGGAGTCGACGTTGACCTCTCGGCCGCCGAAGGTTCTCGTGGCCACGGTGGGACGACGGGAATTCCCGAGTTACACAAGTCTCGCGGCGGAATGGGCGGAGGTCTACGCGGTTCCGAATCTTGCGGGCGAGGCTTCCGACGCAGGCGATGCAGCCTCGACGCCATCCAACTGACCGCGAACGACCGGCTCAGCGATCCGCCATCGCCTTTTCCACCGCCGAGACCGTCTTCGGAATGTCCCGAGTCAGATTGATGCAGCCATCCTTCGTCAGAAGGACGTCGTCTTCGATACGGACTCCGAAGTTCTCATCCGGGAGATAGATTCCTGGCTCGATGGTGATCACCGCCCCCGCCTTGAGCGGCCCCTTGGGGGTGATGTCATGCACTTCGAGTCCGAGATGATGACCGATTCCGTGGAAGAACCGATCGCCGTATCCCGCCTTGTTGATGATGTCCCGCGAGGCTTTGTCGATCTGAGCGAAGGTGCATCCCGCTCTGGCGACCTTGATCGACGCCATCAGCGCCTTCAAGACCAGTTCGTAGATCTCCTTCTGTCGTTTGGAGAATCGACCGTTGGCGGGGATCGTGCGGGTCACATCCGCGGTGTAACCCCGGTAGTCGGCGCCGGAGTCGATCACGATGAGGTCGCCGTCCGCGATGGGCGCCTTGTTCGCGGTGTAGTGAAGAACGGTGCCGTTCAGTCCCGCGCCCACGATGGAGTTGTAGCCAGGCCCGCGTGATCCGTTGGATCGGTAGCCATGCTCGAGCGTCTCCATCACGTCCCATTCGGTCATGCCCGGCTTCACGGTTCGAAGCATGCGGTCGTAGGAAGTCCGGGATATCTCGCAGGCTTCCCGGATCATGGACTGTTCGGCCTTGCTCTTGACCGATCGCATCACGGACAAGACCGAGGTGCAGTCTTCGATCTCGATGTTCAAGTAACGGTCCGCGACGTCGCGGAACACTCGAAGATCCGGCGACACCTCCTGGCCGAGGAATGCGAAGGAGTGCAGACAGCCGAACTTCCTCGTCCGGGTGAGACACCCGTCGAGTTCTCTTCCGAGGCGAGACATCCGATGGATCTGGGAGATGCCGTATCGCTGTCGAAGCGGCGTGCCGATCTCTTCGCGGAGGCCGTCCCACTTCTCGACTTCCGGATCAAGAGACTTCAAGAAGAGCGTCGCCTGTCGTCCGCTGGGCGCGGTGGGGTCGAGCAGGAGCATCGCGCCGGGCTCGTCGGTGATGCCGGTGAGATACTCGAAATGAGGATTCGGCCGATAGGCGCCGTGCAACGCCGCATTCGAATCACCGGCGAAGATCAAGCCGATTCGATTCTTCAGCGCTTTCGCCACCTTCTCGCGTCTCTGCGCAAACTCGGCGATGGGAATGGAGGGCGTCTTGAGCGAGACGGTTCGTGGTGGCATCGGTTGGTTCTCTGGTGGGTTCGAGCGGTCGGGAGGCCCGAGGGTGAACGGTGTCGTCGTTCGCCTCGAGGTCGAGGCGAAAGGGAGATCAGCCTCCGGCCGTCGCCCCGTGCTTTTCGAGGATCCGATTGGCGTACTGATTCATCGCGTCTCGAAGTTGTTCGAAGGAATCGAGCACGTAGAGAATCGGCTGGTAGTGGTCGATTTCGAAGTCGGTGTCGCAGACCCGGTCAAGGTCGAAAGGACGACGGTCGACGTCTTCGCTCTCCAAGGCATGGATGCTCTCCCCCGGAGAGGAGATCAAGCCGGATCCGTAGAGTTTCAGTTCGCCGTTCTCGCGAATCAGTCCGAACTCGACGGTGAACCAGAACAGGCGAGCCAGTCTCGTCATGTCTTCTTCATCGGTGGCGGTCAACGCCGCCTTGCCGTAGGTCTGAAGGAAGTCCGCGAAGGTCGGGTCGGCGTGAAGTGGTACATGGCCGAAGACGTCATGGAAGATGTCCGGCTCGGGAAGGTACTCGATGGCCTGCTTCGATCGAATCACGACCGTGGTGGGAAACTCGCGTCGGGAGAGACACGCGAAGAACGCCTTGGCGGGGAGGTACCCCGGAACCGCACAGCTCTCCCAGCCGGTGAGATCCTTGAGGAATCGATTGATCGAGTGCTCGCCTTGAAGGTGCGGAATGTGATCTCGAACCAGATTGATCGCGCGAGCGCCGTTCAGGTAGACATCCGATGCTCGATCTCTGAGGAAGTCCATCTGGCCGTCGTACAGGGTCTGCCAGACTTCCTGGTTTTCTTCGGTGTACCCGGCGTAGTGCTGATCGATGTAGAACTTCCGAGGATCGTCGAATCCCGGTTTTCCGAACTGGTCGGCATAGGCCTGGGCCGTCTTGGCCTCGGCACCGTCGATCATGGCATTGTTGAGATTGGGCATCTTCATGGCGTCGTTTCCTGATGGTCGTCGGGACGCGGCCCATGATAGAGGAGAACTCCGATGGGTTTGTCCCTGATCTCGGTCGGTCGGGTTCTTTCGGTCGGAGTCAGGACGCCGGGTCGATTCGTACTCGGAACGCCGGCTCCTTCTCGGCGAGCACCGCCAGAATGTTCTCCACCGAAATCCGCGTCAGGTCGGTGCGATCTTCGACCGTCGCCGATCCGATGTGGGGGAGCACGATGACGTTCGGGGCGGTGAGCAGGTCCGGGTGGATCCGGGGCTCCTGCTCGAAGACATCGAGGCCGGCCCCGTGGATTCGTCCGTCACGCAGGGCCGCGGCCAGGGCGGCTTCGTCGACCACGGGTCCGCGGCTCACGTTCACCAGGACCGCTTCGGGCTTCATCATTCCGATGGTTCGCTCGTTCATCAGGTGTCGAGTCGACGAGTTCAGGCTCGTGGTCAGCACCACGGCATCCGCGAGCGGCAGACCTTCTTCGAGGGTGACGCGTGATGCGGCGATGGGGGGCTCGTGGAGATGCGGCTTTTCCGATCGTGCGGTGTAGTGCACGGTCATTCCCCAGCCGATCGACCGCCGGGCCACGGCCGCGCCGATCCGACCGGCGCCGACGACGAGGAGTGTGCCGCCGGTCAGTCGATGTCCGAGCAGGAGATCCGGTTCATAGCCGCGCCACGAACCGGATTCGGCGAGCGTGATCCCCTCGCGAAGTCGACGCGCCGTCGCGAGGACGAGGGCCCAGGCGATGTCCGCGGTCGGCTCGACCATCGGAGGTGGTCCGTTGCAGACGATGACACCCCTGGTCGAACAGGCCTCCAGATCGATGTTGTCCACGCCGACCGCATAGTTGGCGACGACTTTCAGATCGTCTCCGGCGGCATCGAGCAGGTCTCCGTCGATCTGGATGGTGAGGGGGGCGAGGATCGCGGTCGCCCCACGGATCAGGCGATGGAGATCAGATGCTGCGAGTTCGGCGGCATTCGGAGTCACGATGACCTCGTCCGTGGCAAGGCCGGCTTGCACCAGCATCCGAGTCGGATCGCCGACGCAGTTCAGAAGCACATGAATGGGCAAGGCGTGGCTCCCTCAGGTCGTGGATGCCGGGTCTTGGAGATCAGCCGGACGAGGCCAGCAGCTCATCGATGAGGGCGATCGCATCTTCGCCGGACGTCAGATTTCGATCACTGGCGACGCGGACGACTTCGAAGCGGCCTCGGATATCGAAGCCGAGCGGGTCAACGCCGACCATCCGGGGCTCTTCGATCTCGATCTCCTGATACCGGAGGGCGAGGGTGCGGAGATCGGCGGTCCGATCCTGGTTCATGAGGCGGCAGACCGCTGCTTCGTCTTCGGAGAGCGAGTTTGGAACCATCATCGCCTCGCCATCGATCGCGAGTTGCCCGAACTTGCAGAAGTCGATCGCCATCAACGCCCAGCGGACATCCGGCGGGTCGCCGTGATAGATCCGCCATCGATCTGCGAGATGGCCATGTTCCCCGTCTTCCTCGAATCGCTCGAGTGAGACCATGAGTTGTAGGACATCCTGTTCCTGGTCCTCGGGCTCCTCGGGGAGGTACAGGGCGCAGTCGGTTGATCTGAGCATCGACTCCATCACCGAAGCGACGATCTGCCCATCAGGTGCCATGACGATGCGGATCGGCATGTACTCGGTGTCGAATCGAATCAGTCCCGAGAGGTTGCCTCTGAGGAATGCCACGGCCGCTCGAATGTCGGGAGGAAGATCAATCACGGTGTGGAAGTGTACCTTGGCCACGCTTTCCCTCGCCCGGGAATCTCCGGAATCCGCGCTCCAGTCCATCGTGCGAAAAGATGATCGGGGGAACAAGCGTCCGCCGTCTCGACCTACACTGTCGCCATGACGTTCATCTGTGTCTCCATCTTCGTCGACGCCCCGTTGGACGTCCCCCACGCGATCGATCGCGCCGCGGATTCGGTCGATCAGGGGGCCCGGATGATCGAGTGGAGGCTCGATGCGCTCGCGGAGCACCCGGAGGGGCTTCCGGCGATGCTGGAGCTGCTCGAAAAGAGCCCGGCGCCGTGTATCGCCACCATCAGGGCGGAAGATGAAGGCGGAACCTGGGATGGGGATGAACAGACCCGCATCTCGATGCTCGAGGCGATGGGGACGTCGGAGCATCCGCCGGCGTACTTCGATCTCGAACTCGCGGCCTGGCAGCGGAGCGCCAATCTTCGTCAGAAGGTCCGCCTCGCGATCGACCACGAATCTCAAGTGCGGGACATTTCGGCCAGATTGGTGCTGTCCAGTCACGACTTCGGCGGACGGCCCGCGAATCTGCTCTCCCGTGTCGCGGACATGATCGAAAGTGACGCCTGTGCGGTCGGAAAAATCGTCTTCACCGCGAGGAGCGTTCGAGACAACCTGGAGATGTTCGATCTGCTCAAGGAGCGTCAGAAGCCGATGATTGCGCTTTGCATGGGCGAATTCGGCGAGCTGAGCCGGATTCTGGCCCCGAAGTTCGGTGGCTTCCTGACCTTCGCCGCGTCGGAGACCGGAGGCGCGACGGCGCCCGGTCAACTCACGGTCCGTCAGCTTCGCGAACGCTATCGCTTCGACCGGATCGGATCATCGACCCGGGTCTACGGCGTGGTCGGTCATCCGGTCGCGCATTCCCTCGGCCCTCTGGTGCACAATCAGGGGTTCGATGCGTTGGACATCGACGCGGTCTATGTTCCGCTCCCCGTCTCTCCCGGGTGGGAGTCGTTCAAGGCCAGCATGATTCAGCTGATCGAGCATCCAGACCTCGACTTCAGCGGGTGCAGTGTGACGCTTCCCCACAAGGAGCATCTTCTTCGCTTCGTTCAGGAAGCGGGAGGGGTCGTGGAGGAATCGGCCCGCCGGATCGGCGCCGCCAATACGTTGGCAGTGCTCGAGGATGGTTCACTCGCCTGTGCCAACACCGACGCCGATGCAGCGGTACGAGTTCTTGCGAAGGGAATGGGCGGTTCGACGGAGCAATTGCGTGGTACCCGGGTCGCGGTCTTCGGCGCCGGGGGCGTGGCGCGGGCGGTGACGTGCGGTCTTCTGGATGTCGGGGCCGGAGTCGTGATCTTCAATCGCACGCAAGCCAGAGCCGACGCGCTTCGAGATGCGTTCAAGGATCACGGCGACGTGACGGTCGGCGGCGACATTGAAACCGCGGAAGTGCCGTCATTTGACGCCATCATCAATTGCACGTCGGTGGGGATGGCCGGCGGTGATGCGGCGGAGCAGTCGATTCTTCCGGAGTCCATTCGCCTTGGTGATTCGGTCACGGTGATGGACACGGTGTATGCCCCTCGCATGACTCCGCTTCTCCGGAAGGCCGAGGCGGACGGCGCTCGAATCATCGATGGGTCGGCGATGTTCGTGGCGCAAGCGGAATCGCAATTCAAGATCTGGACCGGACGGTCGGCACCCGACGGTCTCTTCACATCGGCCATTTCTTCCTGACGCCGGTTCCTTGCCGAGTCCGCATCACGTCAAAAACCGGTTTTTCGATGGCTCCGCGAGCATGCGGCGGTTTCTGGTTCGATGACCTTTCCGGTCGTTGGTAGGCTTGGGCCGAGAGATTCCCACGTCAGCGTGAGACGTCGAATGACATCAGCAGACTCGACATCCCGATCGGGGAGCACCGAAGCCGCCGTCGCTGAACGTGGTGCCGTCGCTGCGATGCCACCGGTGGCCTGGCGGATGGACCCTGATCGGTTGCTCGTGGACGTGGATCGCTTGCTCGAGAAGTCCGTGATCCTTGACCCGGCGGCGCCAGGCTTCGATGAATGGATGAGGATTCGTCAGACGCTGACGGTGTTTCCCTTCCCGCGAGGCGATCGACGTCCGATGGCGGAAGGTGTGATTCGCGAAGAATTGGAGCGCCATGCGGTCGAGCTTGGTCGTCGCTGCGAAATCAGGATGATCGTCGATCGACGTTTGGAGCGATTGATTCCCGACTCGGAAGCCACGGGATCGGCGTCGCATCTGCTTCCCGCGGTGATCAAGACGAACTGGGGTGAGGATCCGACGGTCCTTCCGGGAAATCGCTGGTCGCGATTCTTCTCGCGGCATGTGCTGGGTAGAAGATCACCGCCGACTCCCTCCGCGACTCGCCGCAATGAGGCCATCGAAGTGGGACCGGGGAGCATTCGGACCGAATCAGGGCGAGAGCGATCACGGCAGAGCACGGTCACGATGGTCTTTCATGAGCCGAATTCATCGGATCGAATCGAAGTTCGGATCGTGGGAATGGACCGCGTGATTCGATTGCGATTCGATTCACGCCGCGATCCACGGTTTCAGATCTTCTGGCCTCGTTGGATCGGCTGACGCCCGCTCGCCGGTCGAGCATCATTCCCGACCACGATTCCGAATCTTGGAAATCGATTTCGGCATGCTCTTTTCCGCCAGGCCGTCGGGCATCAAGGCCAGCAGCAATCGGAACATCTTGTTCACTTTCCCGGTCACGACCACGGGTCGGTTCTTTTCACACGCCCGCCAGGCTTCCGTGACCACGGCGTCGGCATTCTGCCACATCCACTGCGGCATCTTCTTCGGCAGGTCCGGGATTCCCAGGCGGCTGTGGAATTCGGTGTGCGTGTAGCCAGGGCAGACGGCGGTGACATGGACGCCCGTTCCGAGGCACTCCCTTCGGAGTCCACGGCTCGTGGTGACCATCTGGGCCTTGATGCCCGAGTACAGGCCGCCCGGAGGCTCGGGCGCGAAGGCCGCCAGTGACGCGACGTTTGCGATTCGTCCGTAACCCCGATCCAACATGCCGGGGAGTGCGAGCTTCGAAAGATGAAGCCAGGCGACGGCCATGATCTCCATGAAGGCGGCGATCTCTCGCCAATCGTGGGTCAACAACGTCTTTTGCAGGCCGAGCCCGGCATTGTTCACCAGCACGTCGATCTCGATCTCGTCTCGAGCGAGTTCGTAGAAGATGCGGCGTGGCGAGTCTGGGTCGGCGAGGTCGGCGGGAATCACGCGGCAATCGACCTGATGTTCGGCCTGCAATCGTTCCGCGAGGCTCTGAAGGACATCCAGCCGTCTCGACGTGAGCACCAGATCGAACCCGCGGGCGGCGAGATGGGAGGCGAACGCCTCGCCGATTCCAGCGCTCGCTCCCGTCACCAAGGCGGTGCGTCTTCGATTCTTCGTGCCGTCGTCCATGAGCCATCCAGTGCGAAAGAGGGAAATCGTGACCCGCAGCGTACGGAGCATTCGAGCGCTTCGTCGAAGAACGGCGGAACGAATCGATTGCGGTTGATATCGTAGGGAAGGAGTGGGCTGGATCCCGCTGGCAGAATCCCTTGGAGTCACCAACGATGTCGCACTGTTTGAACACCCTCGCCTGTCTCGTACTGGGATTCGCGGCGGCCCTGCCCATGGGATGCACCAGCGTTCCCGATGCGGACGCATCGATCTTCGAGATTCGCGCCGCCTCCATCGATCCCATGGATGGATGGACCAGATCCGACTCGGTGATCGGCGGAACCCGGGTCTGGATCTCTCCGGACATCGTGGTGGACGCCTCTGGAGTGCTGATCGCCGAGCCGGTCTTGGACGATCTTGGCCGCAATGCCGTCCTGATCGATCTGAATGATGCCGCGACCAACGCGATGGAGGCATTCACGACCGGCTGGCTCTCGAGGCCGATCGCGGTCTTCGTGGACGGCCGGATCGCCACCACACCGATTCTGCAGGGCCCCCTCTCAAGGAAGTTCATCATCGCCGGCGAGAAGATGACGGAGGAGCAGGCGGAAGATCTGGCCAAACGGCTCCGGGAAAGCGACTGATCGTCTCCGTTCCGGGTTGGAACCGTCGGCATGACGTACCATCCGGGAATGGCATTGCTCTCTTATCGAACCGCCGGTGAGTCCCATGGGCCGGGTGTCGTCTCGCTTCTCGAGGGGCTTCCTCGAGGCGTGGAGGTCGACGCCGAGTTGATCGACTCCGAACTCGTCAGAAGGCAGGGTGGATACGGCCGAGGTGGTCGAATGCGGATCGAAAGCGACCACGCCGAGTTTCTCGGCGGGGTCAGGCTCGGCCGGACCACGGGTGCGCCCGTCGCCATTCTGGTCCCGAACAAGGACAGCCGGCTCGACGATCTGGAGCGAACTCCTCCGGTGGAACGGCCACGCCCGGGGCACGCCGACCTGGCGGGCAGCATCAAATGGCTGACCCCGGATTGTCGTGAGACCCTGGAACGCGCGAGTGCACGGGAGACGGCAGGTCGCACCGCGATGGGTGCGCTGGCGCGATGCTTCCTCCGAGAACTCGGAATCGAGATCTTCGGCTTCGTCCGGGGCGGTGGCCCCGATCCCGAAGCGATGTCTTCGATCGAAGTCACGGAATCGAATTGGAAGTCGCTCCGCGACGCACGCGATGCGAGTGCCGTGTACATGCCCGACCACGACGCAAGCGAGCGAATGATCGCGTCGATCCGACAGGCGAAGATCGACAAGGACACCGTCGGTGGCTTCGTCGAGGTTCATGCTTTCGGATGTCCGCCGGGACTCGGTTCCTGTGTTCAATGGGACGAGCGTCTCGATGCTCGAATCGCCGGCGCGATCATGGGGATCCAGGCGTTCAAGGCGGTCGAGATCGGACTGGGAACCGAGTGTGCGAATCGGAACGGATCCCAGGTCCACGATCCGATTCACTTCGACGCCGCGAAGGCGGAGAGCGCACACCTCGGTTTCACGCGACCGAGCAACAACGCCGGCGGCCTCGAAGGTGGCATGACCAACGGAATGCCGGTCGTGGTCCGAGGAACGATGAAGCCGATCTCGACCCTGCTTCGTGGGCTGCCGAGTGTGAATCTCGTCAGTCGGTCGCCGGAAGAGAGCCAGTACGAACGAAGTGACATCAGTGCGATCGCGGCCGCGAGCGTGGTTGCGGAGAACGTCGTCGCGCTGGAGATCGCCCGCGCCGCCCGGGAGAAATTCGGTGGCGACTCGATGGCGGAAGTCAGGTCGCAGTTCGCGTCGTACCTCGAACTCGCGCGAGCCCTGCCGAAGTCCGAATGAGGTCCATGAGGCCTTCTCCTGGAGTCCTTCGACATGGACGCCGAACCGAATTCGAATGATGCATCCATCGCCGATAGGACCGCGATAGAGGAGCTCCTGGCCGGGCATTGGCAGTCCGGTGGTGAGATCTCGCGTCTTCCGGGGGAGAACCTCAATCTTCTGGTGCAGTTCGAAGACGGACGAAAGTCGGTGCTCAAGATCACCACGGATGAGTCCGCCGACGTCGAGCTCGAGGAGGCGGTCCTCGACACGCTCGAAACCGCCGGAATCGCGGTGCCCTCGGTCATTCCCGATCGAGAGGGCGTGCGAATCGTGCGATTCGTCATGGACGGCGTGGATGCCTCCGCCCGCATGCAACGTTTCCTGCCGGGATCCGCATGGAGAGAGGCCGTCGCCACGCCGACTCTCGGGCGGTCGATCGGCCGGATGCTCGCCGAGGTTCATGCCGCGCTCGCCGATTTCGATCACACCGGCGCGAGTCGGTCTCACTCGTGGGACATCGCGACCTGCAGCAGGCATCGTCAGTCGATCGGTCACGTCGAGTCGAAGTCGAGACGAACGATTCTCGAGATGGTCATGCAGGAGCAGGCATCGCTCGTGGAACCGCTGATCGCGAAGTGTCCCCGCGGCATGCTTCATGGCGACGCGAACGACGAGAACATCCTGGTGGAGGGTGACCGAGTCGCGGGCCTGATCGATTTCGGCGACACGTTGCGGGGTGCATTCGTTCAAGATCTCGGAATCACCCTCGCCTACGCGGCCCAGCATGGGACTCCGCCGAATCTCGAACTCGCGGCGTCGATCGTCTCCGGGTATCACGACTTCCGGCCCTTGCTCGAGGAAGAGCAGCAAGCGCTCTTCCCTTTGCTTCGGTCCCGTCTGGCGACCAGCGCGCTCATCGGCGCCGCCCGCCGAGCGGAATCACCCGAGCATGCCACCTGGTACTCGCATGAAGAGACGACCTGGCGCACGATCGAGGCGCTGGCGGCGATCACGCCCGGTTCCGGCAGGTCCTTGTTGTGTGGCCAGCTCGGAACGACGAACCGCCGGGATCGGTCGACGGATGAGTTGCTCCTTCAGAGACGCCGTGCGGTCACCGGGGCCAATCTTTCCGTGAGCTACGACGAGCCCTTGCACATGGTCGAAGGCTGCGGGCAGTATCTGATCGCCGCAGATGGCCGTTCATATCTCGATCTGGTGAACAACGTCTGCCATGTCGGGCACTGCCACCCTCGGGTGGTTGAAGCGATCTCGAATCAGGCGGCGACGCTCAACACCAACACGCGATATCTCCATGAAGGCTTCGTCGAGTACGCGGAGATGCTGGCGGCTCGCCTCCCCGATCCACTGGACACGGTCTTTCTCGTGAACTCCGGATCGGAGGCCAATGAACTCGCGTTGCGCATTGCCAGGGCTGCGACGGGAGCGAAGGATGCCCTGGTGATCGACGGCGCGTATCACGGCCATGCGGGCAATTGCGTCCAGATGAGCCCGTACAAGTTCGACGGGCCGGGTGGTGGTGGCCGACCGGATTGGGTGCACGTCGCTCCAGTACCCGATCGGTACCGAGGACTGATTCGCGGCGACGGTGACGATGTCGGTGCGGCCTATGCACTCGAACTCGCGACCACCGTCGGTGAGGCTTGCGCTTCAGGGAGGTCCATCGCCGCGTTCTTCGCAGAGCCGATTCTCTCCTGCGGCGGGCAGATTCCACTTCCGAACGGATACCTGGCGGCCGCGTTCAAGCACGTTCGAAATGCGGGTGGGCTCTGTGTCGCGGATGAGGTCCAGGTCGGGTTCGGACGGGTCGGTGACTCGTTCTGGGGATTCGAACTCGACGGGGCGGATGGTGGCGACGCCGTCGTGCCCGACATCGTGGTGATGGGGAAGCCGATCGGAAACGGTCATCCCATCGGTGCGGTGGTGACCACTCGCGCGATCGCCGACTCGTTCGCCAACGGCATGGAGTTCTTCTCGACCTTCGGCGGCAATCCGGTGAGTTGCGCGGTCGGGAAAGCCGTCCTCGACGTGATCGAGGAGGAAGGCCTCCAGGAACGGGCCCGCATTCTCGGCGACCACTTCAAGTCCGGGCTTCGATCACTGATGGACCGCCACGAGCTGATCGGCGATGTGCGGGGTCGTGGACTCTTCCTCGGCATCGAACTCGTCCGGGATCGCACCAGTCAGGAGCCTGCGCCGGAGGAAGCCAGCCTGATCGTCAATGCGATGCGGGATCGCGGCGTGCTCCTGAGTACCGATGGGCCGCGGCACAACGTCATCAAGATCAAGCCTCCGATGGTGATCGAACATGATGATGTCGACATGGCCATGCGGCTTCTCGACGACGTCCTCGACGATATCGCCTGAACGTGCCCCGGTTCGCGCCAGCGATACCGTGCGGTGTGGAGGCCAGGGAGCCCCATCATGACGGTGGCCTTCACCATCGCTTCGTTTTTCGCAGCCCTGCAGGGGGAGGTGCGCTTCCGCGTTTCGCTCCCCCGGTACCGATCCGAGTCGGCGGGGAACTTCATGACATGGACGCCGATGGCGACCTCGACCTGATGATCGGTTCGCGGCCCGACGGCTGCTACCGAATAGAGAACGCCGGCACCGCGGAAGAGCCAGCCTGGTCATCTGACACCGGCAGGGTGATCAACCTTCAACCGGTTCGCTTGCAGAGGTTTTGCAGTGCCGGTTCGACGTCTTCGAATTCGAAGGTGAATCCTTCTTCCAGCAACCGCCGGGGCACGCAGTAGCGTCCGTAGAGCGCCAGTTCGGGATCGGTCCGCATCAGAAGCGGAGCGCCGATCCGGACCATCCACTCGAAGGCGGGCAACCCGATCGGCATTCGCACCGCCTTGCGCAGGGCTCGCATGAAGACGGTGTTCGAGACCGGGTTCGGAGCGGTCGCGATGTACGCGCCTCGCATCGATTCGTCGACGATCGCCCGTTCGAAGATCCGGTTCATGTCCGTCTGATGCAACCAGCTCATCCCCTGTTCTCCGGAACCCACGCGACCACCGAGACCGATCCGGGCGAGGAGGCCCAGTCGGGCAAGGGCGCCTCCGCCGCGGCCGACCACGAAACTCGTCCGAAGAACGACGCCCCGCACCGATTGCGGGCGACCTTCGGCGAATGCCTGCTCCCACGCGACGCCGACTTCGGGCGCGAGGCCCGTACCGAAGGCGGAGTCTTCATCACAGACCGTGGTTGGAGGATCACCATAGATGTGCGCCGTGGACATCTGGACCCAGACCGGAGGCGGCGTGTCGATCCGATTCATCGCCTCGCCCAGGACCCGAGTGGACTCGACGCGTGAACGCAGGATTTCATCACGATGATCGGGGGTCTTGATGCAGTCGACGGTACGGCCGACGAGATTGACCAGCGCATCCGCACCATCGAGGACGCTCGACCAGTCATCGAGGGTGCGCGCATCCCATGGCTGGAAAGACCACGGGCCCTCCTGCCGCGGCCGGTTCCGCGAGAGCAGGGTCACGCGGCAGTCGTGTTGATCGACGAAATGCCGAGCAAGACTCCGACCGAGAAAGCCACTTCCCCCGGCGATCACGATCCGTGAACGCGAATCAAGTGGTCTCATGTCTCACCTTGGCCTTTCGGTTCGGAAATTGCATGAAAGCGGACACAGCGAAACCAGAGTTCACGCCCGAGACGTTCGGCCTGGCCACATGAAGCGTCGTTGTCAGGTTCGATGCAACCGAAGACCCAGCGCAGTCCGAGGTCGCGCAGGCAGGCGAATGCCTGACGCTGCAGGAACTGTGCGAGGCCCTGTCTCCGGTGATCCGGATCGACGGCAATGTCGGAAATCAACACGGCCGGAACACCCGCATCCGGAAGATGCATCGCGGCGTAGCAGGCGATGCCGCACAGGCTTGATTCACCGACGCGGCTGGCCACCCAGCACCAGCCGGCATCATTCTCGATCACCTGACGAAGTTCCTCGCTGCTCTCCGAAAGATCAGGATCAGGATCCTCGTCGCTGAGCTCGCTTCGCCTCAGGAGGTCGATGGCCTCCTCGAAATCCTCACGCCGGACCGGGCGGATCGACCAGGGCGCGTCTGCTTCGGTTTCGAAGGGGCACGCCGTCAGCGAACGTGCATAGCCACGCTGGTTCTCTCGGCCCTGAAAACCCAGGAGTGGCGAGGACGTCCGGTCGGCGGTGCCGATCACGGACATCCGGAAGCTCTGTCCGGAGTCGACACCCGGTGGGAGGACGAGCCGACCGTGGAGTTCGTCACTGCACGCGAGGGTCGCCGTCTCCCAACGGAATTCGTGGGTTCCGGGTCGGAACGGCTGGGTGACGATCGCATGCGGAAGGCCATCGGCCGTCGCCACGTGTGTCGAGGCGATGTTGAACAGGCGCAGCCAGTAATCGAAGAAGAACGGGCGATCGTCGGTGGGCAGTCGATCGAGGACGTCGCGGTAGAGCGTGGAGACTGCATCCAGAAAAACGGGGATCTGGTCGTCGCCTTCCAGGGCGTTCCACACGATGTCCGGGGTCGAACCCATTCAGGGAAGTTCCCTGATCCGGAGATTCCGAAAATCGATCGGCGAACCTTCGCTTTCCAACGCCAGATATCCGGTCGCGGGCGAGCACTGGTTCCCGCCGGAGACTTCGACGCCGTTCACCCAGAGGCGGACTTCACCGTTGATCGCCCGGATGTAGTAGTGGTTCCATTCGCCGGTGTCGCGGGTGGTCTCCTGCGTGGGAAAGCTTCTTCGCTTGTTGGGCGCCATCGGGGCGAAGGGTTTCATGGTCGACGCGCCGACCGGGAAGACATCACCGTGGCAGGTGAACCAGTTGGCCTTGTTGCCACCCTTTTCGTACGCGGCCTTGTAGCCGAGGTCGAGCACCTGGACCTCGATGCCCTCGGGAAGCCCCGGCCCCTTGAGTCGATTCATGGATTCGATCGGCGACCAGAGGAAGATCCCGGAGTTTCCCGCGTCCTTGAGATGTCGCCATTCGCAGACCATCTCGAAGTTCGTGTACGGCTTGACGGATCGAATGACGCTGACCGGGTCGCCAGTGCATGCGACCGCATTCCCATTCCACGTCCAGGTGTCGGGCTTCCCGTTGACATTGGTGAAGTCGGCCTCGACGAGGTCGCGGAATCCCGGCTCGCTGCCGTCGACCATGGCGGCGGGTGCCGGGGGTGCTGATTGGGCCCGAGAGGCATCGACGGTGTTCAAGGACCCGGCGAGAAGCAGGCCGGCGACGAGGGCGGTGAGTGATGTGGTCTTGAAGGGCATCGATGAACCTCGTTCGAGTTGGGTGAATTCAGATGGTGGCCCCGGCGGGCGGTGAATGGAGAGTAGCATCGCCCGGTCGAGACGACGACGAGGGATCGCCCTGATGCACACTGCCGGAAGAAAAACCCCGCATGCACCGGCGGGGGAAGCGGACGGAGACAACGGGTGCATGTCGAAGTGCCCCCCGTCGGTTGTTGCGTTGTCTTGGATCTGATCCGAGGCGTGCGTCCGGCTCGAGCGACTGATGCGGATTCAGACTTCGAACCGGCCGGCGATGACCTCTCGAATGGCCCGACGGACATGTTCTCTGCACCAGGTCTCGAGTCCGACCGGCATGGTGGGATCATGGGTGGCGATCGCATCCGCCAAAGCGGTGGCACCCGCCCGGATCAGGGGAGCCCGGGGCACCCGATAAGGGAGTTGCTTCGCCATCCAGTAGGCCGTCGAAGTGACGATTCCGAACATGTCGTCGACATTGGGAGAGGACATGGAAGGGAGTTCGTCGTGTTCGCTGTTCCGATGCACTCAAGTCGGCACTTCCGTTTCAGAGCGTCATTGCGGCATCGGCAGGAGCCTTCCGCTCGGCCGAGAATCGAATCCGTCGGGCTGTGCGCGACGTCCGGGGCATCCGCATCCTCCCGGATTCTCCGTCTTCCGGAGCGCGCGGGCCCCGTCGTTGGCGTTCATTCCGATTCGGCCGGCGGTCGTTCCGGGAGCGATGCGCCGCTTGCGGCGCTTCGGCACTCCGCCTCCATGAAGACCCGCTTCACGTCGGGGTGTGCTTTTCGAATCTCCTGGGTGAGCCGGTCGATGGCCGCTTCCACGTCGCCGGCCCGGAGCTCGTCGTGGAAGTCCACGCTCACATTGAGAAGGACGAAGTTCGGTCCCATGTGCAGGGTCAGTACTTCGTTGACGCTCACGATCGCGTCGACCTCGGCGGCCCGCGAACGCACGTCTTCGATGAGCTCGGGATCCGCGGCCTCGCCGATCAGCAGTGACTTCGTCCGCACCGCCATCCAGACCGCGGTGAAGGCGAGAATCACCCCGATGCAGAGCGTGGCGATTCCGTCGAAGATCGGCATCTCGAGCCATTGGTTCAGGACCAGACCGATGAAGGCGACGAACAGTCCGAGCATCGCCGCGGTGTCCTCGAAGAGCACCACGAAGGTGGTCGGGTCCTTTGAGGCCTGCACCGCGGCCGGCAGGGACCTCGGTCCCTGGAACCGACGGAACTCCTTGTACGCGAGATACCAGGCGACACCCTCGAACAACATCGCGAGCACGAGCACCACGTAGTTGACCATCGGGCTCGAGACGGGCTCCGGATGCATGACCCGGTGGAAGCCCTCGTAGAGCGCGATGCCGGAGCCGAGTGCGAAGATCAGGATCGCCACCACGAACGACCAGAAGTAGATCTCCTTGCCGTGGCCGAAGGGATGGCGGGCATCGGCGGGCGCCTTCGCCTTCTTGATCCCGAAGAGCAGGAGTCCTTGGTTCCCGGTATCGACGAGGGAGTGGATCCCCTCCGCCATCATCGCGGACGAGCCGGTGATGCCCGCAGCCACGAATTTGGTGATCGAGATCAGTGAATTGCCGATCAGGGCGGCGTAGATGATGGTCTTGTTGCCGGATGCCATGCGGTCAGGGTACCGCTCGGGCTCCTGCGTGTCAGGTCCCGAGCATTTTCGCTGCCATGCCGCCGTTGACGAACGCGCTCTCGAAGTCGTCTTCCTTGACACCCTCGGGAACGGAGCCCTCCTCGGCCCAGACGTAGAGCACGGACTTGAGCACCGCTCCGAGGGCGGCCAGGAACGCGCCGTTCACGATCATCACCACCACGAAGGCACCGAAGATCCCGGCGGTCACGGCAGGGCTCCCGTCGTGAATGAACTTGATGTCGAGGAACAGCATCACGATGCAGCCGATCGCCAGCAGGCTGGAGATCATCAGGAGCGGCCCGCCCGCGCGAAGCCCGATCCGGAGCGTGCGCCAGTCGACGTCGGTCTGTGTGCCCCGGGCCTTGTGGATGCAGTCGCCGATGGTCTTCTTCGACCGACCGACCGCGGAGATCGGATTCACGCCGGTGGCCATGATCGCGGTGATCGAGAAGAACGTCAGGACCGACCAGGCGGCGCCGACCAGGATGGCGATGATCGGGCCGGCGAATCGGATTCGCTCGAGCATGCCGAGCACCACCCCGACCACCATGGTGACCGCCCACCACCCCAGCAGCTGGGGAAGTCGAAGGAGCGCCTGGGTGTATCCGTAGGCGAGACCACGCCGATCGTTTCTGGCGATGGCGAGGCCCGCCGCGTTGACCGCGCCGATCGAGATCACGCCGATCAAGGCGTTGATGATGAAGAACAGGATCAAGTAGCCGAAGTGCGTGTGATCGAAGAGAACGCCGATCTCCTTTTGGACCTTCTGATCCTGCGGCGTCATTGACGCGTCTTCGGCCTTCGTTTGGCCCGATTCCGCGAGCATGGCCCCGCCGGCATCGCGCAGGGTGTCGCCGACCTGCATCGCCGGCATGTCGAAGATCAGCGACCACATCGCGATCAGCAGGACGATCCCGGCGGCGATCCGAATGAAGGGGTAGGCGAGCAGCGTCATGTCGTCTCGGACCATGTCCCAGACGAAGGTGGCACTCTTTCGGCGGACGCGCAGCGAGCTCGACATGGCTTTCTCCTGGTGGGGGCGTGATTGAGAAAAAAGACGATATCGGAGATCCACGATGATCGCTCGCCGACCCGGCGGGGGGGTGTTGAAGACACGGCATGACCAAGGACACCAGCCTGTCCGTGGGCCAAGAATGACATCGCCCCCGGCGATGCCGGGGGCGATGTCGAATGCGTCGAACGTGGGCTGATCAGTTCTTCTTGTCGATCACCGTCTGAGTGGTGCCGGCGCCGCCGACGATGGGTGACCAGTGTGCGGCGCGACGCTTCCACTCGTCGCCTTCCTTCACGAACACGATGGTCACGCGGGTCAGGTAGTTGCTGACCGGCGAACCGCCCTTCGCCTGGAGCGAGCCCTCGGCGTAGTACGTGGCGACGGCGGCCTGCCCGGGGACGACCGAAGTGATCTCGATGTCCTTGGCGATGATGTTCAGGTTCGTGTAGCTGGGAAGTTCGGCGCCGTTCTCGACGTGCTGGCGAAGGCCTCCGCTCGACCAGAACTCCACCGATCCATCCTTCGAGATGACACCCTTGACCTGTCGGTTCTCTCGATTCGACTGTGCCTGGTGGGCGAGGATCATCGTCATGATTTCCTCGGCATCCGTCTCGGCGGTGAGTTGAGGTCCAACGGCGGTGGAGGCGATGACCGAAAGGGCGGGGCCGATGAGCGCAAGCGAAAGAAGAACAACGGCGATTTGAACGTTGCGAAGCGTGAGCATGACTTTCTCCAGTGTTTTTGAATAGAGGAGCCATCGGACGACGGCTCGGCTCTCTGGTCCAAAATCGAGTGTACTCTCTTGGTCCGAGGCCATGAGATCGTCGCGAAGCGCGTCTGCATCCTCTGGTCCGCTGACACCATGTCCATCGCCGTCGTGGTGGCATGGAGCCGCTTGTGGTGATGCCTTCCGGTTCTTCGATTCCTTGGGAAAACACATGCACACGAATGTCTCTCTGCTTCGGACAACGATCTCCAGCGCCGCGGCATTGATGGTTCTACTGTCGGTTGTCGGCGATCGAAGCCTGGCGCAGGCCCAGGACGCGCCGGCCGATGCTGGGGCACCCGAGATCGAACTGGCGCATCGAGGCTTGCACGGTTACATCGGAAGTCACGCCGGTGCGAGTCCGGAGACCCACCGCTACGGCGCCGGGTTCCACGCGTCGGTCTGGTCGTTGATCGATCGCCCGATCCGGAACTTCCAGATCGGGCTGCCTTCGACCTGGATCACGCCCGACAACAGCGACAATCGCACCGAGCCGCTGTGTCCGCCGGGCACCATCGCCCGCGACAACTGGCCGGAGCGCGGGCCGACCTACGGAAGCGTCTTCCAGACCATGGAGGGCGGCCTCGGCTACTGGGCGGGGAATCGTTTCCACTACGGTCCGCCGAAGTTCAGTCTGAACGCGACGCCCAACTGTTACAGCACCGAGGTCGCGTCGCCGGGCTGGCCGTTCTTCCACAGCAGCGAGCCGTTGCCCGACGACATGCTCGGCATCGCGCAGGTCAGCAACCGACTCTTGATTCCACCCGACGGAATGACCTTCGAGGGAAACCCGATGGGCGAGTTGCTCGGCTACGCCTGGATGGCGTTGCCGTTGACCGAACCGCGGGACGACCCGCAGCCCACCGGAAACCAGAGCTGGACGATCTTCCTCGACGCGAAGAACTTCAAGGGGCCGCTCGCCTACTACCTGCCCGAATGCTGGAGTCGGATCTCTCGGGACTTCCACTTCGACCATGGGCGTTGCCTTGATGCGCGGCCCGCGGCGGGCGGCATGGCGGGGTCGATGGAGATCAACACCGTTCCTGAATTTCGCATGACGACCGAAGGCGGGGAGGTCTTCACGAAGATCCCGCAGTTGCAGTTTCCGGTCGACGAGGAGGGGCGCACCGTCCTGGTGCGAGATGTCACGATGTACGCGAAGTCCGCGTTGTACGACGACGTGCTTCGTTGGCGGAAAGGAGGCCCCGCGCCGAGTGGAGCCTTCGATCCCGCCGGGGCGATGACGCCGACGGTCGGCACCGGAGCGGTGACCTACCGCCAGGACAAGAAGAAGATCACCGGCGTCAACGGGCTGGCGACGCCGACGGTGTTTCCCGGCAACGTCTTCGGCCTTCAATGGAACGACTCCAGCGTGATCAAGGACGGTGTCGCGCGATTTCCCACCTACTTCCGCGACGAAGGCGAGACGCGGGCGCGAATCACCGAGGCGGACGTGCCGGCGGACACCGGGCTGGTGCAGAAGGTCTTCCCCGGTCCGCGGCCGAAGCCCGAGCCGTATTCGGCGGAACCGTTGAAGGGATCGTGGGCGGCGCCCGGTCCGAAAGCGGGCCCTTTCGAGACGGTGCTCGCCGACGGTTCGACGGTGCGGTACTACTGGTATCGCTTCATCGATCAGCCGTGCTTCCAGCAGTTCGACTGGACGCCCACCCAGCGGAACGCCTTGCAGCGGATGATCGTCAAGATGCACCGGCACTGGAAGATCGACGACCAGTACCTCCCGGAGCGAACCGGCGGTGAACTGGCGAGCTTCGACCCGGCGCTTTTCGTGACGCCGCCGAAGGGCATGGCACTCGGCCACGTGCCGATCGTGACCTGGCAGGGGATGAAGTGATCCGGATCCGTTGACCAGGGATCCGGGGTGATGCACCGGTGCCCGCCGCGACACGGCACGGTTTCATCGATCGAACGTTCTCTTGGAGACGCCATGACCGCCTCATTTCATCGCTCGCCGGAACATGTGGACGGTCGCCCCAACGTCGTGGTCGTGGGGGGTGGATTCGGAGGCGTGAGTTGTGTCCGTGCGCTTCGGCGTGCGAATGCGAACGTGGTGCTCGTCGACCGGATGAACCACACGCTGTTTCAGCCGCTGCTCTATCAGTTGGCGACCGGCGTGCTCGACGACAGCG
>NHBO02000014.1 GCA_002167845.2 Phycisphaera sp. TMED9 | reverse complement strand
CGGCGCTGTAGTCGTCGTCGGTGCCGCCGTAGATGGTGTTGGGATCGCCCGCGAAGTCGGGGATCAGACCCTCCATCGGGGACTCGTTGTTGCCGAAGGTCGCGGAGTTCCCATCGACGAAGGAGTTCGAGACGTAGGCGCGACCCATGATGGTCAGGTTGCCCCATTCGTTGGCCGCTTCACGCCAGGTGCCGGTCTTCGGATCACCATCGACCCAGGTGGCGGTGTCGTTGGTGGAGGTGAAGATGATCGGCGACTCCTGGGTGCCGTTGGCGAAGATCTTGCCGCCACGGGTCACGGCGAGCGAACCCGAGCCGTTGGCCGTCGGGGTCGAAGCGATGACCGTGCCGGCTTCGATGGTGAGGGACGCACCGGGCTGGACGTAGATCTGGTCGGTGAGGTTGTAGACATTGTCGGCGGTCCAGGTCACCGAGGTGGTGATGTCGGCCGAGACGTTGACGTTGGCCGCGTTCGCGGCCCCCGCGATGGAGACCGAGGCCGTGGCCATGGTCGCGATGAAGCGATGATTCATGAATCGATCCTTTCCTAACGGTTGATGCCGTGGGGGCTTCCCACATGCAGGTGACCGACCGAGTTCGAGGTTCATCTCTTGACTTCTCCCATGGTCGGTGAACGGCGTTTCGATTGGCGTGAGACGTTTCCGCCAAGTGTTGAAGGAGAGGCTAAACCTGAGCCGCGAGGATGGAGTTCGCGGTTCGTTAAGAAAACGTGGTGTTCGATCCGACCTGCGAAGAGACCGTTTTGAACCTCACGACGGGGAAGATATGGGCGCTTTGTTTCCGTTCCGTGTGCGTGGCGCCTTGCCTTTGTTTTTCCTTGACACGAATCACGGCGCAAATCCCGTCGATTCG
Organism: Phycisphaera sp. TMED9; assembly: GCA_002167845.2. Taxonomy (GTDB): domain Bacteria; phylum Planctomycetota; class Phycisphaerae; order Phycisphaerales; family SM1A02; genus UBA12014. The sequence goes on along the minus strand of NHBO02000014.1, from coordinate 11,326 downwards.
CAGATCCCGGTCAAGTCGTCGCCCCCGGCTTCCGATGCCGACAAGTACAGATCACCCTCCGCGGAGCGTTGTCCGCGCGCTCCGATCACCAAGCACCGGATCGATTTCATGAACGACCACGCCCCCAGCCTCATCGCCTCCCTGATTCGAGGGGTGCTTCTCGCGCTGGCGGCATGTCTCGTCACCACGCCTGCGGCCGCGAAGGACGACCCGTCGCTGCAGACGTTCGCGACCGCGCGACTCGATGCGCTCCGGTCCGACCTGGGCGCAGCGCAGGACCTCGACGTGATGGTGTCCGCGAGCGTGCACGCCGGCGAGGGATCACTGACCGCGCCGCCGCGACGTTCGAGCTTCGCCTTCTCGCGTCCGACCGAGACGAACCCCTTCCGCTTCAGCATTCATTCGTGGAGCGGCCCCGGCGGCGGTAGCGACCTGGTCTGTGACGGCACCGGCCTCGTCGTGGGTGATCCCCTGCTTCGTCGGTACGAGATGCGTCCCGCGCCGGCCACGCCCGACGACGTGCTCGCCGACGCGGATCTTGCACCACGCCTCGGCCTCGGCCCCGCCTTCGTGCTCGCCGCCTTGAACACCGGGATTCTCGAGGACCTCGTGGTCACCGACGACATCACGCCGTGCACCATCGCCGGCAGCGCGGCCCTCGCGGTCCGATGCCGGACCTCCGAGGATCCGGACGCTCCGACCATTGAACTGACCTTTCCCCGGGAGGGCGCGCCCATCCTCCACGGCGTGACCATGCCGATCGACGACACCCACACCGTCGCGCTGGTCTTCACCGACTGGAAGCAGAACGCCGGTCGTGATCGAATCGACGGCCGGGATCGCTTCTCGATGATCCCGCCACCGAGCTGGGAACGGACGAAGTCGCTCCGGCCCGGGGCGAACGACGACGCGGTGCAGGCGCCGATCCATGCCCTCGTCGGGCGACGCGCCCCTCGACTCGCGATGCGCAACGCCGACGGCGACGCCGTCGACCCGTTCACCGACATGGTCGTTCCGGTGGCGATCCTCTTCACCGGCGACGACGCCCTGAACGATCGCGCCGCCCGTGACTTCACCTCGGTGATCGGCACGGAGAGCCGGATCCGCGGCTATCGCGTGCAGGTCGTCGACGATGCATCGAACGGTCCGGGCCTCGATCGTGATCTCGCGGCCGAAGCGGCCCGGTGCGCCGCCGCCTGGCGACTGAGCGGTCTTCCGACGCTGGTGATCGTCACGCCCGACGGGAGAGTCCGAGCGGCGCAGGTCGGCCATCCCGGCCGAGACGTCTGGGCCGCCCGCTTGATGCCGCTGCTCGATCGACTCGCGTCGGTCCCGGATGTCGAGTGAGCGAGCGACGCTTCGTTCTCATCAATAGAAGAAACGAACCCCGATCTGCAAGATCGCCGCAGCCATCGCCCCCGCGATCAGGTCATCGACCAGAATTCCCATTCCACCCCCGAGCCGCTGAAGTCCGTTGGCCGGCGGTGGCTTGAGAATGTCGAAGATTCGGAAGAGCAGAAAGCCGACCACCGCGAGCCCGATGTTGAAGGCCATCGGCGTGACGCCCTCAGGCAGGACGGGCGAGCCCGCCCATCCGTCGGCGATCGCCCAAGGCAGCGCGAGCAACGTGACCGCCTGCCCGGCGACTTCGTCCGCGACCACCTGGCCGGGATCCTTTTTCCCCATGATCGCTTCGGCGGACCGCCCGAACCGGAGACAGGCGACGCAACCGATGCCCAGAAGCAGGACCAGGACCAGATCGATCTGCCAGCCCGATGCCCCGAAGATCGCGAGCAAGGCTGCCACCACCGCCGGCGGAAGCGAACCCCAGGTTCCCGAGGCCGGCCTGAGGAAGCCAAGCCCCCCCGCGGTCACGGCCAACGCGGGAATGACCCCCATCGAGCGAAAAACGGCAGCCGGCGAGGGCCGCACCGAGGGGCTTTGATCATCGGTCGTCACGCGTCGCTCCCGGCATCATCAGGCGGGGTCGGCGCCGACAGAATTGATCGGGACCGGAGCAGGTAGGGCCAGGCGGACCAGATGGTGATGAGAATGGTCAGCCAGATCAGGATGTCTCGAACCGCCACGAAGGCCACGGAATCCAGAGCGAAGGGGTTCACCGCAACGAAGAGGGCGAACGGGGCCGCGACCGACTGGAGAACCATCTTCCATTTGCCGCTGGAGCCGGCCGAAAAGTCGATTCCAAGCCCTTCAAAGACCCCTCGGATGCTGGTCACCAGCAACTCCCGGGCGAGAATCACCGCGACCATCCAGGGTCGAACCCCGGTGGTCATCTCGACATTGCCCGCCTCATCGAATGGCACGAAGAGGAAATAGCCTTCATCGGCCGGAACGACCTTGAGAAAGGCCGGGGAGGCCAGAAACACGAAGGTGCCGATCACCAGCAGTTTGTCGCCAAAGGGGTCCATGACCCGTCCGAAGACGCTGACGACCTTCCAGCGGCGGGCCAGCAGCCCATCCACGAAGTCCGTGACGGCGGCGACCACGAATATCACGACCGCCACGTTGCCCCAGAGTTGCCGGGCTTCGATGTCGTACCCGGCCCCTTGTTTCGGCCACAACGCCACCGCGACGATGCCGAAGAAACAGCCGGCGAGGCCCACTCGAGCGAGCGTGAGAAGGTTCGGGATCATTCGGCGAACCGGGTCGGACATGCGAGCACGGTAGCCGGGGAGCGCCCAGGCCGCCAAGTCAGCCCAATTCGACGCGATCAGTGGCCCGAATCATCCCTACCGACACCAATCTCGCGGATCGAGGACCGCTTCCCGGTTGCGACCCCGGGCGGCGGGGCGTATTCTTCGGCACTTCCCGGTCCTTCATAGGGCCATTCCCCCGCCGACCACTCGACCGGTCGGCCCTCAGACGGTCCCAGCCAAGGGCTGGAATCGGTCGAAGGGATTCGACCGGCCGTTCACGCCGTACGCGACGGATTCAGACAGGCATGACGCCATCCATCCTCTACATAGCGTGCGTCGTCGGGGCGATCGGCCTCTACCTCATCATGAGGCCGCACCGAAAAGCGACGCGAATCGTCGGAACCATCGCCGGTGCCGGCGCCGTTGCATTCATCATGGTGAAGGTTCTGGAAGGTCTTGCCGCCGACGCCGCGGTTCCGATCCTTGAAGTGGTGTTCGGACTCGCCGCCATCGCCGGCGCCGCCCGGATGGTGACCCATCCTCGACCGGTCTTCGCGGCCATCTACTTCGTGGTGGTCGTGGTGAGCTCCGCCGGCATGTTCCTGCTGATGGACGCGGAGTTCATGGCCTTCTCTCTGATCATCGTCTACGCCGGCGCGATCCTGATCACCTATCTCTTCGTGCTGATGCTCGCCCAGGACGCGACGTCCACGGCGGGCGAAGCGCTCTACGATCGAATCCCCCGCGAACCGCTCGCCGCCTTGGTGGTCGGCTTCGTGCTGCTGGCGGTTCTCAGCGACGCATTCCTCCTGGTCGATGGTGGCGTCCGACCCGATGCTCCGGGAATGACTCCGAGCCTTTCCTCGGTCGAAGAAGATCGCTGGATGGTCCTCGACGGACTTCCCATCCAACTCGAAGAGACGGTGGCGGAGATTCTCGCCACGGACTCGACCGCCGCCGCCGAGTTCACCATCGAACGCATCGACGGCCGGGCCATCCGATTCGACGGAACCCACGCCAGTGTCGACGTGAAGATCGCCGACGAATCACGAAACCTCGTGCTTCCGGTCAGCGCCATGCCGACCAACGCCCAGCTCGTGGGTTGGTCACTGGTGGCGACGTTCCCGGTGAGCCTCGAAGTCGCGGGCGTGATCCTGCTCATGGCGATGTTCGGAGCCGTGGTGCTCGCACGACGACAGATCGACCTCGGCGAGGATGAACTCCGCGTCGCCGCCGGGATGACCCCGCTCCTCGAAGACGAGGAATCGGAATTCGCGGGAGGTTCGTCATGAATGACGTCGCCGTCTCGCTCACTCAGGCCGGTGAAGCCTCCACGATGGTCCCGATCACCACCGGAACCATCCAGATCGTGCTCCTGGTCAGCGCCGTGATGTTCGCGATCGGGATGGTCGGCTTCCTCACCCGCCGGAACATGATCCTCATGTTCCTCTGCACTGAACTGATGTTCCAGGCCTCCGCGATCGCGATGATCGCCTTCGGCCGGATGCACATGAACCCCGAAGGCCAGGTCTTCGTGATCTTCATTCTCACGGTCGCCGCGGCCGAGGCGGCACTCGCGCTCGGACTCGTGGTGCTCCTCTACCGCCGGAAGCCGACGCTGGACGCCGAGGCCTGGTCGGAGTTGAAGGAATGCTGAGCGCCATCGCGCACACCACACTCGCGACCGTCGCCATGGCCGGCGGCGGAGACGGGTCCCACGGACTTCCCGCCGGCGAGCCTTTCGGCTTCCAGGTGCCCATCGCGCCGGTCGTCGACGAGCAGTCCTTCGCCCTCGCGGCCTGGATGATCTGGCTCCCCGTGATCAGCGCCGTCCTCTGCGGCATCTATGCCGCCCTCGGCGTCAAGAGCCGCCTGCCCGCCTGGACCACCGTCGCCGCCCTCGCCGGATCGTTCGTCATCGCGGCGATAACCGTCTCGAAGCTCGACTTCGCGAAGCCCGTGGTCGTTCACCTCTTCGACTGGATCGACCTTTCGTGGTCGAGCGGCTCCGGAACGGCGGATGACAAATGGCACGGTCTCCGCGCGAACTTCGCCCTCTATCTCGACGGCTTGAGCGCGTATTGGATCCTCTTCGTCACCTTCCTCGGCACGATGATCGCGTTCTACGCGAGTGAGTACATGGAGGAGGACAAGGGCACCGGGTACTGCCGGTTCTTCGCAGGCGTGAGCATTTTCCTCTTCGCCATGACCGCGCTGGTCCTTGGTGAAAACCTGATCATGCTCTATCTGGGCTGGGAAGGCGTGGGTCTCGCCAGCTACCTGCTGATCGGCTACTACTACAAGAAGCCCGCAGCGGTGGCCGCGGCCAAGAAGGCCTTCATCATGAACCGGATCGGTGACCTGGGCCTCGCCCTGGGCATCTACCTGATCTGGCTCGAGTACGGCAGCCTCGAATACGGGGCGCTGTTCCAAGCCCTGCAGGCCGGTGACACCGGCGCGGGCCAGTACGACGGCTGGGCCGCCACCTTGATCCCCTGGTGCCTGATGCTGGGCGCCTTCGGCAAGTCCGCCCAGTTCCCGCTCTACGTCTGGCTGCCCGATGCGATGGAAGGACCGACGCCGGTCTCCGCGCTGATTCACGCCGCGACCATGGTGACCGCCGGGATCTACCTGATCGCCCGCACCATGCCGTTCTTCCTGATGAACAAGGCCCTCGGTGGACACGCCCTCGAAGCGGTCGCCTGGATCGGCGGCCTGACCGCACTGCTCGCCGCGACCATCGCGATGGCCCAGTACGACATCAAACGGGTGATGGCCTACTCGACGGTCTCGCAGCTGGGCTACATGTTCATGGGCCTCGGACTCGCGACGAGTTTCGGCGCCTGCTATCACGTCCTCACGCACGCCTTCTTCAAAGCACTGCTCTTCCTCTGCTGCGGTGCCGTGATGCACGGTTTCGGCGGCCAGCTCGATCTTCGCAAGCTCGGTGGCATCCGACGCGTTCCGGGGTGGGGCGTGGTCTGCTGGACGATGCTGATCGGAAGCCTCTGGCTCTCCGGAGTCCCTGGCAGCGCGGGCTACTTCTCGAAGGATGAGATTCTCTCTCAGGCATTCATCACCGAGGGCGCCGGCTTCCGACTCCTCGGGTGGATCGGCATCATCACCGCCGGACTCACCGCCTATTACACCTTCCGCGTGTGGTTCCGGGTCTTCACCGGGCCGACGCACTACAAGCCCGACGAAGCCCACGGTCACGCCGGTCACGATGATGACCACGGTGCCGATCACGACTTCCACCCCCACGCCCCGGGCCTCCGCATCAATTTGGTGCTGACGATCCTGTCGCTCGGTGCGCTCTGGCTCGCGGTCGGGTACTTCGTCGGAGACGTCTGGGGCACCCAGACGTGGATCAAGAACGCGATCGAGAACTCGAGTGCCGGCACCGGCCTCCAGCTCATGCCCGCCGGCGAGCACCCGACCCTGCTCGGCTTCGACCCGCACACCGCGATGTACTTCATCAGCGGCACCTTCGGGCTGGTCGGACTGGCCATCGCGTGGTGGCTGCACTGTGCGAATCGAAAGGCGGCGGACGATCTTCGTGGCTGGTTCAACGGACGTGCCTGGATCGCCTGGCTTCCGCGGGCCATGGAGCACAAGTGGTACGTCGATGAGATCTACATCGCCACGATCCGATTCCCGCTCTGGATCGCCGGGCAGGCCCTCTACATGTTCGACCGCATCTTCGTCGACGGCATCGGCGTCAATGGAACCGCTCGCTTGCCGAAGATCGCCGCATCGCTCTTCCAGCCGCTCTACAACGGCAAACTTCAGGGTTACGCCACCTCGATGGCGGGCGGCCTCGCCCTCGTGATCGCCTGGATCGTCTGGGTCTGGATGAGGGGGAGCGTCTGATGCAACTCTGGATCCTCCTTCTCATTCCGCTGGTCACCTGCATCGGCGTCGGCTTCGGCGGCGAACGCAACGCCCGCGCGATCGCACTCGGCGGTTCGCTGGTGACCCTTGCCTGGGCCGCCGTGCTGGCGATGCAGTTCCCCCACTGGCAGGCAGAGCAGTGGGCCTACTGGCCCGCCCCCGAGGACAACGCATTCCCGGTGCTCCCCGGCCTCGGAATCGCGCTCGAACTCGGCGTCGACAGCGTTTCGCTGCTTCTGGTGCTGCTGAACGTCATCCTGATGCCGTGCTGCGTGCTGGGCTCGTGGGTCGCGATCAAGGAACGACGCCGCGAGTTCTACATCTGGCTTCTGGTGCTCTCCACCTGCGTCATGGGCGTCTTCGTCGCCCGCGACGTGATCAGCTTCTACACGTTCTTCGAGGCATCGCTGGTCCCCGGCTTCTTCATGCTGGCGATCTACGGCGGCCCGGATCGACGCGAAGCCTCCTTCAAGTTCTTCATCTACACGTTCGTCGGTTCGCTGTTCATGCTGCTGGGTCTGGCCTACGTCGCCTGGCAGCACGCGCAGCAGACCGGGGACTGGTCCTTCGCGATCAGCGATCTCACCGCGTTCGCACCGACGCTCTCCGCCGGTGAACAAGGTTGGATTCTCCTCGCGTTGATGGCCGGCCTGGCCGTGAAGGTCCCGCTCTTCCCGCTGCACACCTGGCTCCCCCTCGCTCACAATCAGGCTCCCACCGCCGGCTCCGTGAACTTCGCCGCAGTGATCCTGAAGCTCGGCCTCTACGGCCTCTACGTCTTCATCCTGCCGATGGTGCCGGAGGCGGTCGTGACCTGGGCCCCGACCATCGCGGTGCTCGCGGTGATCGGCATCGTCTATGCGGCACTGATCTGCTGGGTGCAGACCGATGTCAAGAAGCTGATCGCCTACTCGTCGGTGAGCCACATGGGCTTCGCGGTGCTGGGCCTGATCGCCTTGAACCCCCTCGGACTGCAGGGGTCGGTCTTCTACATGCTCAGTCACGGATTCGCGACCGGCGGACTCTTCCTCTGCATCGGCATGATGTACGAGCGATACCACACCAAGGATCTCCGCGAAGTCGGCGGACTGGCGTTCAAGATGCCGGTCTGGTCGTTCTTCTTCATCGTGCTGGTCTTCGCCAGCGTCGGCCTTCCCGGCCTCAATGGATTCGTGAGCGAGTTCCTCTGCCTGATCGGCACCTTCACCGCGGTGCCGGACGCCAAGACCGGATACCCGGGGGTCCTCGGACCCTGGTTCGCCGCGATCGCCGCGACCGGGATGATCCTCGGGGCGATGTACCTTCTCTACATGACCGGAAAGCTGTGCTTCGGCCCGCTTCGAGAACCAGCCGACCATCACGAGTCTGAAGAACTGCCGAAGGATCTGAGCCTGCGAGAGATCGCCGCCCTGGCCCCGATCGCCCTGATCTGCCTCATCTTCGGCGTGATGCCCTGGCCGATTCTCCACGCCGTCGAACCGGTGGCTGAAGAAGTCCTCAAGCCCTACCCGGCCCTCGTCGAGAGCCACTTCGAACAGATGGACGCGACCGCGAAGGTCAGCCTTCTGAGCGATACCACGCTCGAGGGGAGCCGCTGAACCCATGACTGAAATGAGTTCCAAGCTGATCCTGATCACCCCCGAGATCCTGCTGTTCATCGGTGCGGTGGTCGTCGCGGTCCTCGGCCTCTCATCGCATCGACGCGTCCGGCACGCGGTCCCCTGGACCACCGTTGGATTCCTCGTGGCCGCGATCGTGGCCACGAACGTCGTCTACGACGGTTCCGAAGCCGTCACGCAAGCCGACCTGCTGTTCCCCAATCTGGGGCTCTACCTCAAGGTGATGGTGGGCGTGATCGCCATCGGGCTCGTCCTGCTGGGCATCGGCATGGTCGACCGCCGGTACGAGGAAGCGGTCCGCGACGGTCGGACCGGCTTCGATCCACTCCGAGTGGTTCGCGGCGAGTATCACGCCTTCCTGCTGCTCTCGATCGCCGGCACGATGTTGATCGCCAACGCGAACGACCTCATCTGGTTGTTCCTCGCGATCGAACTCTCGTCTCTTCCCACCTACGTCATGGTCGCACTGGGACGAGGAACCCGCCGCAACAAGGAAGCGGCGATCAAGTACTTCTTCCTCGGGGCGATGAGCTCCGCGACCTTCCTCTACGGATTCGCCCTGCTCTACGGCGCCTCCGGCACGCTCTCCCTCACCGGAATGCAGGAAGTCTTCGCGACCCAGGCCGCCGGCGACGGGATCCCCCTCTTCGGCTTGATCGGAATGGTGCTGGCATTCGTGGGCCTGTGCTTCAAGATCACCGCGGTCCCGATGCACTTCTACGCTCCCGACGTGTACCAGGGCGCCCCGACGCCGGTCACCGGCTTCATCTCGTTCATGCCCAAGGTCGCCGGGTTCACCGCGATCATCATGCTTTGTGCGGCGCTCGGATGGAGCGGCCACCACATCATCGACAACGCGGGAGTGAAGGTGCCCACCGAAGGCCTCCCCCGCCCGGTCCATGCGACCCTCTGGGTGATCGCGGTCCTGACGATGATCCTCGGGAACATCGGCGCCCTGCTTCAGACATCGATCAAGCGGCTGCTGGCGTATTCCTCGATCTCCCACTCCGGGTACATGCTGGTCGGCGTGATCGCGGGCACCGCCGAAGGCATCGATGCGGTGTTCTTCTATCTGGTCACCTACGGCGTCGCGACGGTCGCGGTCTTCGGCGTCCTCTGCGGCCTGCAACGCCACGGTCGCGAGGTTGAAACCCTGGACGATCTCTCCGGCCTCTGGAAGCGACATCCAGGCATGGCCTTCGTCCTGGCCTTGAGCGCGTTCTCGATGCTGGGCCTTCCCCCGCTGCTGGGCTTCTGGGGCAAGTTGGATCTCGTCATCGCCGGCATCTCCGCGGGCGAGACCCCACTGGTGGTGATCATGATGGCGGCCAGTGCGGTGAGTTCCTATTACTACCTGCACCTCGCCGGACTCCCGGTCATCCGCAAGCCGGATGCTCGAACCGAAGGCATTGAAGTCGGACCCTCCCGCTGGCCGCGAGTCGCGGGCATCGTGTTCGGCATCGGCATCCTGATCGTGCCGTTCGGGGCTCGCGAGCTGATGGAGAAGGCGGAGGCGAGCACGAAGAACAGCTGGCTCGATCCGGCGGAAACCGCCATGGAGATCGACAAAGTCCGACCGGAAGACCCGACGCCGGAGGCCCCCCGAGCCTGACCTGCCCGCCCGGTGATTCCGCTATAATCATCGATCGCGAAACCGAGCGAGTGTAGCTCAATTGGATAGAGCACCGGTCTACGAAACCGGCGGTTGAAGGTTCGAGTCCTTCCACTCGCGTTTGACAGCCCCTTCGGGGGCTCCCCTTGGGATACATCACCGGTTCGCTTGTACCGCGGCTGTGAAAGCGAACCAGGTTGAGTGGGGCCCACACCTTGGCCCGCACCTCGACCAGGACATCACGGCGTCCCTCTCGGCATCATCCGAAAGACAACCACTGAGCCGCCCCGCCTGGGGCCGGGTTGTTTGTTTCCAGTTTGCCAAACAAGAATGACGTACAAGCTCAGGCCTTGGCCTCAACCAGCCTGCTCGGGGTCGCGGCCTCACGCTTCGTCAGCGCATCCAAACCCCCACATCAACTCGTTATTCTTCACGGCAGGCAAATCTGTAAAACGCCCCCCCGCCGCGTTGCTCAACTCATCATCCGACAGGCCCATGTGCCCGGCGGGCGGGGCAGGCAGGGTGATGTGCACGCAGTCGTCCGCATTCTCCACCACCTTGACGTCGATGCCGTCAGGCACATCCAGGCCGTGCTCCTTCAGGACGGCCTTGGGGTCGCTCATGAACCGTGACTTGAGCGCCTCATCCTTCCAGCAGGCGGCAAAGAGTTGGGTCAGGACATTCTTCTGCTCGGTCATTGGTGATTCTCCTTGTGCCGTCAGGCCCGTTGTTCCAGCAAGCTGATGCGTTGCTCGTGACTGTCCAGTCGCATTGTAGTCCGAGTCAGCAGCATCTTCATCTCCCACATCTGCCATTCGATACATTGTCGATTCACCCAAATCAGGTGCAAGCGTTCGGCGACAGCATCCCCCTTCGATGAATCGAGTGCCGTTTCATTGGAACAGCCGGTCTACGAAACCGGCGGTTGAAGGTTCGAGTCCTTCCACTCGCGTTCCCCTACCGAAAGCCCCCGCATCGCGGGGGCTTTTCGCGTGATGGCCGGGTTCAAACCGCCGGTACGTCGGACCCGCGATCGCTGACTCGATCAGTCCATCGGCCAGTCGACGGAATCCAGTGTCTTGAAGACCTCGCGGAACTCCGCTTCGCTCGCCTTCGCCCCGGGGGGGATGATCTCCGGGGTGTCCTCGACGCGATTCGTGACGAGTGGGTTTCGTCCGAGCGCGCGGACCGATCGGACCATTTCGATGTAGCTGGATCGTCCGAACGCATCTTCCACGAACGGGTGATTGAGGATCGATCCGCGCCACTGGTACCGGATGGTCTGCAGGTTGACGTTCGCCCAGTGTCCCTCCGACGGTCCGTGGAAGGGGCCGGTCACGAATCGCATCGCGTTCGGACCGATGAGTGCGGGCAGCAGGAACACGTCCTTGCTCCGGTCGGACCGGGCCTCGACGGCTTCGGGGGGGATCACGTCGCCATCGAGGCGGAGGTAGGCCTGGATGACCGGCGGCCCGCTGGCGGTGTACGGCCCGATGTGATCCGCTTCGAAGCGGTCGGGGCAGGAGGCGTTCGGGTCGACCAGG
>NHBO02000013.1 GCA_002167845.2 Phycisphaera sp. TMED9 | reverse complement strand
GGGCGAGCCCAGCCGCACGTCGCTCGCCCTCCCGCAGTCCGCGGTGCTGGTCGACATGGCCGGGTCCTACGTCTACGTCATCGACAAGGACAACATCGTGTCCCGCCAGGGCGTTTCGGTCGGCGTGGCCATCGACGGCCTTCAGGAAATCGAAGCGGGACTCGACGAAACCTCCATGGTCATCGTGGACGGAATCCTCAGAGCCCGCCCTGGATCGGCGGTCTCGCCCGACACCGTCGATCTTGACGCGGCGATGAGACTCATCGACCCCAGCGCCCCCGCTACCGAGACCACCGCCACCAACGAGGACGCCTGATCCCATGCTGAGCAGCGTCTTCATCCGCCGGCCGATCTTCGCATCGGTCATCTCGATCGTCACCCTGATCATGGGGGCCATCGCCTACACCGCGCTCCCCCAGGCGCGGTATCCCAACATCGCTCCGCCGACCATCCAGGTTTCGGCGGTGTTTCCCGGGGCCAGCGCCTCGACGATCGGCGAGACCGTCGCCACACCGCTCGAACAGGAGATCAACGGCGTCGACGGCATGCTCTACATGAGCAGCGTCTCGGCGAGTGACGGATCATGCACGATCACCGTCTCCTTCGAAGTCGGCACCGATCTGGATACCGCCAACGTCCTGGTTCAGAACCGCGTGGCCTCCGCGATTCCGAAACTCCCCGAGGAAGTCCAGCGACAGGGCGTCCTGACCAAGAAGCAGTCGACGGACATCATTCTCTATGCCTCGCTGGTGTCCGAAGGCGGGAACTACGACGCCCTCTTCCTCAACAACTACGCCGAAGCCTTCGTTCGCGACGAACTGACCCGGGTTCCCGGAGTCGGTGACATCAAGACCTTCGGCGTCGGCCTGTACAGCATGCGGATCTGGCTCGACCCGCAGATCCTTCGATCACTCGACATGACCACCAACGACGTGGTCGCCGCGATCAGAAGCCAGAACGCGGAAGTCGCCGCCGGTCGCATCGGCGCGGCGCCGGCACCTCCGGGACAGGTCTTCGACTACACCGTCACCACCACCGGCCGACTCAACACCGCCTCGGAATTCGAGGACATCGTCATCCGGACCGGGACGGACGGAACACTGGTCAGACTGAGCGACGTCGCCCGGATCGAACTGGGTTCCCAGAGTTACAACCTCTCTTCCGCCCTCGACGGCCAACCCGCCGCGACCCTGGCGATCTACCAGCTTCCCGGCGCCAACGCCATCGACGTCGCCGACGGCTGCATGAACACCCTCGACGAACTCTCGACCTCGTTTCCCGAAGGCGTGCGATACAAGGTCGTGTATGACGGCACGCTGATCATTCGAACCAGTCTCGCCGAATTGCAGACGACGTTGCTGATCACCATCGGCCTGGTGATTCTCACCGTCTTCATCTTCCTCCAGAACTTCCGAGCGACCCTCATTCCCGCAGTGACCATCCCGGTGTCACTCATCGGAACCTTCGCGGTGATGCTCGCCCTCGGCTTCAGTCTCAATCTGCTCACCCTCTTCGGACTGGTCCTCGCGGTCGGCATCGTGGTGGACGATGCGATCGTCGTGGTGGAGAACGTGACCAGGATCCTCGATGAGGAACGGCTGCCGCCCCGCGAAGCCGCCCTCAAGGCGATGAAAGAGGTCTCCGGACCGGTCATCGCGACGACCATCGTCCTGCTGGCCGTATTCGTTCCCGCCGCGTTTCTCGGCGGCATCACCGGCAGCCTCCTCAAGCAGTTCGCACTCACGATCTCGATCGCGACCATCTTCAGTTCGATCAACGCCCTCACCCTGAGCCCGGCCCTGGCCGGCGTGCTTCTCCGGCCGACCCCCGAGAAGAAGAACGTCGTCTTCCGCGGCTTCGATGCGATGCTCGGCCGAGTCACCTCGGTCTACGTCGCGACGGTCAAGGGACTGATCACGATCTGGCCGCTCACGGTGATCGGATTCCTGTCTCTGGTGCTCTTCGCGGGCTGGCTCTTCGGCCAACTCCCCACGGGATTCGTTCCTCAGGAGGACGAGGGGTATTGCGTGGTCAACGTGCAACTTCCCGACGCCTCCAGCATCGGCCGAACCCAGGCCGTCGTCGACCGCGTCGCGAGCGCCGCCGAGGAGATCCCGGGCGTCGCCGACGTTCTGGCGATCACCGGCTATTCCCTGCTCTCGGGCGCCGGCTCACCAAACGGAGCGACGATCATCGTGGTCTTCGACCCATGGAGCGAACGACCCACCGAGGAACTCGCCCAGGCGAGCATCCTTCGGCAATTGAACGGCATCGGAGGTTCGATCCAGGAAGGCGCCGTTCTGGCATTCCCGGTTCCGTCGCTGCCCGGCCTCGGCGCCAGCGCCGGCCTTTCCCTCGAAGTGCAGGATCGAGCCGGCCTCGGCATGGAAATGCTGCAGGGGGCGCTTGATCAGTACGTGTTCGCGGCGAATTCGCAAAGCGGAATCGGCAACGCCTTCTCGACCTTCTCCGCGAACGTGCCCCAGGTCTTCGTCGACATCGACCGCGACCGGGTCCTCTCACGCGGCGTCCGGCTCGACGACGTCTTCCAGGCATTGTCGGCCAACCTCGGGTCGTATTACGTCAACGACTTCGCATCCTTCGGTCGGATCTATCAGGTCAGAACCTCGTCAGAACCACAATTCCGATCCCGGCCCTCGGACATCGGCGAACTTGAGATTCGCAATCGAGCCGGCGACATGCTGCCGCTTTCGGCGGTCGCCGACGTCCAGCAGACCTTCGGCCCCGAGAACGTCTTCCACTTCAACATCTATCCCTCGGCCCGCGTCACCGCCGGCCCCGCACCCGGATTCTCCGGCGGCGAGGCACTCGACCTGATGGAGCAGATCGGAAACACCGAGCTTCCCCCCGGAACGGGTTTCGCCTGGCGGGACATGGCGTACCAGATGAAGTCCTCGACGGGCGCCATGAGCGCGATCTTCGGCCTGGCGGTGATCCTGGTCTTCCTCGTGCTCGCCGCCCAGTACGAGAGCTGGACCTTGCCCATCTCCGTCGTCCTGTCGGTGCCGACGGCTCTGATCGGCGTGGTCGGCGCTCTGATGCTCGCCGGAATTCCCATCGACCTCTACGTCCAGGTCGGCATCGTGCTGTTGATCGGGCTGGCGGCCAAGAGCTCCATTTTGATCGTCGAATTCGCCAAGTCCAAACGTGACGAAGGACTCTCCGCCACCGAATCCGCGGTGATGGCGGCGCGACTCCGATTCAGAGCCGTTCTGATGACCGCCTTCAGTTTCATCCTCGGCGTGATCCCCCTCCTGGTCGCGGATGGCGCCGGCTCCGCCAGCCGCCGCACCATGGGCACCACCGTCTTCGGCGGCATGCTCGCCGCCACCGTGATCAGCCTCCTCGTCGTTCCCGTTCTCTACTCGGTCGTGCAACGAATGTCTGAAGTCGGACGTCGCGACCAACCCGAAAAGAACCCCCCCGAAGCCAGATGACCGATACTCCCATTGCGATCGATCTCAAGTACGGCGGCGTCACCGAAGCGGCTGCCTCCTTCGTGTTCAAGGGCGATACCGGTTACGTGCTCGTCGAATCCGGACCACTCGCGACGCTCGAGACCTTGAAGGCCGGCCTCCTCGAAGTCGGTGTCGACCCCGCCTCGATCAAGGCGGTCTTCCTCACCCACATCCATCTCGACCACGCCGGGGCCGCCGGTTGGTTCGCCGACCACGGCGCGGACATCTACGTCCACGCCTTCGGTGTGAAACATCTGATCGATCCCTCGAAGATCAATGAGAGCGCCCGTCGGATCTACGGCGAACGCCTCTCCGAGGTCTCCGGCGAAATGCTCCCATGCCCCGCATCCAAGGTCCATGCGGTGGCGCACAGCGAGACGATCTCCGTCGACGGACTGGAGTTCACCGCGATCGAGACGCCGGGCCATGCCCGACATCACCACGCCTGGTCCACCGTCATCGACGGCCGAACCTGCTGTTTCACCGGCGATGTGGCCGGCATGCGAATCCCCGGAACATCCTGGGTGACCCTGCCGCTGGCTCCTCCGGAATTCGACCCCGCGATCTGGCTTCAGTCACTCGATCAGCTGGAGGCGTTCGACTTCGACGCCCTCTATCTCACCCACTTCGGGATCGTGGATGATCCCCGAGCCCATCTCTCCGCCACCCGAGACCAGATCGACTGGGAGACGGCGGCCGTGACCGGAATCCTCGAAGACCAGAGCCTTGATCACAAGGGCCGCAAAGCCGCGTATCTCGACGCTCTGCACACCCGGGCGACCGCCAATGGCATCTCCCAGGCCGATTGCGATGCGTATCTCGGTGCCGGAATGGTCGATATGAACCTCGGCGGGGTCCAGCGGTACTTGGATCTGCGTCGAAAAGCCGAAGATGAGACGGGTTCCGGATCCAACGCCGGGATATCGACGAAATAGACAGGGGTCCGAGTTTCGGACCGTCGAGAATTCTCTTCCGCCGCACCCCGGCTCGCCTTCGACGTACAGCATCCATCGACCGAATTCCGGTCTCCATCGGAGTACCGCCTTGCGACTCTCATTCACGATCAGCCTGTTCATCGCCGCCGCGCTCGCCGTGATCCTTCTCGGGGTCGCGGCCGGCCCCGGACAGACTCCACCCGACCGGAACGCCTCCACCATGACCGACCGTGACTCCAAGAAGCAGATCTCGTCCGCAGGCTTCGACGTGACCCCGCTCTCCCGAGCGAAGGTCGAGGTCCTCGCGAAGAAGCTCACCCCCGAGCAGTATCGAATCACGCAGAACGCAGGAACCGAGCAGGCTTTCTGCGGAACGCTCCTCGACAACAAGAAGGACGGCATGTACGTGTGCGTGGTCTGCGGCCTCCCCCTCTTCAAGAGCGAGCACAAGTTCATCTCAGGCACTGGATGGCCCAGCTTCTTCAACCCCTTCGACCCGGCTCACGTCGCCGAAAAACGGGATGACACGCTCGGGATGACTCGGATCGAAATCAACTGCGCCAGATGCGACAGCCACCTCGGCCACGTCTTCCCCGACGGACCACCTCCGACCGGGCGTCGATTCTGCCTCAACAGCGAATCGCTCGAGTTCATCGAAGAGGGCCAGGAAGTCCCCGCAGAAAGCCGGCCGCTCTCGATCGAGACCGGCTACTTCGCCGGCGGCTGCTTCTGGGGCGTCGAGTACGGCTTCCAGCAGATCCCCGGCGTGATTTCCGTCGACAGTGGTTACCAGCAAGGCAAGATCGACGATCCGACCTACAAGCAGATCTGCAATGGCGACACCGGACACGCGGAAAGCGTCAAGGTCGTCTTCGACCCAGCGAAGGTCTCCTACGAGAAACTCGTCCGCTTCTTTCTCCACCTCCACGACCCGACCCAGCTCAATCGGCAAGGTCCCGACTTCGGAACCCAGTACCGATCGGGCATCTACACCGTGGGGGCCGAGCAACTTGCGACGGCACAACGGGTCAAGGCGGAAGTCCAGGCGGCGTCTTTGTTCAAGGGACGACGAATCGTCACGGAGGTCGAACCTGCGGAGAAATTCTGGATCGCCGAGGACTATCACCAGGACTACATCGCCAATACCGGCCGATCCTGCCATGTGACCCTTCCGGCCGCGTTCAAGGCCGCCGACATCATGCCGAGCGGCACGTCGAAGGCGTCGAACTGAGGCAAGGCTCGCCTCCCTTCCCTCCTGGTGAAAAAACAGGCCGCGGATCGTCTGAGACGATCCGCGGCCTTTCTCATGTCGATACGACCTTGATCGGTCAGGCCCGTCGGCGGCGACCGGCGGCAAGGAAGGCGATTCCGCCCAAGGCCAGCGCACCGGGCGCCGGAACCGTCTGGTTGAGCCCCTGAACCCACGCGTCACCGACATCGGCACCCGTGAGATCGGTGTTGGTGAGCCCGAGGTCGATCAGGATCGACGCGAAGTTCGCGGTGATCAGGAGATCACCCGTCACGTCGAACGTGTCGACCAACGGCGCGGCATCGGTGATCTCGACGGCGAAGAGAGCACCCAGGCCCGAGCCATCGAAGAAGGTGTCACTCACCGTGAACGCCGCGAGATCGGCGTCGTAACCGATGTCGAAGTTTCCGAGCGTGATCGATTCATTGAAGGTGAGCGTTCCGCGGTGGCCGATCACTCCGGAGAAGGTCCCGAAGAAGTCATCGGAGTCGTAACCGAAGGTCGTCGGACCGGACGCGGCCCCGGGAGGGGTGATCGCAAACGCCACTGAATCGGCACCAAGATTGCCCGGAAGGATGACGTCCTCGCTCACCCCGGTGAGCACGAGATCCGTGACGCTCCCGATCAATTCAAGATCGAGCAGCACGCTGGTCTGACCACCGACCACATCCACCATGTCGGCGCTTGCAACGCCGACCACACCAGCCGCCGCAACCGCGGCACAGAGCTTTCCTGAAATCATCATTTCTTCCTTTTCCTTTCCTATCGGTAACGAATTTCACCCGAACAGCCGGGCGAATAATGAACGACATTGAAATCGGCGGAAACGCCGATTGGATTCAACTTGGCCGGTACAAAACGGCCTGATCATTTGAGATCGCAATCAATCGCGGGCGCGTCTCCGCGAGACGAGAAACGCCGCCCCTCCGAGCGCAAGCACTCCGGGGGCAGGAACGTTCTGATTCAGCCCCTGAACCCAGGCGTCACCAACATCCGCTCCGGCGAGATTCGAATCGGCGAGGCCCAGATCAAGCAGGATCGTGGCGAAGTTTTCGGTGATCAAGAGATCACCGATGACATCGAAGGTGCCCACCAGCGGCGAGGCCTCGACCACGGCGACTTCGAAGACCGCGCCGAGGACCGAGTAGGTGTCACTGACCGTGAACGACTCCAAATCGGTGTCGTAACCGATCTTGAAATTCCCGAACGTGATGTCGTCATTGAAGGTCAGCGTTCCCCGGTGCCCGATCGATCCGGCGAAAGAGTCGAAGAAATCAATCGTGTCGTACCGAAAATCGGTGGCCTGAGTGGCGGCATCCGGCGACGTCACCGCGAATGCGATCGATCCGTCACCGAGATTTCCCGGGGTGATCACCCCGTTGCTGACGCTGGTGAGTTCCAGGTCGGTGACGCTTGAGATCACGTCGAAGTCAAGGAGGACGTTGGTCTGCCCGCCAACGACGTCGACCAACTCAGCGAACGCAGGAGCGCTCGCACCTGACGCCGCAACTACGGCGCCGAAGGCGATTCTGAAAAACATTGAAGGGTCCCTTTCCACAGATCCCAGTTGCACAAATCACGGCTTCCCACGGCCGCGGGGAGATACTAAGCCGTCGAAATCATCCAGTCCAATGAAAACCGTGGAGTTTCCACCAGTACTTTTGTGCGACACGAGATCCCAACTCACATCCGCTCGCTGTCTCGACCGAAACCAAGATCATGCCCACACTCCAAGACCGATCTCCGACCTGGATGCGTCGCTGGCTCTTCGCAGCCGGCGTGTACAACGTGCTGTGGGGAATCCCCATCGTCCTATTCCCGGATCTCCCGTTCCGAATTCTCGACATGCCTCCCCTCGAAGATCCCGGCCGAGCGATCTGGCAGTGCCTCGGCATGGTCATCGGGGTCTATGGGGTCGGCTATCTCGCAGCCGCGCGAGATCCGATTCGGCACTGGCCGATCGTGCTGGTCGGCCTTCTCGGGAAGGTCTTCGGCCCGATCGGGTTCGTGTGGTCGGCGGCCCAAGGCAAGATCGAGTGGATCTTCGGCCTGAACATCGTCACCAACGATCTGATCTGGTGGGTCCCTTTCGCCCTCATCCTGCTCGCTGCCCGGCGACAAGACCGGACCGTGGCTTTTTCCTGAGCCAGCGGTTCGCGAAGCCTCTCAGGAGGCAAGCCATGAAACATCGACCGAACCATCGTCTTTCCACTGCCAGAGCGCACGCAAGTGACCGTCGTGATGCAGCTCGAGCCGCTCGAGCCGATCGATCCGGGTGCGGACGGTCATGAAGTTCGCCCGCCCCGCCTCACTGGCCGCCTGATCGGGACTCGAGGCGAACAAGCCCTCGGGCAGATTCGGGTCCCAGACGTCGAGCCTTGACGTCGGAGCGTGCGGCGCCATGTAGCACCGCCGGCTTGAGAGGGCCGTGGACTGCCAGGCCTGATCCGCGATCTCATCGTCTGCATGCATCGTCGTCGGACCGGAAATGCGGAGCTGAACACGATCCCGTCGCTCGTAGAAGGTCCATGCCATTCGATCATCCGCCTCGAGTTCACTCGGTTTTCGGCTGCGGCGATCGGTGTTGAATGCCAGAACGCGGTCGACCGGATCCACCCCCCGGAGCACCACCGTGCGAGCTTCCGGGCAACCATCCAGACCAACCGTGGAAACCACGGGGAGATGCCACTCGTGCTTTCCGTCCCGGACGGCCCGGGCGAGCTGATCCCAGGTCTCCGCAAGTTGTTCCTCGAGCGTGCGGGCAGGTTGATTTCGGACGTCGTCAGTCATGCCCCCATCATCCCCGAATTCAAGCCGGCTGGAGGGCCATCGACCTTCCACCGGCCCCGATCGCCCGCCTCAGCCCGCCTCACCCCGCCTCACCCCGCCCCATCAATCGTCAGTTCGTCCGAATCCACGATGTCGACCATCCCGAATCACCTGCCCGGCGCACGGACCCCCGAGGTCTGAAATCGGCCTTGATCCCCCCTTCGAACTTCAAATCCGACGATGATGAACGGTCGACCCCCCGCTCGAATGGATCACCCAATGCTCTCTCCAGACCCCATCGTCATCATCGGCGCCGGAATCGCCGGACTCGCATGCGGACGCGAGCTCCAACGCCAGGGTCGGGAGTTCATGATCTGCGAAGCGTCGGGCCGCGTCGGCGGACGCCTTGGATCCGTGGTGGTGGATGGAATCGTCTGCGATCTCGGCTTCCAGGTCTCGATGTCGAACTACCGGTCACTCGAAACGCTGGTCGATCGTCACACACTCAAGCGGCATCCATTCGTTTCCGGGTCGATGGTCTGGACCGGCGAATCACGGATTCGGATCCTCGATCCCAAGCGTCACCCTCTGGGATCCTTGCAGCCCTTGTTCAAGGGACTGGTCGGCTGGAGGGACCTCCGAGCCGCCAATCGATGCCGACGGCTCGCCGCGAGGGCGGAGACCCTCGAAGACTCCTCGGAGTCGGCGATGGAGATCATCCGACGAACCGGATTCAGCGATCGCTTCATCGAGTCGTTCCTTCGACCGTTCTTCGGGGGTGTGTTTCTCGATGAAACGCTGTCGGTCCCCGCCGCCCGATTCCTGCGCACGCTCGATCGATTCGCCAGGGGGAACGCCGAGGTCCCCGACGGCGGAATGCAGGCCATCGCAGAGGAACTCGCCGAGCCCATTCGTGAACACATCCGACTCCAGAGTCCGGTGACCGAAACCAACGAGCGATCGGTGGTCTTGAACACCGGCGAGACGATCTCCTCGGCGGGCGTCGTGATGGCGACCCCCTTCGACGTCACGGCGAGGCTCCTCGGCGCGTCGCCCCCGCAGGCCGGGCAATGGTCGAGCACGACCGCGGTTCATTTCGAGACTGGAACCCCCGCGATCACCGAGCCCATCATCGTGCTCAATGGGAGCGGCACGGGAGCCATCAATCTCCTGTGCAGTCCGAGCGGCGTGGCACCGGGAATCGCACCACACGGTCGTCATTCATTGCTGGCCAGCCTGCGACCGACCCGCGGCGACGTCGAACCATCGATCGATCTCGACGGGATTCAAGCCGAAGCCGCGACCATCCTCGGCATCGATTCCAGCGATTGGCGTCACCTGACCACCTGTCACGTTTCCGAAGCCCTCCCGAGAAGAGTCACCATGGCGTTGCTTTCCGATCTTCCCGCGGGCACTCAGGTCGCCGGCGACTGGCTCGGCGATCCCTCGATCGACGACGCGATCCAGAGCGGCATCGATGCCGCCGGAAGATGTCTTTCCGACGAATCGAGGAACCACTCATGACGGACGTGGCGAATTCCATCCGAACCATCGCCTGGCTGCGGGGTGATCTTCGACTTGACGACAATCCGGCGTTGGCCGCCGCGGTACGACGGGGCAAGGGAGGCTGCACCGCGATCTTCGTCATGACCCCGGAGCAATGGAAACAGCACCACTGGGGTGAACACCGCTGCGGGATGATGACCGGGGCACTGACCGCCCTCCGTTCCGGACTCGACTCGAAGGGAATCGACCTCCGAGTGCTTCGAGGAAGCGACGATGCCGCGATTGCCGGAGTTCTTCTCGATGTCGCCCGAACCCTCGACGCCTCGGAAATCCATGCGAATCGTGAGTTCGGTCTGAACGAGGAACGCCGTGACGAGTCGGTTCGCGACGAGCTCCTGGCGCCGGACATCGACTTCATCCGACACGAAGACCAGACCATCCTGCCGATCAGAGAGATTCGATCCGGCGGCGGGACCCCGTACACCGTCTTCACGCCCTTCAAGAACAAGTGGCTCGCGCTCCTTCAGGACACCGGTATCCCGGAGCTCGCGACGGTTGGAACGGCCCGCCGAAACCCGAAGCTCGACCCCGACAAGTTTCTTCCCGGCGAGCTGGATCCATCTCTGGAATCGCGGCCGGAGTCGATGTTCGAGCCGGGCGAGGAAGAACCCCTTCGAAGACTCGAGCGTTTTCTCGACGGTCCGATTCTTCGATATCACGAAGATCGGGACACGCCGTCGCTGGATGGAACGAGCACGCTCTCACCCTGGCTGGCCTGCGGGTCGATCTCTCCGCGCCGCATTCTCCATCGCCTCGTCGACGCCCACGGCCCGACCATCGAACGCTGGGCCGAAGGGCCCTCGGTCTGGTTGAGCGAGTTGATCTGGCGAGAGTTCTACCGACATGTCATGGACGGCATTCCGCGGCTCTCCATGGACCGACCGCTCCACGCCTGGACGAATCGCGTCCCTTGGCGGGACGACGACGCCAGATTCGAGGCGTGGAGCCGAGGCGAGACCGGGATCGGCATCGTGGATGCTGGGATGAGACAACTCGACCGGACCGGCTGGATGCACAATCGCGTCCGCATGATCGTCGCGACCTTCCTGTCGAAGCACCTCCTGATCGACTGGAGACGTGGCGAACGGTTCTTCATGAATCGATTGGTCGACGGCGACTTCCCCAGCAACAACGGCGGTTGGCAGTGGGCCGCCTCGACCGGAACCGACGCAGCGCCCTACTTCCGGATCTTCAATCCCGATCGCCAGGCGGAGCGATTCGACAAGGAACACGAGTACATTCGAACCTGGGTCCCGGAGTTCGACACCGCCGGCGCATTCCCTCCGATCGTCGATCTCAAGGCGGCGCGGGTCCGTGCGATCGAGACCTTCAAGACCGCGAAGAACGGCTGAACCACCGCCGTGAAGCAAAGCCCCGTCCCCGCATGGCGGAGAGGAGGCGGCTCTGTTCCGGTCCGGGTCACTCGATCACGGCGTCCAGCTGCTGACGAGGATTCCCAACGCGTGCAGAATTCGTTTGCAAAGCTCGCTCGCCGTGTTCGGATCACGCTCAACCGTCGCCGGCGAGGTCGTCCGGCAATTCGAACACGAGCACCCGATCGACCGCAGTGACCACCAACCGTCGCTCGGCCTCGTCGAAGCACGCGTTGGAGATCCAGCGTTCCTCCGGCACGAGGGTGCGGATGAGGGCCCCGTCCGCTGACACCACGTGCACGCCCTTGCCAGTGAGCAGCACGGTGCCGTCGGAGGCCATCGCCATGCCGTCCGACCCCAGCGGGAAGAACATCCGACGCGGGCCGAGGGCGCCGTCCGGCCCGATGGCGAACTCGAAGGTCCGCCCCCCGTCGAGATCGGCGACGTAGAGACGACTCCCGTCCGGTCGGCCGACGATGCCGTTGGGACGCACGAAGTCCGTCGCCGCGATCTCACAGGTCCCATCGGGGTCGAGCCGGTGGACGTCCGCCCGGAGCGGCTTTCGCCCGAACGCGAACCAGGATCTCCGATAGAAGGGATCGGTGAACCAGATCCGCCCCGACGGTCCGACCCAGAGATCATTGGGGCCGTTGAACGGACTCGTCCCGCCCGAGGCGAGGACCTCGACGCTTCCGTCCTCATCCCACGCCACGAGTTCGTTCTCGGCTTCCGCACATCCGAGGAGCCGACCATCGCGGGCGACCGCCAGTCCGTTCGCTCGACGGGCACCCTCGAACATCACCGACACGCCACCGCCGGCATCGATGCGAACGATTCGATCTCGGGGTTGATCCGTCACGAGCAGATCGCCGTTCGCAAGAAAGACCGGGCCTTCCGAGAACTCGAAGCCGTCGACCAGCACCGACCCGTTTTCGACCCGAGCCCACGTCGGGTCGGCGGCCAGTGGAATTCGTCGAGTCCGTCCGGAGTCGGTTCCCGTTCCGGAGCCGGAGGAGATCTCGTGGAATCGGATCCAGCCGTCGATGGTGCCGTCCGCGAGCCGCATGGATCCGTTGAAGCCGAGCACGCTGGCGCAGCTCGCGAGCGCATCCGCATCGGCACCGGGCGCGGCACCTCCCCGCACGAGCACCGTCACCTCCCGCCGCTTGTCCACCGCGCGCCCGGTGCGGGGATCGAGAAGGTGGCTCAATCGAACGGTTTCACCATCACGTTCCACTTCGAGAAACTGCTCCACGTCGCCACTCGTCGCGATCGCACCGTTCTCCAGCAGCACGATCTCATCATCGTCGCCTTCGACGGTTCGAATGCGGACCCGCCATCCCGAGGATCCCGGCGGCGGGAATCCCGCCACCAGATCACCGCCGACATCGACCAGGGCGCGGACCAGTCCGTGGGCTCGAAGCACCTCAAGCCCCGCATCCGCGGCCATCCCCTTGCCGAGGCCACCGAAGTCGAGCCGAAGCCCGGCCGTTCGGCAGCGCACCGTACCGGCCACGGAATCGATCTCGAGCTTCTCGAAGCCGACCACGTCGTTCGCGAACTCGATACTCGCGGCCGATGGTGGCACGCCGGCAAGACGCGCCGTCCGCCAGAGCAGGCTGAGCGGACCGATCGTCGGGTCAAACGCCCCCGCGCTCGATCGATGCCAGCGGGCGGATTTCCGCAGCGCCGAGGCCAGATCGGGAGACACCGGAACCGGTTCGTCGACCCGCTCGACGAGCCGCATCGCCTCGCTTCGCGGCCGATAGTCACTCAGCGCATCCTCGATCTCGGCCATTCGCGCGAAGGCGGCGCGAGTGGCCTCGTAGCCCGTCGCTTCGTCCGGCGCGTAGACCTGGATGGTGGCGGGCGTGCCCATCACCACCCGGCGATCGATCACGCGAACGTCGGACCCGGCGGCGAATGCCGCCGGGACGAACCACGTCAGGCCGATCACGGCGGCGAACATCGCGACGGCGCGAACCATCTCGATTCTCATGACCGGAATTCGTCGCACTCTCGATACGCCTCGATGAGCCGGTCCACACCGTCCTTGCCGCCGAGACTCAGACCGTGTTCCATGCCCACGATCCCCTTGAAGCCGCGGCGGTGGAGGTGACGGAAGACATTGCGATAATCGATCTCTCCAGTCGTCGGCTCGCGACGACCGGGGTTGTCACCGACCTGGAAGTAGGCGATCTCACTCCACGCCTGATCCATGTAGGGAATGAGATTCCCTTCGGTGATCTGCTGGTGGTAGAGATCGTTCAGGATCTTGCAGCTCGGACTGCCCACTGCTTCGCAGATCATGAACGCCTGTGGTATCTCGGTCAGGAACAACCCCGAGTGATCCCGGCGATTCAAGGGCTCGAGCACCATCACCAGATCATGCGGCTCGAGTATCGCCGCACATCGCTTGAGATTCTCGATCACGTTGGCGGTCTGGAAATCCCAGGAATCGGACAGGCTGTACCGACCCGGCACCACGGTCATCCAACGTGCGCCACACCGCTTGGCGATCTCGACCGCCTTGGTCATCTTCGCTTCCAACTGCGCCGTCATGGCCTGATCGCGCTTGACGAAGGTCTCCGCGCCGAAGTTTCCCTCGGCCACGAACACCCCCATCTCGATCTCGAGACGTTTCATCTCATCACCGATCCGCTTCTGGTCCTCGTCGGACCGGCCCGGCATGCCGTTGTCCTCCCAGGCCCGGAATCCCTGTTCGCTGGCGAAACGCAGCTGGTCGAGATGGTCCTTTCCCGAGATCGCGTTGAACATGCCGAAGTGTGGCGCGTACTTGAGGTTGAAGGTCGCTCCCGGCGCCGCGTTCTCGCGGGCTTCAAGCTCGGCGGCGCCAGCCAGCCCCGTCGCCAGGCCGGCAACGGTGGCCCCGCCGGCGGTCGAGATGAAGGTTCGTCGTTCGATGTTCGACATCCGTGGTCTCTCCTTTTCGAGTCTTCGATCAGCCTTCGCCGCGACGCGCGTCATCCGACCGGTTCATTCGGGTCTTGCCGGGGACCGGAACCGGCGGGTTGGCCATCTCCGCGAACTCCATGACTTCGGGCATGAGATCCTGATCACTGTTGAGCGCGTCTTCGAACGTGATGACCTTGCCGGTATAGGCCGCCTCCCGACCCATGATCGCCGTGAGCGTGCTCTCCGCGATCCGCTGGCCTTCGTTCAAGTACGGCCCGCTTCCTCGAATCGAGGCCTGCAGGTCCATGTGCTCCTGCACGTACGGATTATTCTGCGGCCCTTTGAATCGCCAGGCGTTGGGACCGGTGAGCTGGGCCCGACCGGAACTCAACTTGGCCGTTCCTTCCGAGCCGGTGATGATCTCCTCAACCCGGCCGTCCGTGCCGACCTGCTGCCGACACATGCTCATGGCGAAGCGATCATCGGGGTATCCGTATTCCAGCCCGAAGTGGTCGAAGATGTGCCCGTACTGGTCGGTGGTCCGCGCCTGCCGGCCGCCGACGCCGAACACCTTCTCGGGCGGGGACTGGAAGGCCCAGTTGATCGCATCGAGATTATGAACATGCTGCTCGACGATGTGATCGCCCGAGAGCCAGGTGAAGTAGAGCCAGTTTCGAATCTGGTTCTCCATATCCGAACGGTCATCGGTCGGGTCGACCTTCCAGAGCCCGCCCATGTTCCAATAGCAGCGAGCCGCCAGTAGCTTGCCGATGTCGCCACGATGCAGACGTTTCATCGCTTCGAGATAGCACTCTTCATGCCGTCGCTGGGTTCCTGAGACCACGGAGAGATTCTTGGCATTGGCGGCGGCCGCGCCCTCCATCACCTTGCGAATTCCACTCGCGTCGACGGCGACCGGCTTCTCCATGAAGACGTGCTTTCCGCCGGCCACGGCCGCTTCGAAGTGCTGGGGGCGGAACCCCGGAGGCGTCGCGAGGATCACGATGTCACAATCGGTCCCGATGACGCCCTGAAAGGCATCAAAGCCGACGAACTGCCTCGACTCGGGAACATCGACCCGGGCCTCGTCGTGCTTCACGAGATTGCCGCGACTGCTGGCCAGTCGATCGGGAAAGAGATCACCCATCGCGTGAATCTTGACGTTGGGGCCTGCCTGAAGTGCATTCACCGCGGCACCAGTACCGCGGCCGCCACATCCGATGAGACCGACCGTCAGTTCCTCTTCACGTCGAGGCATCCCGCCCAGAATGGAGGGGGCCGCGGAAACGATCGCCGGCATGGCGGCCACCATTCCCACGGAACGGACGAAGTCGCGGCGATCAAGGTTCTTGTCGGTCATCGGAGAAGCTCCCATTCGAGGGTGATTCGGGAGACGGCCGTGCCGCTCCCGAGAAGTTCAGTTTTCAGCATCGTCTTCGACATCGATTCCAGCATCGTTGATCCGGTCCATCCTTGCCGCCACATCGACCAGCCAGGCACGATCGCCACCGCCGATCTCCGCGGTCATCCAGCCTTCGTACCCGATCTCGTCGAGGGCCTTCATCACCGCCGGCCAGTCACAGTCACCTTCAAGCAGCCCCACGTCGAATCCGGCCCAGCGGCCTTCCTTGTCGAGTTTCCCACGGCTGTATTCCTTGACGTCGACCTTCATGACCCGAGGCCCGAGGATCCGAATCCACTGCTCCGGCCATCCGTAGGCCACCAGATTCCCCACATCGAGATACCAGCCGACCCGCGGACTCTCGAAGGAGTCCACGTATTCGGCGGCTTCGCGGGGACTCAGCAGGAAGTTGTTCCAGACGTTCTCGAAAGCGATGTCGATTCCCGCAGCTTCCGCGTCCGGGATGACCTTCAGGAGCTCGGCTCGGCTGAGATCCCATGCCTCGTCGTAGGACATGCTCTTCCGTACGACCGCAGGGACGACGAGGACCGAAGTCGCTCCATAGGCCTTGGCATCGCGGATCGCCTCGCGAATCGCCTCCACGCATTTCGCACGGACCGCCGGGTCCGGGTGATTCAAGGGACTCGCCCAATGCTCACTGCAGACCACGCCGTGCACCGGAAGTCCGGAGGCCTTCGAGGCCGCGACGACCTCGTCGACCGTCCATGAATTCGGACTTGGAAGTTCGACGCCGTCGAAACCCAGTTCCTTCAAGAGCCGGAACTTCTCCTCGAGCGTCGCACCATCCTTGACCATCTCGATCTTCACGGCCTTCTTCATGGATCGCTCCGAAGAATCCTGTGGTCGAATCAGCTCGCCTTCCGGAATCCCCGAAGGCTCACTCCCGAGGGCGAAGGCGGCGACCAGCAGAAGAAGCACTTGAATCATCAGGACTCCAAAGAGACCGGCGTGATCGTGAATTCGAGAACTCGACTCCGTCAACGGGTCAGCTGAACTTGTAGACGCCGGGCTGCGGAATCACGATGGGCGGCCGCGGACCGAACTTCGGATCAGCAGGAACGATCTCATTCTGGGAATTCATGATCTCATCCCAGGTGATGGTGCGACCGCTGTACCCGGCCTCCCGGCCCATGATCCCCATCGCGACCGACTGAGTCATCCAGTCGCCGTCATTGATCAACTCTCCATCTCGAATGGCCTTGAAGAGTTCGTTGTGTTCGGTCTGATACATGTTGGGCGTCGCACCCTTGAAGCGGAAGGTCGTGGCGCCGTCGTTGAACTTGAGATTCGACTGCCTCGGCGCCCATCCGTTCACGTATCCGATGCCCTTGCTTCCGGCGATCCAGTCGGTGTTGTCGTTGGAGCAATTGGGGACCTGTCGACAGGTGAGGAAGCCGCGAGCTCCGTTGTCCCACTCGTAGATCACCGCAAAGTGATCGAAGATGTCTCCACGCTCGGCTCCTTCGCGAAGGCCACGCCCGGCGAGCGCCGTGCACTTCGCCGGCGGACGGTTTCCCATCGCCCAGTTCATCTTGTCGACGCTGTGCACCGCCTGTTCGACGATGATGTCGCCGGAGAGCCAGTTCTGGTGCTGCCAGTTCCGCAACTCGAAGTCCATGTCGGTCATCTCGGGCGTTCGCGCCCGGGTCCCGAGCGGACCGGTGTGATAGGTCGAGTGAACCGACTCGATCTCGCCCAGCGCCCCATCGTTGATCTCACCGTACATGGCACGTTCCGGCATCGCATACCGCCAGCAGAAGCCGGACATGAGTTGAGTGCCCTGTCCCTTCGCCTTCTTCGCCGTCTCCATCACTCGACGCAGGCCGGGCATGTCGGTGGCCATCGGTTTCTCGCAGAAGACATGCTTCTTCGCGGCGACGGACTTCTCGAGATGGTCGGGACGGAATCCGGGCGGCGTCGCCAGGATCACCACGTCAACGCCACTCTCCAGCACCTTGTCGATCGCGTCAAACCCGACGAACTGCCGCTCCTGGTCGACCATGACCCGAGTCCCGTGCTGGTTCTTCAGGCCGTTGTAGCTGTTCTTGAGACGGTCTTCATAGACATCGCCCATCGCCCAGAGCATCACACCCGGATCCGCGTTGATCGCCTGATTCGCGGCGCCCGTGCCTCGGCCGCCGCAACCGACCAGCCCGACCTTCAGCCGATCACCCGCGGGCGCAGCACCCCAGACCGGCATGGCGAGACCGGCGATGGAGCCGGTGGCCCCGACCGCGGCAGCGGCTTTGACGAAATCACGTCGATCGACCTCCTGAGCGGCGGAGCCGTCGGTCTTGGTCGAAGCGTCAGAGTTCTTCATGGTCATGTGGATCTCCAGTCAGGCGGCCGTCATCAGACGGATCGAACGAGTATTCGAAGAGGAACGGGAAGAGTCGAAATCAAAGTCAGGGGTCACAGACGAGCCGAACACCGACCCAGTCGTTGGAGGCGAGCCACCACGGACTCTTGGGAATCTGCGGATCATCCGCATTCCAATCCGTGGTGAAGGGCTTTCGGTAATCGAGCCCCACGCCTTCGACGGCGTCAATGAACGAACCGCCCATCGCGACGTAGGTTCCATCACGAGCAACCGCGTATTCGCTGACGTTGCCCCAGATGTCATGCAGCCCGTTCTCATCGACGGGTTTCGAACCGACCGCCTGAGTCGAATAGTCCGAGTTCTCCTCGAACCAACCGTATTCAAGCCTCGCATCCGCATCATCGATGCCGCTGCCCGCGAGAAGGAACTGCATTTCGGATTCGGTGGGTATCCGGATCGATCGCCCGGTCTTGATGCTCAGCCACTCGAGAAACTGCTTGACCGCCGCAGGGCTCGCGCTCAAGAGCGCGTAGCCGGCATGTCCGTAACCTCGATCAGCCAACACGTAGGGCTTGCTTGGGCGAGTCACGCCGTCCGAATCGGGCGTGCTCTCACCGGCATCCGTATCCAGATTGAAGATGAACGCGTCGTAGAGGTCCCAGGTCGCCTCCGTGGTCGAGATATAGAACGCCTCGACCCCTTCCTGGGCGGCGATCGGCTGCATCTTCAGGGTCACACTCGTTCCGGCGATCGGCAGATCGAAGGCCTCCATCGGCTCGGCTGGCGGTGCCGGCTCGATCGACTCGACGAGTTTCTGTGCCTCCACCTCGCTCTGCGCGACTTCTGGAGCGTTCCGGCACCCCGCGATTCCCGCGAGCACGGAGATCGAACAGGACGCGACGATCACGCTGATCACCCTTGATCCTCCAACGCCGCAGTTTTGCTGAACGCCATGTCGCCGACTGCTGATCGTCATTCACACACTCCATCTCTCCAGCCCTGAGAGGCCGGAGCCGACACCTCGTTCGGCATCGGAATTCATATCTGGCCTACCGACGATCGCCGCCGGAAGTTCGTGAAACCCGCTCGATGCCCCTCAGTCGACCGCCCCGAGGGCGGGCCAAGTCAGGACGTCGAGCACCAGCCCCCTGCTCCAGGGACTGACCGCCATGATCGCCGTTTCTGATGCTGAGGTCCAGTACTTCCGAGCGGAAGGTCTGGATTTCGAGCTCCCGAAATCCCATCAACGCCGGACCCGAGCGACCTCCGCCCTCCGAATCACCGCGAAGCCAGGGCCGGCCTTCTAGAAGGTCCAGTTCAACAGGAGGATGCCGAGATCCAGACCGTCAACCAGCCCGTCGAAGTTCAAGTCAGCCGGCGAATCAAGGTCACCCCACGCTGCCAGAAACTGCCCGAAGTCAAGGCCGTCGACCCGGCCATCGAGGTTGAGATCACCCGGCAGTACGCCGGCACATCCCCAATCGAGCAGTTCCAGCTGATCCACCGCGGCCACGACCGTCGAATCTTCCCCGAGATCCCGGGCCGAGAAGCGAAGCTGGACCGGTGAGGCCGAAGCGGGGCCGAGAAGCGGAAGATCCACTTCGATCCACTCGGAAGTGCCGAAGGTGACCAGATCGACCAACTGCCAGGTCGCACCCTCATCGTGCGTCAGTTCCACTTCGAATCGATCTTCGGCCGCAATGACGTTTTCTGATTGGAGCCAGCGTCGGTATCTGATCGTGGGACGGATCATTCCAAGAGGATCCATGGCCGGCGACACCAACGTCGTGACGCCTCCGTCCACATCCTCATCGCCTTGCCCGGTCGTGAAGCAACCTCCCTCTCCGCCCCACGCGGCCAACGGGCCGAACGCGTCATTAATGCCCGGGATCCGACGGGTCCAGGAGCCTGCCACCGCATCATCGGAGCGACTGCCGAATGACCATCCAGCATCCGATTCACCGTCCTGGGAATCCATGATGAGCATTTCGTCGGCCACCACCGCGTCAAACGGGCCGTTCGGATCCACCACGAGGTCGCCATCCTGGGTCACGATCACGAAGTCGAAGACCACCGTGTCGGGACACTGTTCGGAGGCGGGAATCTCAAGGATGAATTGTCCCGAACTCTCAGTCGGCTCCCCCACCGCGACACCGATGGCGCCACTTCCGAACTCATACTCCAGATTCACGCCGGCGGGAATGACGCCGTCGATTTGAAGACGGATCGCCGTTCCCTCGGATCCGACCAGGTCAGGAAGTCCGTCTGGATACGAGAAGTTCGATGGCTCTTCTTCAAGTCGGACCACGAACAACCCTCGCTGCATGTCACTCAGCAGAATCGTTCCGGACGGCAGGAACGGGTCCACACCCCAGCATCCCTGATATCCCGCGGTATCCGACTCGGGATAGGTATCGAAAGAGGCCACCTCTTCGAGCAGATTCCCATCGGCTTCAAGCACCCGGAGCCCGGTCTTGTAATTGGCGGCGAACAGCCTTCCTCCTCGGAAAAAGCAGTTGTGATTGTTCGAACTCTTTCCGTTGCTCTGAGTCTCGCCGAGTACCGGGGCGTCCAGATCCGAGATGTCGACGCACTGCCACGTCGAGTTGTTACTGGTCTCATCATTGGAATAGAGCCACGTGAAGTCGTCGTTCGGAGAACTCTGATGGCTGTACCCGGCATTCGGCCAGGTGATCCTCGAGAGCAGCGTGCCGCCGGGATCTATTTCCCCCGGAACTCCGAAATCGACGATCGAGATACCGGTGTCGGTACCACCATTGTTGAAGCCATCGCTCAGAAATCCGATCAGGTGCCCGTGATGTTCCGCATCGGGCGCCGTCTCCGGATAGATGACCAGGACCGCATCATGCACGTAGCGATCGGGCCGGGATCCGATCTGGACCGGCACCGCGGGATCGTCGGCGACGCTGTACAAACGAAAGTCCGATCCACAGCGAGCGAGAATTCCGGCCTCGGGACACGCCACGAGATTGTGCGCCGAGCCCACACCGACGTCGCCCAGGTACTCCACGACCCCCGAATCGATCGAAGACATGTCGAAGACGAGCGTTCCGCCGCCTTCTCCATCGACATACGCATGATGACCGATCGTCTTGACATCACCCCAAAGCGAAGAAGTCTCGCCTCGCGCGTGGACATGGACCACCACGGGCTCTTCAGGAGTCGTCACCTCGACCCAGGCGACGGACTCGCGGGTCGTGACGATTCCATACTCACGCCCCGAATCGGACACGTGGTGCCAGAGGTCGGAACCGTTTCCCGTCCCGCCGAGAACGTTCACGGGAATCTGCGACTGAAAGACGACTCCCGCCCCGACATCGTCCCACGCGGACCCGACCCCGCTCGTTCCGGCAAGGATGATCTCGCCCGGAATCGAAGGCTCGGGATTTCGTTTCGGATCACCCTCGTGACCGACGGCCACCGAGATCAGGAAGCTCGTGGTCAACACGCCGACACCAAGCGGCCGCGCGACGAGATTCCCGAATACCAAGGGCGAACCCGGCATGCAGATCTTCAATTCTTCGAACAGGGGGAAGCGGAACATCTTCTTCCTTGCCAAATGGTGCGAGGTTGGAACGCACTTTCGCCACTGGCTATTCACGAAGATAGTTCCAAAGTGTGGTTTCTCAAAGTTTTTTCTCACTCAATCACGAGAAAAATATCGGTCGTCACACCCCACTTTCAATTCCGAAGAACATGCTCGGCCCCAAAAAAGAGAACTCGGCCCGGAAACTGATTCCGGACCGAGGCCGCTTGTGTCATTTCGAACCGTGTTATTCGGAGCCGATCGAAACGGTCCGCGGTTCGTGCCTAGAGAGACCAGTTGACGAGCAGGATGCCGAGATCGTCCCCACCGACCGTGCCATCTGCGTTGAAGTCCGCGGCGGGATCCGAAGTTCCCCAGACCGAGAGGAACAGACCGAGGTCAGCTCCGTTCACCAGGCCATCGCCATTCATGTCTCCCGGAATGGACGAATCGTCGCACTCGATGCCGAACACTCGGAGGTTGTCGATACCGGCTTCGACGACGGAACCCGCACCCAGATCGCTGGCGACGAATCTCATCTGCATCTGATCCGTCGCCGAGATCACGTCTTCGATGACGAAATCAACGGTCACCCAGGCGTTGGCGTTCTGGTTCACGTCCTCGACCAGAGTCCACGAACCACCGGCATTGTTGCTGATGTAGACCTGCATCGAATCCTCACCCGGGGAGGCGCCCGCGTCATTGGAATACCAGCGGTCGTAACTCAATCTGGTTCCAACCGGACCGAGACCGTCGAAGATCGGAGAGAGCATGGTGGTCTCGCCGCCGTCGATGTCGCTGTTCGTGTCCGACGGATTGATCTCGGTGAGGAAGCACGGGCCGTTCTGGTTGCCGCTTCCATCGGTGCATGGATCACCGCGACCATTGCATTGCGGAAGGCCGAGCTCCCAGATTCCGGTCGCAGCGGAGTCGCCCGTGACGCCAAACGTCCAGCCTGCGGCTGAAGCGCCGTTGTAATCGACGAGGACGACTTCACCATCGGCAACCGTCGCCAGATGCGGGCCGGTGCTGTCGTTGTAGGTCTCACCGGAGGTCGTCGTCGCACTGAACTCGAAGGAGACCAGGTCGGGACAATCCGGGGACGCGGGGATCTGGAAGGACCAGACGCCGGGGTTCGAAGTCTCGACGCCGTCCACGGTTCGAACCTCGCCATCCGAGGAGAACTCGTAGGTCATGGTCGCGAAGTCGACCTCGGCACCATCTTCCGAGATCTGAACCTCGACACTGGCGCCCGCAGAGGGAATTCCCTCGGGAAGACCGCCCGGGAAGGAGAAGCCGATCGGTGCGATGTCGAGCTTGAAGACCAGCAGCCCACTCTGGAAATCACTGGCGATGATCGTTCCGCTCTCGAAGAACGGATAGACGCTCCAAGCACCATCGAAACTACCACCGTCGTTCGGCGGATAGGTGTCGAAGTGGGCGATCTCGTTCAGAAAGTTGCCGTTCCGCTCGAGAATACGGATACCCGCGGTGTAGTTGGCCGCGTAGACCAGACCGTCATGAACGTAGTTGTTGTGGTTGACGGAAGACATCGGCACGGACTGGTTCTGCCCGAGCGTCGCGTTGTTCAGATCATTGATCCGGATCATCTGCCAGGTCGAGTTCAGCGCCGTCTCATCATTCGAGATGACCCACTGGAAGTCTTCGGTGTGCCACGACTGATGGCTGTAGCCCGCCCCCGGCCAGACGACTCTCGAGAGAAGCGTCCCGGCGGGATTGACGTTCGCCGGCGTTCCAAAGTCGACGATGGACAGGCCGGTGTTGCTTCCACCGCCGTTGTTTCCATCATTCAAGAACCCGATCAGACGCCCACGATAGAGCGAATCAGGACCGTTCTGCGGATAAACGACGATGTCCGCATCGTGTACGTAGCGATCGTTCCAGGAACCAAGGAATGCCGGCGCGTTCGGATTGTCGGCCGTCGAGTAGAAACGCAGTCCTTCGCCACTGCCCCCGCACTTGATCAGCAGGTTCGCTTGGGGAACCGCCGCGATGTTGTGAGTCGCGGAATTCCCATTCGCCGAGGATTCTCCGACGTAACTGACGACACCCTTGTCGATTCCGGTCATGTCGAAGATCTTGATCGATCCCCCGCCCTCACCGACGACATAGGCGTGCGATCCGATGACCTTCACATCGCACCAGAGCGAACTCGAATTGCCGCGCTGGTAGGTGTAGAGGACATTGGGGTCGAAAGGATCGGTGACGTCGACCCAGGCGACTGCCGATTCCATGGTGACGATCGCACACTCGAGGCCAGACGGGGAGGTGTAGCCCCAGCAGTCCGAGCCGTTGCCGGATCCACCGAGGACATTGATCGGAACCTGAGAGCAGAAGATCGTGTTCTCCTGACTTCCACCCCAACCTCCGGCGATTCCGTCCCGATCTCCGTAGAGAATGTCGCCGTACACCGGGGGTTCAGGATTTCGTTTCGGATCGTTCTCATGCGCCAACGCGACCGATCCAACGGCCAGCAACGAAAGAGACAGAGACATGGCGAGGCGAGGGGTACGAATCATCTGATCTTGTTTCCCGAGTATCGAAGGAAGATGTGGTCGAAGAAAAATTTCGAAGATGTGCAGCGAAGCGACATTCACCGCTTCTGGGGCGACTGAGCGACCACGAGTCATCGTGATCATTCGGATTGCCGAATCCTTGAGCCGTTCGAGCTCGCCGACGTCGACGTTTCAAATCATGCGCTGGAATCGGGCGCGAAGTTGCCGGAATCCACCAATGACCACCATTTAAACGGCCAAGAACCAAGTTTGTTCCCGTTTATCTTCCATTCGATGGCGGTTTTCGAGCCTTCACGGCTGCGATCCCGGAGTCCGAGAACTTCAGTCCCCGAGGAGTTCTGTCCGGCGATCGCCGTCAACCGGTTCCAGCTGTGGCCCCGGCCCGGTGAGCGTGCCGAGAAATGCTTCGAGATCGATGATCTCCTGCGAGCTGAGGCCGAGCGGCGAGAGGACGGATTCCTGATGATGATCCAACTGGATCGCCCCCTCCAGGGTCGAGTAGAACCGAAGCACGGATTCGAGATCTGGCATCGAGCCATCGTGCATGTACGGGGCGGTTCGGCCGACCCCGCGGAGCGTGGGGGTCCGGAAGGCCCCCCATGATTCCGGATCTCGCTTCACCCCGCGACTCAAAATGGCCTGACGCCCCTCGACATCGTCGCTGTACCGGCCGGCGGCGTTGAACGGATCGTTCTTCACCAGCAAGGCGCCGTCATACCGGCCTGGATCCCGAGGAAGTCCGTCCGCGACCGGGATCCCGATGTTGTGGAACTCTCCATCGGAAAAGAGCGGGCCACTATGGCACTCCCAGCACTCCGCCCGACCGAAGAACAACGCCAGCCCCCGGCGTTCCGAGTCACTCAGAATCTCACCGCCATCCTCGCCCGCCGAGACTGCTTCCGCCCAGCGATCAAAACGGCTCACGCCGCCACGAAGCGTCCGCTGGAAGGCCGCCAGAGACTTGCCGATGTTGGCGGCGACCCGATTGATGCGATCCTGCCGGTCTGGCGTGAGCCGCTCCCAGGCTTCGACGGCTTCCGAATCACCGGACGGGCTGGCAACCAGAGGCAACTCGTCCAACGAGAGTGAAGTCGATCCGAACGTGGCTTCATAGCTCGTCTTCAGTTCATCATCTTGAAGGACGAGCCTGGCCAGCATGGTCCGATCACCCCCCATTTCGAGTGGGTTCTCGATCGGACGGATGGTGTGCCCCCACATCGAGTCACTCCGGCCGTCCCAGTTGAACCATCGGTGATGGGCTGCATCGACCAGGGTCGGCGCATGACGGGCCGTCGTATCGATCCCTCGCGACTTCTCCAGGCCATCGGTGAACCAGCGATCGGGCTCATGACATGTGGCACAGCTCACATCGCCGCTGCCTGAAACACGGGTATCGAAGAACAATCGTCGACCGAGCTCGGCCGCCGAAGGATCATCCGCGTATCTGTTGGTCGGATCGACCGGGGGCGGGGGCAAGGGAGACGAGGAAAGAGCACGCCGAAGCGCTGCCGGTTCCATGTTCGCGACGACGTCGTCTTTCGCGGGACGGACCTCGCGATCGGCCTGCCCACCCGCCGACACAGGTGGATCCGCCCCGTCACATCCGACGATCGCGAAGCTCCCAGTCGAGACAACGCCAACGAAGCCGAGCAGACCTCCGGTCGAGAGGAATCGCGAAATCGCCGAGATGGAGCCGGAGGAGGTCATCGTTCGAGTTGCACCGTCCACTGCGCCCGCTCGGTCTCGTCTTCGCCGATCACGTCGACCGAGAGTTCCCAGCGCCCGGGCATGTGCATGAGGACCCCCTCGACCAGCCAGGATTCGTCCCGCTCGGTCACTCGGGGAACGACGTTCATGCCATGGCCATGGTGCGGCATCTCGGCATCGAGGAAGATTTCGATGCCACCGTCGGGCCGAGCCCCGTTCGCATCCACGACGCGGACCTCGACCGAGAATGGCTCCGACACGGGAAGCGTGGCGACGGTCGGCCGCCATGCGACCAGCCAGGTCCCATCGCCGGACAGACGCTCCTGCCATTCAACGCCGGCGTCGGCGTCGGTGTCGGTGTCGGCCCTGACTTCGACGCCCGCTGACGCCGACGTCCCGCTCGACTCATCGCCGACGGTCTGATCGCATCCCGCCAGACATGCTCCAACCGGCATCGCGATCCACAACGCCCGCCATCGCCAATCATTCATTTGCTTTCCTCACTTCCGGAATCAGCATCATCCTCGGCCTCCGGCTCGAAATCCGACCGAAGCAGCAGAGGCCGATCATGCCCTTGTCCAAGGCTGAAGGAAATCCGCCATGAACCCGACTCGGGATCGAACACCTGCGCTCGATGGTTGCCCTGATCAAGTACCACCAGGCCACCGTCAGGCAGAAACTCGAGCCCCGCGGGCATCCAGAGCGCCCCATCCCAGGAACCCCGTTCGCCACCCCGAGCCACCACCTCATCATTCCGGTCGATCACCACGAACTCATCCGAGGCTCGATCTGAGACCGCGATCCGACCTCCAGCCAACGCCGCCACGCCGAACGGCCGAACCACGCCGGTCGCCTCGCTCATGACCGTTCTCTCGACCGCGCCACCGGCATCGATGACCAGGACGCGACCACGTTCCGGCTCGGACACCAGCCACCCACCGCCGGGACGAACCGCGATCTGCGCCGGAATCGTCCCCTCCGGAAGTTGATGAACCGCAGAAACCTCGAGCCGATCATCAGTCGTGATGATCGAAGGCCCCGCCGCATCCAGGAGATTGAGCTCGCCGCCGCGAATCACGAGGTCTTGAAGATCGAGTTCGTCGCCCCCGCCCTTGGCCGCCACTCGATCGACCAGAAGGTCCTCGTTCCAACTTCGAACGAAACGCCCCATGAAGGGATCCATCTTGAGCGGCGCATCGCGGTCTCGATCGAGGCGCCACTTCGCGATGCGGCCGAGTCCTCGGTCGAGAAAGTAGATCTCCTGCTTCTCGGCATCCACACCCACCGCCTGAATGCGACCGAAGTTGGCCGGGCCTCGACCGCCCCGGGAGAAGGTCGTGACGTGAATCGGTATTCCGAAAGTCAGATCAAACACCACCGCGGACGCAGACTCCGGATCCCACATCACCAGAAGGTCGCCATCAGCCCCGACATCTCGACCGAAATGACTTTGCACGCCTCGGGTCCGAGGGAGCGAACTCCCGGTCGGCTCCTCACCCTCCGCCACCTCGTCGAACACCTGGTAGCGACGCTCGAATGACTCGAGCACGAAGGCCCGGTCGCCATCCGGTGAGATGGCCACGCCTTCGGGATAGTGGATCCGCCCTTCACCTTCGCGAGGAATCACCGCGTGCATCCCCCATTGGTAGAGGAACGCAGCGTCCGACAACCGGTGAACGGAGATTCGGTGGTTCAACTTGTCCGCGACGAAGAGGCGTTCCCCGTGGACCGCCAGATCCACCGGCGTATTGAAGAGGCCGGGGAAGGCACCACGGTCGCCGATGGACCGAGTCTCGTTCGCATCCGCGTCGAGACGGACCAGTCGATGGCGGTCCGTATCCGCGAGCCAGGCCCCGCCGTCCGGAATCGCGACGATCGCTCGGGCGCCGGGATAGGCGGCCGGACGATCGGCCAGAATCTCCCCGGTGGCGGCATCGCGTCTTCGGATACCGCCCTGAGCATCAAGCGACCAGACCGACGAACCGGCGGCATCGGCCCCGATCCCGCCGGGCTCGACCTTCCAGAGGACTTCCCGACCACCGGGTCGACACTCCAGTGATTTCTCGCCGATCAGGATCCAGCGATCCTTCGAATCGATCGCCAGATCTCGGAAGCCCGCCGCATCCGTATCCCCCGAGATCGCCCCGAAGGCATCCAACGTCACCACTTCGCCGCTTGGGCGGACCGCGATGGCCCGAGCCTCGTCCAGCCCGTCCACCTGCGCCGCGAAACGACCGAGCCGAGCCGCGTCCTGACCCCCGTCCGAGACCGGATGCCGAATCACGAAGAGCACGAGGATCGCGACGACCAGACGCCCGACGGAATCTGATCCGAGGGCGGAACGAGCCTGAGAAGGGTTTCGTGGAGTGAAGATCATGAATCGATGCATGCCCGATGCGAACCTCTCGAAGATCCGACATTCGCCACCAAGAGTCCAATCACGCCGCGAAAAAACAGGAACTCGCGGAGAGCTGAAAGGATACGCCGCTCGAGCAAAGGCCTCCATCTGAATTCCAGAGATCAGCCACACCGCTTCCCAAGGTGAAGATCGGCCCAATTCCCTCGCGCTCCGAACTTTTTCGAAGGCCGGGCCACCAACCGCACGGACGCGTCATCGGGATGCCGATCGGCGGTAGAGTACGCCCTCGCCCAACCGAGACCCCTCAGTCATGACCGACGCAAATCCCAACCACCCCCACCCCTCCAGCGCGAATCCGCTCCGGATTCCCAATCTCATCGGCCTCATCATCCTCGGCCTTCTGGTGCTCGCACCGCTCGTGGTGGATCTCCACGGTGAACCCGAGGCCGATCGAGTCGAATTCGAGGCGGCGGCGGCGCCCGACGGATCGATGTCGCCCGAACTGGCCGACGCAGCGGCCGAATCCGCAGACGACCACGAAGACCACGGCGTCCCCCCCTTCTGGCAGATCGGCACCGTCCCCTTCGTCCTGCTCCTGCTCTCGATCGCCGTACTCCCGCTTCTCCGCAAGACGAT
Organism: Phycisphaera sp. TMED9; assembly: GCA_002167845.2. Classification (GTDB taxonomy): domain Bacteria; phylum Planctomycetota; class Phycisphaerae; order Phycisphaerales; family SM1A02; genus UBA12014. The sequence goes on along the minus strand of NHBO02000013.1, from coordinate 21,103 downwards.
GCACTGGTGGGAGGACAACACCAATCGGCTCGCGGTCGCCTTGGGCGCGGGACTGCTCACCATGGTGTTCTATGCCGTCGTCGACGGACCGACCGCCGCCTTGCTCGCGATCGAACACGCCATCCCGGGCGAGTACATCCCCTTCATCATGTTGCTGTTCTCGCTCTACGTGATCTCGGGAGGCATCTCGATCACCGGCGATCTCAAAGCGACCCCGACGGTCAACGCGACGTTCATTCTCGTCGGCACCCTCATCGCGAGCTTCATCGGAACCACCGGTGCCAGCATGCTGCTCATCCGGCCACTGCTCGAGACGAATCGGGAGCGAAAGCACGTCGTCCACACCGTGGTCTTCTTCATCTTTCTGGTGAGCAACATCGGCGGAACCCTGCTCCCCATCGGTGACCCCCCGCTCTTCCTGGGCTATCTCCGAGGCGTCCCCTTCGACTGGACGCTGGTGCTCTGGAAGGAATGGGCGTTCCTCGGCGCCCTGCTCATCGTGGTCTACTGGATCTGGGACCAGATCATGGTCAAGCGGGAGACCACCCTCGACATCCTTCGTGACGATGCGATTCGTCGCCCGCTGCGGATGAGCGGGAGCTTGAATCTCCTCCTCCTTCTGGGCGTGGTGTTCGCCGTCGCCCTGCTCGATCCGTCCAAGCCCATCCCGGGAACGGACATCCACGCGTTCCCGTTCTGCCGCGAGCTGGTCATGCTCGGACTCGCCGGAGCCAGCCTCGCACTCACGCCCAAGGGCATCCGGGAATCGAATCGCTTCAACTACCACGCGATCATCGAAGTGGCCGCCCTCTTCATCGGCATCTTCCTGAGCATGCAGGTTCCGCTGGCGGTCCTCAAGGCCAACGGCGCCGATCTCGGTCTCGAGAGCCCCACCCACTTCTTCTGGCTCACCGGAATCCTCTCCAGCTTCCTCGACAACGCACCGACCTATCTGGTCTTCTTCCAGACCGCGGAGGCGATGTCGCCCGCAGCCGGCGAGGGCATCCTCGACCTGCAGAACGGCGGCCACATCCGCGAGGACCTGCTGACCGCGATCAGCCTCGGCGCCGTGTTCATGGGCGCCAACACCTACATCGGCAACGGCCCGAACTTCATGGTCAAGTCGATCGCCGAGCAATCCGGGGTTCGAATGCCCAGTTTCTTCGGCTACATGGTCTACAGCGTGCTGGTGTTGATTCCAGCGATGATTCTCGTGAACTGGCTCTTCCTTTGAACTCGACGGGTGCGATTCCCGACCCGCCCGGACCCTGGAGACGACGATGGCATTGAAGCGAGTGATCGTGGCACTTGGCGGTTCCGAGTACATGGACGCCGCCGTCACCGAGGCCTGCCAGATCGCCTCTCGAAACGGCGCGGAAATCGTCGGCGTGGCCGTCCTCGACGAGACGCTCGTCGACCCGGCGGAGCCCGCACCGATGGGCGCCGGGTCGGCTGCAGCCGATCTTCGCGCCGAACGGCAGGCCAACGTCGAGGCCGGCATGGCCGAGGCCATCGCCCGGTTCGAATCGATGGCGAAGGCCGCCGGCATTCCACACCAGACCCAGTCGATCGTCGGCGACGCCCAGGAAGCCCTGGCAAACGCGCTTCGCCTCGCGGACCTCGCCATCGTCGGAATCCGGCACGCATTCGACTACGGAACCATCGCCCACGCGGAGGACTTCCTCGGACGAGTGGCCCGTGCATCGGGACGACCCATTCTCGCCATGACGTCACCTGCCAAGCCGATCGATCGCGTCCTGGTCGCGTATGACGGCTCCACGGCATCCGCCGACGCCCTCCGCGCGTTCGCGGTGCTCAACGCCTTCGGCCCCTCCATCGTTCGCGTCGCCAACTGCGCTGAAGACGACTCGGATTCCGGAAGCCTCCTCGAAGAGGGAATGTCATATCTTCGCCTCCACGGCCATACGGTCGAAGGCGTGGTTCTGGAAGGGTCGCCCTCCACCGCTCTGCTCGAGCACGCGGAAGCCTGGAACGCGGACATGCTGGTGATGGGGGCCGTCGGGCGACGCGGACTCTCGAGACTTCTTCTCGGCGACACCGCGTCATCGATGCTGACCCGCAGCGACGTCCCACTTCTGATTCGAAGCTGAGACTTCCGCCTACTCGTCTTCGTCGGCGTCGCGCTTCATCATCGCGTAGATGACGCCCTGCACCACGACCGACTCGCCGACGATTCTGCCGGCTCGTTCCGCGGCTCGCGAGAGACTCTTGAACGAGCCTCCTCGGACTTCGCGCTCGAAGTCTTCGAGGGAGTTCTCGATTCCCAGGAGCATCGAGGCGACCACCGACCATTCGTATCGGGTCTGCGGCCAGTATTCGGAGTCTTGAACCAACTCGATCGGGACGCCGACCTTCCAACCATCCCCGGTCTCGATCATCGCCATGAAGCCACCGAAGGCGGGCTCGTCGTCCCACAACACCGCGGCGGTTCCATCTCCCAGATCCAGGATCTCGATGCGATCCTCCTGAACCTGCAGGAACTCGAAGGGATCGGCGAGAAAGCCGCCGATCACATCGGTCCAATCGTCTTCCGTCGCGTCGTTCACCATGCCGACGGCCTCGTCGAGGGAATCGACGGTCTCATCGGGAAACTGGCGCTGCAACTCCTCGCCGACCAGCCAGAGACGCCCGAGGAGTTCCGAGAGTTTTTCCTTCACCTCCGCGATCGCGCTGGCTTCCGTCACGCCATCGTCGAATGCGATGTCCCGGGGGGTGATGTCGATCAGCTCGGGAAGACGATCGGCATCACCATTCTCGACCATGGCTCTGGCCGCGACCAGGACTGATTCCGGGGTCGAAGTGTCATAGTCCGACCCGCCACATCCGGCGATTCCGAGCGTGAACGCGGCGAAGATCGCCGCACGCGGACCGGCCGATCGGTGATGACGAGCGACGCCACCACCACACTCGAGCTCTGGCATGTCCGACTGGGGATTCATCGTCGTCTCCGGGCGGGCGAATGGAACCGTGCGATTCGAACCCTATCATGACCGGATGCAGATCACCGTCAACGGCACCGTGCGAGAGGCCCCGGAGGGATCCACGGTATCGAGCCTTCTGGACCTCCTGGATCTCGCCGGACGCCCCTGTGCCGTCGAGGTCAACCGCCAGATCGTCCGAAAGGCCGATCATCCGCACCACCGACTGGCCACCCAGGATGCCGTCGAAGTGGTTTCTCTCGTCGGCGGTGGCTGAACCGCACCGTCGCACATGCATCCATTCGTCTCGCCCGAGTTCCGGACCGCCATCCATGACCACCACGACCGCACTCGACATTCCCCCGCTCTCGATCGGCCGATTCGAACTTCGAAGCCGTCTCGTCGCCGGTACCGGAAAGTACCCCGACGCCGCCACGATGCGATCCGCGCTGGAGGAAAGCGGCTGCGACGCGGTCACCGTCGCGGTCCGTCGCGAACGACTGGTGAACGCCGAGGGCCGGTCGCTTCTCGAGGATCTCGATCTTGATCGGCTCACCGTCCTGCCGAACACCGCCGGTTGCTTCAGCGCCGAGGACGCGGTTCGAGTCGCCCGACTCGGCCGTGAACTGCTCGACCAGCTCGACAACCCCGGCAAGCACTGGGTGAAGCTCGAAGTGCTGGGCGACAAGACGACGCTCCTTCCCGACCCCGTCGGGACGCTCGAGGCGTGCCGTGAACTCGTCACCGATGGTTTCGACGTTCTGTGCTATTCGAGTGACGACCCGATCATGGCGGCCAGGCTTCGTGACGCCGGGGCGACCAGCGTGATGCCGGCGGGCAGCCCGATCGGCAGCGGCCGCGGCATTTCAAACCCCGCGGCGATCCGCATCATCCTCGAACTTCTCAAGGACCCTGCCCACGGCGGCGACCCTGACTATCCCGTGATCGTGGATGCCGGCGTCGGCACGCCAAGCGACATCACCATCGCCATGGAACTCGGTGCCGACGGCGTGCTGCTCAATACCGGAATCGCCCACGCAAAGGATCCGGTCGCGATGGCGAAGGCGATGCGACTCGCCTGCGATTCCGGCTGGCTCGGCTTTCGCGCCGGACGGATTCCCAAGCGGCTCTATGCGACCGCATCAAGCCCCTGGGAAGGGGTGATCTCCCACATTCCCGGCGAATGACGCCGACACCAACCGCTGATCGCGATCAGCCTGCTCGAACCGGGGCCCCGAGGATTTCCTTGATCCGCTCGAAGGCGGCATCGCGGGCCGCGGCGTCGACGCCCTCGACGTTCAAGCGAAGCAACGGCTCGGTGTTGCTCGCCCTCACGTTGAACCACGCGTCACCCAGGTCGTAGCTCACCCCGTCGAGTTTCGAGGTTTCGGATTCGGAGAAGACCTTGTCGACCGCCTTCAAAGCCTCGTCGACGTCCTCGACCTTGAAGTTCACCTCACCGGTCGAGACGTATCGCTGGAATCCCGCGAGACATTCCGAGGGCTTCTTCTTGGCGGCCACGACCAGATTGCAGATTTCGATGAGAGTCCGCGGCCCGCTGTCGGTTCCGAAGTGGTCACGAAAGTAGAAGTGCCCGGAGAGTTCGCCGCCGAGTGCCGCCTGATGGCCGCGGAGCGCCTCTTTCATGAAGACGTGGCCGACCCGACTCTCGATCGCCGTGCCGCCCCGGGCCTCGATCACTTCACGCACCACCCGGCTCGACCGAAGGTCGTAGACGTAGGCGCCAGGCCCGTTCGCCCGCAGCGACGTGTCCGCCATCCACGCGAAGAGGATGTCGCAACCGATGCTTCGCCCCGTGTCGTCGATCATCATGCAGCGATCAGCGTCACCGTCGAAGTAGACCCCGAAGTCGGCGCCCTGTTCCTTCACGGCCGCCCGAACTCCGTCGAGATTCGAATCAACCAGCGGATTCGGCTCGTGCTCGAAATCGCCGTTGACCTCGAAACAACGCGGAATGATCTCCAGACCGGGGACATCACCGAAGACCTTCGGCACCATCACGCCGCCCATGCCTCCGGCCGCATCGACCACCACGCGCAGCTGACGCTCACCGGACCGCACGGTCGGGTCGAGACTCTTCAACAGGAAATCCCGGTACTCCTCCCAGAGATCACGCGACTCAAGACCTCCGCCCGCCGGTTGGACTCTCTGCCGATCCGCGATCGCCGCCAGACGCTTGACCTCTTCGAGCCCGGACCCCGTTCCGACCGGCCGAGCATGAAGGCCGGAGATCTTGAACCCGTTGTATTTCGCGGCATTGTGACTCGCCGTCACCTGCACTCCGCCGGCCGTATCGAGGTGATTGATCGCGAAGTAGACGAAGGACGTATCGACCATGCCGAGATCGATCACCCGAGCCCCCGCGTCCCGCATTCCCTGCACCAGCGCATCTCGAAGGTCCGGCGAACTCGTCCGCATGTCCCGTCCGACGACGATCGTCCGCCCCATCGGATCGAGGCGACCGGCCCGCGCCGCCTCGCTCATCAGATAGGACGCGGAGGCATGCCCGACCTGCCAGGCGATCTTCTCGTTGAGGGGTCTGGGATAGACGGCTCGAACGTCGTAGGCCTTGAACACTTTGCCGATCATGGGGAGCACACTTCCTCTGGAATACACGGCGATCCAACCCGGGGATGGGTCTGGTCGCCACAATGCCGGCGAACCCGCCCCTGGCGACCGAAAAAACGGCGATTCAAGCCAAGGGGACGCTGAAGGGGCCCGTGGGCCGCCCCGGCAGAACTCGGCATTCTAGACGGCGATGCCGCCCACCGGACCGACCACCTGCAAACCGGCTTCACGTTGCCTGCAGACGCCGTTCAAGGTATGCTCATCGTTTCCCCAAAGGTCGTCGGTTTTCGATCAGACGGGAAAGGACCGGACACCTGTGGCGGGTGGGCGGTCAGCCCCTCCCACGACTCGGTCCTCATCGAGTCTCATCATTGTTTCGGATCAAGCGCCCTCATACGGCCATCCGGTCCGCGGAAACGCGGATTCGCCATCGGAAGAAGCCGTCGGTGTCGCTGCAGCCACGACCGCCTCGACGCGGCTCGGAAGGACGACTCTCTCATGTCACTCGTCAAGGAACTCATTGAAGCGGGTATTCACTTCGGCCAGCGTCGAAGCAACTGGAACCCGAAGATGCGACCGTACATCTTCGCGACCCGGAACCAGATTCACATCATCGACATCAAGGAGACCATCAAGGGTCTCCTCCTCGCCCGCAAGCTGATCCAGAAGGTGACCTCGGAAGGCAAGGACGTCGTCTTCGTCGGAACCAAGCGGCAGTCTCAGGCCGCGATCGAGAAGTATTGCACCGACATCGGCATGCCCTACGTCACCGAGCGATGGCTGGGTGGAACCCTCACCAACTTCAGGACGATCCGTGAGCGACTCAAGCGACTCGAGGAACTCGAGAAGCTGATCGAGTCGGGCGAGATCCGCAGCTACTCCAAGAAGATGGAATCCCAGCTTCTTCGAGAGCAGAAGAAGATCTTCCGAAACCTCAACGGCATTCGAACCATGGGCAACCTCCCGGGTGCGATGGTCGTGGTCGACGTGAATCGCGAGAAGAACGCCCTCTTCGAAGCCAGAAACCTCGGCATCCCGACCATCTGCCTCATCGACACCGACGGTGACCCCGATCTCGCGGACATCCCGATTCCCGGCAACGACGACTCGATGAGATCCATCGACGTCATCGTCCGCGAGCTCTGTGCCGCCATCGCCGAAGGAAAGGCGAAGCGAGCCCAGGAAGCTCAGGAACGCGCCGAAGGCGGCGGCAACGAGGAAGAAGGCGGAAACCAGGGACGTCGACGTTCGAGCCGGAGCCAGTTCCGAGCCGAAGAAGACGCTCCGGCGGCCGAGGCCGACTCGCCGGCCGAACCGACCGCGGAAGCGGGCGTCGCCACCGAGACTCCAGGCAACTGAACCCGCTCGGATCGAACGTCGATCCGATGCTCATGGTGTGATCAATCACCCGGCCTTCGAATCAGATCGCCGGACTCCCAAGGTCGGGACTCTTCCCGACTCGACCAAGCAAGGAAACGGAACTACCAATGTCCACGACAGACGTCAGCGCCAAGGACGTGATGGCCCTCCGCAAGAAGACGGGCCTGGGCATGATGGACTGCAAGAAGGCCCTCATCGACGCCGGCGGCGACGCCGCGGCCGCCGAAGAGGCGCTCCGCGAGAAGCTCAAGGGCAAGATGGACACCCGTGCCGATCGTGCCGCCGGCGAAGGCTGCATCTCCATCGCCATCGACGGCGGCAACGCCGCGATCATCGAGATGCGAGCCGAGACCGACTTCACCGCGCGAAACGACAGCTTCAGAGCATTGGCGGAATCCATCGCCAAGGCTTCGCTCTCGGGCCCCGACGGCGAAGTCACCATGGATGACGCGCTCACCAAGGAGTTGGACGAAGTCCGGATCACCACCGGCGAGAACATCTCCATGGCACGTGGCTCCAAGCTCGGTGGCGGGAACTTCGCCACCTACATCCATCACGACTCGAAGCTCGGCGTGCTCCTCCAGTTCGAAGGCGAACTCCCCGAAGACGTCGCCACCGGCATCTGCCAGCACATCGCCGCCAACGTCCCGACGCCCATGGCCGTCGATGAGTCCGGACTTCCGGGTGATCTCGTGGCACTGAAGGCCGGCGAAGCCAAGGCCGAAGCGGAGAACAGCGGCAAGCCCCCGGAAATCGCGGAGAAGATCGCCGAAGGCAAGATGCGAAAGTTCTTCGAAGAAGTCACCCTGCTCGGCCAGAAGTACGTCCGAGACGACTCCAAGCAGATTTCGTCGCTTCTTCCCGACGGCACCACGTTGAAGAATTTCGTTCGCCTCCAAGTCGGCGGCGAGTGATCCTCGACCGGCGACGCCGGAACCGACAAGCAGAACCTTCCAGTCAAGGGCCCCGACTCGCCAGAGTCGGGGCCTTTCTCATCCCGCCTCGCAACGATCAAGAGCCCGAAGGATCCGGAACGTCGCCAAGAATCGGCAGCGGGGACTTCGATCCGTCCGAATCAAGTCGCCACCACGCCTTGAAGGATGGCGCGGCGCCCGACGCCTCCACCTCGATCTCGAATTCACTGCGTCCGGCCGGGAAGACCATCGATCCGGATTCGATTTCGAGACCGGTCTCGATTCCCGAGTACTTCGTGAGGATCTCACCGGTGCTGCTCCGAATCTCCTCGCCATCGAGGACGAACCGGACCCGGCAATCCCGAAAGTCCGCGCCCAGACTGGCGAACGTGACCTCCGGAAGATCGATGGCGACCTGATAGACGGCCTTGAAGGCGCCGCCCGGAACATCGGCCGCGATCGACTCCCCTTCAACGAGATCGAACTCGATGGCGGAGACGGGACGAACGAACGTCCGCCCTGCCACCGTGATTTCAACCGTGGCCTTCGGCGTGCGCATGATCGCCGCTCCGGGTTCCAACGTCAGCGGGGAGAATCGAGGCGGATCGGGAAGGTTCCGCACCCAGAAATACACGCCGCACGCCGTGATGGCGATCCCGATCGACATGATCCACCACTGCGCCGCCGAGCCGCGTCGCCGCCTGATTCGCCGGGTTTTCATGCACTGCACTCCTGCATACTCCAGATTCCTGAGGGACCGTGCGATTCTAGCTCCGCCGCCGGGACGCCGATCAACTCGACTCGATGAATCGACGCGCGATCTCCAATCCGATCAGCACCAACGCCACGAACCCCATCCAGGCGAGAACCACCGGAAGACCGGCGGCCTCGAGAGCCGGCTCCGGCTCGACGCCCGAGGGTTCGAATGAATCGACCATCGCCCGGAGCGCCGAGGCATCCTCGGCGGAATAGCGATCGTTGGCCGTGACCAGATGGCCTCGAAGCGCGGTGCGAGAACAATCCAGCGCCAATGCCGAAGCTCGTTCTTCCCAACCGAGAACCGCGGTCAGAATCCAAGCCTCTCGAGCCCGATCGCCACCGCCCGGTTCCGACTCCCGATAGGCGAAGACCGCCATTCGATCCCCCCTGGCCGCGAAAGAGGGGTGCCGTCGGAGAGCCACCGCTTGCCGCTCCGCGACCTCCCGGTCCATGCCGAGCGCGAGCAGCAAGCGACAGATCCGAACCTGATCTGGATCAAGAATGACCGCTTTCATTCGACGAATCCTACCCGGCACGACGAACTCGCCACGACGGCACCGCTACACTCCAACCACGTCGTCTCGCATGGATGCGGAGGTTTCCCGACCGTGAGCAGATTTCACCCACGAGCACCCCACGTCGTGGCCATGACGTCCACAGCCCTTCTCACGCTGGCGACGATCTGGTGGGCCAGCGGTGACCCAGAGGCCATCGCAGCGCCCGCCACCGCCCCGCCACTCCCATCAACCACACCGATCGCCACCGCCACGAGCCGTCTTTCCGCCGCGGTCGCTCCTCCGCGGAGCAGCCCCACGGAGGAGAGGAAACTCGCCTCGGAAGTTCGACGACTGGTCTTGAACGCCCGGAACGGAAAGGGCTCGCTCAAAGGCACGGACATCGCCGTGAGCATTCGCGCCTGTGACGACGGCCCCGGTCCCGGTCGCGAGATCGTCGCGATCAACGACGACCTCCCGCTGCTGCCGGCAAGCAACATGAAGGTCATCGCGACCGGCGCCGCGCTCGACGTTCTCGGCCCCGATTTCGCGTTCGAGACCCGAGTCCGCGAAACCGACGGCACCTTCGTCGTGATCGGCGACGGCGACCCGTCGCTCGCCGATCCTTCGTTCTTCTCCTCGCTGACCTATCGAGACGCGGAGGGCGAACAACAGGAACTCGACGAAGAAGCGATCCTGAGTTTCTGGGCGGACGCCATCGCCGAGGCCGCACCACCGGACGGGCGAGTGACCATCCTCGTCGACGATTCGGTCTTCGAACGGCGACTTTGGAACGATGGAACCAATGGCCGCGACGGATGGAATCCCGAAGATCGCCTTCGCGGCTTCTCCGCCGAGGTCGCCGGATTGAACTTTCATCGCAACACGATCCACTTCCGCCCGCGAAGCTCGGGAGGGACTCGTCCCGACTGGAACGACATGCGCCCCCGATTGGATTCGATGCTTCGATCCGCGAAGAACGATTCCTCGATCAGCAGCAAGGAACAGACCGCCTGGATTCTCAGAAGTCCCGAGTCCGACCGGCTGACCTTCAAGGGAAAGGTGAAGCCGCCGAAGAAGGGCCGACCGGTGGCACCACTGGAGGTCACCATCCACGATCCCGCGATGCAGTTTCTCAAGGTCCTCGCCGATCGCGTGCGATCGCGGGGCATCACCGTCGAACGAATCGGACGAACCACCAACGGCCGGGCACAGACCGGGCGCGACATCGGCCCGGTCGTCCGGATGCCGATCGCACCCATCGTCGAACACTGCAATGAAGCAAGCCAGAACCTCTATGCCGAATCGCTGCTGAAGAGAAGCGTCCACGAATCGACTGGCCGACCCGGTTCCTGGAAGGATGCGAACGCGACGGTCCGGCGAATCGCCCGAAAGAGGATCGGTGACGACGCGGTGGACCTCCTCGAAGGCACGTACTTCGACGACGGCTCCGGACTTTCCCGCCGGAACCGGGTCACGGCCGCATTCCTGACCGCGTGGCTCGACTCCTTCCACGATGATCCACGCCTGCAAACGATCTTCGTGGAAAGCCTTGCCCGCGGCGGCGAAGAGGGTTCGCTGGAATCCCGTTTCCAGAAATGGGACGGACGATCGGCCCGCGTCGATGCGAAGTCCGGCTACCTGAGCGGAGTCAGTTGCCTGAGCGGATTCGTGACCGACAAGTCGGGCCGACGCTGGGCGTTCAGTGTTCTCTGCAACGGCTTCAAGGGATCCTCGCGACCGGCGAAGCAACTTCAGGAGGCGATCGTGACTGCGATCGCCGACCTCGCCGCCTCATGACCATGACCGCTCCCACCCATGCCTCCGAAGAGCTCGACCCGATCCAACGGGCCGAGACCCTCTTTGGCGAGATCTGGGGACATGACGAACTCCGCCCGCTCCAACGCGAGGCCGTCACCTCCGTACTCGATGGTCGCGACACGCTCCTGGTCCTCCCCACCGGAGGCGGCAAGTCCGTCTGCTACCAGCTCCCACCACTGGTTCGTGAACGCCCCGCCATCGTGCTGAGCCCGCTGGTCAGCCTGATGAAGGATCAGGTCGACAGCCTGCGTGCCAGCGGCGTGGCCGCCGCCGCGCTTCACGGACTGCTGAGCGAAGACGAGAAACGAGACGTCCTTCGAGATTTCGTGCACGGACGGATCCCCGTGCTGTATCTCGCCCCGGAACGCCTCGCCCTCGGCTCGCTTCCCTCGATTCTCGCAGCCGCCGAACCCTGCCTGATCGCGATCGACGAGGCACATTGCATCAGCCAGTGGGGCCATGACTTCCGGCCCGACTACCGCCGTCTCGCCAGCCTCCGCGAACAACTGCCCGGCGTGCCGATGCTGGCCTGCACCGCCACCGCCACCCCGCGGGTTCGCGACGACATCGTCCAGCAGCTCCGACTCGACGATCCGGTTCGCGTCGTCGGCTCGGTCGATCGCCCGAATCTGATCTTCCGCGTCCGCCCGAGGACCAATGCCGTCGAACAGGTGATCGAGGTGCTGGATCGACATCCCAACGAAGCCTCCATCATCTACGTGCAGACCCGCGCGGAGTCGGAGCGGATCGCCAAGAAGCTGCTGGATCGAGGCATCAAAGCCTCGTGCTATCACGCCGGGCTGCCCGCTGCGAAGCGAACCAAGGTTCACGAAGCATTCCAGGCCGACCGGCTCCCAGTGGTGGTCGCCACCGTCGCGTTCGGGATGGGGATCGATCGCAGCGACGTCCGCTGTGTGATTCACGCGAACATGCCCAAGTCCCTCGAGCACTATCAGCAGGAAGCGGGACGAGCAGGACGTGACGGTCTCGCCGCGGAATGCGTGCTTCTTCATGCGGCTTCCGACGCCGCACGGTGGCAGGGCCTGATCGAACGTTCCGCGGAAGAAGCCGTGGCCGAGGGCGGGGATCGGACGGCGGTCGACCGGAACACCCGAGCCCAACTCGACCTGCTCGCCGAAACGTCGGCCTGGTGTCGTGGCCTTGGCTGCCGACACCGCGCCGTGGTCGAGTACTTCGGGCACGATTGGAACGGTGCCGACGAAGGCGAAGGTGGCTGCGGCGCCTGCGATGCCTGCCTCGGCGAGATTGAACGCCTCGATGACGCAACCACCGTGGCCCGGAAGATCCTCTCCTGCGTGGCACGGCTCGGAACCCTGGGACAACAGTTCGGCGCGGGGCACATCGCGGACATCGTGGTCGGAGCGAACACCGAACGCATCCGTTCCATGCGGCATGACGAACTCTCGACCTTCGGCCTGCTTCGCGACCTCACGAAGGGACAGGTGACCGATCTCGTCGGACAGCTCGTCGCGATCGGATGTCTGGAACGAACCGGAGGCGATCGCCCGGTGCTCGGACTCGCCGCCGACGGGATCCCGGTCCTTCGGGGCGATCGAGAGATCGAGCTGGCCAAACCCGCCCGCGGCCGCGTCCAGAAAGCGACTCGAGCTTCGAAGGGGCGGGATGCGACGGACTGGTCCGGAATCGACCGCCCGCTCTTCGAAGGGCTTCGGGAACTGCGACGCCGCATGGCCGCGGAACGCAAGGTCCCCGCCTACGTGGTCGCCAACGACGCGGTCCTTCGGGATCTCGCGCGACTCCGCCCCTCGACCCTCGAGGCGATGTCTTCGATTCGAGGAATCGGCCGCAAGAAACTCGTCGAGCAGGGACCCGAACTGCTGGCGTTTCTCGACGAGTGGTGCCGGGAACACGGTCTGGCCCGCGACATGGTCGATTGACGCCGATCACGCCCGGCATCGCCGATGCTTCAGGCCTCGGAGTCGTCGAACTGCATCAAGCCGTCGTCCACATCACCGTTGAGTTCGAGATGGATCAGACCGGTGTCTTCCTGCCGAACCAGAACGCGTCGTTGTCGCGCCAGCTCCAGAACCGCGAGGAAGAGCCCGATCATCGCGCCGCGGCTTCGGCCTTCGAAGGCGGCCTGCAATGACAATTTCCCATCGGGCGCATGCGACATGCGATCAAGCAGGTCTTCGGAATGCAGGCTGATCGGCGTGTCGTCGTACTCGACCGCATGCTCACCGAGCCGCGTCGGATCGATCGCCGCCATGATTCGCTCGAAGGCCGAGAAGAGATCTCCCGCGTGAACGTCATCGAGTTCGAGGGCGGGCGTCTCCTCGGTGTCTTCTTCGGCCGTGGCCTCCCCGATCCGAATGCGGACCGGCCATCGCGCCGCGAACTCCTCGCGACGATCGTCCAGGCGCCCCGCCGCAGAGCGATATCGCTGATAGGCCAGAAGCTGACGGACGAGTTCATGTCGAGGATCATCAGCCTCCTCGTCGCTCTGGTCCGACTCCACATCGCCTTCGGTGTTCTTGGGTGACAGCGTCCGGGACTTCAACTCGACGAGTGTCGCCGCCATGACGAGGAACTCACCCGCGGCGTCGATGTCCAACCGATCGTCGTTCCCCAGCGTCGCGATCGCGGTCAGGAACTGATCCGTGATCTCCACGATGGGAATGTCATGGATATCCACTTCCGCCCGTCTGATCAGGTAGAGGAGGAGATCGAGCGGCCCTTCGAAGGTGCTCAACCGGACCGTGTAGTCGTCCTGAATCGCCATGGCCCCACTGTACCGGCCCCGAAGCGGTATCGGGTCGGATCCGGAGATTCCAAAGCTCCACCCCCGTACAATCTCGGCATGTCGACCGACACCCGAATCCACACCGAGACCACCGACGAGCCGGCGGCAGAACGCTCCTTCGTCGAATCCGCCCTGCACGCCGAGCGGGATGCGATCGACCGGGTGGCCGCCCGGGTCGCCGCCGACTCCGGCCCCTGGTCCGCCGCCATCGATCTGGTCGCGACCTGCGAGGGCCACGTCGTCGTCTCCGGAATGGGCAAATCAGGACTGATCGGCGCGAAGATCTCGGCCACGCTCTCGAGCCTTGGCCGGCCCTCCCACATCCTTCATCCAGCCGAAGCGGTCCATGGTGATCTGGGACGGATTCGCCGTGGAGACATCGCACTCCTTCTCTCCTACAGCGGCGAGACCGAAGAGATCATCGCACTCGCCTCGATTCTTCGGGCCGACGAAGTGCCGTGCATCGGGATCAGCCGTGATGGAAACGGCTCCCTCGGGCGGCTTTGCCAGGCCCACCTGGCCCTCGGCGACGTGACCGAGGCGTGCCCGCTGCAACTCGCACCCACCGCAAGCACGACGGCCATGCTGGCAGTGGGCGATGCCCTCGCCCTGGCCGCATCGCGTCGTCGAAACTTCGATGCCGACGCCTTCCATCGCCATCATCCAGGTGGCATGCTGGGGGCCGGGCTCCGGCCGATCATCGAGGTCCTTCGTTTCAAGGTCGGCGAGAACGTCGCAGTGGCATCCGATTCACTCACCGTGAAGGACGCCCTTGCCGCCGCGGGCAGTGGCCGGAGAACCGGGGCGATTCTGCTCGTGGACGCTTCCGGACGTCTGAGCGGGATCTTCACCGACGGAGACCTTCGCCGTCTGGTGAACGCAGATGGCGCCGAAGGCCTCGCCCAGCCCATCCGAGCCGTGATGACCGCCGATCCCGGCCACCTTGACGCGAGCTCCCTGGTTCAGGACGCCGTTCGCCTGGTTCGGGAACGCCGAGTCGATGAGATCCCGGTGACCGACGCCGAGGGACACCCAGTCGGAATCCTCGACGTTCAGGATCTGATCGCGATGAAAGCCGTTCAGGAGTAGTCCCACCGGCCGAGAACCGACGCGACCATGCCGGCGATCAGGCCAACAGCCGAAACCCACGACCCCGAATGGTCGCTGGGAATGCCCGATTCGGGCCGGTCCGGAAGTGATCGCGGACCATGAATCGAAAGTTTTTCCGGCCGACGAGGACCACTACAAGATGTGGTCCACCGTGGCACCCCACCACCATCGGGTGGGACCCCGACGATGACGTCCGGAAATATCCCGGTCTTGCCGGAGTCAGCCCAGTTATCCGGTCGACTCACTGGAAGCAAGGTGCCGAAAACTCCTTCGCGAGGGATGGGACGGAACCGAATACGAGCCCCGGTCCCCCCGACCCAAGCAGCATCGAGATCGCACACGATTCCAGTCACCCGGAGAGACCAGAACATGCCTGCCAAGGACCACCTGATCGAGGCCATTCGCGAATTCAACGGAACCGCTCGTCGAGACTGGCTGAACCAGTTCGATGACGGCTCCCTTCGACGCTATCTCGATCACCTCCTTCACGGCCAGGAGCCGAGAGGCGGAGAAAGCCGCTGGAGGCGACCGGACGACTCTCCGGCGATGCTCACTCGAAACGCGAGCTGAGCCCCCGAACAAGGCGGGCCGCCCCACGCTTGAGGACTGAAACAGGAACGCCCTGCATCGATCGATGCAGGGCGTTCTTCAATTCCGGCGTTGATGACGCTCGAGCGTCGTCTCAGTCGGGCTGGCCGTCTTCCGGCACTCGCATGATGTCATCGAGCTTCCGCCGAAGAAGCGAGACCCGAAGAAGGCTCCGCACCCGGGTGATGAGTTCAAGCTTGTTCACAGGCTTCGAGAGGAAGTCGTCCGTCCCGCTCTCGACGGCACGCTCGTAGTCCGGAACTTCATTGAGCGCCGTGACCATGATGATCGCGGTTCCCCGAGTCTCCGGATCGGCCTTGATCTTCTGACACACTTCAAAGCCCGACATGCGTGGCATCATGACATCCAGCAGCACGAGATCCGGGCGGTCCTTGGCGATTCGTTCCATCGCCTCGACCCCGTCCATCGCGGTTTCCGTCCGGCATGGCAGATCGTCAAGGTAGGCCTGCATCAACTCGAGGTTCTGCTGGTTGTCATCGACCAGAAGCACCATCGCATCGTCGAGCGCCACATCGATGTCGAGCGAGGCCGCGTCCGGGGAGTTGGAAGTCTCGTGCGTCATGCTTCGATGGTATCCGACCTGACGGTCACAGGAGATCCTCGGCAGCTTTCCGTGGAGGCGGATCGCCGCCCTCGAAGAGGTTCAGAATGTCCTCCCGCAGCCGCTCCTCCGACCCCGGACCGAATCCCGAACGAACCGAGACGACTCGGCCTTCGGCATCGATGATCACCGTGGTGGGCAATCCTCGCACGCGGTACGCCCTCGCCGCCTGCCCATCGAGATCCAGGGCCACTCGAAGGCCATCGACCCCCGGGCCCTGTTCCTTCAGGAAGGAGCCGATGCGTTTTCGCCGGGTCTCCAGGTCCTTGCTCTGCTCACTGGTGTTCACCGCGATCACGTCCAGCGGAAGATCGTTCTCGGCGCCCCATTTCGAGAGCTCGGCGAGGCTGGGCAGGGCTGCACGGCACGGGCCGCACCAAGTCGCCCAGAAATCGAGAACGACGACCTTCCCTTTCAGATCGGACAGCTTGAATCGTTCGGGACCGAGTCCGGCGAGGTCGAACTCCGGCGCGGTTCGTCCCGGCGCCAGGCCTTCACCCCGCGGCCGATCACCTGCCGCCAGCGGCGCCGGACGAGCCAGCGCCGCGATGCTGTCCACCCGTTGACGATCTCGAACCGGCACGCGGAAGGCCGCGTCCGCATCCGGAACCGGTGCGAACTCATAGGTGTAGTCGAACTCGAGTTCGATCCCGTCCTTGACGAAGAGGCCGTCGTGAATCCTCACGCTCGCCGTGACCGGAAGGCCCGTCGTCGGATCGACATCGATCCGCATCTCCTCGAAGTCGCTGGAAAGGCCGATGCGACGCCGAGAGGCTCCGTCGACGTCGACCATCTCGACCGACGTCGGCTGCAACCAGGGCGCCCGTGAATGCAGTTGCATCGCACACTCGGCAGGGATCGGTTCGCCGAGTCCGAGTGCCAGCGCGGGCCAGGGCAGATCCGAAAAGGCATTGAGCAAGGCGTAATAGCGGGACCCGCCATCGGGATTTTCAAAGAACAGGCCTTCGGAGGAATCATGAATCGTCCGAATACGCCCCTCGGAAAGAACGATTCGAAACCCATCGAATCCCCCCACCATTCCACGTTCGGGAACGAACGTCCAGACCGCCTCGCGGGGTGGTGCCGACGCGATGTCGTCACCGTCGACGGTCGACACCACGACCTTCTCCCGAATCACTCGGGGCTCGGCTCGGACCGCCTTGATGACCGCGGCCAACGCGTCAGACGCCGCCGGATCTTCGTCACGCATCTGGGCATCGGCTCGACCGGCGGCGGTCAGCGACACGGCGAGCGAGATCATCGCCAATGAACACCGATGCCAGAGCGGTTTGAAAGTCATTGACGACATGCAGGCTCCTGATCCAGACTCGGAAGGCCGACGTCCTCGAACGACGTCCGCCATTCATGGTACGCCGGAGTCATGCGGAGGATGCGAAAAGAAAACGCCGGACCGCGATCCTGCGATCGCGATCCGGCGGGTTGTCTGATTTCGACCGTCTCACGGCCGTCGACGATCAGCCCTTCTGGGCCACGGCCGCCTTGAGTTCCGCCTTCATCGCCTCGACCATGCTCGGGTCGAATCCCTGATGCACGACTTCGACCTTGCCGTCTCGTCCGATGATGAAACTCGTGGGGATCCCAGTGACGCCATACTCGGCGACGACCGAATCATCCGGATCGATGAGACTGGAGAAGGAGAAATTCTGCGGATCCCAGAAGCCCTTGGCGAGTGCGAGCTTTTGAGCGCCCTCGCCCTGCTCCCACACGTTGACGCCGAAGAACTTGACCGGCATGTCCGCTTCAGCCGCCCACTGGACGACCTGGTTGAGCACCGGGAGGCCTCGCTTGCAAGGGCCGCACCAGGTGGCCCAGAAGTCGAGGACCACGACCTGACCGCGGAGGCTGGAGAGCTTGACGGTCTCACCGTCGAGGGTCTTGAGTTCGAAATCAGGGGCCATCGAGCCGACTTCGAGCGGCTGGGGACCGAGACCGTCGGGCGAATCGACCTTGGTCTTGCCGGTCGTATCGAACGCGATCGGCGACTTGAGCGCCTTCATGAGATCGTTCTTGATCACGAATGCCACATCGATCTTGAATTCGGGCGGCGCTCCGGGAGGCGTGACCATCAGATCGATCCGGTCCACGAAACCGGTCTTCGCGTTCATCGAGACCACGGCCTTGCCACCCTGACCCTCGAGCAGGGCCTGCGATCCGGTCGCGGCCGACCGGAAGCCGACGAGCTTGGGATCCGCCATCGCACCGAGGCCGAGCATCGCCGGAATCTCTTCGGGCTTGACGTCAGCCTTGCCAAGTCGGAATGGAATCGCCGGGTCGGGAAGTCCCCCGCCACCGGTGGCAGCGGCGATGAGGCCCATCACATCTCCATCCACGATCTCCTGGGAGAGATACCGGGATTCGTCCGCGGGCATCACCATGTAGAAGTTGCTGCCGACCGCGAGCATTCGCATCTGGCCGTCGACGACGATGTCGAACGCGTTGTTCGCGCCCCACTGGGAATCGATCATGGTCTTCTGCTCGCCCATCGGCGACTTGACGTTGATCACGATCCCTTCGGTGAATGCCGGCGCTGAACGGTATGCGGCCCGGGTCTTCGCGAGCTGGGCAAGCCCGGCCTTGATGGCCTCCGGGGACTTGTCAGCGGCCGTGAATGCCGCAGGGTCACCCTTGGCTGCCGCGGGCGCCTTCGCTGGCGGCACGGGCGCATCCTGGACGGTGGCGGTGGCGAGGCCGGTCAGAAAGACACCAGCGGCGAGTGCGGCGGTCAACTGTCGCATGAGAACGAACTCCGGGGAATCGACGCTGATGGCGTCTGGAATGGCGACGCCTTGTCGGCGTCCGGACCGGATGGGTCAAGGATTTCAGCCGGGCACGTGCCTCGGCGAGAGAAGAATCCTACCGCCCAAGGGGCTTGAAGGTTCCGCCTGTCTCAGGACCGGCACCGAAAAGCCGATCGGGGGTGAAAGCGAAGGGGTCTCAGGCTTCCGAGCGAGAAATCGATGATCCAGCGTGGCTGGAGGCCTCCCGTCGAAGTTCCGGCATCAATGCCAGAAGCGGCTCGACCACGAAGTCCCTCGACCACATCCGAGGATGCGGAAGCTCGAGCCCCGGCTCCACAACCTTCAGGTCGCCCACCAGCAGCAGATCGAGATCGAGGGTTCTCGGCTCGCAACCTGATCCACGGCGTCGCCCGAATCCGGCCTCGATGGCGAGGAGACGCGAAAGCAATTCCCGAGGCGTTCGAGTCGTCTCCCCTGCAAAGACGGTGTTGAGATAGTCCGGGTGACTGGAATCGACTCCGTCGGGAAGTACCGGCACCGATTCGATGATCGGCCCCATCCGCACCTCGCGGACCCCCGGCGTCTCTGAGACCAGTTCACGGGCCCGGCCGATCTGGCCACGACGGTCTCCAAGATTGGCGCCGACTCCCACGGCGAAGGGACGCCACGAAGCCCCGGGGGCCGCCGTCATGATCGAACGTCCCGCTGCCAGAGCAGTTCGGCGCCATCTCCCCGAAGTCGAAAACGAGCCAGCTGCACCGCGGACTTCGCGGCTCGGTCACGCACCACCGACCGATCGCCGGAGAAATGGAAACACCGCGCGTCCACACCCGCATCATCGGCGACCGCGATCCAGACCGTCCCCACCGGCTTGTCCTTCGAACCGCCGTCCGGCCCCGCGACTCCGGAGATGGACACGCCGAAGTCCGCTCCAGCCGCGCGCCGCGCCCCTTCGGCCATCGCCGAAACCACCGACCGGCTCACGGCGCCGTCCCGTTCGATCAACTCGGCCCCGACACCGAGATCCTCGATCTTGCGAGCGTTCTCGTAAGTGACCCATCCACCCGGATACCAACCGCTCGACCCGGGGACTTCGGTCAGCATCGCGCCCACCAGTCCACCCGTACAGCTTTCCGCAGTCGTGATGGTCCGGCCCGCCCGAGCGAGTTCGGTCCCCAGAGCCATGGGCAGGGTGACCTCGTCGCGGCCGAAGACGAAAGGATGCCAGGCCTTCTCGACCTGGGCGGCGAGTGACTCGATCGCATCGAGATCATCTCCCTGATCGCCCCGAATTCGGGCTGAGAGAAGTGATCGGGAGACGGTGGTGGCGACCGGAAACCGGGTATCCCGCCGCATCAGCGGTTCGATCCGCTCCGCCGCGTCGGACTCGCCGATCCCAAAGGCCCGAACCACGATGGCCGGCCTCGGACTTCCCGGAAGTTCGGCCTGCAACACACCGTCGAGCATCGGGCGCATCTCCTTCGGTGGACCGGGAAGGACCACGATCAGCGCCTCGCCCAGCCGGGCCTGCAGACCCGGCGCCGTCCCGTTGGGATTCTCGAGACAACGTGCCGATACCGGCCGCATCGCCTGCCGTATGTTTCCCGCGGGCATGACGCGACCTCGGCCGGCGTACCATCGGTCCAGGTGCGCTCGGGCCTCACCATCCTCGACCAGCGCCTCGTTCATGGCTTCCGCGAGCGCCTCTCTCGACACATCGTCGAGCGTCGGCCCCAGTCCACCGGTGATGACCACCAGGTCCGCCGACGACGCCGCCGACTCGATCGCCGACGCGATGCCCGAAGCGTCGTCACCCAGAACTCGATGTTCGATCACCCGGCATCCGCGGGCGGTCAGTGCGGAAGCGATGGTTCGACCATGGGTATCGAGCGTCTCACCGGCGAGCAGTTCGTCTCCGATCGAGAGTGTCACCGCACGACGAATCGTCAAGACGCCCCTCCGGGTGCATCGTCGATTCGAATCACGCCGATGGCGTCGGTCGGACGTTCCTCGTTCCGACCCGAGCCGTGCACGAAGACGCACGCATCACCCGCGCGAGCGATGCCATCGGCGGTGGCGATTCTCGTGGCGATCCGGAGAAATTCGTCCCGGCTCGTGATCGCAGGCGTGACCACCGGCCGAACCCCGCGAAGAAGTCGCATCTTCCTCGCCAGAACCGGCTCGTCGGTGAAGACGAAGACCGGTATCCGGAAACGTTCATGACTCAGCAGGCACGCGGTGCGTTCGTCCCGGGTCCACGCGAGCACCGCCACCGCCTTGAGATCCGCCGCGATCCGACGAGCGCCTCGAGCGATGGCGGGCATCCAGGGATCGGAGGCCTCG
>NHBO02000012.1 GCA_002167845.2 Phycisphaera sp. TMED9 | reverse complement strand
CGGCGATCAGCGTGCGGCTGACCGGACGCGCCTCCGAGGCCTGCCCGAGGCTTCCGATCACTTCGACCCGGCCGTCTTCGTCGATCGGACGAAGGACCGCCGCTCGGCCGAACCCCGTGCCGTCGAGCAGGATCTCCAGCACGCACTCGACGAGTTCGGCCTGATCACGCGCCTCGCTGATCGCTCCGGCTCGATCCATGAGCAGACCGAGACGCTTCGCCGCCAGGCTGTTGAGTTCGCGATGGGAGATCTGTTCGACCTGGCCGGCCTCTTCTTCACGTTCGTCAAGGGCGATGATCGACGGCCTGCGAATCGCCGATTGCCCGCCAAGCCGAACGCGGTACTCATGCGGCGGGAACGAAAGACGATCCCCGTTGCTGAACTCGACCGGCATCTCCACGTCCAACTGCTGCCCGTTGAGAAAGGTGCCGTGCCGACTTCCCGCATCGAGCAGCAACCACCGCCCCGACTCGAACTGGATGCGGGCGTGACGCCGGGAGACCGAGGGATAGGGCAGGACGATCTCGGAGCCGGGATCTCTTCCGATCCGGAGCAAAGGCGAGTTCTTGAACTCAAACGGTCCCACGAGATCGGGATCAAGCGGGACGAGCTCGAAGTGAAGCGCCGCGTCTTCGCTCATGAATTCCGCCTCCCTCCCGCCAGCCCCGCGATGGCGCTGGTGGCGAGAGACTCCAGTCGTCCGATCGCTCGATCCTGCCGACCACGGAAGAGCATGTAGGGGAAGAGCGCGAGCAGCGCCACCACGAGTCCGCTTGCAGTGGTGATCAAGGCCTCCGCGATACCGCCCGAAACCTGATTGGGGTCCGTGATCGTGGCATCACCACCCAGCAGTTCGAAACTCTGAATGATGCCGATGACCGTGCCGAGAATTCCCAGCATCGGCGCCGCCGTGACGATCGTCGAGAGGATCAACAGACCCCGCTCGAATCTCGGCCTGACCTCCTCGGAGTAGACCGCGGCGGTGGCTTCGTCGACCTGGTCCTCGCTCTCCAGCAGATCTCTGGCGAGACTCGCGTAGGGGGATCCATCTCCATCGACCAAGCCTTCGATCCGCGACCGATCACCTCGGCGCATCGCTTCGGCCAAGACGCGATACCGGCTCCGCCCTCGACGAGAGTCGAGCCTGAGCCAGAACAGCCCTCGCTCCAGGACCACCGAGACGGTCACCACGCTCAGAAAGAGCAATGGCCACATCACGAGTCCACCTCGTTCCATGAATGAGAGAAAGGCATTGAGTGAGGTCATGGGTGGAAATCATACGACTTCCATCCAGACCGCTCCGGCGGTGGATTCAGCGGGCTTCCCCGGTACGATGTCCGAATGTCGTCTCCGGCGCCCAATTCCACACCCGGTACCGAGGTCTCCATGGATCGTTCCTATCTCGAAGACATCGAAACAGGACTCCGATCCGCCATCGAATCGAGGCGACTGGCCCCGGCCATCGACGAAGCGGCCCGCTACGCCCTGCTCGGCGGCGGGAAGCGGCTGAGGCCCATTCTCGCGATCCAGTCGTGCGTCGCAGCGGGCGGAACAGCCGCGGATGCGATGCCCGCCGCGATCTCGCTCGAGTGCATCCACGCCTTCAGCCTCGTCCACGATGACCTTCCAGCCCTCGACGACGACGATCTCCGTCGTGGTCGGCCGACGGTTCACCGAGCGTTCAACGAAAGCGCGGCGATCCTGGCCGGCGATTCGCTCCAGTGCATCGCGGCGGAAGTCGCCCTGGAGAGCCCTCGCAACACGAGTCTCATCCTGAGCGAGATCCTCTCGGCCACCAGACTCATGATCGACGGCCAGTCCTACGACACCGAAGGCTCGTTCCCACCCGACATGATCGAAGAGGAATCCAGGCTCCGCCTGATCCACACGCTGAAGACCGGCGCCCTCATCCGAGCGGCATGTCGCTGCGGCGCTCTGGCCGCAGAAGCCGACCAGCCCGTCATCGATCACCTCGATCGCTTCGGTACCGCCGTGGGGCTCATGTTCCAGATCGTTGATGACGTGCTCGACGAGACCCAGACCACGGAGCACCTCGGAAAGACGGGCGGGAAGGACCGAGAGGCCGGAAAACGAACCTTCCCGGCCATCGTCGGGCTCGAAGAAAGCAGAGCGGAGATCACCCGGCTGGCCGAGTCCGCCCGAAGCGAGTTGAAAACGATGAGCGACGACGCCGATCCGCTCCGAGAACTGATTGATTTTCTCGCCTTCCGGACGAACTGACCCGAGACCGGGCGGATACCACCCAAAATCACCCGAAGCGGCCGCCCCGGCCGCTACAATGCCGTTGTGTGATGCCCGGGGCACCCGAACTCATCGCACCAAACCGACCCTCTCCCTTTGGATCGTCGAATGGACCTCGAACTGCTTGCAGGCATCCGAACCCCGCAGGACCTCAAGAAAATCCCCATCGACCGATTGCCCGATCTGGCCGCGGAGGTCCGCTGGGCGATCTGCAATCAGATCCGAAAGAGCGGCGGACACCTGGCCCCGAATCTCGGCGTCGTCGAACTGACCATCGCGATGCACTACGTGTTCGACTTCGGACATGACCGACTCCTCTTCGACGTCGGCCACCAGTGCTATCCGCACAAGCTCCTGACCGGACGGCTCGGAATGCTCGAGGGCCTGCGGACCCGCAGTGGCATGTCCGGCTTCCCCGAGCCCAGAGAGAGCGACTTCGACCTCTTCTCCGTGGGCCACGCCGGCACCGCCATCTCGACCGCCGTCGGCATGGCCCGAGGCGACACGGTCAACGGAGAAGGCTGGTCGGAAGAGTCGACCGACGGACGCCGCGTGGTCTCGATCATCGGCGACGCCTCGATCGTGAACGGACTGGCGATGGAAGGCTTGAACAATGCCGGCACGCTCGGCCGCCAGTTCCTGGTGGTCTTGAACGACAACGGCATGTCGATCGCGAAGCCCCAGGGTGCGGTGGCCGCGTACTTCGATCGCGTTCGATTGAGCAATTCCTACGGCGGCTTCAAGAAAGCGGCCAAGGAGATCGCGAAGCACATCCCCGGCGGCGAGACCCTCTCGGATCTCTATCACCGCATGGGCGAGATGAGCAAGGCGATGATCTCCGAGGACGCCTGGTTCGAGAAGTTCAACCTCGTCACCGTCGGCCCGGTCGATGGGCACGACATTCCGACCCTGATCGACTTCTTCAACGAGGCCTCGAGATTCGATCGCCCGATGGTCCTTCACGTCAAGACGGTCAAGGGCAAGGGATACACCTTCGCCGAGGGTGATGCAACGGCATTCCACTCACCCGGCGCGTTCGAAGTCGTCGACACGCCGGATGACGACAATCTGGAACGGGAAGGCTGCCGCGTCGAAATCAAGAAGTCGGGTCGATCGTTCACCGCGTCCTTCGCGGACGGGATCACCGACCTCATGGCTCGAGACCACAAGGTGGTCGCCTGCACCGCCGCCATGCCGGACGGCACCGGACTGACCAAGGCGATGCGGACCTACCCCGATCGGACGTGGGACACCGGCATCTGCGAGAGCCACGCGATGGACATGATGGCCGGAATGGCCAAGACGGGGCTCAAGCCCTTCTTCGCGGTCTATTCGACCTTCCTTCAGCGAGCGTTCGACCAGGCGTTCCAGGAAGTCGCCCTGCAAGGCCTCGCCGTCAGACTCTGTCTGGACCGCGCTGGTTTCGTCGGCGGCGACGGCGCCGTCCACCACGGCTTCTGCGACGTCTCGCTGCTCGCCCCGCTTCCAAAGGCGGCGATCACCGCCGCGATGGACGAACCCTCGTTGCTCGCCGCGCTGGAATTCATGGCGGGTTATGACACCGGTCTCTCCGCCGTTCGATATCCCCGCGACAACGTCAGCGATCGATTCACCGGCGAACCCTGCCCGCCCTTCGAACTCGGCAAGGCTCGAGCATTGGTGACCGAGGCAAATCCCGACGTGGCCATCCTGGGCTTCGGCGTGATGGCCCTGACCGGCATGGACGTCAAGGCCGAACTCGGCGATGAGTATTCGGCCAGCGTCTACGACGCTCGATTCGCCAAGCCGGTCGACGAAGCCCTGCTCACCGAGCTGATCTCCACGGGGGTCCAGGTCGTCACGATCGAAGACCATTCGATCAAGGGCGGCTTCGGCACCCAGGTCCTCGAGGCATGCAACCGCCTCGGCCTCGATTCCCGGAAGGTGACCGTGCTGGGCATGGCCGACGACTGGGTCTATCAGGGTGGACGTGGCGAACAACTCGCCGAGGTCGGCCTCGACGTCACCAGCATCGCCCGACGAATTCGCGAAGTGCTCGCCGCCGACGCCGGCTCGACCCCTTCGTCCTTCTCCGTGGACCCGGCCAAACCGCGCGAAGTCCACTGATCCGTTCGGACCGCGAACCTCGGTTTACGCGGAGCGGCGATCCTCCCTGCCACCGCGCACCGGACTCCCGATGACCCCTCGCAACCTCGTTCTCTTCGACATCGACGCCACCCTGCTCGACACACAGGATGCGGGCGTGGTCGCCTATGAAATGGCCGGCGTCAAGGTGTTCGGGGTCGCGTTCTCCTTCACGAACGTGCCCTTGCACGGCCGACTCGACTCGGAGAATTACGCGGATGCGGTTCGGCGGCACGGCCTCGGAGTCGACCACGCGGAACACGTCGAAGCATTCCAGGCCGCCTATGCCACGTCGCTCGAGAAGGTCGCCGAGGATCGTGGCGGTTTCAAGGCCTGCCGGGGCATCGTCCCCCTTCTCGAAGTCCTGATGGAACGCGGGGAGATCCAGATCGGCCTGCTCACCGGGAACTGGGAACACACCGGGCGCTTCAAGATCCGAGCGGCCGGCCTCGACGACTCGATCTTCCAGTGCAACGCGTTCGCCGACCACGGCCAGCACCGGGACGATCTGGTCCCCGTCGCCCGAGACCGATTCGAATCGATGCACGGCACGCCGCCCGCCCGCGTGATCGTGATCGGCGACACCCCCAGGGACGTGCAATGCGCCCGGGCGGGGCACGCCGAATCCGTCGCGGTGGCGACCGGCGTCTTCGACACCGACGCGCTTCGTGAGACCGGCGCGGACGTCGTGGTGGAAGATCTCTCGCCGACCGACTCACTGCTCCAGTTTCTGAGCCGCTGAACCGATTCGCCCCGTCACCGTCGGCTGTGACGCTCAGTCACGTCCGGGTCGCGGCCCGTTTCGATGGCGGCGGTGACACGCCCGGCAGTCGGAACTGATCGAACCGAGAATCGCGTCGGCGTCAGCCGTCCTTCCCGCACCGACCGCCGCCTCGAGCGACATCGCCAGATCGATCGTGCGGCGAAAGTCCAGCGGCGATCCGGTCGACTTCTCCACCGAACCCGTGACGGGCGAAAGATGCGACATGCCACGGAAGCGTTCGGTGAGAATCCCCGCCTCGACCGCGGGCACCAGATCCGCGTGATCGGCCGGTGCCACCCAGCCATTGGCCGCCAGAAGGCGGAGCCGATCGTGAATCCGATCGACGTCGGCCATCCCGGTCGCCAGATCGGAGACCGTCGCGACACTTGGAAGATCTCCGAGGGGGATGGCGTCGATCGCGGTCTTCGACAACGGCGCCGAGCCACCCACCGCGGCGTACAACCCGGGATAGTCGCGACTGGTCCCGACGATCTCGAGCATGCGAACTCCACGCGATGGTTCGAGCCGGCCGATGCTCGCCAGCCCCACCGCCGCCGCCGCCGGAGCGCGATGCCGGCCATGGTGGCAATGCAGATAGATCGGCCCCGGAAGATCGCGGATCGCTCGGGCGAGGCGAACCGCGACCGATGAGTCGACGCCGTCGTATCCGATCGGCAGATGGACGTATCGAATCCCCCGGACCCGGGCCCGCTCGACCTCGGGCTTCGCACCGTCCACGGAGATCACGGTTCGAATGCCGGCCGCTCGAAGTGATTCGAAATCGGCATCTCCGCGGGGCGACCCGCCGGTAAAGAACGCCGGCCCGACTTGATGGACGAGCCTCAGGTCGCCGAGCTGAACCGGCTGCACCTCGAAATCACCCGCCGCGCCCGTCGGCGGTACGACGAACGCATTCAAGAAAAGCAGGATCGCGAACACGAGGGTGGTCATGCGAGATGAAATCCGTGGCACGTCGGTCGATCGATTCGCGAACGGTGAATCGTCGAGTGACGAATTCTAGCCCGCGAATCGAATCCGGAAGGATCAGCCACATGGCCCCATGCCGTCAGCATCAGGCCGAGATCGGCTCCGTCGACCAGCCCCGCCGTCCAGTGCTGCGATCACCCGGGAAGCCCCGTCGTGACCAGATTTTCCCCTTCTGCGCGTCCTCACGCCCCAGCAAGCTCAATCGACTTTTCCTGACAACCTCCAATTGCTACGCTTTCTGGGTCAGAAAGATGCGGCGTCCGAAGCGTGGACGCGGCAGCTCCTGACGAACCCCCCGCTGCGACATCTTGAAACTGGAGAAATGAAACGATGCAACCAACCCTTACACCGGCCACCATGCTCGCCGGGACCGTGATCCTGCTGGGCCCGACGGCCTCAGCCGCCGTCATATTCGACAACACGCTCAATGGCACCGGTTCGGTTGATCCCGACCAGACTGCCACTTTTGCGCTCAAAGAGTCCAAGGGGCGTGGCTTCGCCTTCGATGTCGACCAGGGGTTCAGTCTGACCCTCTCGTCACTCAAGGTCGGCCTCTACGCTAAGAATGGCAATGCCACCGGGTCCATCGAGGTGGTGCTCTATGAGCTCGACAGTTCCTTTGCGCAAGTGCAGAGTCTGGGATCGGAGACGTTTTCCAACCTCTCCGTGTTGGAAAACGGGTCGTTCATCGATCTGACCTTCGATCAACTCGATGACCTCACCCTCCAGGGTGGGACGGCGTATGGCATCAAGATCACGAATTCGACCAGCAACGGGAACGACATCCGCGGAATACAGAGTACGAGCAACATGGTTGCCGGCACCAATGTGACCTGGGGCTCGTACGTTCGCGCGAACGATGGTGAATGGCATCTCAACAACGCAGCCCAACTCGGCCAGCTGAATGGAACCATGGCGGCGTCCGTGGTCCCGGGACCAGCCGCAGCCATGACCCTGCTGGTTGGAGTTGGAGGACTTGCTCGCCGCCGTCGTCGCTGAAGCGGACGGCTGAGCGGGCAAGCCGCCGTGCCGAGCCGACTCGGACCCCCAAGGAGGGGGAGAAGCCCTCGACGAACGAGAAACGCCGCGACCCGAAGGCCGCGGCGTTTCTCGTCTTGACTCCAGGGGGACTCCTGAACGGAGTCGACCCGACGGAACTGTCAAAGCGGGCGAGGAGGCTCGAACTCCCGACATTCAGCTTGGAAGGCTGACGCTCTACCAACTGAGCTACACCCGCGGGACGGTCTTCGGCGGTAGTGGCTCCGAGACCGAGAGGCATGATAGCGATCGAGGGCCGCTTTGGGCAAGCGGATCGCGACGCCGATCGACGGCTCTGAATGGTTCTGGAGCCGAATCAGGAGCTGGTCGTGCTGCAAGAGGCGACGGCGGCCTTCACGGCAGCAAGATCAGGTTGAACACCCGCATCCTCACTCACCCACTCGTAGACGATCTTGCCATCGGTTCCGACCACGAAGGCAGCCCGCTTCGCCACGCCGTTCAATCCGAAGAACTCCTCTTCGTAGAACGCCCCCCACTCCGGGGCGACGATCTTGTTGAAGTCACTCAGCAGGGAGAACGGCAGATTTTCGATCTCACGGAATTTGGAGACCACGAACGGGCTGTCGACCGAGACACCGAAGACCTTGGCCTCCAGGTCGGTCCAGGCCGACCAGTCATCCCGAATTCCACAGAGTTCCTCGGTGCAGACGCCGCTGAAGGCGAGCGGGAAGAACAGGACGACCACGGGCGCGGCGCCGAATTCAGCCCCGACATCGACCATCTGGCCAGGACCCTCGGGCAAGACGAACTTGGGGGCGAAATCACCGACGGAGAGAGGCATTCGAGACTCCAATAGAGCTGAGGAAGTGGATTCACGCATCGCGGTCGACCCGTTCCAAGCGTGACAAGACAGATGTTACCGGGCGGCGAGACTCTTGGGTGGGACTCCCATTCCGGGGATAGACGCCTTTCGGCGCTGGCTAAATGGAGAATCGAGGTTATTCTCGTAACCGTCAAGGGCCTTTCTCTTCAAGGGAAGAGCGGCCCGTTGCAATGCAATTACCCGTTCTTCGGTCGTTATATCGCCCCTCAGGAGTTCCCAAGAGATGAGTAACAGCAACTGGTTCAGTGGCCTCGCGATCGCCGCAGGCGTTCTCCTTGCATCGACTGGCGTCAGCCATGCTGATGACACCTCGGCATGCGGACTTCCGGAATCGGGCGACTGCTTCGAAGACAACGGATCTGCCGGGTGTGCGGACGAGACCTGCTGCCTTGAGGTGTGCGCCATCGACCTCTTCTGCTGCAAGGAAGTCTGGGACACGACCTGTGCGGACTTGGCTGCCACGCTCTGCGGTGGCGGAGGCGGTGGCAACTGTGGTGATCCCGATGCAGGTGCCTGCGACGTCGCCAACGGCACGCCCGGATGCGACGACCTCGAGTGCTGCACCGATGTCTGCGCCGTCGATCCCTACTGCTGCGACACCGCCTGGGACGGCATCTGTGCCGACGAATCCACGACCATCTGCTACGACGGCCCATCACCCGAAAATGATGAGTGCGTCGACGCGATCGACCTCGGCACCGGCGACTCGGTCACCGCCTTCAGCACGCTGGGCGCGAACACCAGCGGCCCCGATCTTCCCGCCGAATGCGAAAGCTTCGGCGAAATCATCATCCGTGGCGACATCTGGTTCACCTGGACCGCCAGCACCGACGAGATCGTCGTGATCTCGACGTGCAACGACGCGGACTTCGACACCCGTCTCGCCCTCTACAGCGGCGACTGTGAGAACCTCGTCTTCGAAGCCTGCAACGACGACGGACTCGGTTGCGCCGGGTTCACCTCCGAACTGATCGCGCCGGTCGTCGCGGGAACGACCTACATCATCCAGATCGGCGGCTTCAACCCACCCGCCCAGGGCACTGGCAACCTCACCATCTGTGAGGGCGACGCCTGCCTCGCCGGATGCATCCTCAACTGCGAAAAGACCGACGTTCCGGAAAACGAACTCTGTGGCGAAGACCTCAACGGAGGTTGCAACGACCCCTCGGGTGGCAACGCCTCCCAGCTGATCGAAGTCGGCGACACCGTCTGTGGCACCATCTGGGCCTCCGGTGGAACCCGCGACACGGACTGGTTCGACTTCACGATCACGGAACGGTCACGTCTCACCTGGTCGGTCGAAGCGAACGTGCCGGTCGTGCTCTTCTTCCTGAGCAGCGAGTGCCCGCCCGCCACCCAGATCGGCAATGCGTACGACACCTGCCCGGCCGTCCATACGGGCTGCCTTGATGCCGGAACCTATCGCGTCTTCGTCGCAGCCAACGGCTTCGACGGCGTGCCCTGTGGCTCCGGACCCTTGAACACCTATCGAGCGACCCTCACCGCGGAACCCGCCTTCGTGGAAGGTGACACCTGCGACGAGGCGATCGTCATCGGTGACTTCGAAGGTGACGTCGAATTCAGCACCGACTGTGCCTCGACCGACGGTCCCGCGCTTCCCGCGGAGTGCGAGAGCTTCGGGTCGAGCACCATCTACAACGACATCTACATGTCCTGGACCGTCCCCTCGGACGGCGACTGGTTCTTCTCGACCTGCAACCAGGCGACCTTCGACACTCGTCTCGCCGCCTACGCGGGCTGTGACGGTGCCTTGCTCGGCTGCAACGATGACGACGTCAACTGTGCTGGCTTCACGTCACTGCTCTCGCTGAGCGGACTGACCGCCGGCGAGGAAGTCATCATCCAGGTCGGCGCTTGGGGCGATGGCGTGAGCGGAAGCGGAGTCCTCACCATCGGAACCGGTGGTGGCGGCCCGACCCCGCCCGAGAACGACGATTGCAGCGATGCGATCGACATCACCGACGGCCTGACCTCGATCTCGAACATCGCCTCCACCACCGACGGCCCGACGCTGCCCGTGGAATGTGCGAAGTTCGGCAACGCCGAGATCTTCAACGACGTCTGGTACCTCTACGAGGCCACCTTCGACGGCACCGCCGTCGTCTCCTTCTGCCCGGTCGGCGACGTGACCTTCGACACGCGTCTCGCCGCGTACTTCCCCGGCTGCAAGGACAGCAATCCGCTCGCCTGCAACGACGACACCTGCGGGCTTTCTTCGGAGATCTCGTTCCCCACGGTCTGTGGCGAGAGCTACCTGATCCGGGTCGGCTCCTATTCCGCGGCCGGCTTCGGCATCGGAACGCTCGACATCACCGCCAGCGGTGAAGACTGTGGCGGCGGAGGCGGATGTCCCGCGGACTTCAACGATGATGGAATCGTCGACGGCGCCGACTTCGGGCTCCTGCTCGTGTCCTGGGGCGAGTGTGCCGGATGTCCTGAAGATCTCAACGACGACGGCCTGGTCGATGGCGCCGACGTCGGCCTGCTCCTGGTCGCATGGGGTTTCTGCCCCTGATCGACCTGATCTTCGAACCCCGTCCGAGCGACGGATTCAACTGAAGAATCATCGCCCCCCGGCTTCGGCCGGGGGGCGATTTCCTTGACCCGGGAGATCGCTCGAGACAGACGCCGCAACAGTGGTGAATTATTAGGATCCAACCACTTCTTGATCTATAGTTGGAGAGCTGGGAACCCCGCCTCCCCGCGGACGTACCGGAAACTTCCGGACGAATGAGATTTTCCGGAAATCGAGTTTCGCCACCGTGGCGATCCACAACCCGTGCCGTCCGCCGTTGACTCGACTCCCTCCCGCCCATGAACCGACTGCGACTCAATCCCATCGAAGCCGTTCTCGTCGTGATTCTCGCGATGATCGGCCTGAACGCCACCGCACACGCGCAGGTCTGCCCCGGCAAGGAAGACTGCCTCCTGCCCCACGAGTCGCCGGGATGCAACGACCTGGCCTGCTGCGAAGCGGTCTGTCTCGCCGACCCGTTCTGCTGCAAGAGCTGGGACACGAGCTGCGTGAACGTCGCCGACGCGACTTGCGTGGGTCTCTGTGGTGCCACCGCCAGCGGCTCGTGCTTCGAGGCCAATGGTTCACCCGGTTGCGAAGATGCGACCTGTTGCGACGCGGTCTGCTCGATCGACCCTTTCTGCTGCGACTCCTCCTGGGATGGCAATTGCGCCTTCTTCGCGGGGGCCGTCTGCGATTCAAGCGGCGCGGAATGCGGCGACCCGGACAGTGGCTCCTGTGATGAAGCCAACGGGTCAACCTCCTGCGAAGACGAGGCATGCTGCAACGCCGTCTGCGAAGTCGATCCGACCTGCTGCAGCCAGGTCTGGGACGCGGTTTGCGCGGCGCTCGCCGGGAACATCTGCGGGGGCGCCTGCACGTTGAGCCCGGAACCCGGAGACCAGGCGGAGGCCGAGTCCTGCCAGTCGGAAACCAACGATCCCTGCAAGGGCGGCACGGCGGAGACCATCTCGGACCGCCGACGCTTCACCGGAACCTTCCGCAACGCCGGCGACAGGGATGCCTACACGATCGACCTCGCCGCGTTCGACCTCGATGGAGACGGACAGGTTCGAGTCCGAATCTCGCTGGGAGCATCCAGCGCCTCCCTGGATCTTCAACCTGCGGGGTGTGACGAATCTCCGATCCTGTCACTCGAATCGTCAGGATGCCAGGCCACCAGCGGCGTCCTCTGCGTACCCGCGGTCCAGAGCGAACTGGTCCTGGCTCCCATCGGCGCCTCGGGTGGCTGCACCGACCCGGTCTACGCCGCGACGATCGAAGTCATCGACTACTGCGGCGATGCCTGCGAGAACCCGATCGACTGCCTCACACCCCATCAGACGCCGGGCTGCAACGATGCGGAATGCTGCTCGCTGGTCTGCGAGGCCGACCCACTCTGCTGCGACTGGACCTGGGACTCGTTCTGCACCGTGAGCGCCTCGGAGATCTGCGGCGGCCCGGCTCCGATCAACGACCTCTGCGCGGACGCCCAGCCGATCGGCATCGGATCGACGCCGTTCCGCCAGCTCCTCGCCGAACGCGAAGGACCGGAGTCCGAGTGCATCGGGGAGACACTCCGAGGCGGCGACATCTGGTTCGTTCACCGGGTCGCCTGTGATGGCCAGTTCTTCATCGGAACCTGCGGCCTCGCCGACTTCAACAGCAATATCGACGTCTTCCGAGGTGGCTGCGATGCCCTCGAGCCGGTGACCTGCAACGACGACAATCTTCTTTGCGGAACGCAGACGAGCATCGTCACCATCGAAGACGGGATCTGCGGCGAGCAGCTCTGGATCCGAGTCAGCGGGGTCAATGGCGGAACCGGAAGCGGAGACATCTCCATCGAATGCTTCGGCGTCCCCTGCCCCTGCATCGCGGACCTCAACGGAGACGGCCAGGTCGATGGCGCCGACTTCGGTCTCCTACTGTCCGCCTTCGGCCCCTGTCCCAGAGACTGCACCGCAGACCTCAACGACAGCGGCAACGTCGACGGAGCGGACATCGGACTGCTGCTGGCCTTGTGGGGCGAGTGCTGAACCGAACGTGATTCCGGAAATCGATTCAGACGTCGGACGGCGTCTCGGGCGTGAGGCTCCGCCGCACGATCTTGCCGGTCGGATTCCGCGGAAGTTCCTTCAGACACCGAATTTCGCGGGGGACCTTGAACTGAGCGAGCTGCTCCCGACAGTGGGATCTCAGTGACTTGTCGTCGAACACCGCATCGTCCACGAGTTCCACGAACGCCAGAGCCACTTCTCCTCGGGATTCATCGGGCGCTCCGATCACCGCCGAGCTCTTCACGGAAGGATGCCGATCGAGCACTTCCTCGATCTCCCGCGGAAAGACGTTCTCGCCACCGATGATGAGCATCTCCTTGATTCGCCCCGTGATCGAGAGGAATCCATCGGCGTCCATCCGTCCCATGTCTCCGGTTCGGAAGAATCCGTCGTCGTCGAATGCCGCCGCGGTCTCTTCCGGCCTCTTGAAGTAGCCCGGCATCACGTTGGGGCCCTTGATCCGGATCTCCCCGTCTTCCTCCGGGCCGAGAATGGTCCCGTCCTCTCCGACGATGCGTTCCTCGATTCCCGGCATCGCTTTTCCGACCTTGTGAGGCCGGTACTCCTCGGGACGACACCAGTTCGTACAAGGCGCCGTCTCGGTGAGACCGTATCCCTCGCAGATCCGGATGCCGAACGTCTCGAGAAAACCATCGCTCACCGCATCGGGAAGTGGCTCGCCACCGGCGACCGTGAATCGAAGACTCGAGAGATCCTCTCTCTTCGCCGACTTCGCCAGTCGCAACGCATTGAACATCGAGGGAATTCCGACCATCGCGGTCGGCTTGTGTTTTCTCGCCAGTTGAAGAACCTTCTTCGGCATGAACTTCGCGGCGTAGACCGAACGACAACCGACGGCCAACGGCATCAACGTGAGCACCGTCAGCCCGAAGGAGTGGAACTGCGGAAGGACGCCGAGCATCACGTCATGGCGATTGAATTGCACCCACTCCACGATCTGATCGATGTTCGCCGAGAGATTGCCGACGGTCAGGATCACACCCTTCGGGCGACCCGAGGTTCCCGACGTATAGAGGATCACCGCCGGCTCGTCGTCTTTCATCCGAACCCGGGCCGGGCGCGGAGGCAGCCCCTTGTATCTGATCTCCTCGGTCTTGATCACCTTCACGTGATCCGGGAGCGGACCCGCGAAGTCGAGCATCGGCCCGACCGTGATGACCGCGTCCAGCTCCGCATCCTCGATCACGAATGCCAGATCATCCTTCGACAGGAGATAGTTGAGGGGAACGACGGTTCGTCCGAGACGCCAGGCCGCCAGCAACGCCACCGGAAAAAGCCCGGAGGTCGGAAGCATGACCCCGATTCGAGGTCGATCGGTGACCGATTCGATGGCTTTGGCAAGATGAGCCGCGGCATAGAGCATGCCGAAGCCCCGCCACCTCCGAAAATCATCGATGGCGATCTCGAAGAACGGGCGGCGAAGGAGGGTCCGACGGATTCGGTCGTAGAGTTTCATGACTTCGTACCATACGGGGACATGGCCTCCCTCTGCCGAAGAATCATCTTGATCTGGACCCTCGGGCTCCCGGCGCTGCTTCTCGCAGGATGCGGAGAGGACGAACTTCGCCGCTACGACGCGTCGGTGCTGGCCCTGGCCGACGGCCGCAACGAGACCGCACTGGCCGACGCGAAAGCCGTTCTGGGATCCGGAAGCAGCTCGCTCCGGGCGCAGGCCGCCTTCGTGGCCGGAGTCGCCGCGACTCGCCTCGATGAGCCGACGGCCGCCCGCCGGTATCTGGGGACGGCGATTCGTTCGAGCGACGCGACGCTCGCCGGTCGAAGTCTGGTGCAACTCGGAGTTCTGGAACGGACTCAGGGAAACCGCCTCGCCGCCGCCCGCGCCTTCGAAGATGCGGCCTCGAAACTTCGCGGGCAGGAATCCGGAAAAGCGCTGCTCCTTGCGGCCGAGGACTACCAGTCCGCCGGACGACAGACCAATGCACGACGATGCCTCGATCGAGCGATGGCCGTTTCGGGTGATACCGGAGACCAGGCCCGACGCCGACTCGACACCACGGGATATGCGATCCAGTTCGGCAGTTTCGCGCAGCGAAGCAACGCCGAACGACAGGCGGACCGGGTCCGTGCCGAAGTCCAGCGGAACGGACTCGGTCAGGTGCGAATTCGGCTCGAAGCCGGAAACTGGAAGGTCCAGGCCGGCACCTTCGCTGATCGAGCCGCCGCCGGGCGATCGCTTCGACGCCTCGGGCGCGGCGACGCCGTGGTCGTCGCCATCGGCGGCTGAGCAGCGAAGGCGAAATCCCCCTTGTCGTCATCCAGGGACCATCCCGGACATCCCGCATGGAACCGGGAACCACTTCGAGCCGAAAAACGACCGACGCGCCCTATACTCGTTCCGTTGGCACGCATGAGTTGATCGCCTTCCAGCCCTTCTGGAGCCCACGATGTTCATTCCGACGCTGGCGGTTCTCCTGACCCTTGCTCATCCCTCGATCCCTGCGATCACGGTGCAGGATGCGGGCCGCGTCTCCGCAGCCGCCAACGGCCTCCGTGAACCGACTCGAATTCCCGAAACGGGACGACTTCCGTACATGTGCGATCCCGCGATCTGCGACGGGATCCTCGCCGGGGAGCGAGCCTCCCGCCTCGGCCCCTATCGCGGCATTCTGCAGGACATCGCCCGGACGAACTTCGGACGCCAACGAAGTGCCGAGGTTCGATCGAAGGGGATCCAACGGCTGCAGACGCTCAGTGACACCGGCTACCTCTTCGCGATGCCCGAGGTCTATCGAAACGAGCGGGACGACGTTCGCCGCGCGGTGATCGATCACCTCGCAGATTCCGGCGAAGTCGGGCAGGCCGCCTTGGCCTGGACCGCCGTCTTCAGCAAGAGCGCGGACATGCGTGTGGAAGCGACCGCCGCGATTCGCACGCCGGCCTCTCCGGCCGTGCTGGGCGTCATTCAAATCGGACTCCGAGGATCGGAGCATGCGACCATCGACCAAGCAGGCAGGCTCTCCGGCGTCATCGACGCCTGGGCCGCCATTCCACATCTCATCGCCACCCAGTACGCCGCGGATCCCGTGCGAGAGAAACGCGATCTGGCGTGGATCGCGATCGGCACTCAAAGGTCCTACGTTCAGAATCTCATCCCGGTCACCGGTGACGGCGCCGGCGCGTTCCAGCCGGTGATCGGCCAGGTCACCGAGGGATTCGTGATGCGAGTGACCGATGCGATCGCGATCATCTACCGCACCGAGGTCCATCATGCGCTGGTCGGAATCACGAGCCGGGCGACCGGCACGGACACCAGTGGCAACGGATGGAGCTTCACCGCCTGGCGTGATTGGTACAACGATGATTTTCTGGCCATCGCCCGGGCTCGAGCCAACGCGTTGACCGACGCCGACGCCGCCGCCGGTTTCGCGGAAGCCGAGCGTCGCAGGTCCGCGGATCCGTCGACGCCGGCGGAGTGATCAAGACCGACTCGCGTCGCGGCCGACCGATACCGACATCCGATACCGACATCCGATACCGACATCCGATACCGACAT
>NHBO02000011.1 GCA_002167845.2 Phycisphaera sp. TMED9 | reverse complement strand
TGGTCCGGTCGAACGGTCGCGAGGCTTCCGTCGGGTCACCATCGTGTTCCGACAGCGCCGTCAGACGATTGAATCCGGTCACGCCCAGCGGATGGATCATGGTGTGCGTGCCACCCGAGAGCATCATGTCGGCATCACCGCGGCGGAGGATGTCCGTCGCCTCGCCGATCGCCTGCGTGCTGGCGGCACAGGCGGTCAGACAGTTGTAGGCCGGTCCCCGGAATCCGAACTCCCGACCGAGATGCGCGAGCGGCATGTTGGGTTCCTGCTCGATCTCGCGCAGGGCCTCCATCTTCTCCAACGCTTCGGCGACCCATCGATCACCGTCGATCCGCCGCGACTCCTCGTTCCAACCCGCGAGATTGACCGCCACATAGTTCTCGAAGTCGAGGACGCCTTCGCCCGCGCCGAGATACATGCCCGCCCGCAGTGGATCGAAGGCGCCGGTCGCAAGACCGGCCTGATTCCAGGCCTGACGAGCGGCTCCGAGCGCGAACTGCGTGTTGGGGCCGGCGTGTTCGTGGAGCGAAGGATCCTCCACGTACCGACTGACGTCGAAGTCCCGGACTTCCGCGGCGAACTTGGTCGGAAACGTCGTGGCATCGAACCGGGTGATCGGCGCCATGCCACTTCCGGAGGCCATCAATCGGCTCCAGACGGTGTCGAGATCGTGCCCGAGCGGCGTCACCCAACCCATGCCGGTGATCACCACACGCTGGTCGTCGGATCGCTGGTTCAAGAATCTTCCTCCCCGACTCGCGTGAGCACGACGGCGGCCGTCTGTCCTCCCAGGCTGGTGGTGAACACCACGACGGCTCCAAGGTCGGCCTCTCGCGACGGTGCGGCCGCCGCGTCGAGCCCCTCGACCTCTCCGTGGTTGACTCGAGCCGGCAATCGCTGTGACTCGATCGCCTTCGCGGCCATCGCCATCGCGATGGCCCCGGTGCCCGCACCACAACATCCGAAGAAGGGAATCGGAAGCATCATGGGAATCGACGCGAGCCGGTCACCGAAGACCGAGGTCATCGCCCGCCGATCCGCATCATCCATCGCCCGAATGCCGCTGCCGAATGGAACGATGGCGTCGATGTCCGCCGGCGTGAGGCCCGCGTTTTCAATCGCACGCTCGATCGCATTGGCGACGCCCGGATCGTCATCCGCGAAACGAGCCCCGACGGTGTCGGGACAGGAGGACTGCGCCGCGCCGAACCCGGCGATCTCCGCGTAGGCGCGTCCACCGCGTTTCTGAACGGATTCGAGCGCTTCGACCACCAGAATGCCGCCGCCCTCGCCGGCAAGGCTTCCATCCGCATCATCCGCATAGGGCCGGATCGCCTTCATGGCCGACTCATCGTCGGTCGTTTCCGCGATCCGCTCCGCGAACTGCTGTCGCAACAAGGCCATGGGATTGACCTTCGAGTCACAACCACCGGAAAGGCAGGCGTCGGCACCACCCCGCTGGATCGCCCGCATCGACTCACCGATGGAGAGCGTGGCACTGGATTCGGCGCAGGTGATGGTGTTGCTCGGCCCCTGACAGTCGTGAATGATCGTGACGTGGCACGCGAGCATGTTCGGGAGGTACTTGAGCAGCCAGAGCGGCGTCAGATGACCCATCCCCTGCTCACCCCACAGTCCGTAATCGAAGCGACCTTCCGCATCCACCGACTTCGTGAGCGCGAGCGTCAATTCGTCGACATCAGCGGCGATCAAACCCGCCCCGATGTGGCAGCCCATGCGGTTCGCTGGAATGGTCGGGCCGTCGACCGGCTCGTCGGGCTTCGTCAACAGACCGGCATCCGCGATGGCTGCCGCAGCAGCGCCGACCGCCAACTCGATGTCGCGAGCCATCACCTTCGTCGCCTTCCGATACGACTTGGGGACCGAATCACGAACCTTGAAGGCGTCCGCGGCGAGCGTGCCTGCGTGCTGGCTCCGAAACCCCGTCGCATCGAATCGATCGATGCGCGAGATCGCCGAGACGCCATCACAGGCGGCTTGCCAAAGACACTCGATTCCGACACCGGCGGCGGTGATCGGCCCGAGGCCGGAAACTACGACACGTCGATCGCTGGTCGTCATGGGGGCGAGGAGTGTATCCGAACCGGCGGGGTCGACCGCACCGGAGCGTGTGGGTGAATTCAGGCCTGTGCGTCCCGCATCCGGCGGGCGATCCGCATCGCCATCTCGAGTGCCTGCTCGTAGTTCAGCCGGGGATCGACCTGCGAACGGTATCCGTGGCCCAGATCGGTATCGGCGACCCCACGAGCCCCCCCGGTGCACTCGATCACATTCTCACCGGTGAGTTCGAAATGGACGCCGCCGAGCCTGGAACCACATTCCACGTGAATCTCGAAGGCCAGTTCGAGCTCTTCGAGGATGTCGTCGAAGGATCGGGTCTTCACGTTCTCCCCCGCCATCGGCCCGGACTCCGGAACCACGCTCCGCGTGTTGCCGTGCATCGGATCACAGACCCAGAGCGGCTTTCGTCCGGTCTCCGCCACGGCACGGAGCATCGCGGGAAGCCCGTCCGCGATCCCATCACGGCCGAACCGGTGAATGAGGGTCAGTCGGCCCGGCGATCGATGCGGGTCGAGCCGCTCGACCAATGCGAGCAGGTGCTCGACGGACATCCCGGTCCCGACCTTCACGCCGATCGGATTCTGGATTCCGCTGAAGTAGGCCACGTGGCCTCCGTCGGGATCCGCGGTTCGCAGACCGATCCAGGGAAAGTGGGTCGACAGATTCCACCAGCCGGGTCGATGCGGCACCTGTCGGGTCAGGGCCTCTTCGTACTCGAGGACGAGGCCCTCATGGCTCGTGAAGAAATCGACCTGCGACATTTCACCGAGCTGCTTGCCGGCCAGCGACTCCATGAAGCGCAGTGCTTCGCCGATGGCCTCGACCATCGCCTGGTACTCACCACCCCGGGGAGAATGACTGGCGAAGTCGAGGTCCCAGTACTCCGGATGATGCAGGTCCGCGAAACCACCGTCGATGAGCGATCGGATGAAGTTGAGCGTCAATGCGGATCTGGAATGCCCCTCGACGAGCCGTCTCGGGTCCGGGGCCCGCTCGGCCGCGCCGAACGCCGAGGCATTCACGTTGTCGCCTCGGTACGCGGGAAGTTCGACGCCATCCCGGATCTCGGTCGACGAGGATCGCGGCTTGGCGTACTGCCCCGCGAACCGCCCGACTCTGATCACTCGACGTCGACCACCATGCGCGAGCACGAGACTCATCTGAAGGAGGATCTTCAACCGCGCCGCGATCGGCTCCGAAGCACACTCGTCGAATCGCTCGGCGCAATCACCACCCTGGAGGAGAAACCGCTGGCCCTCCGCGGCCTCGGCCACCTGGGTCCGGAGGCGATCGATCTCCCAGCTGGTCACCAGTGGTGGAAGGCTCCGAAGGCTCGCAACCGCCGCGGCCACCGCCGTGGGATCGGAATACTCCGGCTGCTGCGTGGTGGACGCAGATCGCCAGATACCCGGGCTCCAGCCGTCGGAGGCCTCGAGTGGCGGGGTCGGATTCGAAGGCTTCGGATGGTCAGGAGGGGTGGACATGGGCCTGCCGGCAAGGGGAAGGGGTCGTGAATGCGGGCGACAGGAATCGAACCTGCACGGGTTTTACCCCACGGGAACCTAAATCCCGCGCGTCTGCCAGTTCCGCCACGCCCGCGTGGGAACGTATCGTATAGATGGAGTGGCCCGATGAGGCTTCTTCAGCCCGATGAAGTTGATTCGAGAACCTTCGTGAAACCACCCACCGGCTCCGGCCGGACCTCGCCCACCACCCTCTCGATGGAGTCCATCCATGGGATTCAGCCGAGTCGCCGCCCTTCACATCGTCCCTCTGTTGATCAGAATCACCCTTTGCGCGGTCTTCGTGCCTGCTGGATGGTCCAAGATCATGGATGAAGTGGAATTCAGCGGACCCACCGCCGCCACCATCCGATCCCTCACGGGCGTGACGGATACCTCCACCAGCCCAGTGGCTTTCCGGCAGGAACTCAATCCGCCCGCGGCGACCGCCCGAATCGCGGCGGAATCCCCACTCGAGGCCAGGCGACTCTACGGATTGGCCGTGATGCTCCACGAATCGGATCTTCCGTATCCGGTCGTGCAGGCATGGCTGGCCGCGGCGACCGAGCTGGTCGGCGGTGGATTGCTTCTGTTCGGCCTCTTCAGTCGAATCTGGGCGGTGGGGCTCGGGACCGCGATGGGTTTCGCGTTCTTCCTCACGAGTCTTCCGGCGATTCAAGAAGTCGGCCCCTTCGCCCTGGAAGTGGGCACCTTCACCAAGGCTTCCGCCCAGACCGCGCTGCTGATGCTCTCTCTGGCGATCGTGCTGGGTGGTCCGGGCGGCATCAGTCTTGATCACGCGATCTTCGGGGGCAGCAAGCCGACGGCCCGCAACGGCCGAGACAGCATTCTGGATCCTGAAGAGGAATGACGGCAGCCGCCGTGTCATCTGTTCTCACCGAAGGAACGACCAGCTGCATTTCAGCCGTTCATTCGTCGACCATGGAAGGACTCGACTAGATTCCATCTGCCATGACGACCGAGCCAGTCAACACGCCGAGTCGACCTGTCCACGGGACGCGATCCCGAGGATCGCGTCACCCCGAGACGTCACTGGCCTGGGTGATCTCGGTCGCCGTTCATCTGCTCGTCCTCGCCATCGCATTCCTCGTGACCTGGAGCGTGGTCGGATCGGAAGAGACCGAGGTCCCGAACCTGATCTCGGCACCGCTGCCGCCGCCGACGTTTCAACCCGTGACGACGCTGGAGCGGACCGTCGCATCAACCCCTGATCGGCCGGTGACCAGCGTGGAGGAAGTGGTGCCTCAGGTCGATTCGACCGATCTGGCAGACCTGCTCCTCGCCGCGGATGACCTGCTGGAGGGCTCCTCGGCCCTCGACATGGAGGCTGCGGGCGAGTCCTCCCTCCCCCTCATCTCCTTCGGCGGCGTCGCGGCACCGGCGGCCCGACGCATCGTGTTCGTCGTCGATGCCAGCGGCTCGATGATCGGCGCCTACCCCGCGGTCATCGAGCAGATCGAACGATCACTGCGCCGACTCGATCCCCGACAGTCGTTCTCTCTCGTCCTCTTCCGAGGAGGCGAAGCCGATGAACTGCCGCCGCGTGGCAGACTTCGACCGGCCACGCAACCGGCGATCGACGACGCGGCGTCGTGGCTGGTCGCCCGACCCCCGGAAGGCCGCAGCGATCCAGCCGCGGCGCTCCGGCGAGCCTTCTCGCTCGACCCCGAGGTCGTCTATCTGGCCAGTACCGACATCACCGGCGCGGGCGTCTATGAGATCGACCGGGAGGACCTCTTCTCGCTTCTCGAGGAGATCAATCCGCGAGACGGGAACGGCCGCCGCGAGGCGACCATACGCTGTATTCAACTGCTCGACGAGGATCGCCTCGGCACCCTGCGGGAGATCGCC
Organism: Phycisphaera sp. TMED9; assembly: GCA_002167845.2. Taxonomy (GTDB): domain Bacteria; phylum Planctomycetota; class Phycisphaerae; order Phycisphaerales; family SM1A02; genus UBA12014. The sequence goes on along the minus strand of NHBO02000011.1, from coordinate 6,325 downwards.
CGCGAACATGGATCCAGCGAGTCCGACGAAAGCGGATTCGCATTCATCGGGCGGAATGAACTCGGCCTCGAATGACTCGCGACCCGATGACGAACAATCACTGCGAAACACCGCCCGAGGGGGGCGTCCTGGAAACTCTCATGAATCGAGAACTCGAAAACACCTGCACGCCGCGACGCGGAATCCTGCTGGCATGCTCGGTCGTGCTGCTCTTCACCACCGCGGCATCGGCACAAGTCGACGTCGAATCAAGAAGCTTCGCGGAGGCGTTCTTCATCTCGCACTCGGTGGATGCCAACGGCACTCGAAGCGTGGAGTGGCTGGGCAGCCTGGTCATCTGGTTCCTGATGGCGACCAGCGTCGCGAGCATCGGCCTGATCGGCCAGCTCGCATCGACCAACCGACAGGCCCGGATCGCGCCGGAGAAGATCATGCATCGTGCGAGCGAGTATCTGGACGCCGGTCGATACCGAGAAACCATGACGATGCTCGCCGAACCCGCCTCGCGCAGCGATTTCGCCACGGTACTTCTGGGCGGGCTGGAACGAGCGCCATCCGGCTTCCAGTCGATGGAAGGTGGACTGGATCAGGCGGCGACCGAAGTCATCGCTCGTCGCGTCCGACGGGTGGAGATCCTCAACGTGATCGGCCAGGTCAGCCCGATGATCGGCCTCTTCGGGACCGTCTACGGAATGATCCTCGCCTTTCAGTCGATCGTGGCCAGCGGCGGTAACGCGGATCCCGTCCTGCTTGCCGGGGGGATCGGGACCGCTCTGGTGACCACCTTCTGGGGGTTGATCGTCGCCATCCCCGCACTCGCCGGCTACGCCGCGCTTCGAGGCCGCCTTGACGCGAGTCTCGCGGAAGCGATTTCCGAAGCTGAAACGCTTCTCGAGAAGTTCAGGCCCGGACCTCAGGCCGAGGGCAAGACGATGGACATCGATCGCGAGGATGCCTCCTCGTGAGCGCCGTTTCCCGACTCGATCCCGGACGCCCCGTCCGAACCGGCGCGAATCTGACGCCGATGATCGACATGACCTTCCTTCTGGTCGTGTTCTTCGTGCTCGTCTCACGAATCACCGCGGTCGAGCAGGTCCCGATGGAACTCCCCGCCCCCACCGATCCTGCGTCCAATTCCCCCGATGAAGCACCACGCATCGTCGTGAATCTCCCCGGAGGCGAACTCGGCGAATCACGAATCGCGACCCTTGACCAGACGGCCTATCAACTTGACTCCCAGGGACTCCGGGACCTCGAGAGCGAGTTGCGACGCCGACTGGGAAGTTCGCCGGAACTTCAGGTGAATCTCCGGGCGGACCGTCGACTCCAGTACGCCACGGTTGCGCCGGTCATCGACACCATCGCCCGATCGGGAAACGGGACTGGAAGACCGGATGGGGTTCGAGTCAACCTCGTCGTGATGAACGAACAAGAGAATGGGGCGACGCCATGAGAAGTCGCCAACAGACCGGTGGACGACGCAGCGCACCGTCGCCCCCCAAGGCCGAACTCAATCTCACCCCGATGATCGACGTGGTCTTCCAGTTGCTCATCTATTTCCTGCTCGGGACGAGTTTCGCGGTCGGTGAACAGACCTTCCGCATGGATCTCCCGGATCGAAGCGGCCCGAGCGAAGTCGATCCCTTCGAACTCGATGACGCGCCCGTGGTGGTCGAAGTGCTGGGCGGCGGCAGAGTTCGAATCGCCGGCCCCTGGAAAGGTCCCGACCGAACGATCGATCTCGCTGGGTTTCTCGAGCGACAGCGTCTCGATCGGGGCGGCCTCCTTCCCTCCGACACCCCCATTCACATCGATCCCCGACCCGGCGTCGACTGGGGCGAAGCCGTCGAAGGCTTCAATGCCGCCGTCCTGGCGGGCTATCACTCGGTGGGCTTCGCCGACGCAGCCGATCGATCGGGACCACGACGTTGATGTTTCCGATCCTCGTCATCGCCGCGCCCATGCTTCTCGCCGGAATGTTCCGGCCGGACGACGGAGTCTCTGCTGGAGAGCCGCCGACTCCGATCTCCAAGACCGCCGAACGACGCACAACCGAGGATGCGGAGATCGAGGCGACCCCCGATCCGATCGCCCGAGTCGACCGGAGACTCGATGCCGCAGCGATCGCGTTCCGAGCGGACCTGACTCCGCGGGTGCGAACACGTTTGTTCTGGACCCCCCTCGATCCGACCCTGGTGTCGAATGCCCGCTCCGTCCTCGCGAGAGTCCGCGGCTTGATCGATGATTCACTGGCCGACCTCCTTCTCGCCGAAGGGCCCGGACGAGATCGGCGCCTCGCCCGGGCTGCCGCGATCGAAGCCGCGGCGGCCGTTTTCGAAGTACGACTCCGGGGACTGACGATCGCCCAGTCGAAGGCTGCGATCCAACGCATCCACCGCGAACTGGATGACGCGGTCGAACGAACGAGCGAGGTCGACGGCCCGGTTCTCCTGGTTCTGGCCGCCGCCGCCGCCATCGCCGCGGAAGAACGACCGGAACGTTCCGCGGCAACGCTGCTCGGTCGCGCCGCGGCCGCGCCTCGTGGTATCGATGCCATCGAATTCGAGTTGGTCCGGCGACTGAACGACTCTGGTGGCGTTGATGCCGACCGACGAGCCAGCATCGCCAACGCCATGATCAGAGAACCTCGGTCTCCCGCGGATCGCCTCCTCATCGCCGCGATCCTCCTCGAGGCACGCCGGCAGACCGAAGGCCCAGATTCCCGGCTCGGGCATCTCACGCTTCTCGATGCCCTCACCGCCCCGGACACCGACGCGACCGACCGCCCGAGACTCACCCGGGGACTGGCCGGCATCGCCGCCGATGCCGTCGACCCGTCCGCGGCGATCGAGTCCATCTCCCCGCTGGCGGCGCTCGGGCACTCGATGCGGAGCGGCAAGGCCGGTGATTCCTCGGCCGCGCTCCGCTTCGCCACGCGGGCCTGCCAGACCAGGATCGTCGACATCGCCGCCGAGGCGCAACTCGAACGTGCCAATCTTCTTCTCAGAAGCGGCGATCGCGTGGGTGCCATGAACGCCCTGGTCGATCTCTGCCGAGAAGCCCCCACTCATCCGAGCGCCGAACGCGGCGCCACGATTGCGGCGCGACTGGCTGCGTCAGGATCAAGCGATGCCGACCACGCTCGCGTCGTCACCCAACTCGTGAAGATCATGCCGTCCCATCCGGAACGCGATGACTGGACGATCACGGTCGGTGATCGTGCCGCTCGGAACGGAGATGACGCCACCGCGCGAGCGGCCTGGTCCTCGATCGACGATCAGTCACGGCTCGGGCCGAAGGCGATGGTCCGACTGGCCGGACTCCGAAACTCGGGCGTCGACGATGCCACGATGCTGCGCCGTCTCGAGATGATCGACGAGAAACTCTCCGACGATCCGTTCCACCCCTTGCGACTGGCTGCGGATATCGCACGAGTTCGCCTTCTCCTGCGGCTTGATCGGAACACCTCCGCCGCGGAGATCGCCGTGCGCTGGCTCGACTTCGAGAACATCCCGGCCGACTCCCGGCTCGACATCGCGGGCCTGTGCATCGCCGCCCTGCAACGATCCGGACGGGAAGCCGAGGCCGCGGCCTTCTTCGAGAACCTCCAGACCATCGACGCCGCCCTCGCCGACCGCTTGACCCGGAAGGAACGAGACGCTGCGGTCTCGGGCGTCATCGCGGCGATCGATGAAGACGACCTCGTCGCCGCGACCCGAATCGCACGTCGGCTGATCTCCATCACACCAGGTGCCATCGGCGGCAGTGACTCGATCGGCGTCGCGGACTCCGCGACGCTGCTGGACTGGTCCTGGTTGTTCGCAGCGGCGAATCGCCCCGAAGACGCCTCCAGACTGCTGAAGAGGATCCTTGACGAGCGACCGGACGCCGCGGACGCATTGATGCTCGAAGCGATCCTTCAAGGGGGTCGTCTCTCGACGCGACCGCAGGATGATCCGGCTCGAGCGGAGGCCGCCTTGCGAACGCTGGCGCGGATCACCGCGGGGACCAACCGGAGTGAACAGATCTGGTGGCGATGCGAGATCGAACGATTGGAGATCCTGCACCAACTGGGCCGGAGCCTCGATCGAATCGCGCCTCGGATCGACCGATTGCGTGCCGAACGACGGGATCTCGGATCGGAAGCGTTTCGTGACCGATTCGATCGACTCAGAACACGACTCAACCAATCGACTCGCTGAAACGCCGGTCGCTCCCGCGGCGAGCGCACTCTGGAAGGTCAGAGCCGCCGAAGCTCGTCGCGAAGAATCGCCGCCAACTCGTAGTTCTCGGATGCGAGCGCGCCGAGCAGCCGCTGTTCCAGATCGTGCCTCTGACTGATCGGGAGCTGCGGCTGCAACACGTCCCGCATGCCTTCGAGCATCGGAACCTCGGGTGGTTCCGGCGCGCCTTCGGGAAGCGCACTGCGGATGTCGTTGACCGCGGCGTCGATGATGTTGCGGGCGACTCCCGTCTGCCGCTCGCGCACCGCGATCAACGCGGCGGCTCGCGCCCGGGTGGCCAGGACCTGTGGGCGGAACTGCTCCAGAATGGTCCGATCATCAGCGTCCGACGCACGTTCGCGACAAAGATCGAACACGCGGAGATTCCGCGAGGTGTCCTCGACGACGAGGTCGAAGATCTCCAGGGCCAGCAACGCCACGTAGCGCTGATGAACCTGGACCGCTTCGGATCGGAGCTCCGCGGCCAGTGCCGAATCAAGCTTGAGTTCGGGATCACGCTTGACGGCCGCCTCGACCTGGGCCAGCCGATCCGCTCCCCCGTCCGGCCGTCCGGTCAACTCCATTTGAAGCATGCCGAGTTCCACCCGAACCTGGAGCACTCGACGCTCGTCTTCGAGCTCGACCAACCGAGCGACCAACCGATCCGGTTCGAAGGCCCATCTTTCCAAGGGTCCGGTCAAATCGTCGTTCAAGGGCTCTCCAGAGGGGTTGAGTGCGTATGCGAGGACGGTGCCGATCGTAGCGATCGCCCACTCCACGACGAGTCTTCCGCCTGTGAATAGCGGTTCAGACACGTTCTTGACCAAAAAAAATTGACCGCGTGAAGAATGGTGATCGAACAGACCGAAACCCTGATCAGGGAGAAGAAACGCCGAACTTCGGTCATCTGGAGTCGGTACAAGGAGGGACTCACCACCGGTTCGGGATCAACTCGCGAAGTTCGCGCTTGTTTCAAGACCTGGCATTCCTACAATCGGGATGCTGGTCTGGGAGGGCCGGCTGATTCAAGGGGTACTCCCCCCTCGAATTCGTGAGGAGGTACCGAGCACAGGAGTGAGCTCGGAAGAAGAGGTAAAGGGATCATGGCTCGAAAAGGCGTTCATACAGAGCTGCAGTTGTACCTGCGCGAAATCAATGGAATCCAACTCCTGACCGCACAAGAGGAGAAGGATCTCGGTTGGTTGATCGTCAACGACAGCTGTCCTGAGGCGAAGGATCGGATGATCAAGTCCAATCTTCGTCTCGTCATCGCCATCAGCAAGAACTATGCGAACCGCGGATTGCCGCTGCTCGATCTCATCGAGGAGGGCAACATCGGCCTGATTCGTGCGGTCGAAGGCTTCGACCCTGCACAGGGTGCCCGGTTCAGCACATATGCCTCCTGGTGGATCAAGCAATCCATCAAGCGGATGCTGGTGAATGCGACCCAACCCATTCACATCCCGGCCTACATGGTCGACCTCATCGGGAAGTGGCGATACGCCGCGTCCCGCCTCGAGGAAGAAATGGGCCGACCGCCCAGCAACGACGAGATGGGTGAAGCACTGCAGATCCCGGACCGCAAGGTCCAGGCGATTCGACGAGCCATGAAAGCGGTCTCGACCGGCAATCAGGCTCCGACCGGAATCGACGGGGAAGCCGCGGACTTCGCGGAAATCTGCCCGGACTCGCGAAACGGCCAACCGGAGTCGGCCAGCGAGCATCGCGAGGACTACGCGATGGTGCTCCAGCTGCTCGATTCGATCGATGAGCGGGACGCTCGAGTGATTCGGCTCCGATTCGGACTCGAAGGCCAGCCTCCGCTCACGCTCAAGGAGATCGGCCACGAAGTCGGACTGACCCGGGAACGGGTCCGCCAGATCGAGATGGAGGCGCTTCGCCGACTTCAGTCTCAGATGATGGACGACCGGCCAGGCCGATTCGTTCAGAGCCGGGAAGACGTCAGTCGTCAAACGGGCTCGCGACGGCGAGTGTCAAAGTCCAAGAAGACGTCCTCCGAACGAGCCTGACGCTCAGGGTCGCCGAGGGGCGAAATCGCACCGACCAATACGACGCGGGCCCGGTCATGATGACCGGGCCCG
>NHBO02000010.1 GCA_002167845.2 Phycisphaera sp. TMED9 | reverse complement strand
CCAAGCACCATGGTTCGGGCACGCGGCGCGTCTGTTGACATGTGTTTCATCACGAATCTCTTTCTTCCAAAGGGCATCAGTCGGACCGAGCGAGTCTCGCCGGTTTTCTTCGAGCGATGAAGATAGCCTCGCCGTTCTGGAAGAGAAAGCAAAATGCTCCCGTTTGGCGGTTCGTGGCGGACGGAGAGATGAATTGGGCGAAATGGACCCGGAGGGGTTCGAACCCTCACGCCGTTTTCACGGCCGCGGCTTTTAAGGCCGCTGCGTCTGCCGATTCCGCCACGGGTCCGACGGAGAGCGTAGCAGCGGCGGCCGATCACGGGTCACGGTCGCTTCCAGTGATCCTTGGCGAGCCTCGCCTCTTCCGCAGCCTTGGAATCGAACCGTTCGGTCAGAGGTCGGTCGACCAGGAGGTCGGTCGTGTCGCGATGTTCCACGCGGGCGTCCTGCAGGCGTCGGCGAAGGGCGGTCACGAGTCCGGCGTTGGCGGGGTCACGGGCGAGATCGACGGTCTCTTCCGGATCGGCGAGCAGATCGAAGACCTGCCAGCGATCGATCTTCGGATACCAGATCACCTTCCACCGGTCATCCCGCCAGGCTCGCTGGATCTGTCGGTATCGCGTGAGCACGCCGTTGCGTCCGGTGTCGAGGTGGAGATCGAGACCGTCCATCGACTCGGGGATCGCCAGGCCGGCGGCGGCGAGCACCGTGGCGGGAAGGTCATGGAGATAGGCGAAGTCGTCGCGGGTGGTTCCGGCGGGAAAGCCGGGGCCGACCACGATCAGTGGTGAACGCATGGAGTGTTCGTAGAGGTTCTGTTTCCCGAGCAGCCCGTGGCTGCCGATCGCGAGGCCGTGGTCTCCGGCGAAGATGATCACCGTGTCGTCGTCGAGTCCCTGACGGGTCAACGCCGCGAGCACTCGGCCGATTCCGGCATCCATGTTCTCGATCATCAGGTCGTACCGGGCGATCTCCTCTCGGAGGTCCGCGGGGCGTCGCGGCCAGGAAATCAGCTCTTCATCCCGGATGGTCATTTCGCCGTTGTCGAACGGATGCACGGAAAGCACGTTCGGCGGGAGGTCGATGCGTTCGGCCCGCGCGGTGATCTCGGGTTGGCCGGCGGGCGGGGTTCGCGGATCGTGCGGCGCCGTGAAACTCAGCGAGAGAACGAACGGCCGGTGGTCGTCATCCGTGGCGCACGCGTCGATGAAGGCGACGGCCTGATCGGCGAACTCGTCGCTGCTGTACGCCGCGAGCCGGCGTCGCACGTCCTGGCGGTCCGGCCTGACGTCGACCACCGGAAGCGTGGTGTGACTGCCCATGCCGCCGAAGAGGACGCTTGATCCACCTTCGAAGCAACGATCGAACCACGGACGTCCGCCGTGCCACTTGCCGACATGATGCGTCCGCCAGCCCGCGTCGCGAAGGATCTCCGGCCACAGGGGGAAGTCCGCCCCGCGAAGCGCGGCTCGCCAGTCCGGCGTGGTCCAGTCGCTTCGGCCCGAGATCATGCGGGCACGACTGGGAAGGCAGACCGCCGGCGAGGTCGAACCCTGGCAGTAGGCACGATCGAATCGGACGCCGCGTTTCGCGAGGCCGTCGATGGCCGGCGTGTCGATGCCATCCCGGCCCGCGCAGCCGAGGTGATCCGCGCGATGGTCGTCGGCGATGATGAACAGGATGTTCGGTCCGGTCGCCTCCGACGAGTCGTTCACCACCACGGATGAAGCTTCCATCGATCGAAACGGGGTGGTGAGGCAGACGAGGATCACCAGGCCGAACAGGGTTCGAAGGTCGTTGATCATGAATTCAGGATCGTTCCCGGTGAAGTGATGTCAAGTCGGGGGTTGATCCGGGATCACAAAGCGAGATTTCGGGTGGATGACGTAGGATTGGCTGATGGCCTCTTCGCCCCTTGATCCACCCGCCACCGACCTCGGTCTTCCCGCTCCGGGAACCGGCGTCGATTCCGCGACGGTCTTTCGTCTGGCCTCGACGATGGAGACGCCCGTGGTGCTGGCGACGGTGCTGGAGGCTCGCGGATCGGTGCCGCAGATTCGCGGCGCCGTGCTCCTGGTCGGCGATGACTTCGAGATCGGAACCGTGGGGGGCGGTGCCGCCGAGGCGAAGACCCTGGCGGCATGCCGGGCGGCGTTGGCCGGCGAGGGGCGTTGCGAGGTCGAGATCGATCTTGCCGGACACCCCGAGGAATCGCGAGACGGGGTCTGCGGTGGGCGGATGCGGATCGCCGTCAACCCGCTCGCTTCCGAAGATCGGATGCTGCTCCGCGATGTCGCCGAACGGCTGGCCGCCGGACAGAGCGTCTTGTTGCGGATCCCGGGACCGGATGATGATGACGACGCGCGACTTCAAATCGGAGACTCGGTCGACGAGGGCCGGTCGGTCCGGTTCGTGGGTCGGGACGTGATGATCGTGGTCGGCGCCGGGCACTGCGGGATCGCACTCGCCCGACTCGGCCGATTCAGCGGTCGGCGGGTCATGCTTTCGGATGATCGTCTCGCGGAGTCGGAGTTCGCGGCGGCGACCTCCGCCGGACTTGCCGGTACCGGGGTCGAGGTGCAGGCGTCGCTCGATGTGGCGATGGGACTCGTCCCTTCGGGAGTCGTGCCGATGGTGGCGTTGGTGACCCGGAACTTCCATCGGGACGTGGCCAGTCTGCAGACGTTGAGATCGCATCGCGGCATCACCATCGGGATGATGGGAAGCCGCCGTCGGATCGCGACGGTGCTGGACGCCTTGCGGTCGGAAGGATGGGATGCCCCAGAACTGGCTCGGATCAAGGCGCCGATCGGACTCGATATCGGTGCGGTGAGCCCCGAAGAGATCGCGGTGTCGATTCTGGCCGAGATGATCGCCTCGCGTTGACCATTCCGGATCGAACGGGAACCGAAGAGGGCCGTTCAGGCGTCGAATCCCGTCGGCGTCAGGTACCTTGTCACCCGACCCACCACGGAACTCAGGAGTTCTTTCATGCTCTTTCGGCTCATCTACGACGAAGGTCTCGCTCAGGCGGCCTACCTGATCGGCTGCCAGAAGACCGGCGAGGCGATCGTCATCGACCCCGAACGCGACATCGATCGATACATCGATCTCGCGACGGCTCACGGGCTTCGCATCGTCGCGGCCGCGGAGACCCACATTCACGCGGATTTTCTCTCGGGTGTCCGGCAGTTCGCCGAGCAGACCGGGGCGCGGGTGCTGGTCTCCGGCGAGGGTGGTGACGACTGGCAATCCGGTTGGCTCGACGGCCATGACCACCGCGTGCTCGGCGATGGCGACACCTTCGACGTCGGGAACATTCGATTCACCGCCGTGCACTCGCCTGGCCATACGCCGGAACATCTTTCGTATCTGGTCACGGATCTCGGGGGTGGCGCGGACACGCCGATCGGCGTGGTCAGTGGTGACTTCGTCTTCGTCGGTGATCTCGGCCGTCCCGACCTGCTGGAGACGGCGGCCGGCGTTTCGGGGACCAAGGAAGAGTCGGCGCAGGCGCTGGCGGCCAGTGCTCGTCGCTTTCTGAAACTCCCGGATCATCTTCAGGTCTGGCCCGCGCACGGCGCCGGTAGCGCCTGCGGGAAAGCCCTCGGCGCCGTGCCGCAATCGACCGTCGGATACGAACGGCTCTTCAATCCCACGTTGTCACTCGCCGGGGATGAGGATGCGTTCGTCGAGAACATCCTTTCGGGACAGCCCGAACCTCCGCTCTACTTCGCGCGCATGAAGCGATGGAATCGAGATGGAGTTCCGTTGCTGTCCGCGGTTCCGAGTCCCGAGGCACTCTCGGCCGCCGAGCTCGGATCCCGCCTTGATGGTGTTCGGGTGATCGACGTGCGGGCGTGGTCGGCGTTTCGCGAGGGGCATCTCCCCGGCGCGATCTGGACGAAGACCGGCGTCAACTTCCTGATGACGGCGGGCTCCTACATCGAACCGAACGAACGAATCGGTCTGGTCGCACCCCCCGACATCGTCGCGGAGCTGGTTCGGAGCCTGGTCCGGATCGGCCTCGATGCCATCGAATGGGTGGTCACGCCGGAAGTCCTGGATGAATACTCCACGTCGGGAGGGTCGATGGCGACATCTCCCGAGGTCGATGCCAGCGAATTCCGTGGCCTGCTGTCCGCGGATGGCGGCGCCCAGGTTCTCGACGTGCGTCGCGCCGTCGAATGGGATCTCGGGCATCTGGATCCGGCGATCAATGTCGCGCACACCCGACTGGTCGAACGAATCGACGAGGTGCCGACGACCGGAACGGTCTACGTGCATTGTGCCGGCGGCATTCGCAGTGCGATGGCGGTCTCGGAACTCCGGCGACGGGGCATCGACGCGGTGAACGTCGCCGGTGGTTGGGCCGCGATGCAGAAAGCCGGTTGCACCGAGGTCGAGTGCGGTTGATCGACCTCACCAAGACGAATGGTCTTCGAGGGATCTGTGGATCCGAATGTCTTGACGCGATCGGGATGGAGGAATTCCGGTGCTGATGGAAGCGATCATCGGTGGACTTCTGATCGGGCTTTGTCTCGGGCTGCTGGGTTCCGGTGGTTCGATCCTGACGGTTCCGCTGCTGGTCTACTTGCTGGAGCACGATCCCAAGGCCGCGATCGGTGAGAGCCTCGCGATCGTCGGTGGCATCGCGCTGCTCGCGGCGATCCGGCCGATCATCCAGCGTCGAATCGACTGGCCGAGCGTGCTTCTGTTCGGAGTTCCCGGGGTGGCGGGGACGGTGATCGGGGTCTGGGGCTCCCAGTTCATCAGCGGTGAACTTCAACTCCTGATCTTCGCGGTCGTCATGTTGATGGCGGCGGGGTTGATGTTCCGGGGCGGTGGGGCGGCCGACGAGCCACCGACCGATCGGACTTGTCGGGACTTCATTCTTCTGGTGTTCGAGGGTCTGGGCGTCGGCGTGCTCACCGGCGTCGTCGGGGTCGGCGGTGGTTTTCTGATCGTGCCGGCCCTCGTGCTCTTCGGTCGGATACCCATGAAGATGGCGGTGGGCACGAGCCTTCTGATCATTGCGCTCAAGAGTGGCGCGGGATTCCTGAAGTCGATGGATCAGCTGACGGAGGCGGCCATGGCCATGAATCTCGGCGTCGTCGGAACGTTCATTCTGATCGGTGGGATCGGGAGTCTGATCGGTGGATCGGTCGGCTCGAAGATCCCGCAGCAAAGGTTGAAGCAGGTCTTCGCGGTGTTTTTGCTGGTCATGGCGGGGTTCATTCTCCTGAAGGAGGGTGCCGAACTGAGCTCGATCAATTCCGAAGTCTCGGGTCGGACGTCGGTGGGCGGAGTCGACGATTCGGAATGATCGGGGCGTCATCCGCGCAAGAAAATCCCACGCTCGGGGTCACCGGCGTGGGATCGTGAGAGTCGGGGAGCTTCGAAGGAATCGAACGGGCGTGCGGTGAATCCGCGAACGCCGCGTCAGTCCTTCTTCTCGTGATGGCCGCCGAATTCGAACCGTTGGGCCGACATGACCTGATTGGCGAAGTCCGACTCACCACGGGAACTGAATCGGGCGAACAGGGCGGCAGCCAGGACCGGTGCCGGAATCGATTCGTCGATCGCCGCTTCGAGCGTCCATCGGCCTTCGCCGGAATCGGAGACCCGTCCGCTGAACTCCTCGAGGCCCGGGCTCTTGGCGAGGGCGGAAGCGGTCAGGTCGAGCAGCCACGAGCCGATCACGCTTCCTCGTCTCCAGACTTCCGCGACTTCCTTGAGGTCGAGGTCGTACATGTATGCGTCGGGGTCCCGAAGCGGCGTGGTCTCCGCATCCTGGTCACGCTGATGCTTGCCCGCATCGGCGTGCTTGAGAATGTTGAAGCCTTCGGCGTAGGCCGCCATGATTCCGTATTCGATGCCGTTGTGGACCATTTTCACGAAGTGGCCGGCGCCGTTGGGGCCGCAATGCAACCAGCCGTCTTCCGCGGTGGTTTCATGGCCGACGCGGGCTTCGGTCGGCGGAGCCGTGGCGACGCCGGGTGCGAGCGAAGCAAAGGCGGGAGACGCGTGCTTCACCGCGGCTTCCGGGCCGCCGATCATCTGGCAGTACCCTCGTTCCAGTCCCCAGACACCGCCGGAGACGCCGACGTCGATGTAGTCGATGCCCTTTTCTCCAAGGTGCTTCGCTCGACGGATGTCATCCTTGTAGTAGCTGTTGCCGCCATCGATCACGATGTCGCCCTTTTCCAGATGACCGGAGATCTTCTCCAGAGTGTCATCCACGAAGGCGACGGGCAGCATCATCCAGGTCGTTCGAGGCTTTTCGAGTTTGGAAACGAAGTCCTCGATGCTGGTGGCGCCGATCGCACCGTCTGCTTCGAGGGACTTCACCGCATCCTGATTGACGTCGTAGACGACGCAGCGGATTCCGTCCTTCATCATGCGGCGGACCATGCCGGCACCCATTCGACCGAGGCCGACCATTCCCAACTGCAGGCCAGTGGACATTTCACGTTTCCTTCCAAGCGGGGTGTGGGGAGATCTGATTTCGGACGGAGTATACGCCGCTGATGGGCCTGCTCCGGGCGATCAGTCGTTGAGGAGGGATCTTCTTCGCCCGTGGAGGTCGATGATCCGCTCGATCAGCCATGCGGCGAAGGCCGCTTTTTCGACGGGACCGTCGCCGGGGCTCTGTTCCCGCCCGTCGGCATCGATCAGCATGCCATCGATCACTTCGGCGTCCATGGTTTCCAGGGGATTGGCCACGATGGCGTCGAGGCGCTTCCGCTGGAGTTTCTCGCGGGCGTTTCTGGCGAGTTCCCCCGCCGGCTCGAGGGCGAACCCGATTCGTGTTCCCCGGTGCGGGACGTCCGCCAGTCCCTTCAGCAGATCTGGAACCGGCTCCGTCCTGATGGTGAATCCCGCTTCTGATCGCCGGATCTTGCGTGGGGCTTCCGGATCCCGGATCGGGCGATGATCGGCCACGGCCGCCGCCATGATCAGAATGTCATGGTCGGGCCAGGCCAGATGCAAGGCGGCGTCGAGCTCGGAGGCGGTCTGGAACCGCTGTTCGGTGAGCAGCGGATCAGGGGCCGGCTCGGCCGTCGCCGGGCCTCGCAGCAAGGTCGTCGGGAGCCCTCGCTGGCAGGCGGCCATGGCCATCTGAGCCCCCAGGCGTCCCGAAGATCGGTTTCCAAGGAAACGGACCTCATCCACCGGTTCCCAGGTCGGGCCGGCCGTGATCAGGACCCGGAGGGGAGTTCCGGAGGAGGATGTCAGGGGTGATGGGGGCACGTGTGAATTGCAGTCGGTGAAGTGGACCGCCATACTAGGGGACTTCGGTCGAGGATCCGGATCAAGATCCGGGCGAGGCCGTTCCAGCATCCCCTCGGGGGTGAGGTAGCGATTCCCACGCCGAGAGGCGTGTTTCATTGAAGTGGATCTCCGGCGGCCCATCGGGCCGGGTCCGGAGTGATCGAAGATCGGAGCCCCGCGTGGCCAGGAAGGTTCGAAAGAAACTCGGTGAGATCCTCGTCGGTGACGGGGTCATGGTCGAGGACGTCATCACGGCGAGCGAGGCGGAAGCTCGGGAGTCCGGGAAACGGCTCGGCGAAGTGCTGGTGGAGAAGGGGCACGCCTCCGAGGTTCAGGTGTCCTCGGCGATCGCGCGACAGGCGGGAATGGAATTCATCGATCTCACCACCGCGGAAGGTTCCGCGTTGGTGGATCTCTCGTTGATCGGCGACGACATCGTCCGCAAGCACTGCGTGATTCCACTCTCGAATCCCGACGGCGATCGGCTGCGGCTTCTGGTCCATGATCCGATGGACCTCGAGATGCTGGACCTCCTGCGGTTCCGGCTTCCTCAGGAGTTCGATCTGGTGGTGGGCGTGAAGTCCCAGATGCTGGATTGGATCGGTGAGGGCGGCGCGGCGAAGCTCGGAGCAGAGGCAGGTCCGGATTCGATCGACGTCACGGTGGACAAGTCCGTCGACAGTTCGGTCGACAGCTCGATCGACAGTTCGATCGACGTCGACGCGGGCGACTCCAAGATCGTGCGGCTGGTCAACGAACTCATCGTCGAGGCGGTGCGAGGTCGCGCGAGTGACATCCACGTCGAGCCTCGCGAGGATCGCGTCGAACTTCGATACCGGGTCGACGGTGTCTGTCACGTTCGGCAGAGTCTTCCCAAGCGGAATCAGTCCGCGATTCTCGCTCGCCTCAAGTTGATGGCGGGCGTGAACATCTCGGAGCGACGGATTCCGCAGGACGGCCGGATCAAACTGCCCATCGACGGGGATCAGATCGACTTCCGCGTTTCCACCTGCCCCGCCTATCACGGGGAAAGCGTGGTGCTTCGAGTGCTTCGTCCGGACTCGGTGCAGATCGGTCTGCCGAGCCTCGGATTCGAGCCGGACAACCTCGAACTCTTCAACAAGATCATCCGGCGTCCGAACGGCATCTTCCTCGTGACCGGGCCGACCGGGTCCGGCAAGACCACGACGCTCTACTCGGCGCTCAACGTCCTCAACGAACCGAATCGGAAGATCATCACCGCCGAGGACCCGGTGGAATACAACTTCAACGGGATCAACCAGGTCCAGGTCCGAGAGGCCATCGGCCTGACGTTCCCGCTGATCCTGAAGGCGATGTTGCGGCAGGCGCCCAACGTCGTGCTGGTGGGTGAGATTCGAGACCGTGAAGTCGGTGACATCGCGATCCAGGCGGCCCTGACGGGTCACCTGGTGTTCTCCACGCTTCATACCAATGATGCGCCGAGTGCGATCACTCGACTGGTGGACATGGGGATCAAGCCGTTCCTCGTGGCCAGTTCGATTCAGGCGATCATGGCGCAGCGGCTCATTCGAGTCCTCTGTACCAAGTGCAAGAAGATCGATGAGAACCCCGATCGAAAACTGCTCAGCCTCGTGAACATCTCCGAAGAGGAGATCGGCACGGGTGAGATCCATCAGGCCGTCGGTTGTCCGGCCTGCAACGGCACCGGCTACAAGGGTCGAATGGCGATCTTCGAGATGCTGGTGATGAATCACGAGATTCGCGAACTCGCCTTCGAACGGGCGTCCATCGCGAAGATTCGTGAAGCCGCGATCCGAGGAGGCATGCGCAGCCTGCTCGGGGATGGCAAGATGAAGATTCTCCGCGGCGTCACCACTCCGGTGGAAGTCGCACGTTTCGCTCAGATCGAAGGCTTCGATCCGTCGGAGATCGGCGCCGCCTGATCCGCTCGACGACTTTCCGTATTCGCACACCTTTCGTTCCTTCGCGACCGCACGATTCGATCCAGGTCGCCGCAACACACGGTCCTCTCCCTCATGTCCACTCTTCAGATCGATCGACTTCTCGATACCGTCGTCAAGCAGAACTGCTCGGACCTCCACCTCACGGTGGGTCGTCCGCCGACGGTCCGACTTCACGGTTCGCTCCGAAATCTCCAGACCAAGACGCTGGAATCGGACGACATGGTCGCCTTGATGAAGTCCGTCACCCCGGAGAAGAACCAGCAGGAGCTTCAGGAAGTCGGGTCGACCGACTTCGGATTCGCCTACGGCGACGCCGCTCGTTTTCGTGTGGCGGTCTTCAAGCAGCGGGGCGATGTGGCGATGGTGCTTCGGCTCATCCCGAACACGCTTCTCACCTTCGAGGAGATCGGGCTTCCGCCGATCGTCAAGGAACTGATTCGTCGGCCTCGCGGCCTCTTCATCGTGACCGGACCGACGGGTTCGGGAAAGACGACCTCGCTCGCCACCATGCTGGACTTCATCAACCAGAACATGGACCGGCACATGATCACGACCGAGGATCCGATCGAGTACTACCACTACCACAAGAAATCCATCGTCAATCAGCGTGAACTCGGAATCGACGTCCCCACGTTCTCCGAGTCGCTCCGGCGGGCGCTTCGTCAGGATCCCGATGTGATTCTGGTCGGCGAAATGCGAGACCTCGAAACGATCGAGGCCGCGATCGCCGCGGCCGAGACGGGTCACTTGGTCTTTGCGACGCTTCACACCACTGGTGCTTCAGGAACGATCAACCGAATCATCGATGCGTTTCCGGTCGACCAGCAGGCACAGGTCCGGGTGCAGCTCTCGGTGGCCCTGATCGCGGTGTTGAGCCAGCAGCTTCTGGCTCGGGCGGACAAGCCGGGTCGAGTCGCCGCCTACGAATTCCTGGTGGTGACGCCGGCGATTTCCAACCTGATCCGCGAGAACAAGACCTTCCGAATCGATTCGGCCATCCAGACGGGCAAGAAGTACGGCATGCAGCTTCTGGATGATCACCTCTGGACGCTCTACTCCAAGGGCATGATTTCCGCCGAGGAGATGATCGACAAGGGCAAGGACGCGAGCGAGTTGACCCAGAAGGTCCACCGCAGCGGTGGGCTGGTGGGGCGAAGCGAGTTGGATCTGTCTGGCGGCGAAGAAGACTCGGCCAAGACGGTCCAAGAGAAGAAGAAGAGCTGATAACCGGCAAAGAGGTCGGATTCCAATCGATTATCGCAATAGTTCAATTTTCATTGTCGCGGACATTCAAGAGCGTGACTTCTGGGAAACACCCGGGAGTCTCGTGCGTATATGCTGACGTGGCAGGTTTGATGTCGTCGGTCCTCCCGTTCGCGGGTTGGCCGGACCAACAGGCTTGTGCAGGCGTGCTCTTCCAAGGTCTTCTTGGTCGGCACGACCGGATCCCGATGGTCGGGATCGCCGTTCTCGAGAGAACGGTCGTCGGCGTCACGGGACGGCTCGGTCCATCACTCGCATGGGCCCGGTCTGAGAGTCCTCGGTGAGCGTGTCTTCAGGTCATCTCCGATTTCAGGAGATCCCTGGTCCGTCCGCTCACCTCTTGGGTCCCGCATTCAGCCCTCCACCGGAAACGGCCCTGATCGGGTCCGGACCGGTCCAGCCGCAGGAGCGTCGACGAGCATGGCCAAGGTCAGTACCAATGAGTTGAAGGGGCGCAAGTTCGGTCGCGTCCTCGTCAAACTCGGCAAGGTCACCCGCGAACAGGTCCACGAGGCCTTGGCGGTTCAGGCCAAACAATCCGGTCGCAAGGTCGGCGAGATCCTCGTCGATCTCGGGCACATCGAGGAAGCCGACATTCGGACGGCGCTCGCGGGCCAGGCGGGAATCGAGCAGATCTCCCTGCGGGATCGGGAGATCTCCGACGAGACCTTCGCGGCGATTCCGGCGACCACGGCGATCGCCTACCAGATCGTTCCCATCAAATTCGACCCGGTCAAGAACGCGATCGCGATCGCGGTCAAGACCCCGGACAACTTCGCGGCGGTCGACGATCTGCGAAACCAGCTCAACTTCAAGCGGGTGAAGCCGGTGCTGGCATCCGCCGAAGAGATCGACGAACTCCTGCAGGAGCGATACGCGGCGAAGGGGAGCGGCTTCAGCGAGATCTACGCGGACGCCGGAGACTCGGCGACGATCGCGGCCCTTGAAGGCCGGGGCGATTCACTCGACATCGACATGGTGATGGAGGCCTCCGGCGACAATGCGATCGTGCGTCTCGTCCAGGAGACGCTGATGATCGCGATCCGGGACAAGGCGTCGGACGTCCACTTCGAGCCGTTCGAGGACGAGTTCAAGATCCGGTACCGCATCGACGGGGTGCTTTACGAGATGGCGCCGCCGGACAAGCGGCTGGCGCTTCCGATCGTCAGTCGAATCAAGGTCATGTCGAAACTCGACATCGCCGAGCGACGCCTTCCGCAGGACGGCCGGATCGAGATGTCGCTTCCGGGCACCGGGGCGCCGATCGACCTTCGTGTGGCGGTCCTGCCGACGATGTTCGGCGAGTCGGTCGTGCTTCGAGTTCTGGACCGATCCAACGTGCAGTTGAGTCTCGATCGAGTCGGCCTCCGGGACGACGACCTCGAGAAGGTCCGCGGCCTCATCAGCAAGCCCAACGGAATCATGCTGGTGACCGGTCCGACCGGATCGGGCAAGACCACCACGCTGTACGCGGCGCTCACCGAATTGAACACGCCGGATCGAAAGATCCTCACCGCGGAGGACCCCGTCGAGTACGACATCGACGGATTGATCCAGTGCCAGGTGAACGTCGATCAGGAACTGACCTTCGGCAAGCTGCTTCGGTCGTTCCTCCGGCAGGACCCCGACACCATCCTGGTGGGTGAGATTCGAGACCTCGAAACCGCGCAGATCGCGATTCAGGCCTCGTTGACCGGTCACCTTGTGTTCTCGACCCTGCATACCAACGATGCGCCGAGTTCGATTCTTCGATTGGTCGACCTCGGCATCGAGAGCTTCCTGCTGACCGCGACGGTCGAGGCGATCGTCGCGCAGCGACTGGTTCGGAAGATCTGCGACAAGTGCAAGGAGGAATATGTCCCGACCGAGGAGCAGCTGATGGAACTGTCGCTGCTTCCCGCCGATGTCGAAGGCCGGACGTTCTTCCGAGGCCGCGGTTGCAGCAACTGCATGAAGACCGGCTATCGGGGACGAATGGCGATCTTCGAGATCCTGGTCATGGACGACACGCTCCGCGAGATGATCATGGCGCAGGCGTCGACCGCAGTGCTTCGCGATGAAGCAAAGCGGCGGGGGATGCGGACTCTGCGACAGTCGGGGCTTCTCGGCATCTACGAAGGCCAGACGACGATCGACGAAGTGGTTCGCGAGACCATCGCGGAAGAGTGAGTTGACGTGAGGTTCGATGGTGGCGCCGAGCGTCACCGGTTCGGAGGCCGGGTGGCCTCGTCAGGACAGTCCGGAATTCCGGCGACGATGGACGATGGAAGATGGTGAAGAAACGGGCCGCATTCGGCGGCAGAGCAAGATTCGAAGTCCAGAAAGATTCTGAGAGACACGACCATGCCGACTTTCCAGTACGAGGCAGTCAACGCGGCGGGCAAGGAGCAGAAAGGGGTCATCGAGGCCCCGGACCGCGGCGATGCCCAGGCGCAGCTCAAGGCCCAGGGGTACTTCCCGACGCTCGTCGAGGAGGCGAAGCTCAAGGGGAGGCAGAAGAAGGCTTCCAAGAACCCGGGCAAGGCCAAGAAGAAGGGCGGCGGTTTCTCGATCTCGATCGGCAAGATCGGTCTGAAGAAGATGACCACCTTCACCCGTCAGCTCTCGACGCTGCAGGACGCGGGTCTTCCTCTGCTGCGTTCGGTGCAGATTCTGGAGTCGCAGCAACGCCCCGGAAAACTCAAGTCGATCCTCGGCGACGTCGCCGAAGACGTCGAATCCGGTTCATCGCTCTCCGACTCGATGGCGAAGCATCCGAAGGCGTTCGATCGTCTCTATTCGAAGATGGTGGCGGCGGGTGAGGTCGGCGGTGTGCTCGACATCATCCTTCAGCGGCTCGCCGACTTCATGGAGAAGGGTGAGCGACTTCGTCGACGCATCAAGGGTGCGCTGATCTACCCGGCGGTGGTGATCAGCATCGCGGTCCTCATCGTGACCGGCATCATGTACTTCGTGATTCCGAAGTTCCAGGAGATCTTCAACGACTTCGACGTGGAACTCCCGGGCCTCACGGTCTGGCTCGTGAACGCCTCGAAGTGGGTGGCCGGTGGTTCGAGCGAGGATCAAGCGGTGCCGGGGGCGGTCTGGATCCTCCTGTCGCCGTTCCTGATCTTCGGCCTCTACAAGCTCATTCGCGTCACCGGACCGGGAAAGGCGGCGACGGACATCGTCTTCGCGCGGATACCGGTGATCGGGCCACTGATTCGGAAGACGGCGATCGCCCGGTTCACGCGGACGCTCGGCACGCTGATCAGTGCGGGTGTGCCGATTCTCGAAGCGATCCTCATCACCCGGGACACCTCGGGCAACTACATCTACGAACGCGCGCTGTCCAGCGTGCACGACTCGATTCGGGACGGTGAGACCTTCGCGGGTCCGCTGCGGGAATCGAAGGTGTGTGACCCCATCGTGGTCAACATGATCGACGTCGGTGAAGAGACCGGCGACCTCGACATCATGTTGATGAAGATCGCAGACAACTACGACGAGGAGGTCGACGTGGCCGTGGCGGCGCTGCTGTCACTGCTCGAGCCCTTCATGGTGGTGATCCTCGGCGGCATCGTCGGCACCATCGTCCTCGCTCTGTTCCTTCCCCTCGTGAAGATGATCGAATCCGTCTCACAGGCGAAGTGACTCCGACCGCGTCGCGATCGTCCTCCCGGGAATCTCCCGGGAGGGGGTCGCCGGGAAACGTTCCATGACCATTCGGGCCATTCAACTCCTTCGAAACGACCACCACCGGTCGATGACTCCGAGCCGACGTGCCGGTTTCACGGTGATCGAGATGCTGGTGACGCTCGCCATCATCATCGTGCTGGTCGGGGTCCTGATCGTCGCCCTCTCGCAGGCGTCGGGAACCGCTCAGCGGGCGCAGACTCGCTTTCTCATGAACTCCATGGTGGCCGGGCTCGCGCAGTTCAAGGGCGATCATGGATACGTCCCGCCGGTGCTTGGTGATGCCAACGCGTTCGGCGGGGGGGGTACGCCCAACGACCAGCCCGGCTGGTCACGGGATGCGATCACCCCACCCGACTGGGACGGCACCCCGTCCGGGTCGGAGATCGCGGATTATCAACGATGGTTCTCGGTGACGACCCCGGCCGAGTACCTCCTCGGCTATGGCAACCGAAGTGGTGACGGGTACGGCATCGTCACGTCCGACTCGTCGCCATTCCCCGACATCTCTCCCGGCAACATCGAATCGCCCACCCTGGGATTCCGTTCGCCGGGTCTCGACGGAGCATGGGGATCGGTCTTCAATCCTCGTCGCGGATTCGAGGGGTTCATCGGAAGTTTCGCCGCCCGCAATCCCGGTGGATTCGTGACCGGCGGTACTTCCTTCCCTCCGAACATCAACGACAACGGGGTTCGAATCAAGGGGCGGATCTTCGGCCCGTATCTCGAAGTCAAGGATGAGAACAGCCTCGGCGGCCTTCGGCCCGATGGCTCGATCGCCCGCCCCGAAGACGAGGACTACGTGAATCGTCCCAAGGTGATCCTCGACTACTGGGGCACGCCCATCCGCTACTACCGCCGGCCGTACTACGGCGGCGACCCTCGTGCCGACAATCCCTCGTTCGACATCGGCGACGTGTTCGCGATGCGACCCTGGACCTTCGAAGAAGGGCTGGAGTCCAATGGCGTCGAGGATGCCGACGGCGATCGATCGACGACGCCGCAACTCAAGAGCGCTGAAATCGGACTGTTGAGCGCCGGGCCGAATCGTCGCATCGACGACGCTCGTCGATTCGACGTCGATGAACTGAACCAGGACAACATTCAGGAGGTCGGTCCTTGAACCAGCCGAAGATCCACAACCTTCAACGTGGTGGCGTGCGGCGTCGCGGCGGTTTCAGCCTGATCGAGCTCGTGGTCGTGGTCGGCGTGATCATTTCGCTGATCTCGCTGGTGCTGGCGGTGAGCACGCTGTTGATCCAGGCCAACGAGTCGCGTCAGTTGGAGGCCGCCTTCGCCAACCTGAACACCGCGGTTCAGGAGTACGAACAGGCGATCGGCCGTCCGCTCACCTATCAGGATCGAAGCGAGCAGGGCGTTCGAGGCGCCTATGACATCCCGTACAACATCGACTTCGGAATCAACGGCCTCGAGGGCTTCTACGGATTCAACGGGGCTGGAGAAGCCTGCAACTGCGGATCGAATTCCGACAGTCACGGGTGGGAGAAGTCGATCGTTCGTCTCTTCCAGCTTCTGGCGCGAACCGAGTCCGCTGAAGAAGTGGTCGCGAAGCTCGATCCGTCGTTGTTCGTTCCGGTCAAGCTGGCCAACGGTCTCGCGCTTCCCAACAATCAGGCTCTGACCACGCTGGTCGATCCCTGGGGAGCTGCGATCGGAGTGGTGATGCCGGGTCGGAAGTGGCGGGATTCGGACCTGGGCAATCTCGACATCGATTCGGACGGCACGATTCGGACCTCGATGGAGATCAAGCTCGGCGTCTGTCGCAACGGCCAGCCGCTCTTCGTGAGCTCGGGGCCTGATGGCGACATCGGTTGCCTCGACTGTGCTGGCGGAAGCTCGGCTCGATTCGAAGCGACGATCGACAACGTCTACTCCTACACCCCGGAGAACCAATGATGCATCCGGAACGCACCCTGCACCGACATTCCCGGCTGACGCCCGATCATGGCGCGATTCGGATCGGTTTCACGATCATCGAACTGCTGGTTGTGATCGCGATCAT
>NHBO02000009.1 GCA_002167845.2 Phycisphaera sp. TMED9 | reverse complement strand
GAATCAGTATTTCCATCGGTGTCTGAACTGGTCATGGGATCGGTTCGTGGGAGATTCCGAGCGTCGGCGGGAGCCTTGCATGTCGAAGAAGTTCTATCCGCGCTGTGAATCGTCGCAGAAGAAAAGATCGTCTCTCAAAGGGGTTGGCCGAGCAAGAAGTCTCTGTTTCCAGATCAGATGCAGGGTCTTTCTGGAAGGCATGGTCCGAAAACCAGCAACATCGTATCCGAGGCGAAGTGTCATGGACTCGGCGGTTGGAGGATCGTAGCTCTTGCGGAAGGGGATGTTTACAGATGCCATCGCCGAACGTCGATGAAGATGTCTGAGGCGCGTAGCAGTCCAATCATCTGGCCGGCCGCAGAGCAGAATGCCCCTTCATGAGCACCATCAACTCAGAATCAAGTCAGGATTTTCGGATTCGGCCGGTCTCGGACGCTGATTTTCCCGAGGTGGCCCGGTTGTACAAGGCATGCTTTCCGGAGAGTTTTCTGGCGAGGACCGGCACCTCGATGCTCCGACGATATATCCGTTGGCTCAGCAGCCGCGAACGGAATCGGCCCTGCACGCTGGTCGCAGAGGATTCCGGCGGACTGGTCGGATACCTGTCTGCCGGTTGTTACACCGAAAACGTGCAAGTCAGCTTCATGAAAGAGCATCGCTTTCGTCTCGCGTTTGCAATCCTTCTTCGACCGCGTGTCGCGTTTCATCCTGATTTCATGCTCAAGATCCGACGTGCATGGATCGGACTCAGAAGGTACGGCGCCGACGCAAGTGAGCCTCGACCGGAAGAGGCGTCCGCGGCGATCGCCTCGCGTTGGTCACCCTTCAGATTTCACATTCTCTCTGTGGCGGTCTTGCCGCGAGGTCGACGACGTGGCATTGGTTCCGCCTTGCTTTCCAAGGGTGAGATCGAGGCGAGGTCGAGGGACTGCACGTTCATGGATGCGATGGTCAAGGCATCGAATGACAAATCACTCGGACTCTTCACGAGATTCGGTTTTGAAGCCGTGGATCCCGATTCGAATTCCGTTCAAGTGAAGTACGAGATCGGATGATCGCCGACTTCGTGGGCCGACGACCAGGGACTTGATTCGTCCGGATACGAAGCGATCCGCGGTCCTGGGCAACGCCGAGGCGAAGGCCCGTCTTGCCACGATCGCAGGTGCCTACAACGCTCCCAATGCGTCCGAGGAACAGACGCTTGCGCTCCAGATCGAATAAATCTGCTTCTGGAACGCATCGAGATCACGAATCAATGACCGGGCGAGCCGGGCTCATGGAGCCTGGACCATCAGGCCTCCTGGTGGCGGTTTGACGATCAGGACTCGCTTCCCACCGAGTGATGGGTCTGGAACATCCCGGTCGGGTCGTAACGCTTCTTGATCGCCAGCAGTCGCGGATAGTGGGTGCCCCAGAACGCCTCCTGCCAGTCGGGTTCGTGGTAGTCGGCCTCGTTGGCGTAGTTGCCCGCCCCCGGGGTCGCCTGCCGGATGACTTCGATGCCGGACGCCACCCGGCTCGCCAGAATCTCGGCCTTCGTCCGATCGGGTTCGTGCCCGGGCACCCCGGGAAAGACGTCGGTGTCGCTGGCCTGCATGAGGATCCACGCGGCGGCATCGAACACCGTGGGGTTGATGCACGTCCTGCGGTCCCGCTCCACCGCCTCCGGGGCGGCACCGGCCAACGCCTTGTTGACATAGAGCTTGAAGTTCCAGTGGCGCGACGCGTCGAAGAAGGTCCGGGCGAGAGCCGCGGGGTCCTTGAAGTTCTCGAGCGGAATCCAGCGGGAGGCGTAGCCGTACATGTACTCCGAGACTGCGCTGTCGTTGGTCTTCCACCAGAACTGGCCGGCGGGTTGGTCCTTGCGGGGATCCTCCTGGATGAGTGCGGGATAGTTCTCCAGCCAGAAGTCGATGTTCCAGTAGTCCTTGAACGGCACCGACACGATCTCGACATCCCGTTCGTAGTCGTCGGGGTGTTCGTCGATCCAGTCCAGGAACGGTTGCCAGGTCTTCCTGGCCTGCTCTTCCGGGAGATCGATGAAGATCAGGGAGAGTTCGAGCGTGTTCTCCGGGGTGAACTTGACCGTCTCGCCCCAGTTCGGGTTGTTGATGTGGTCAGGATAGAAGCGCAGGAACCGTTCGATGAGTTCCCGGTATGCGGTGTCGTTCTTCGCCTTGATGTGACCCATGAAGCCGCCCAGGATCTTTGGAAGCTCGTGGGTTCTCAGGGTCAATCGGGTGACGATGCCAAAGGTGCCTCCGCCGCCACCCCGCAGGGCCCAGAAGAGATCCGAGTGCTGGAATTCATTCACCACCAGCACCTTTCCGTCCGCGGTGACGACCTCCGCCTCCAGCATGTTGCCCGCGCCGGTGCCGAACCGCTTGGAGAGCGCGCCGAAGCCACTGCCAAGGATGAACCCCCCGCAGGCACCCACCGACGTGCAGCCGCCACCCTGGACAAAACGCCCGGAGTGGTTGGTGACTGCGTCGTAGGTCTCGAGCCACCGGGATCCTGCCGCGACGGTCACCGCTGGAACGCCTGCTCCATCTCCCCCGGTGGGCACGAAGTCGTCGTGGACGGTGATGTCCCGCATCTTGTGGGTCCACACCAGGAGCGAGTTGGGGGCGCTGGAGCGACCGAGGTAGTCGTGGCCGGTTCCCTTGACCACCAGCTTCAAGTCGTGCTGGCGTGCGAATTCGACCGCGGCCGCGATGTCCCGTGCGTTCTCCGCCGCGATCGCCCGCGGACTCACCGCGGACTCGAAGGCATTGAACCATCCGGTGGTGTGCGTGGCGCCCGGTTGTTCCTCGAGGAAGAACGGATTCCTCATGTTCTCGAGAACCGCTTCGGCCCTGGCGCTGTGCGGATCTTTCCTGCAGACATCCAGCGGCGATCGGACCTCGAGCAGGTCGCCGGTGAGCGAACGGGCGAGTGACTGCCAGTCGGCGGGGGAGGGCGCGGCCCTGCCTGGGGTGATCGGGGTCGGAGGTGCGGTGGCGGCGCGGGTGGGAACCACCACCGTCCAGCCCATGGCAGGCATTGCAGCCATCGCCCCGGCCGCCTTCAGGGCGGTGCGTCGATCGATCCTGCCGTTCCGGGCGTTCGCGTCCTGGTGACTGGCCATCGCTTCTCCTTGAACCACCGAAGTGGACGTGGGTGATCCACTCCTCGCGGGAGATGGATCCTCCGTCATAGTACTCACCCTCTCGCCCACTTCCCATGCCGATTCCCGGCCACTCCCGGTCCAGTTCCGATGCATCGACTGGAGGCCTCGAGTGGACTTTTCGATCAGCGCACGAACATGACGCCATGAAAAAACCCCTCCCGCGAGGGGAGGGGCTTGAATGACCCCAGGGAGAATCGAACTCCCGTTACCAGGTTGAGAACCTGGTGTCCTAGCCGCTAGACGATGGGGCCTGTTACCGCAGGAACTGCGGGCCGAAAAGTGTAGCAGCAGGCGGTTCTTCGTCAACCTTTCTCGTTGTGGTTCCGGTCTGGCGAGCCGGGGAGGCCCTGGACTGCGGTTTTTGAGGCAGAAGCGACGGTGGTCGCGGGTGTTCTCACATTCTCGGAAAGCTCCGGGACTTCGGCCTTCCTGAGAATGCCATCGGCATCATGCCCGTGCGTGGTTGGCTGCGCGTTCTCGAAGTGATTCTCCGAGACATCAAGCCGTTGGTGCACCCCTGTCATCTTCGAGCCGACATCACGATCGATCGTATTCGCGGTATGTTCTCCGCGATGATTCCCACGTTCTTCACATGCTCGGAAATCGAGGAGTTGGCGGCATGACCTTCGGACCGGATCACACGCCCTTCGAATCGCTGGGTGGCGAGGAGCGGGTCAGACTCCTGGTCGACTCCTTCTACGACCGAATGAACGACGGGGCGGAATTCACCGTCATCCGTGAAATGCATCCGGAGGATCTGACCGAGAGCCGCCAGAAGCTCTTTGAATTCCTCTGCGGATGGCTCGGGGGGCCGCAGCTCTACATGGAACGGCGCGGGCATCCGAAGCTGCGGATGAGGCATGCTCCCTTTTCCATCGGAGCGAGCGAGCGAGATCAGTGGCTGGCCTGCATGGCCCATGCCATGGATCAGCTCGAGATCGATGGTGACTTGCGGGCGTTTCTCGACGCCCGGTTTGCGCATGTCGCCGACTTCATGCGGAATCGGCCCGAATAGGCGAGATTCGGCGGGTCCTTGACGATCGACGGACGACCTGCGAGCCTGATCCGCACCGAACCGCCGGTTCGTCGAATTCAAGCCCGGAGAATCGCCCATGCCAGCCAGTCGCTCACGTCTCCTTCTTGCGTCGCTCGGCATCGCCGGGATCTGCGGCGCGTTCGCGTTCACCGACGCTCGGCCTCCGGAAGGGGCCGACGACTGGAAGGTCCACGACATGGACCGGCCGCAACCGGCGATGGTCACGCCCGGTGTCCCCGGAACCGCGACCACCCCGGGTACGGCCCCCAGCGACGCGATCGTGCTGCTCGGGAAGGGCTCGGGCCTCGACGCGTGGAAGAACGGCAAGTGGAACGTCGGCAACGACGGCGTGATGAAGGTCGTCCCCGGCTCCGGTGACAACCACACCCGCCAGTCCTTCGGCGACTGCCAGTTCCACATCGAGTGGAAGGTTCCGGCGGATCGGGAATGCGACGGCCAGAAGGGCTGCAACAGTGGCATCTTCTTCCTCGATCGATACGAGGTGCAGATCGTCGGTTCGAATCCGAACCAGACCTTTCCCGACGGGCAGGCGGGCTCGCTCTTCGGGCAGTATCCGCCGATGGTCAATCCCTGCCGGCCCAACGGCGAGTGGAACACCTTCGACATCGTCTTCACCGCGCCCCGCTTCGACGGCGACGGGAAGCTCATCAGTCCCGCGAACACCACGCTTCTCTTCAACGGCGTGCTGGTGCTCGATCACGCGGAGAACATGGGAATCACCGTCTTCGGATCGCGTGCGAAGTACTCGCCCCACGAGCCGACCGGGCCGATTCGAATCCAGGACCACGGTGATCCCCTCGAGTTCGCGAACATCTGGGTCCGACCCCTGCCGGCGCGTGCACGCGCCTGGTGAATCCGCCTCCGCGGCGAATCGCGTCGCCCCCGGCACCACGCCAGAATCTTCAGGACCGCAGTCCACACGGAGTTGAAATCAAGATGCCCAGTCTCAAGCAAGTTCTCACTGCGTCGCTCGTGTTCGGAATCCTCTCCAGCGTCGCGCTGGTGACCGCCGGCCAGGAGGAACTCCCCCCGGTCGTCACGCCCGGTCTGCCCGGCCTCCCGGATCGACCTGGCACCGCGCCCAGTGATGCGGTGGTCCTGCTCGGCCCCGGCACCGGATGGAAGGCGTGGCGGCGAAGCGCCGACCCCGAACCGTCCGAGTGGAGCGTCGACGCGGATGGGATCGGTCAGGTGAATCCAGGCAAGGGGAACATCCGGACCCGAGCCGAATTCGGCGACTGCCACATCCATGTCGAGTGGCAGGTGCCGGAAGGCCGCGAATGCAACGGCCAGTCCGGCTGCAACAGCGGCGTCTACGTCATGGGTCGCTACGAGGTCCAGATTCTCGGGGCCTTCGACAACGACACCTATCCGGGTGGAACGGCGGGCGCCTGGTACAACCAGCACGTGCCGCTCGCGAACCCCTGCCGCCCGCCGGGCGAGTGGAACACCTACGACATCATCTTCCGGGCGCCGCAGTTCGACGCGGAGGGAAAGCAGATCGTGCCGCCGATGGGAACGGTGATCTTCAACGGCGTGGTGGTCCAGAACAACGCGATCATCAAGGGGCCGACCGGATCATCGATGCTCAAGGGTCCCGCGTCGAAGGGGCCGCTTTTCCTCCAGGACCATTCGGATCCGATTCGCTTCGCGAACATCTGGGTCCGACCGCTCTAGACGACGAGTCCATCGAGCGAGTACCGGGACGACCTGATCGCTCCTCGCACTTCGTGCGGGGAGCGATTTCTTCGGGCGGGATGCGGACGCCGGTCGCATCGATCCGGCCGGTCATCCACGATTCGTGGGCAGATATGCCTTCGTCGCGGAGTCTGCGTCCATGCGGTGCGTGCTGACAGGACCCGGAATGGTGGCGGCGCTGCGAAGCGCTCGTTTGACCCATCGACTCGGAACACCGGCCCGGCTTCGATCGAAGAACTCCGGAATCAGGGAATCCTCGAGCACTTCGCAGAGAACCGTGGCGCCCGCCGATCTTCTTCGACGGGCGGTTTCATGGTCGGGGAAGGTCCGAAAGTCCTCGAAGAGGGGATTCTCCGTGGCGGAGCGATGTTCGCGAGCGGCGAAACCAGTGTCTGAGTGCGATTCAGTCGATTTTCCCGAAACGACTGCTAGACTCGAAGCGTCGACGATGATCGGTGGAGCCCCTCGGGAATGATGATCACCCTCAAGCGCTTGATTCCAAGGACGAGTCGCGGATTCGCGGCTTGTGGGCTGTTGCTGCTCGTCTTCCAGATCCTTCCATCGATGGAAAGGTCCGCGGTCGGCCAGTCATCGAGGCCCGGTCTCGGCGCGACGCTCTTTGATGATGACGACGGGTACGGGGTGACCTTTCGAACCTGGGCTCCGAATGCGGACAGCGTCTCGGTCGCCGGCTCGTTCAACGGCTTCAACGCCAACAGTCACTACCTGATTGCGGAGCCGGGAGGCTGGTGGTCCCTTGACGTTCCATACGTCGGAGTCGGCGCCCGTTACAAGTTCGTGATTCGAAACGGTTCGCAGGTGCTCTGGAAGCGAGACCCCTGGGCCCGTCGCCTCACGAATTCAGTGGGCGATCCGCTGGTCTACGATCCTTCGGACTACGAATTCCAGTCGTCTGGATTCGTGACGCCTCAGTGGAACGAGGCGGTGATCTATGAGATGCATGTCGGCACGTTCGCGGCGATGCCTGGCGAGTCGGTACCGTCGAATCTCGATGCGTGCATCGCCAACCTCGAACACCTGCAGGAACTCGGGGTGAACTGCATCGAGTTGATGCCGGTCAATGAATTCGCCGGTGATGTGAGCTGGGGATACAACCTCGCCCATCCGTGGTCGGTGGAGAGCGCCTATGGCGGCCCCGACGCATTGAAACGATTCGTCGATGCATGTCATGCCCGGGGCATGGCGGTCATTCTCGACGTTCTCTACAACCACTGGGGCCCGAGCGATCTCGACTTGTTCCAATACGACGGATGGAGCGAGTTGGGCAACGGCGGGATCTTCTTCTACAACGACACGCCGCGGGCGGACACGCCCTGGGGAGTCCGCCCCGACTATGGTCGGCCCGAAGTCCGCTCCTACATCCGCGACAATGCGTTGCTCTGGCTTCAGGAGTTTCGCATCGACGGTCTCCGGCTCGACGCGACGAAGTACATTCGAAGCGCACCGGAATTCGGCGTGGAAATCCCTGATGGTTGGTCGATCATGCAGTGGATCAACGACTCCATCGACGCTTCGCAGCCCTGGAAGATCACGATCGCGGAGGACTGGGGCGACGAGTCGTGGTTGAGTCGGACGGTCGACGAGGGTGGTGCGGGATTCGGGAGCCAGTGGGACGGGGTCTTCCTGCATCCGG
>NHBO02000008.1 GCA_002167845.2 Phycisphaera sp. TMED9 | reverse complement strand
CGGCTGTTCGCCGATTAAAGTGGTACGCGAGCTGGGTTCAGACCGGCGTGAGCCAGGTCGGTCCCTATCTGCTGTGGGCGTTGCAATGTTGAGAGGAAACTTCTTTAGTACGAGAGGATTGGGAAGGACACACCCCTGGTGAGCCAGTTGGACCGCTCGGTCCACCGCTGGGTAGCTAAGTGTGGCAGGGATAACCGCTGAAAGCATCTAAGCGGGAAGCCCACCTCGAGATGAGCATTGCTTTGAGACCCCCGAAATACTATCGGGTTGATAGGTCGCGCGTGTAAGTGCCGAAATGCATTCAGCGAAGCGATACTAACGGTCGAAAATTTGACCGTGCCGACCCTGCCCCCATCCTATGGATCGGGTGACAGGTCGAGCACACAAGGTCACATGGTGGGGCAGTCGGCTTTGGCCGGCGAGTCCCAAGCCAAGGTCACTTGGTCTCGATACGCGACATCTGCACGATTACCGCCTGGCTGGGTGACAGCCCGGTCAGGCGTTTGTCGGTGACCATTAGGACGAGGAAACACCTGTTCCCATCCCGAACACAGAAGTGAAGCTCGTTCTGCCGATGATACTGCTCAGCGGGAAAGTAGGTTATCGCCGACATTTAGGCCCGACCGAGGGAAACCTCGGTCGGGCCACCTTTGTTTTTGGTGAACGGCATTCTTGGCCAGCCGCCTTCTCTGCGAAGGCCGTGTGATTGAAAGCTCGTGTCGGCCTCGCGCCAGCGTCGCCGGGGTGACGAATGAGCCCGCACGGAATCTGAATTCAAAATTGGCGGTGATGGCCGCATGCCGGGTCGCTGGGGAACGGTCTTCATGGCCTCGATCAACCATCGGTCGCGGTGGTTCCTCAAACGGTCGACGGGGGTCCCGGTTCGTCTCCGGTTCGCCTGGTGGCCTGGAATGGTGGCTGGGGAACGTGGCAGACATGGGTTTCGGGGCTCACGTGCCGAAAAAGCGGATCCGGTGGATGTATCAATGCGGATCAGGGACGTCGGGTGGCGTGGCTTGCTTGTTCGGGCGGGGTGCTTCGCTTACGCTGATGTCAGCAATTCAGGGGTTGGAAACTACGGCGGGGGATTCGCACGTGCCGCAAAACAAGATCTATGTCGGGAATATCGCATACGCCGCTGAACTGGAGGAGATCCAGGCCTTGTTCGCGCCCTATGGGACGATCGAGGACATCGCGATGGCGATGGACAAGGAGACCGAGAAGTTCCGCGGCTTCGCCATCGTGATGATGCCGAACGTCGAAGAGGCGGCACGAGCCATCGCCGGAGTGGATGGGCATCAACTCCGCGGTCGGCGTCTCGTCGTCAATCAAGCGGTCAAGAAGTCGGCGTTGGTCAAAGAGGACGCGACGCCGGTGACCATTGGAAATCGCGATGGCGCTGCGGGGCTTCCCCGTCGAATCCGGAAGAACGTGGATGCCCGCCCCCGTCGATCGGGTCGAAACCCTCGGAGGGGTTGAACGCGATCCATCGCGAAATCGATTCCGAAGACGCGCGGCATCACTTCTCCGGGTTGCCCCGGCTCGGGTGGTTCCGGTATTTCCTTCGAATACGGATGTCTGGGCGGGACCACGGAGATCCCCACCAATCGGATCGATTCACCGCGTCGAACTTGGGATACTGCATCGATGACCTCTGATCCCTTCTCGCTCCTCGGCATCCCGACGCGATACCGTTTGGACCGTGACGACCTTCAGCGACGTGCGACCCGAATGGCGTCGCGACTGCATCCGGACCGCGCCGCCGATGCGATCGCCGCGGCGACGTACACCGATGAACTTGCCACGGTCCATGCGGCGGTTCGATTGCTCGAAGATGATCTGGGTCGAGCGGAGACGCTCTTGGCGATGCACGGTGGGCCGGCCCCCGGCGAGGATCGCAGTCTTCCGGACGGCTTTCTGGAGTCGATGCTCGAGATTCGCATGGAACTGGAGGAGTCGCACCACCGCCAGGACGAAGCGGGTCGATCCAGGCTGGAAAACTGGGCCAAAGAGGAGTGGGATGCTCGTCGCGGGACCGTGGAACGCCTCTTCGATGGCGAGGGGTCCGAATCCGACCATCAACCCGGCCCCGTCGAGTTGGCCGAGATTCGACGGGAACTCAATCGTTGGCGATACTCGCAGCGGATGCTTGAGCAGATCGATCCCGACATGAATGCTCTGGACCTCTGAACCAGTGCCGCAACTCGACGTCACCGATTACCTGTTGCTCGTCTCCCTGCTCCCGCTACTCGTGGTGAGTGGTTTCTTTTCTGCATCCGAGACCGTCTTCTTCGGGCTTCGCACCGATGATCGAGCGGCGATTCGTCGAAGGGGGGGGCTGGTCGCATCGGCGGTCGAAGGGCTCCTTCGTGATCCACGGCGACTGTTGGTGACCATCCTTCTCGGGAACATGACGGTGAACACCGTCTACATGACGGTCAGTTCGGTGCTCATGCTCCGCCACGGTTCGATTCCGATCGCAGGGCTGTTCTTCGGGATGTTCACACTCTTCGCGGTGATCGTCTTCGGTGAGGTCGCACCCAAGCTTGCCGGGCAGGCCCATCGAGTGGGGGCGGCCGGTTTTCTTGGTCCGCCGCTGGCCGTTCTGCACCGTGTCCTCTCGCCGCTGGGTCGAGGAATCGCTTCGTTTCTGATCGAGCCGTTGAATCGACTGATCGGCCGTCCGGTCGAGACCCGTCTGGATTCCGAGGAACTCGAAGCGTTGATCGATCTTTCGCTCCGGCAGGGCGTGATCGACCGCGATGAAGAGACCTTGCTTCGCGAGGTGGTGTCATTCCGGACGCTTCGAGTTCGCGACATCATGACGCCGCGGGTCTCGGTTCTCTCCGTGGGCGTGGATGACCAGTCTGATTCGATTCGCGATCTCATCGCGGAAAGCAACCTGCAGCGGATTCCGCTCCATGCGGAGAATCTCGACGAGATCATCGGGATCCTTCCGTGCCGGCGCTTTCTTCTGGAGGGAGGCTCGGGAGAGTCCGATCCCGATCGTCTGCGTTCGCTCTGCCGGCCTGCCGCTTTCGTTCCCGAGATGGCCTCGGTGGAGCAGTTGCTCTCGAGATTCCGGGATGATGGTTCGACCATCGCGATCGTCGTGGACGAATTCGGCGGTACCGCCGGATTGGTGACCATCGAGGATGTCGCGGAGGAACTGGTCGGGGAGATCGGCGGCGACAACGACACGGAATTCGTCGACCCCGTCCGGCTCGCGGAGGCCCGCTGGCGGGTGAGTGGTCTGATGCCGCTGCATGAATGGAAGGCCACGTTCGGTCCGGCGGTCGACGACCGCCGGGTCTCGACGGTCGGAGGTCTTTTTCTGGCGAGGCTGGGCCGGCTGGCGCGAGCGGGGGACGAGATTCAACTGGTCAACGTGCGGCTGGTCGCGGAGCGGGTTGAAAAGGGCCGAGTCGAGACGGCGATCGTCGACCTGGTGGAGGAGGGCTCATGAGCGGCATCCTCGCCTCCATCTTCACGCCGATCCTTCTCTCCATCGCAGGAATCGTCGGGAGTGCGATCTTCAGTGGTTTGGAGACCGGGCTCTACGTGGTTGATCGAGTCCGGCTTGCGGTGCGGGCCGGTCGAGGGGATGCCAGCGCCGTACAGCTCGAGGCCGAGGTCGAGGAGCCGGAACGGCTTCTTTCTGCGCTCCTGATCGCGAACAATGCGGCCAACTACGCTGGAAGCCTCGGCGTCGCCGCCATCCTGAGTGCCTTCGTGGTCTCCGAGTGGGCGGTGGTTGGTCTGAACACCCTGCTGGTGGTGCCGATCCTCTTCGTCTTTGGCGAGACGATCCCCAAGGATCTCTTCCGCACGAACGCGGATCATTGGATGCTGCGCTTCACGCCTCCGCTGGTCTGGATGCGGAGAGCGATGACCGTGATCGGTCTGGTTCCATTGCTCGGCGTGGTGGCGAAGATCGTGCAGTTGCTGATCCGGACACCGGAGGGAATCGATACCACCGCCCGTGCTCGCGTGTCACGACTCTTCCGAGAGAGTGCCGAGTCCGGTGCCTTGACCGAGGAGCAACTCGATCTCGCGGACCGCGTCCTCTCGATGCGTCGTCTGACGGTGGCGGGCGAAATGACGCCCTGGCGGCAGGTGATCAGGGCGCCTGAATCCGCGCTCGGAGAGGATCCGACTCGTCTGACGGCACGAACTCGACGCTCCAGACTTCCGGTTGTTGATGGATCAGAGCGGGTGGTCGGGGTGGTGACGGTTCAGGATCTGCTCCTGGGACGGAAGTCGATCGACGAGATGCTTGATCGAAACATCCCGCGTTTCGCGCCGGACACCTCGGCGATGGTCGCCTTGGAGATCCTTCGCGTCGACCGCCGGCCATTGGGAATCGTGGAGAGCATCGAGGGGAAGCCGTTGGGGGTCGTGACCCTCAAGGATCTCGTCGAACCGCTGCTTGGCGATCTTCGGGCCTGGTGATCTGATGATGAGCCCAGAGGCGGACTCAAGCCGCTGAGATCGCGGTTCCGGGGCTCAAATCGGCTTGCCGGAGCCGAGAATCCCGCTACACTGTTCCGTCCTGAGCGATCAGGAACCCGGGCTCATAGCTCAGCTGGCTAGAGCGCACCCCTGATAAGGGTGAGGTCGGAGGTTCGAGTCCTCTTGGGCCCATTCGAATTCGCCCTCGGTCACCTTTGGTGATCGGGGGCTTTTTCGTCTTTCGAATCAGCCATCAATCGCCATCAAGGACGAAGCAGACGTCCGGCGGAAAGATCTGCACGCTGCTGCGGGTCAGTTTCGAGGCCGCTTGACCCGTGAGAATGCCAGATACCCCTTGGTTTCCACGGGGCCCGTCGGCCTGACCACGCACTTGACATGGTTGATGCGTCGATTGCAGCCGCCCTTCCCGGAGAGTTCGTCCCAGCCTTCGGATTCGAGGAAGGCGCGGGATCGTTCGGCGTCCAGCGCACCCATCGTTTGGAGTCGTGAGACCAGGGCTCGAATCTTCTGCGTGGTCGAGTCGGGGTTCCGAGGCGAGGTATGCAACTCAAGACCGACTCGATCTGAAACGCCCTCGGGGGTGACGTCCACACAGATCGCCGTCTTGGTTTCGCAGGACTCCGCCGCTGCGAAGATCTCTTCGCAGCGAGAGACCATGTGATCCAACCCCAACCGAACGAGGAGTACTCGTGACTCGGCTTCATTCAGAGGCTTGAAGCAGAGGCGGATCGGCGTATCGGGTCTTGAGAACATCAGTCCGGTCTGAAAGACCTCGGTCTTGACCCCAAGCCCGTCGAGGCGGTCCAGAAAGTCCGCGGTCCTCATCAGTCCGTCTGCAAGCCCTGATTCCAGGTCCAGCGCCCGGGTGATCCGGCGGGCGTTGACGCCGACCTCCTTGACCCCGTACTGGGTCGAAAGGTCCTTTTGGATCTTCGAGGGGCCGAAAAAGAACGCCGGTGGAACGTCCTTGGGACCATCGAGATCGAATTCGAACCAGATGCTGTCGATGAACGCGATCGAAGGTTTGTTCTCTTCTGGGAGGATGTTCCAGAGCCTCGCCAGGTGCCGGAGCCGCGATGTCGGGTCGGGCTGGTTCAAAAGTGCAATGAGATTTCGAGAACCCCGAGATGCACACCAGAGAAAGTCGATGGCATCGTCGCCGGCATGAAGACGAACTTCGACGCCGAAGGTGCCTGACTTGATGTGGTCGTCTTCGGTCTTCCGGATGGCCGACAGAAGTCGGTTTTTCGCCGAGGTGGAGACGAGGAGAGGGCCAAGCCGGTCGAGACTCGACGTCATCGCCTCCAGAAGTGGAGCGCGTGTTTCTGGAACGCAGAACGGGTCGTTCAGGTCGGTGCCGTTCGTCGTCTTCGGTTGGCAATAGCCTCGGACATGGCGCATCGCCTGTTCGACCGGCGTGTTCGGTCGGTGGAACGCCGCCGGGGCGCGCTCGGCATCGAGAAATCGATCTCGAACCGCGGGGTCGGCATCCACGTGCAAGGCGAGGCATGCGACGGCCGCGCCGATCAGGCGATGGGGGTCTTCGTACGTGGATGCCTGATGGACGTGTTCATGCAGAACCGCCGCCCCGGGAAGTTGCTGTTGAGCGACGATCTCTTCGATCGTGGTCGCACGTGGAAGCGCCAGCGTCGAATGGAACGGTGTCTCGACGGTGTCGGGTCGTTCCCAGGCTTCCAAGACCTGGAGTTGTGCGATCGTCGCAGCTCGGTCGAGCACGCCGAGTTCGGCGAGCGTCAGGACGGCCAGGCTGTTGTTGAGAAGCGGATCGAAGGTGCCGAATCCACCGGCCTCGTTGCGGTGTCCATCAACCATCTGGAGGATGGTCTTCCGAAGACTCGATCGATCGACTCGATCTGCTCGATCCGCCGTGACCTCTGCCGCCTCTTTTTCGTCGGCGGGTGCGTCTTCGTCCTTGACGCGTGGTTCGAGTGGTTCCCATGGACCGAGGCGGCCTGAGACTCTCGCCATCGACCAGAGGCCGAGCATCGGGGGGGTGAAGTAGAGGCCACCCCACAACTGGAACCGGGCCAGGAACCACTTGGCATCAAGCGATGGCGCGAGGCCGGCATCGATTCGCAGCGCTTCGATCAAGGCGGTGGTTGGAACGTCCTCTTCCTCCCAGTGTGCGGTCGCGAGGGTCCGTTTCATCGTGAATGCTTCACCATCATCCGAGCATCGCTGCGGTGTGAAGCCTCCGGTCGGTCCTCGAAGTTGATCGAGCTGATCAAGATCGGGAGTCACTCCCGCCAAGGCCACGAGCGCGGTATCGGTGCTGGTCGGAATACAGCCTTGGGAATATCCCCAGAATCCGGAAGCGCGGTGGCGCTCGAGATGGGCGGTGAGGCGATCAAGCACGTCGCTCGCCGCCTCGGATTGCGGGCCATTTGATTCCATGACCGTTCGAAGTGCCAGGCCCAGAAACCCCAGTGGCACGAGGTCGCCGTACGGCTTGGTCGAATCTTGCCCGGGCGTTCTCATTTCGAGTGCAAGGCCTTCGTCCAACGCCCGTGATGCCAGTTCGATGACCGACTCCGCGAGACGTTCTCGCCCGGCCGCGATTCGGACGCGGCTGGCATCCATGAGCCCTTCTTCGATGCCCTCGGTCGCAGCGCCATGCGTGAGGAAGAACCGATTGCAGTTGCCGGTTCGCTGGTAACTGGAGAGTCTGGCGGCATCGAAATGCGCTTCGAGTCGATTCTCCAGATGAAGAAGCACGCGCCCGTCGTCGAGCGTCTGCGTCTTCAGGATTCGGACTCCCACCGCCGCGAGAAGTTCCAGCCCCGGTCCTCGCGGGGCGGAAGAGAAGATGGCGGCGCCTCGTGCCCATCCATCCTGAAAGTCCAAGGCCAGCGCGACGGGGGGAAGACCCGGGATCTGCCCGATACCGATGCAGAGAAGTCCGAGGTCCCCCAGCGCTTCCAACTCGGCAGCGTGAGACTGGAGAAGGCTGGGTTGGGAGGGTTGCGAGACGGGGCATCTTGGAGGCAACCGAAAGGAGCCATCCTTCATGAGCATCGCGGCGCCACCGGGGGCCATCGCGATCGCCTCGATGGCGCTCAGATCTTCATCCTCCCGAAGAAAGTACATCCCACGAACCTGGTCATCGGTGGCGACGGTTCGCACCGTCGGGAGATGAAACGCCACGGCGACCCCCGCTCGAGCGTCTATCGCGTGGAGAAGCCTCTTGGTCGCATGGTCGGTGGCGGGGATGTCGGGCGCTGCCGATTCCGGATTCTCTGAGGCTCGTGTCATGGTGATTTGGAGAACGTCTTACAAGGGGGGGAGTCGCGGGACTCATCCTAGTTTCAATCGGCTCTGAGATGGAAGGCCATGCGGAAGTTCCTCGCACGCCAGGTTCGTGACGACAGCCCCGCTCAGCAGCGTCCGAGGTGGGTTTCTGCAGTGAAATCCCCGTTGCGAGGCGGTGTTCCCTCGGCGGTGGCGGATGGCTTGATCGCTGCGGGGACGGCTCCGCCGTCTCCTCGCTGCTTTGACTCGGCGGCGACAGTTGCGGTGCCAGAGACGACTCCCCGCTCGCCCTGGCTCGTCGACCCCATTCGCAAACATTGCCGTCGTT
>NHBO02000007.1 GCA_002167845.2 Phycisphaera sp. TMED9 | reverse complement strand
TCCTTCCGATATTCTGTTAGCCATTTCTCTTCTTCATCGTTCAGTTCTGCCCGCATGAGTGTGCGTAACAGCTCGAATCTGCCTTCGCCTTCTTGAAGTCGGGAGCTTGATCACGAAACTGACACGCCTCGGCCGTGCAGCCCGAGGTGTCATCCTTCGGATAGAAGTAGAGCACGACCGTCTTCCCGGCCAGATCCTTGAGGGCGTGCTTCTTTCCAGCTTGATCCTGCAAGGTGAATGCGGGTGCCTTGCGACCGACTTCGATGAGGGACATGCTTCTGGTCTCCTGAACGGGTCGGGCCCATCCCGACCGGAACGTGTTCGTCACTTGCGAAATCCGGAGTCACCACCGACGCGACTTCATCGAATCAGGCGAGATCGTCCTTGCGATAATCGAGATCCGGAGGACGACAGACATGATCCTCCAGATATTCCGATCGGAAGCAGCCGACCCAGCGATCGGGCTCGATCTCGTAGAGCACGTACTCGTCGCGATTGGGGACCAACTCCGGCTTGACTCCCTCGGGCGGGTCCGGCCACCAGGGGACGATCCCGTTCTCATGACCCGGGAGCTGCTGGAACTCCGCCGGATCTCCGACGACCTCCTCCACGGTGGTGAGCCGGTGCTTAAGCTCCCCCAGCCTCGGGATCGAGTTGAACAATCCCCGGGTGTATGGGTGCATCGGGCGATCGAAGAGATCGTAGACCTTCGCGTACTCGACGACCCGTCCCGCGTACATCACGCAGACCACGTCGGCATTCTCCGCGACCACGCCAAGGTTGTGGGTGATGAGCATGATGCCCATCTCCTTGGTCTTCTGGAGTTCTCGGAGCAATTCGAGAATCTGTGCCTGGATGGTCACGTCCAAAGCGGTCGTCGGTTCGTCGGCGAGCAGGAGCGTCGGGTTGCAGGCCAGCGCCATCGCGATCATCACCCGCTGCCGCATGCCGCCCGAGAACTGGTGCGGATAATCGTTGAGACGGTTCGCCGGATCGGGAATGCCCACGTCGTCCATCGCCTTGACCGCGATGGCTTCCGCTTCATGCCCGGAGACCGCCTGATGAAGAAGAATCGCCTCGGTGATCTGATCACCGATGGTGTAGACGGGGTTCAGGCTGGTCATGGGCTCCTGGAAGATCATCGCCAGATCACTTCCCCGAAGCTTGAGCATCTCCTTCTCGTCGTAACTGAGCACGTCCTCGCCCTTGAAGAGGATCGTGCCACTGTCGAATCGACCGGGAGGACGAGGGACCAGCTGCATCGTGCTCATCGCGGTGACGCTCTTCCCGCAGCCCGACTCCCCCACCACCGCGAGCGTCTGGCGAGGATGAATCGTCATGCTCACCCCGGCGACCGCCTGGATTCGCGGCCCGTCGGGATCGGCGCTGTTCTGGAAGCTGACCGCGAGCTCGCGAACTTCGAGCAGGGGCTTGTCCGAGGTCCATTCGCTCGTGGTATTCGTGGAGGTGGCGTCACCCGTGTTCGTGGACATCAGTGGGCCGCCTTCCTGAGCTTGGGATCGATCGCGTCACGGAATGCTTCACCCATGAGGTTGTAGGCCAGCACGGTGAGGAAGATCGCCGCACCGGGGAAGATCGCGAGCCACCAGTTGAAGGTGCCGGTCTGCCCCGTGGCGCTGGCGAGAAGCTTGCCCCACGACGCCTGACCATCCGGACCGAGGCCCAGGAAGGACAGCGTCGCCTCCGCGAGAATCGCGGCCGCGATCGCGAAGGACGCCTGGACGAGCACCGGGGTGATGCCGTTGGGCAGCATGTGACGAAAGAGAACGGATCGCAGGGGAAGTCCCGCGGCTCTCGCACCCTGAACGAAGTCCTGCGCCCGCATCTTGAGAAACTCAGCACGGATGAAGCGGGCGGAGAGCGTCCAGCTGACCAACCCGATGATCGCCATCATCATGTAGGTGTTCCGAGGGAGAACCGCGGCGGCGACGATCAACAGGAAGAGCACCGGGATCGCCATGAATATCTCGACGACTCGACTCAACACGAGATCGACCCAACCACCGAAGTAACCCATCAGAGAACCGATGACGATCCCGATCAGCACCGAGATCCCGGTCGAGACCAGGCCGATGGAGATGGACAGCCGGCAGGCATGCATCATCTGGCTGAGCACGTCCTGCCCGACCGAATCGGTTCCCAGAACGAACGTCCGAGCACCGAAGCTGGTGTTCACCGCATCGGGTTCCTCGGAATCCACGATGGTCCCGGGAGGAAGCACGTAGAAGTTGGTTCGAGCCTGAGTCGGCGACCAGGGAATGACCGTGTAGACGTTCTCGTACTTGCCCTTCAACTCCAGATCGATGAAGCGGTCGTAGTTGGCCCGCGGCGGATCGAATCGATCCACGATCACCAGCGTGCTCACCACACCGATGACCGCGACCAGCGTGACCCGGGAGGTCATGCGACGGAACGTCGGCAGGAAGACGCAGGCGAACGCGAGGATGATGCTGATGCCACCACCGACCAGCCAGGGCACGGCCGTCGCATTCTCGATCGCGAATGCCCGAACCCCGGACTCTGCGTTCGGTGCGGTCAGCCAGTCCCCCACCCATCCGGCGATCACCACGGCGAAGCCCGCCTGGACGATCACCGCACAGAGAATCCCGAGCCGATGGGATCTCTTGAGTCGCAGCGTGGAGACCGGCATCGCGATCCAGGGGACACCGACCACCGTTCCGATGAGCAACAGCAGGTCGACGGCTCCGAGGCCTCGCCAGAGCGGAGACCATTCCCGAAGAATCTCACCGCGAGTACCGTCGGCGTTCATCTCGAACTCGGTGGTCCAGAGCGGAAGCCCGTTGGCGAGGACCGGCGCGAAGACCGCGAAGAATGCGATGATCGCGATCCAACCGATCCCGATCCTGGCCGCCCACCGAAGCAGGACGCGATCCCACGCGTCAGCCCAGAAGCTCTTGGCAGGCTTCGCACCCACCCCGCGCATCACGTCGATGCCGGAAATGGTGCTGGTCGAGCTGGGTGAAGGATCGGACACGGGGCTTGGTTCTCGAAAGAGGAAAGAGGAACGAAGAACGAACGACCTGCGCAGAAACGGGGGTCAGTCGTAACTGATCCGCGGATCGGCGAAGGCGTAGAGAATGTCGGCGAGGAGCAACGCGAGAAGGTTGACCACCGCGATCATGAACGTGTTGGCCAGGATCAACTCGCGATCTCGAAGATTGATCGCCTCGAGAATCAGGCTGCCCATTCCGGGGATCGAGAAGATCTTCTCGACGACGACCGAACCCGCGAGCATGGCGGGGAAGATCGTGACGAACATCGTGATCAACGGAAGAAGACTGTTTCGGAAGACGTGCCGGAGCAGGACGTCCCGCCCGGGAACACCCTTCGCCTTCGCGGTCCGCACGTAGTCCTGATTGAAGTTGTCGAGCATGGCCGCCCGAGTCTGTTTGGCGAGCACTGCGAACCCCGTGTAGACCAGACAGGTGACGGGGAGCGCGATGTGCCAGAAGACATCGCCGACCCACCCCATGC
Organism: Phycisphaera sp. TMED9; assembly: GCA_002167845.2. Classification (GTDB taxonomy): domain Bacteria; phylum Planctomycetota; class Phycisphaerae; order Phycisphaerales; family SM1A02; genus UBA12014. The sequence goes on along the minus strand of NHBO02000007.1, from coordinate 9,029 downwards.
TGAAGCCATCCGACCCCCAACTGGGAAGGAAGCCCATCTCATCCGCGGTATTGCCGTGAAGTCCGGCGACGGGGAACCACCCCAGATACTGGTTGTCCGCGAGGTACCCGATCGCGAGCACACCGGCCCAGACGGTCGGAATCGACCAGAACGCGACGAAGATCGCTCCGCTGCTCATGTCGAACCACGACCCTCGATACCGGGCGGCCAGCATGCCAGCGGGGATCGCGATGAGGTAGATGAAAGGCAGGGCCACGAAATTCAGCAACAACGTGACCGGAAGCGCGTCGAGAATCAGATCCTTGACCGGTCGCCCGCGGCTGAAGGCGACTCCGAGATCCGGCATCGCCAGACTGAGCACGCCCGGCAGGACAGGAACGCCGTCCTTGGGATACGGCCCGTTTCGAAACGCCGCGATCTCTCGGGCTCGACACGCGACCGCGGTCTCGTAGGCTTCGAGCACCGCCAGCCCGGCATCCCTCACCAGATTCCAGTTGGGCGCCTCGGTGTCGGGTGGCAACGCCGCGAAGACTCCCATCTGCGGCTTGCCGTCCTTGATCGCGCCTTCGATTCCCGACTTCTCGGCGTATCGAACCAACGCCTTGTCCAGGTTCTTCTTGGAAACCAGATAATCCGCCCGAGCCTTCGCGTAATTCTTCGCGGCGGCCTTGTACTCGATGACTTCCGCCGTCTCCCCTTCGCGGCCGACTCCCGTTCCTGCCGCGGCGGGCCCCTTGGTCGCTTCGATCTCCGCCGCTCTTCCCTCGGGAAGCTTGAAGTCGCGGAACCATGAATCGGCGAGCGGGGGCGATTTCAACGCCTTCGGCGGACGAACCAGTTCACCGGTGGGCTTCACCTGATCACGCTCGCCGGTCTTGATCGGACTGATTCGACCGAGCCAGCGCAGGTACTGCATGAGCACCGGATCATCGAGACCGTAGCGATCCTCGAGATAGGCTTCGACCAGCGCCGCCTTGCTCGACTCCATCTGCCCGCCTGAAACCCGAAGCGATGCACCGATCCCCCCCGGGCTCATGGCGAGAAGCATGAACACGAGAAAGGTGATTCCGATCAGGGTCGGGATCATCAGGAACAGGCGTCGAACGATGTATCCGAGCATCGAGTGAAGTTCTTCTCTGGAGAAAACGAGGCGATGAAGAAGTCGGGACGAGTCAGTTTCCGGGCGCTGGTACCGCCGCTCGGAAGAACTCCTGGGGTTCGAGCCCCGTCTTGTGCGTGACCACGTTGCCGATGTCTCGCTTCACGAAACGAATCCAGGGACTGACCCGAAGGAACGTGTACGGCTGACCCTGGTGAATGACTTCGTGCAGTCCGTGCCACATCGCCATCCGCTCATCGAAGTTGAGTGTGTTCCGCCCGCCATCGATGAACCCGTCGGCGTCCTGGTTGCCCCACTGGATGAAGTTGTCCCCCTGGTCGAGGATCGAACTCGAATGCCAGATCTGTCGCGGATCGCTTTCCGGGGCACTGGCACTCCACGCCATGATCATGGCGTCGAAGTTCCGGCTCTTGAGCATCTCGCTGTAGTAGGACCAGTCGACCAGCTTGGGATTGCACACGATCCCGTTCTTGAGGCATTGGCTCTTGAGATAACTGACGATTCGCTCGGAGGTCTCACCGCTCGCGGTGATCGTGAACTCGAACTCGAAGTCGGTCCCCTTCGGGAAGACGCCGTCATCGAGCTGGTACTCGCGAACGCCGTCGTCGTTCGCATCGACCCAACCGGCTTCCGCGAACAAGGCGTCCGCGGCTTCCGGATCGAAGGGCCAGGGCGTCACGTTCGCACTCGACGCGGGTGACGTCGGACTGGTCGGCCCCGTCGCCACCACGCCGATCCCTTCCCAGATGTCACGAATCATTCGGTCCCGGTCAAGTGACATCGTCATGCCTCGACGCACTCGTTCGTCATGGAAGGGCGTGAGTTTTCCTCCCGGCCCTCCGCGAGGCCCGCACTGCCATCCGATGAAGGAGTACCCGCTTCGCATGTTGAGCCAGTTGTAGATCGCGTTGTCGCCGGCGAAGGCGTCGTCGTCTCGCAACTCGGCGTACTGCGGGGAACTGGGCGTCAACATGTCGCCTTCGCCGTTTCGGTAGGCGACCAGCGCCGCCAGCGAGTTGGTGATGACCTTGAAACGAAGCGAGGCGAGTGGCGGGGATCCTTCGCCCCAGTACCGCTCGTTGCGGGAGATCACGATGTCGCTGCCCGGCGACCACTGATCATCCGGATCGAGGTTCTCGACTCGGAATGGGCCGGAGCCCAGAAGCAGCCCGGTGGACTGATTGATCTGCGCGGGCTCGAACTTCGAGTAGAAGTGCTTCGGAAGCACATATGCACCGAGGCTGTAATCGAGATTGGTGAAGAGCGACTTGTTGAAGACGAACTCGACGCTGTGCTCGTCGATCACCTTGACGTCTTCGATCATGTCGAGGGTCGCGCGGGATCGTTCCGCTTCGATCAGGGGATTCTTGATGAAGTCCATGAACGTCCAGCGAACATCCTCGCTGGTCACCGGAACGCCGTCGCTGAAGGTCGCCTTCGGGTCGATGTGCACGCGAAGCCAACGACCGTCGGGGTCGAACTGCCAGGCATCCGCGAGAATACCGCGAAGCCGCAGCGTCTCCGGGTCGTACGACGCCAGTGATTCCACGACCCGGTCGATCACCCGTCGTCCGTAGACGTCGGTCGAGAGATACGGCGTGATCCGGGCGGGCTGTGCGCCGAAGACTTCGGTGAATTCCCCGCCCCGGCGGAATCCCGGAACTTCGCTCGGTTCACTCGCGAACTGCCAGGGCTCCTGCCAATCGACGGGAACACCCGCTCGCGCCCATGATTCGTCACGACCCGTCTCGGTCGCGGCGCCGGAATCCGATCCGCCGGCCTGACCGCCATCCGAGGAGACCTCGATACCTCCGGCGGCGACGCCGCCGAGGTTGATGTTGATGGGTCTGGTGGCGATGGCCGTCTTCAACTCGGAGAGTTCGCGACGAAGGTCATCGAGATCACCGGAGCCGGAGGAGGCGAGACGGCTCTCGACTTCATCCAACTTCGACTGCAGGTCACCGAGTCGATCCCATCCGCGATCCGATTGGATCATCGAGAGAAAGACCAGAAGACCCACCGCCAGCACCACGGTGAGGAGCACGAAATCCTTGAACCCGAATCGATTCTGCATCTGAAGTGGTTTCCGAGGCGGCCAGTGGAGACCGGTGACGACCGGCCTTGGGGGTCGAGAATCCGACCCGGGAGCCGTACAGGCTACGGGGAGCCGTGTACGGGATCAAACCGTGCCTTCAAACGATCGCCGAGCAAGTTCAGGCTGACCAGCGTGATGGCGATGAACGCACAGGGCCACGCGAGGAGCCACCAACGGCTCCGAACCGTATTCAACTCGCTCAATCCCTCACTTGCGAGGTTCCCCCAACTGGGCAGTGGCTCCTCCACGCCGATCCCCAGAAAGCTCAGAAAACTCTCGGAAAGAATCGCTGCGGGGACGGCCAGCGTGCCGTAGACGATGATCGGCCCCACCAGATTCGGCAGTAGATGCCGCAGGAACTGCCGAGCGGGCCCCATCCCCTGTGCTCGGCAGGCCTCCATGAAGGGCTGTGATCGAAGACTGAGGACCTGGCCGCGGATGACCCGGGCCGTGGTCAACCACCCCACGCCCCCGATGGCCACCAGCAGGGTGGCCACGTTGACGAGCTGGCGAGCGCTGGAGGAGGGATCGAGGCCCAGACGGCCGATGACCCCATCCGCAGCGACCGAGATGAGCACGACCAGAAGGATGTAGGGCAACCCGTAGAGCACGTCCACGACCCGCATGATCGCGGCATCGACCCGACCGCCGACGAATCCGGCGATTCCACCCAGCAGGGTCCCGATCGAGACGGCGATGATCGCGGAGGCGAGGCCGATGCCCAGACTGACCGCACCACCAAGCAGCACTCGAGCCAGCACGCTTCGGCCGAGTTTGTCGGTCCCCAACGCGAGATTCGGGACGAATCCACCCTTCTCGATCACCTCGTCCACCCTCGTCGAGTCCCCTTCGCCGTAACCGAGGATCGATGGTGGAAGGAGATTGAGCGAGAGGTCCCCCGCTTCGTAACGGCGTTCGACTCCGCCCGCGACGTCGATCTGTCCGATCGTCCATGGAAGCGTGGCGAAGCACCCCACGCCAACCAGCACCAGAATGACGAGCCCGATGGGCCCGGCCCATCCCGACGATCGCCGACGGATCCGGGAGGATTCCGGAGTCGCGGTGGTTTGAATGCTGATGGTTCCGGCCATTCGAGAGTTCGGTCAACCCAAGGTCGCGGTCGCGTCTTCCACACCGGACCTGCTCGAACGAGCCCCGGAGGGACCATTCGATTCCGAATCGAGTTGCTCGGGTTGTTCCGGCTTCGGCTTGAGCAGCCCCTCGATCATCTCGGTGATCCGCTCGGCGGAATCCTTGATCTCCTGCTGCAACTTCAGCCGCATCTCCTGAACCGCCTGGTCAAGTGCCGCCAGCTCCATCGCTCTTGCCTTCAATTCAAGATCGACGATCTTCGTGGCGAGGCTCTTCAGGCTCGTCTGGTACTTGACGATCGAGGGCTCATCAGCCGACTTCAAGGCGTCCTGGTAACTCGCATAGGTCGCGCGGATCTCGAACTGGACTCGTAGTTCCTCCACCCGCGTCTCGAACAGCTCGGGCTTCTTTTCCTTGAGCATGACCAGCCCGAAGAGCCGTCGGCCCGACTTGATCATGATCTGTCGCGCCCTCTCGGGGTCGGCGGCCATCATCGTTCGAAGTTCGGAGGCCCACTTGGGCGAAATGGAGTCCGCGATCTCGATCATGGTCTCGATGTCGGCTTCGGTGATGGGACGTCGACCCAAACCGCCCCGACCGTTCTCGCGATTTCGGCCACCGCCATTCATGAAACCGAGGCGACCACCGGGCCGCTCGCCGGCCTCCGATCGCCGGCCCTCTCTGAGCATGCGATCCGAGAGTTCCGGTCGCCGTTCATCGGCGGACGGCTGGTCCTGTTCCTGAACGACATCAGGCGTCGCCGGCGTCTTCTCCGAAGGTGAAGACTGCCCGAAAGCCGTTGCCGAGGAGACGACGAGCGAAACGGCGATGAGGATGATGGATGGCATCGGCATTCGACTTTCCCGACAATATCAAGAGAGCAGGATCAAGACGCGGGGCGTGCCAGAATCGAGCGAATTTCATCCTCGAGATCATCGACCTCGAGTGACCAGGAATCCATCACCGGCCGAACATCGCGAAACGCGACCGTGGTCACGGACTCATCGTCCATCCAATCGCCATCGGCACCGAGCACCGCGGCCAGCAAGGCTTCGGAGTCACGCGACTCACCCAGGTTCGCCACCAGAATGCCATCCCCGTCGGAGGTCGTCGCCACTCGGACTTCCTCGAACGATGGTGGGGCCGATGTCATGGGTGGGTTCGCTCCAATCCACGCCACCATCGCGACGCAGGCTACCGCTGCAAGGCCCGATGCCACCGCGACCCCTCTCGCCCAGGGCGATGGACGGCCGGTGGAGATCGGCAGAGTGTGGGCAGGCAGCGAAGGCAACGATGCTTCGAAGATCGAGTCGGCGATCGAAGCCGATCGCTCGGCATCGACGCGACAGTCGGACTGAAGCAGAAAGGCGACCCGCTCCTCGAGACCCACGAGCTCCTCGGGAGTCACGTCAGCCCCAGCGCCACCCGAACCTGACTGGTCACGGGAGGCGAATTCGTCGTCATGGAATGATTCGGCTGAGTTCATGAACACGGCTCCAAGCGATGCCTCGTCAGTAGGAACGAGGATTTCCCTTCTGGATTGCAGTTCTGGACGGCTTCCTCACGGATTCTGGGCGGTTCCGGGAGGAATGGGCCTCGGAACCCGATAATCGAGGTTTTCACGAGGATTCCTCGCTCTCCTGGCCTTCAAGAATGGCTTTGACCTTCTTGAGGGCACGGTGATGCCGAGCCAGCAGAGTTCCCACCGGGGCATCAAGCGCCTCGGCGAGTTGTTTGAAACTCAGCCCGCTGACATGTCGCAGGTAGAGGACTTCGCGGTCGGCCTCTGGAAGCTGCTCGATGGCTTCCCGGAGCGGACCGGCCGGAAGGTCGTCCGTCCCCACGTCCTCGGCCCGCCCCCCCTCGCCCGCGAGCGCCACCAGCGTGGCCTCGTCCGACGGTCTCGCCTGCCTGGCTCGTCGCCGCATTTCGTCACGGAGACGATTCATGGCGATTCTCATCAGCCACGATTCGAAACGTCCGACTTCGTCGTAATCACGGAGTTTTGCGGCGATCGTGCAGAACGTCGACTGGGTGATCTCTTCCGCCAGATCTTCATCTCGGCACTGCGCCCGGATCAAACCGAACACTCGCGGCGCGAATCGGTCGACCAGTTCGCGCCAAGCATCCTCGTCACCGCGGCCCGCGGTCACGACGAGGGTGGCGAGTTGGTCGGGAGTGATCTCGTCCATGTGCCTCGAAGTCTGCCGGTCGATTCCCTGGCCGCCACGCGAAGGGACGCGCCGCCGTACACGACGAACTCTACCGCCCACGGGTCACGGAGATGCGAGATGCCCGCATGCAAGGACGCTGCATCCACGGCCCGAACGCCGACCACTCCCCCGAGAAACCGGTTGGAGAACGCCTCTTGGTCTTCAAGATTGCAGGCGCCAAGGGCCTCCTGCCTGCTTGGGCCTCATCTCCGGTCAGATCGGGAGGCTGACGGAATCGTTCCAACCCGTGTCGCCCGACGATCCGCCGGGAGGCGGCGTGGAATAGGTGAGATCCTGGAATCTGGTGCTTTGAGCGTTCCAACCCAAGGTCACGACACCCGTCGGCCCGTTTCGCTGCTTCGCCACGATGACCTCGGCGATTCCAGCCTTGTCCGGATTCTGTTCCGCCCACTCGGGCTCGGCCTTGTGATAGTACTCCTCGCGGTGAAGCATCATCACCACGTCGGCGTCCTGCTCGATCGCGCCCGACTCCCGGAGATCGCTCATTCGAGGTCGATGCCCTTCACGTTGTTCCGCCGCACGATTGAGCTGACTGAGGCAAAGCACCGGAACGTTGATTTCGCGGGCCATCGCCTTGACCCCACGACTGATCTCGGAGACTTCCAACTGCCGGCTTTCGACTCGACCGCCGGCACTCATCAACTGCAGATAGTCGATCACGATCGCCCCGATGTTGTGGCGATCCTTCATTCGACGGGCCTTCGAGCGAAGCTGAAGCAAGGTCAGCCCCGGTGTGTCGTCGATGTAGACCGGCGCATCGGAAAGGTCGTTGCAGGCCGCCATCAGACGCTTGTAGTCCTCGTCTCGGAGCTGCCCGCGCCGCATGCGCTGCGAATCGATGCGGCTTCGAGCGCACAGCATTCGCTGAACCAACTGCTGCTTGCCCATTTCAAGACTGAAGATGGCTGTCGGGTGGCCGGAGATCGCCATCTGCTCCGCGATGTTGAGGGCGAACGCCGTCTTACCCATCGATGGACGAGCCGCAAGAATGAGCAACTCTCCTCGTTGGAGGCCGTTCAACATCTCGTCGAGCTCGCTGAAACCGGAAGGCACGCCGTTGAACCTCGAACCGTCGGAGTCCTCGATGGACTTCATGACTTCGTCGAGGAGCACGTTGAGCGAGCTTGCGGTCTGCTGCTCACGCTGCTCGGCGATCTGGAAAATCCGCTTCTCCGCCGCTTCCAGCACCTCGACGACCTCGAGCTCGACCTGGTGGGCGTCTCGGAGCGTCTCGCCCGCGGCGGTGATCAACTCTCGAAGCGTGGCTTTCTCTCGAACCAGACGTGCATACCTGGTCGCGTTTGCAGCGGTGGGCACGCTCTCGGCGAGATGCACGAGGTAGTCCATCCCACCGACTTCATCAAGCAATGACTTGTCACTGAGAATCTGATGCAGCTGGACCACGTCGAGCGACGCCGTCTTGTCGTAGCACTCGATCATCAAGTCGAAGAGAATCGTATGCGCCGGACGATGAAAATCACCGCCGGTCTTCACGATGTTGATGATGTCGGCGATGACCCGAGGATCGAGAATCATCGACCCGAGCAGGGAGATCTCCGCCTCCATGGCATGCGGTGGCACCGCCTCGGCGAGACGAGTCAGCTCATCGGCTCGGAGCGTCGGGCGTGCGTCGCGAGATTTCTTTTGGAAACGTCCCTGAGACTCGGTCATGGTCAAGAGTGTCCCCGTGAATCAGGTTCTTCGCCCGGGAGATCGGTGCCGCGACGCACCGTCCACAACCCATTGTGGATGAATCGAATCTTCAAGCCCATCGGTTCGAGAGGGCTGAAATCGAATCAGTCTTCGTCGCCATCCTCGACCTCGGGACCGCCGACCCGGGACTTCATCAGTCGACCGGTCTTGAACTTGACGGTCTTCCGGGCCGGAATCTCGACCTGTTCCATGGTCTTGGGATTCTGCGCTCGCCGCGCCGCCCGTTCACGAATCTCAAAGACCCCGAAGTCCCGAAACTCAAGCCGATGTCCTCGGCCGAGTTCCTCGATCACTTCGTCAAGAAACGCTTGGATCGTACGCTTCACCTCGGAGCGGGACTGATTGGTCTCCGCGGCGATTCGATCCACGATCTCTTTCTTCGTGGTGGTCTTTCCGCTGGTGGTCGAGGGATTCATGGTCATTCTCTCAAGCGCTCCGGTGCAGGTGATTTTCAACGTGGGCCTACCGGAACTTCCTCCCCGAAACCCGATACCACGACCCCGAGTATCGAAGTCAGACCCCCCTCCTGTCAAGTGGATATTACGCCAACTGCAATATGGGAAAGCACTTAGGTACGCTCAGTCGCCTCTGGACCGGCTTCCGCGGCTCTTCATGAACCGTCTTCGAAACCGCTTTTCAGCGGGATCGGATGGTCCGAGCCCGAGTCTCGAGCAAGACGTTCGAGCGAACACGACCATTGACGATGCGTTGCCGATCATTGGACTCCCGAATGGCCACGGAAGGACCAGAAAAGCCGTTTGGCTGACCTCCCAAG
>NHBO02000006.1 GCA_002167845.2 Phycisphaera sp. TMED9 | reverse complement strand
TGGCGCGGAGGGGTCGGGCAGATGCTTCACGGAACCGAGTCGGGTGAGTACGTACCCGCCACCGCGCTGGAGACGGGAATCCTCCTCCGCGGAGACGCCACCTCGGCGGAAGCGGTCGATGTGGATGGTGATGGTGACCCTGATCTCGTCGCCACACAGAACAATGACCGGGTTCGGGTCTTCCTGAATCAACGGTGACCGGGCAACGCATGCCTTTTCGTCCCTGCTGATACCTTTCAAAGCCGGCCTCCGGCATCGGTTCGGATGGCTCGACGCAATCGACTCACGGAGTGGTTCGCTCGCGGACCGAGTCGTGAGCCCAACGCCGAGCACGACGGGATGATTGCCCGCTTCTTCGTTGCGATGAATCGGAAGGAGGCTGTCTTCGGAGCTCCGCGTCGTTCACGTCGGAGATCTCAACTCAATCGCGGTGGACTGGGGCCGATCTCCTGGCCGGTCGTCGACATGAAGCGGGATTGGGAAGTAGTGTTCCCCGAACCAGGCCGAACTGAACTGAGTGATTCGAGCGTCATAGTCAACGCCATCGCACCATCGGAGATCCGAAACCCATGCTTCGTACCCTTTCGACCCTCATCTTTCCCGTCGCGTTCGCCCTTGTAGTGCTCGCCACAGGTTGTTCCACGCCGAAGCGAAACGCCGTGCCGCGCGAGCACATTCGGGACGCTTCGCCGCCGGGGATGGAGTCGTGGAGAATCACCCGGGACGACGACCCGACCTCCAGGGGGCCGGGCGCCGTGGATCGGGTGGGACGTCTGATCGACCAGATGAAGGCCAGCGGTCTCGATCGCGCGCCGATCGAGGTGCTCGCGATCTCGGGCGGCGGTGAAAACGGCGCGTACGGTGCCGGACTTCTCTGCGGTTGGTCGGAGTTGGGAACCCGGCCGTCGTTCAACGTCGTCACGGGGGTCTCGACCGGTGCCCTCACCGCACCGTTCGCGTTCCTTGGATCCGACTACGACGACGCACTCAAGACCTGTTACACCACGCTCAGCACGAGCGAACTCGTCACCGAACGGGGGCTTCTCGAAGGCCTGACCGGCGATGCAATGAGCGATCCGGACGGACTTCTGGAGATGCTCTCGACGCAGTTCGACGAGGCGGCGTACCGTCGGATGGGGGAGGAGCATCTCAAGGGAAGACGCCTGTTCGTCGGGACCACGAATCTCGACCGCATGGAGCCGGCCTACTGGTGCCTGAGCGCGATCGCGGCCGAGGACCTCCCCGGCGGACGCGAGCTCGCCCTCGACATCATCCTCGCCTCCGCGTCCATCCCCGGCGTCTTCCCGCCGGTGATGATCGAGGTGGTGACTCCGGATGGTCGTACCTACGACGAGATGCACGTCGATGGCGGTGTCTCGGCCCAGGTCTTCACCTATCCCGTCGCGCTTCGGCTCCGTGACTCCGAAGTCCTCGGGGACGAACGCAGGGGAACGCCCACGGTCTGGGTGATCCGCAACGCGCCGCTCGTGTTCCGGTACAAGCAGGTGGCGAGATCGCTCTTCGAGATCGCAGGACGATCGATCTCCGGCCTGATTCGAAGCAACGGCATCGGGGACCTCTATCGGATCTGGCTCACGTCGATCCGAGACGGATTCGACTTCCGCCTCGCGTCGATTCCCTTCGACTTCGACGTCGTACCCTCGGAACCCTTCGATCCGGTCCACATGAAGGCGTTGTTCGAGCGTGGCCGAAGCGACATTCTCGCCGGCGAGGCGTGGCGCGATCATCCGCCTCAGATCGAGGCCGCGGATGTGGAGGCGCTCCGGATGGAACTGAACGGCCGGGTCCGGGATTCGACTCGGCCCTGACGATCGAGCCCGCGAGCTTCGAGCCGGCCGCGGCGACGTCGCGTGTTGTTTCGACTGGCGGGAACGACTACCATACGGGGCTCGGTTCCAGTGACTGGTTCGCCCGGCATCGCAATTGCGATCCGAACTCCCGTTTCGTCGCGATCCGAATTTCCACTCGCGGTGGCCCCGAACCGAATCGGCCTCCCCAATCCACGTTCCCTCCGGTCGATCGGAACTCGTTCCGATCCTGACCGTCCACGTCACTCTTCCGCGAGGTGTGGCGAGACCGTTTTTCGCACGATCCCAACCATGTCCCAGTTCACCATTCACCTTCCCTCGTTTCTCCCCATCGGCCACCGTGAACTCGATCTTCGTTCCGGTTCCAGCGGTTCCTTCAAGGCCGACATCCTTTCCGGAATGACGGTGGCGCTCGCGCTGGTGCCCGAAGCGGTGGCATTCGCGTTTCTCGCCGGTGTCCCGCCGTTGGTCGGCCTCTACGCGGCCTTCATCATCTGTCTCATCACGTCGGTGCTTGGTGGGCGGCCGGGGATGATCTCGGGCGCCACCGGAGCCATGGGCGTCGTCGTCGTGGCGCTGGTCGCCCAATACGGGATCGGCTTTCTCTTTCCCGCGGTGGTGCTCTGCGGGTTGATCCAGGTCACGGTGGGACTGCTGCGCATGGGCAAGTTCATTCGCATCGTCCCGCATCCCGTGATTCTCGGTTTCGTCAACGGGCTCGCGGTGGTGATCCTGCTGGCGCAACTCGGAAGCTTCAAGACGCTGGACGCGGAGGGCGCCATGGCGTTCCTTTCGGGCGGCCGGCTCTGGCTGATGCTCGGCATGGTGGTGGCGACGATGGCGATCATCGCGTTTCTTCCTCGTCTCACCAAGGCGATTCCGTCGTCACTGGCCGCCATTCTCGTCGTCTCGCTGGTCGCGTTCTTCATCAACGGGTCCGGTGGTGTCGTTCCGGCCGCCGACGGCGACGTCTCGGCCGAGTCGCCTCGCCCGATGCTGACGGTGGGCGACATGCTGGTGGACAGCACGGTCGCGGCGGCGGTGCAGGAGGCTCAGCGGGAGAAGGACCTCGCGATGCTGGCAACGGCGCAGGCGGGGCTTCCCGAGGGCGTCGAGGTCGTCCCGGATCCCGGAACCTCGATCGCGCCCCTCACCCAGGAGGAACGCCGCGCCGCGATCGCGTCGGTCGACGTCTCCAAGGTGGGAATCGCCGGTGGGCTTCCCCGTCCGGCCTGGTGGGACTTCAGTCTGCCTCCGTTCACCCTCGCCACCTTGTGGATCATCCTTCCCTACTCGTTGATCCTCGCAGGCGTCGGCCTGATCGAATCGCTGATGACCCTGACGCTCATCGACGAACTGACTGAGACCCGCGGCAACGGAAACCGCGAGTGCGTGGGGCAGGGGGTCGCGAACGTCGCATGCGGTCTGTTCGGCGGCATGGGCGGATGCGCCATGATCGGCCAGTCCTTGATCAATGTGAAGTCGGGCGGCCGTGGCCGCCTCTCCGGTGTGACCGCGGCGCTGACGCTGCTCCTGTTCATCCTGTTCCTCTCTCCGTGGATCGAGGCCGTGCCGATGGCGGCGCTGGTCGGAGTGATGTTCATGGTGGTGATCGGGACCTTCGAGTGGACGACGCTCCAGACCTGGCGCCGCATTCCTTTCCCCGAAGTTCTGATCATGCTGGTGGTCGCGATGTACACGGTGTTCATGCACGATCTCGCGACCGCGGTCATTCTCGGCGTCGCGTTGTCCGCGCTGGTCTTCGCCTGGAACAAGAGCAAGCATCTGATCGCCGACGTCTCGACCGATGACCAAGGCCAGAAGGTCTATCAATTGCACGGGGTCCTGTTCTTCGGCACGGTGACGCGCTTCCGCGATCTCTTCACGCCGCAGGACGATCCGGACGAGATCGTGATCGACTTCTACTTCAGCCGGGTCTACGACCAGTCCGGCCTCGAGGCCATCAACAATCTGGCGGAGCGATATCAGGCACTCGGGAAGCGGCTCCATCTCCGCCACCTCAGCGAGGACTGTCGGCGTCTTCTTGATCGTGCCGGTGATCTCGTGGAAGTCGACATCAGCGAGGATCCGCACTATCACGTGCTCGCCGATCGTGTCCCGCCGATCTGAATTCGACACGGCCACCCTCGTGCGCAACGGTGATGGTGATCATGCCCCGGGACAACGCCGCCTTCTTGATCGGCAGTACCATTTTCCGGTCGATGGATGTCATCCGTCGCGATCCGGTCGAACCGTCGTCCTCGGTGATCGCCATGAATCCCGTGAAACCACTGGCTGAGTTCATCGGCACGTTCGGGCTCGCGCTGACGATCGGGATGGCCGGTCTCGAACCGGGGTCGGCCGGTGCCTGGGCGCCCGCGGTGATTGCGCTGGTTCTCACCATTCTGATCCTGCTGTTCGCACGCGTCTCCGGTTCCCATTTCAATCCGGTGGTCACCCTCGCCCTCGTGTGGCGCGGCGACTGTCGGTGGCATGACGCAATCCCGTACATGATCGTCCAGGTCGTTGCGGCGACCGCCGGGGGGCTTCTGGCGATCACGATCAAGGACGCCATGACGGCCGGCGAACTCGTGGTGACACCGATGGAACTCGTGATTCTTCCGAGCGTGCTCTGGGAAGCGTTGTTCGCCTACGCCCTCGTGCATGTCACGTTCATCATCACGCCACTGGGCGGCCATCCGAATCCTCGGTGGCTCCACGTCGCCATCGGTGTCACGGTGCTCGTTGGCGCATACCTCGCTGGTCCGGTGTCCGGCGCCGCATTCAATCCTGCGGTCACCGTCGGGCTGGTGGTGATGGGCGTCATGGGTGTGGCGGACGCATGGATTCACTTCGCTGGGCAGCTCGCGGGGGGGTTGGTGGGCGTCGCGGTCGGAACTCCGCTGCTCCTTCGGAGGATTCGGCGATTCGAAACCCCGGACGGTGACTGAACATTGATCGAATCCAGCCTGCGATCCGCGCGATCTTCGGCATTCGGGTATTTTCAAGACGATGCAGAACACTTCCCCGGGCCCCATCGCGCAACGCCTCGAGCGGATTCACCGCGGAGACGATCCTCAACTCATCGCTCGCCTCGCGAGCGGGTGGGCCGTGCTCGGAGACCGTCAGCCGGAAGCGATCGAGGGCTGCTGCATGTTGCTTCCGGATCCGGTGGTTTCTTCGGTGAACGATCTCGACGAGGCGGCTCGAGTCGCGTTCATGACGGATTTCGTACGACTGGGCGACGCCGTCCTGGCGGCGACCGGAGCCGAAAGGATCAACTATCTCATCCTGTGCAATCAGGTTCCCGAGCTTCATGGTCATGCGATCCCTCGATTCGCGGAGGAGGACTCCGACCGGCGACGACTCGGGCCGTTCGAGGCCTACGACTTCGCCGAAGCTCGCCCCGCTGATGGTGCCGGTCGCGATGCGGCCTTGATCGCTCGAATCCGGGACGCGATCGTCCCTTCGGGCGGGAGCGATGCATCGTGAACGACTGCCCTGCGTCGGTGGGCACCGCTGCGCCGGTGGTGATGGATCATGGCTGATCTGAAACCGGAACATGTCGCTCCGATCGATGATGCGGAAGTCGATGCGCCGCTCGACCGGGAGATCCGGACGTTGCTTTCCACCTGCTTCAACAAGCCGGGAGACGAGGTCTTCCGTACGCGTCGATATTTCACGGAGATGCCGCGTCGACGATGGCTGTGGTGGGACGGTGATCGTCTGGTTGCTCACGTCGCCATCCACGAGCGGGTCCTCGAAGCGGAGATCCGGATGATCGGAATCGCTGAAGTCTGCGTCGCCCCGACCCATCGCGGCCGAGGATTGGTTCGAAGTCTGCTGTCGGCGGTGCACGATTGGGGAGTCGGCCATGAGTTCGGCTTCGCAACGCTCTTCGGCCGGCCGGAGATTTATGCGTCGAGCGGATACCGACCATGCCCGGAGGGTGTGATGGTGGTTGACGAGGGCCCCTCGCCGGTGTTCCGACCGCCTGGTGACTTCCTGATCCGTGCACTGGGTTCCTCGATGTGGCCGACCGGGGTCGTTGATCTTCGCGGTCCCGTTTTCTGAGTCGGAAACGGGATCATGGCGGGTGGAAACCACGGACTGACGGAGTTGGCCGAGACGGCGTGGTAGTCTGATCCGACCTCTTGAAAGGAGCTGAAGATGAATCGATCGATCACCCTTGCCGCGGCGGGCCTTGCCGCTGGAATCTCCGCGATGACCTTCGCCGCGCCGCCGACGGCGGAAGAAGTCAAGGCCAAGACCGAAGCCGCCATGACCTATTACCGGGCGCAGGGCGACCAGTTCTCGTTGGACGATCCGGGCTTTCACGCCGTTCTGGATGCGCAACTCAACGGGGTCGATCCCGCGGAATGCGACATCGAGACCATCGGGAGCATGCAGATGCTCTGGGCCTATTCGCCCAACGCCAAGCCGGTCTGGATCGGCCGCATCGTGGAAATCGGCCAGGGCGACGACTGGCTCGACGCAAGCCTGATGCTTGCGGGCATGGGAGAGAACGAGCAGGCGCTCGCGATCGCCACGCCGCATGGATTCTCCGAAGTGCCGGATGACCGGCTCGGCGAGGTGCTGCAGGCGCTCGACCAACTCGAGACCGAACAGCTCATCCCGATGCAGATCGAACTCGTCGGACTCGTCGATCGGATGCCGACCGATGATCCGATGAGCCTGATGCGGGGATGGCGCTCGTATCCCGAACTGCTTTCGAAGGCGGAGGTCGATGCCGACACCCGGAGGAAGATTCACGGTCAGGTCGTCGATGGGATGAAGAAGGGCGTCGCCGTGCTTCAGGAAGAGGCGAAGTCAGCCACCGGACCCGAAGCCGAAGAATTGAAGATGGCCGCGGAACGGATGAACGGAACCATCGCATTTCTCGATGGGCCCGCCGGACGAGGTGAACTCGTCGGTTATCCCGCACCCACCGTCGACTTCCTGTGGAACAGCACCGGGACCGCGATGAACAGTCTCGCTGACCTCAAGGGCAAGGTCGTGGTGCTCGACTTCTGGGCGACCTGGTGCGGCCCGTGCGTGGGTTCCTTCCCGCAGGTCAAGGAGCTGGTCGAGTACTACGACGGCTACGACGTGGTGGTTCTCGGAGTCACCAGCGAACAGGGAAGCGTCATCTTCCGAGATGAGCGTGGCAAGAAGAATGCGGAGAACTTCGAGCAGGAGTGCGAGATGATGGCGGACTACGCGAAGGCGATGGAGGTCACCTGGCCGGTCGCGTTCAGCAAGCAGGACGTCTTCAACCAGGACTTCGGCATTCGTGGCATTCCCCACGTCGCGATCATCGCGCCGGACGGCAAGGTCGCGTACAACAATCTCCATCCCGCGAATCCGCTTGAAGGCAAGGTCGAGAAGATCAATGGTCTTCTCAAGAAGGCCGGTTTGAAGCACCCGCCATCCGTCGAAGAGAAGAAGTCGACCGAGAAGGGCTGATTTTCTCCGACGTTCCGGTGAATCGACGACGCGACCCCGGCTTCGGCCGGGGTCGCTTTGATTTTCGGGCGATCATCGAATCGCACGAGGGTCTAGACTCTCCTTCGTTCCGCTCTACGTCCACGTCTCGTCGGAGATTCCATGCCACACCTCGCGTCTTCATTGCTTCTCTCGACATTGATGGTGGTGGTTTCGATCGGTGTCTGGCCGGAAAGAGCCTTCGCCGCCGATGAGACGGTCGGCGTTCTCGAATCCTTTGATGCCAACTACATCGGCGAATGGCGGATCGATGGGAAGACCTACGTGGTCGAGGAGGGCGCGAACATTCCGGTCGCTGGTCCGTCCCCGCCACTCGGCGCGGAGCCGCCGGTCACCGGACAACTGGTGCGAGTCAAGTACGACGTGCGGGAGGGAATTCGATACGTCACTCAGATCCAGCTGCTGGGCATCGGTCCGGAATCGGTGCAGGATGGTCCACATCTCATCTGAAGCAATGCCGATACCGCGACCATGATCACCATGGTGAACGGTGAGGTCGTTCGGACCGAGCATGACGGGATCGCCGACGGCGATGAACTGGCGACGCCGAGTCGAGCGGTTCCCGTGGTGATTGTCGGTTCATCGTCGGCTCTCCCGGCTGCGTCGTGGCCGGACGCGGCGAAGATTCTGGCGGTGAGCGATCTGGAAGGAAATCGCGAGACCTTCCTCGAGTTTCTGAGGGGAAACGGCGTGGTCGACGATGCCGGGCAGTGGGCCTGGGGCGATGGCCATCTGGTGTTGAACGGCGACATCGTCGATCGCGGTGATCAGGTGACGGAACTGCTCTGGTTGATCCGACGTCTCGAGCGGGAAGCTCGAGCAGCCGGAGGTCGCGTGCACTACGTGCTGGGGAATCACGAGTCGATGGTGATGGCCGGCGATCTTCGCTACATCCACCCGAAGTACCGTTTCAGTACCGATCGAATCGGGGCGTCGTACGAGGATCTTCACGGCCCGGAAAGCGAACTGGGCCGGTGGCTTCGAAATCACAACAGTGTCATTCGTGTCGGCCCGTTCCTTTTCGTGCACGCCGGGTACTCGCCGGAACTCGACCGACTGGGGCTGGGTCTCGACGAGATCAATCTGACGATCAACGCCGGCCTCGGGCCGCCGGCCTGGCCCGCGGCGGCGAAGGCCGATCTTCGGACCGGTCTCATCTGGCATCAGCAGGGGCCGCATTGGTATCGCGGATACTTCCCTCGACACGCCGAGGGGTGGGGTGGTCGGCCGACCGATGAGGAGATCGAGTCGATTCTGAGCCGGCACGGTGCGAAGCACATCGTGGTGGGGCACACCGTGGTGGACGACATCGGCTGGATCGACGGTCGTCCGGAGCTCATCGGAATCGATGTGGCCTGGCGCGATCCGTCGGAGGCGGCGGGCCTTCTTCATCAGGGTGGACGGCTCTATCGGGTCGATGCGGCGGGTCGGAGGACACCGCTCGATCCCAGGCGTGCCACGCCATCAGGAGAGTGATCGGCGGAGGTGGCCCGTGGGGCGGTAGCATCCACCCATCGGGGTCGATGCTCGACCACCGGAGTGGAGACCGTCCATGACCCAGAATCGTCGCCGTTTCCTCGCCACCGGTGCTGCGGCATCGGTGCTTCCGATCAGTGCCGCGATCGCTCGGGTGCAGGACTCTCCAAAGGAGGGGACCGGCTCGTCTTCGGGCGCCCGTCGAACCCATCCGATCGCGTTGTCGACCTACTCGCTCTGGCGATTCCGGAACGACGAACTTCGAAACATGAACACCTGCATCGATCTCGCCGACGAATTCGGGTTCGACGGGATCGAGTTCCTGCTGTATCAGATCGGCCAGAACGAGCTCATCAGTCGGTCCCAGCGCATGGCGTACAAGAGAAGGGCTCAGCGACTGGGCCTTCCACTCATGGGGCTTTCGACCCATCAGGGTTTCGTGACTCCTGATCGGGAGAAGCGGGAGTTCAACATCGATCGAACCATCGCGCAGATCGAGATCGCCTATGACCTGGGCATTCCGACCATGCGGGTGAACACGGGAACGTGGGGCACCTCGAAGGACTTCGACGACCTCATGGCGAATCGAGGCATCGAGGCGCCGCTCGACGGCTACACGGACGAAGACGCCTTTCCATGGGTGATCGAAGCATTCGAGAAATGTCTTCCGACCGCCGAACGATGCGGCGTGGTGCTCGGTCTCGAGAATCACTGGGGTCTCGGCCTGACGCCGGAGGGAATCCTGCGGATCGTGGATGCGGTCGATTCGCCTTGGTTGCAGGTCACCACCGATACCGGCAACTTTCTCGACGATCCGTACGAGCGATTGGCCAGACTGGCGCCGCGCACGGTGCTGGTGCAAGCCAAGACCTACTTCGGTGGTGGCCAGTGGTACAGCCTTGATCTCGACTATCCACGGATCGGGCGCATCCTCAATGAACACGACTATCGCGGTTGGATCTCACTGGAGTTCGAAGGCATGGAGGACTATCGCACCGCGATTCCGAAGAGCCTCGAATTGCTTCGGTCGTCTTTTCCGCGAGGCTAGCGCTTCGGTGACGGGCGTTCCGGGATCTGGTCGAAGAATCGAGCGGATCGTCGTTGGATCTCACTCTTCGGGTCAGTCAGCGTTCCGAATCGCATCGAGTTCCGACCAGCGGGCGTAGAGGGTCTTCACACGACCCTGGGCGGTCGACAACGCTTCGTAGGCCGCGGTCGCTCGCACGTGATCCGAGGATAGCGAAGGATCCGCGGCCGCGATTTCGAATTTTGCAGCCTCCTTCTCGGCCTCGAGGATCGCCTTCTCCATGCCGTCGTACTCCCGCTTCTCCTTGTACGACAACTTCCGAGCCGGCTTGGCATCTTGCGAGGATCGCTTCGCTGCGGGCGCCGGCGTCTTCACCGGAGCGGGCTTCGTCGCCACGCTCGATTCAGTCGGATTCTTCCGATGCTTGTTCCACTGCCCGTAGGTCATGAACGACTTGGCGCCGCCCCGGTCGTCGAGTCCGATGTACTCCGTCGCGATTCGTTCGAGCATGAATCGATCATGGGTCACCAGCACCAGGGCACCGGGGAATTCGAGCAAGGCCTGCTCGAGCACTTCCAGAGAAGGGATGTCGAGATCGTTGGTCGGTTCGTCCAGCAGCAGGACATCGGCCGGATTGAGCATGAGGTTCGCGATCAGAACGCGTGCCTGCTCGCCGCCCGAGAGATTCTTGACGTAGGTCGAGAGCTGGTCGGGCTCGAAGAGAAATCGTTTCGCCCAACCGCTCACGTGCACCATTCGCCCGCCGTATTCGACCATGTCTCCGACGGGACAGAGCGCTTCCTGAAGCGTCTCGTCCGGATTCAGGGTTCCACGGTGCTGGCTGAACACCACGGTGCGAAGTTCCGCCGCGCGCTTGATGGTCCCGGTGTCGGGCTCGAGATCCCCGGACATGAGTCGCAGGAGCGTGGTCTTGCCCGATCCGTTGGGGCCGAGCAGTCCGACTCGCTGGCCCGGCGTCAGCACCAGGTCGAGAGACTCGAAGAGTCGCTTTTCGCCCATCGTCTTCCCGACCGAATGCAGCGCCAGCAGTTTCTTGGTCTTCCGATCCGTGGCCTGGAAGTCGATCGTCGTGGTCTTGGTGGGCGCCGCGTTTCGATCCTTGGTCGCCTTCAGTTCGGCTCGGCGGGTGGTCGCATCCTCGACCTGGGTCTTGTTCCGGGTCTGTCGACCCTGGATGCCCTGTCGCAGCCACGCGGTGTCTCGTCTCACCTTGTTGGCGAGGATCGACTGGGCCGCGGCCTGGGCATCGAGGAACTCCTCCTTGCGTCGGATGAAATTCGTGTAGTTCCCTTCCGCTTCGAAAGTACCGCCTGGGAAGGCCTTCGAAAGTTCGATGATCCGGTTCGCGGTGTTCTCCAGAAAACGTCGATCGTGGGTGACGAACATCATGGTGATGTTCGATTGCTTGACGAACGACTCCAGCCAAAGGACGCCCTCGAGATCCAGATGGTTGGTCGGCTCGTCGAGCATGAGCACGTCGGGATCATGGACCAGAGCGCAGGCGAGGGAGAGCCGCTTGCGCCAGCCGCCCGACAGGGTCGAGACCGATCGATCGAAGTCGGTGAAGCCCAGCTTCGAGAGGACGATCGCGGCCCGGGTGTCGCCATCCACGCGGTCGTCACTGTCGCTCGAGAGCTCCGCGGTGACGGCCGAAAGCGGGGTCGCATCCGACTCGAAGCGGTCATCCTGCGCGACATAGACGAGCTTGGAACCCTTGCGGCGGATGAGTTCGCCTTCGTCGGCGTCCTCGACGCCCACCAGGACCTTCATCAGGGTGGACTTCCCGGCGCCATTCGGGCCGATCAATCCGACGCGATCGCCGACCACCAATTGAATCGCCACATCCTCGAAGAGGACGTTGGATGGATACGACTTGGTGAGATGACGAGCGGAAAGCAGATTGGACATGGGAACTCGAAAATCATCTTCGATCGGCCGGAGTCTCTACTTCGACCGCCGAGTGTGAGGAGGGTCGGGCATTCTCGCCGAATTCCGCCGGAAACTCGACCCCAAGGGACTGCAATTCGGATCGCTTCACGCCACCTTTCTCACTGGCCGCCGGATCCGGAGGTCGGGAATCGACGACTCCGCCCCGGCCTGAGGGGCCGGAGCGGAGTCGGATGCTGGAACGAACTCGTTTGAAGTCGGTGCTCTTCAGAGGCAGTTCCCCCAGGCACTGAGGATCAGGGCCATGTCGGCGCCGTTGACGATGCCGTCGCCGTTGAGGTCCGCACCATCGTTACCCTCTTCGCCCCACGCACTCAGGATGAGGGCGAGATCTCCGCCGTTCACCTGGCCATCACCGTTGAGGTCCTCGGGGCACGGTGCATCCTCTTCGGCGTCAGGTGAGTCGAACCAACCCTGTTCCTCGCTGTGCTGCTTGGGGTCGTAGTTGCTGGAGCTTCGGTCGACCTTGAAGCCCATTCCAACCAGTTGCCCGACGAAGGGAGACGCTTCCGGGCCTCGTTCATCGAGTCCACGGGCTCCGAGTCCGAAGCACCGGACCCGGCCCTGATCCGCCACCAGAAGCTGATTCAGGTCGTCGATGTCGAAGCCGGTGATCTTCTGCACAGGGAGTTCGATGGTCGAGACCTGGCCTTCCCGATCGAGTGAGGAGATCCTTCGATCACCCTCCTGAGCGAACCAGATCGTGCCGGCGCCGTCTTCGACGATGATCGTCTGGGCGAATCGCTCGGGGTCCAGGGGAAGCGAGGCGGGCACGCTTCGGATCAGAGGCTCGACTTCCGGATCACCACTCGTCTCGAAGATGACCCGAAGGTTGGGCGAGAAGGCGAGAACCGTGTGCACGGAGTCGTCTTCGGAAGTCCGTTCCCGTCGCGAGGGAATGACTTGCCCGATCTGGAAGGGGGCTTGCGCTTCCCAGGCCACGGCCGGGGGGTTGTGGTCGGCGTCGGGATCAGCGGTGACGGAGTCCATTCCGGTGATCGCGATCAGTCGATCGTTGTGACGAAGGACGAGAGTCCGGTCGCTGCAGAAGGTGATTCCGTCGGCCGGAGGAAGATCCAGCTCGCCGAGCGGGACGGGTCGCATGGTCGCCTCTTCTTCGTCGTTCTCGCGGAACATGATCGAGCCATCGGCGGCGATCAGGAAGGGTCGTCCGTTCGGGGCGATGGCGAGGCTCTGGCCGGTGTTCCAGTAGGACGCCGCCACGCCGGCGGGTGCGAGTTCGAACTCGAAGTCGTTCTGGCCGAAGGGCATTCCGCCCGTCTCCACGGCACACGTTTCGCCGTTGTCATAGCTGTGCCAGGAGTAGCAGTTCGCGGGGCGAATCGCGAGCCGCGCATCGATGAGTCGGAGGAAGGAGTCATTGGAGTTCCGCTGGATGCGGTTCATTCCCTGGTTGGGAAGGAGGCATGATCCGACGGTCGTGAAGGACACCACGAGGTCGGAGTACCACGGGCAGTCGTGGTCCAGCGTCTCGAACGTCGACTGGACGGTGTTTCCATCTCCGGATCCACCGGGATCGTTGACCTTGATCTTGCGAGTGGATCCGTTCCGATACCCTCCGACGAAGGTCATGCAGTGACCGCCTCTCCGTTTGATGACCCGCTCATCGCACCAGTTGTATCCAAGCGTCTCGTACTTGCCGTAGCAAACCGTCTGGATCGCGTCTTCGCAGATGCCGGCACGCGAGAGTTCACGCAAGGTGACCACGTTCCAAAGGGAGTGGCGTTCGTCTTCGATGACGAAACGTGATCCGACCTCGTCCTGCAGGACGTCCCTGGCACCACGGAAACCTCTGCCGCCCGTGGTCCCGTTGGTCGGGCTCGTGTTCATTTCGTCGGCGAGTCGGTCGATGAAGTCAGTCGCATCGGCATGATTGGAATTCAACTGCCAGTCGGCCTGACCGGGCGCACAGTAGGTGTAACCATGGTTCGCGATGTACGCGAAGAGGTTGCTTGTCGCAGTCGGGACACAGTACATGCCGCCGGGGTCGCCGTCGGAGTCGGCGCCGAGCCCCGAACGCTCCTGGTCGAAATCCGGCATGTGCGAGACGAAGAACTCGTAGTTCGTGCTCGAGCTGTAGCGCTGGGTCTCGAGGTCGGCGTACAGGCTCGTGCTGAGCACGGTCGCGGTGAGGCTGCTGGAAGCGATGAGGAGTGATCGGGGGTGCATGGGTTTCTCCGGGGGGGTGTCATGCGGTTCTGGTGACGTCCGAATCCCGAGCGTCGGGTGCGGAACTCTTCCCGGTAGACGCGTGGTGATCGAATGTGACAGGAGCCGATCGAAGAATCGCGAGATCGGTCGCCTGTCGCCGAAAATCCTCGGTTTCATATGAAAAGCCCCCGAGCCGGAGGAGGTCCGACGGGGGCTTCTGAATTCAGGGTGAGGATGGCCCTTGGAGGGCGAAATCCGGGTCAGCGGCTTCTCGATCGCCCGCCTTGGCTGCTGCCGCTGGAGGGACGGGAGTGACCGCCCTTGCCGCCGGAACTCTTCTTGCCGCTCCAAGGCCGCGATGAAGAGCCGGTCTTTCCACCACGAGCATTCGAGTTGCCAGATCCGCTCGCCGACTTCGATTTGGGCTTCCAGGTTCCACCCGCGGAGGGTCGGGACTTGGGCGTCCAACCACCGCTCTTGCCTCCGCCACCGGAATTGGCGTTCTTCGGCTTCCATTCGCCCGCCGAACCTCCCGACGTTCGAGGCTTGGACTTGGGTTTCCATCCGCCTTCGTTGTTGCCGTTGCCGGCATTCGCGTTCTTGGGCTTCCATTCGCCGGAATTGCCCCCTCCGTTCTTGGGCTTGTTCTTCGGCTTCCATCCGCTTCCATCGCCGTCGCGGGGCCCCGGCTTGGCGGGTTTGGACTTCCATCCATCAGCGTTTCGGCCTTCGGGTGCCGGCTTGGCGTTCTTGGGCTTCCATTCACCGCCACCGCCGCTTCCCTTCGACGCGGGCTTCGATTTCCAGCCGCCGCTGTTTCCACCGTCGTTCGATGCGGACTTCCGGTTCTTCCATCCGCCGTTTCTTCCAGATCCCGATCGTGGAAGAGGCTTGGACTTCCATCCGCCGCCTCGGCGCGGTGCGTCATGACGCGAGGAGGATTGGCCGCCCTGTCGCGGACTGGGGGCCGGGTAGGTGAGGTCCGGCGCATCAGTGGCGACTTCGGGGCGGGCATCGGTCCGCCGTTCGATGGAACGGAGGGTGCTCAATTCATCGCGGTCGCAGAAGGAGACGGCGACTCCGGAAGCGCCGGCTCGGGCGGTTCGTCCGATCCGGTGAACGTAGGTCTCCGGGTCGATCGGCATGTCGTAGTTGACGACGTGCGTGATCTCATCGACGTCGATGCCGCGAGACGCGATATCGGTGGCCACCAGCACCGGGATCTTCCCGGCACGGAACGCATCCATGGCCTTGGTTCTCGCGTTCTGCGACTTGTTGCCGTGGATCGCTTCGGCCTTGACCTTGGCTCGCCGAAGGATCTTGGTCAGCTTGTCGGCCCCGTGCTTCGTGCGGGTGAAGATGAGGGTTCGCCCCATGTCGCCCCGATTGAAGAGGAATTCCAGCAGGGCAGGCTTGTTCTTTCGTTCGACGAGATAGACGTTCTGGGTGATCGACTCGGCGGTGGTCGATTCCGGTGCGGTCTCGATTCGCGCCGGATCGTCCAGCATGGAATCGGCGAGACGTCGAATCTCCGGGGAGACCGTGGCCGAGAAGAAGAGGGTCTGGCGATTCTCGGGAACGAGGCTGACCACTCGTCGAATGTCGTTGATGAATCCCATGTCGAGCATGCGATCCGCTTCATCGAGTACCAGCACTTCGATCTGGCTCAGGTCGACGAAACCCTGGTTGATCAGGTCGAGCAGGCGTCCCGGCGTCGCTACCAGGACGTCGATGCCGTTTCGAAGTGCCGTCACCTGCTTGCCCTGGCTCACGCCGCCGAAGATCACGGTATGCCGAAGGTGAAGGTTTCGGCCGTACGAATTGAAGCTCTCGTAGATCTGGTTCGCAAGTTCGCGAGTGGGGCAGAGGACGAGCGCTCGAGGGAGACGGCCTCGCATGCCCTGCCGTCGGTTCTTCCGGTTTCCAGAGGGGCGGGAGTCCTCCGCAGGAGCATTCTCCGAGAGCCGATGGAGAATCGGCAACGCGAAGGCGCAGGTCTTTCCAGTTCCGGTCTGGGCGCAGCCAAGTATGTCCCGGCCGTTGAGTGCCTCGGGAATGGCATGGGCCTGGATCGGGGTCGGTGTCTCGTAACCGTCGGCGCTGACCGCGCGAACGATCGGCTCTGACAGCCTCATTTCATGGAAGCTCATGAATGGATTCTCTGAATTCCGGATGTCGGGGCGCGTCCGGTGACTTGTGGAACCGGAATGTCTCCGGACGTGGAACACGTCCTCTCAAAGCCACCGGTCGTCGGAAGGTGCGTTCACTGGATCGTCAGCATCACCCGAATCGGTCCACAATAGAGGATCCCGAACCGAAAGTCCACAGTGGCAGGCGTTTGCCGGCATGACGGGTGGTTCACCGCAGTGCCAGCGAGCCGTTTCATCCGCTTTCCTCGTTTCTCGGCCTCTCACCGGATCCAGTGGCTTCTCCATCCGTGCTCCGCACCGGAGATCGCCGTGTTTCGCGGCCATTCAGAATTGGTTCGGACCGCCGACCGCTCGCACTCACCTCTTCTGGTGCGGTATATTCGGACCCAGTAGCCAGTCTCTCCTCCAACCTCTCAAAGGTGATCCAAATCATGAGCGATCTCAGTCAGTCGGTTTCCTCCCGCCGCGGTGCGATCAGCCCCAGAGTCCTTCTTGCCGTGCTTGCCACCGCCATCGCGTCTTTCGCCTTCGCCCCGATCGAAGTTCCCGCGGAGTCCGCTCCCGCGACGCCTGACGAGGCCATCAAGGCGCTCATGGATGGAAACAAGCGATTCGTGAAGCAGAAGATGTCGGCGCATGAAATCGAACTCGACCGGGCGAAGCTGGCCGCCGGCCAGGCGCCCTTCGCGGCGGTCATTCGATGTGCCGACTCCCGCGTCGCTCCGGAGATCTGCTTCGACCAGCCGCTCGGCCACCTCTTCGTCTGTGCCGTCGCGGGCAACATTCCAACCCTCGAAGGGATCGCGAGTCTGGAATACGGCGTTGCGGTTCTGGGGACGAAGTTGATCGTCGTGATGGGCCACAGTGAATGTGGTGCCGTGGATGCCGCCATCAAGCACCGCGACGACACCAGCGTGCTTCCCGGATCGCTGCCGCAACTCATCGACCAGATCATCTCACCATGTGCGATGACCGTCGAACCGAATGAACCCAATGCGTTGGCGAAGGTCGTCGAGTGCAACGCGAACATGGGCGTGTCCGAGCTCATCCGGCGTTCGCCGGTGATCAAGGAGGCGGTGGCGAGTGGCAACTTGAAGGTGATCGCCGGCGTCCAGGACCTCGCCAGCGGTGTCTTCAAGATCACGAGGCGTTGACGAAACCGGAGTTCCCGGTCAGCCAGATGCTCAGATTCTCGCCGCCTTGAAGCGTTCAAGGAAGGTGGAGAATTCCTGCATCGATCGATGAACCTCCACGGATGGGACGTGCGAGAGGTCGAGTTCGGCCGCATGGCGTCCTCCGATCACGCAGGTGATGCCTTCGGAGGCGCATCGTGTGGCGAATCGCTCGATCGCTTCACGGTTCATGGCGAGTTCGGGAAGGCTGTTCACACTCATCCAGACCAGGTCTGGACGCTGTTCAAGATCATCGCAGAGGCAGGCGATCTCGAAGACCGGAATGGGCGTGTTGGGCCCGAGATTCACCGCTTGGATTCCGTGTTCCTGGAGCACCGCGGAGGCGAGCAGGGGGGGGAGCTTGTAGACATCCTCGTCGATCGCACCGCCGATCGAGCGGAATCTCGGTGACACCGGTTGGCTCAGCGTCTTCAACTCCTGAATGAGTTCGACGCAGATCTCCGTGGCACGATGCTCGATGAGGATTCCTTCAACCGAGTCGTGCCACATCTCTCCGATCTCGATCATGCTGGTTCGAATCGGGCCGTCGGCGAGTTCCGAGATCGTCTCGCCGGCCATGAATCGGTTCAAGAGATGAGCTCTTGCCCCCACGTCGTGCCCGGCTTGGAGAAGAGCGGAGAACCGCTCGTTCGGCGAGCCGGTTGACTCCTTGGGAACTCGTGACTCGACGCCGACGCTGGCGGGAAGCCCCAGAATCTCTGGCTGGATGATCGGCATCTTCCGGGACCGGACGAATCGGATGGCCTCGGAGACGGCGACCCGGCGATGGCCACCTGCGGTTCGAGAGACATCCAGAAGACCACGATCAATCCACCGTTTGAGAGATGACTCGCTGGCCCCGATCGCGACTGCCAAGTCCTTTGGGGAGAGGAGGTTGTCTGTTTGGAGCATCGGTGATTCAGCCTTGGATTTCGTCGAGCGGGAGCGGAGGAAACCTCCCCGACGAACAGAGGTTAGCGATCAACCGAGGCAAAATGAACGATTTGAACGAAAATCCGAGGAAGACTCCCATTCGGGGCCCAAATTCCAGTATGATTTGGACGTATTGAACGTTTTAGCGTTCTCGCTCGGAAACACCCGATTGCCACCCCATGGCACGGCGGTGAAAGGACTTGTTCCTGACACCGCCGTGCTTTTTTCTTTCGTGCAGATCGGCGTCCATTGGGCGGCGTCGTTGATTCCCAGGTCGCGCGGCTGGAGCGGGTTCTTGGCAAGGCGGCCGTTTCGTTCCGGCTGGCGGGTCCGTGACGGAACGGGCGAGTCCTGGAATGGAGATCCAACGAGGTGTCGCGATCGACTTCTTTCGAGGTTGAAGCCGGTGGATTTCCTCATGGGGATTCTGGCCGTGGATCGGCGGGGATCAGACGGGGCTTTGAGGGCCGAGGTGAGGTTGTGTCCCGTCGGGCAATGAGGGATCATCCAAGCCATGGATTATCCAGCCTTCATCAAAGCGTTTCTCGCCCTCTTCGCCATGATGAATCCCATCGGCAACACCGGCATCTTCATTTCGATGACCGGGGATCTTCCGGCTGCGTTCAAAGCCAAGGCGGCGCTCAAGGTGACGATCGTCGTGTTGATCATCCTGGTCGGAGCCGTCTTCGGCGGTACCGCGGTGTTGAGCGCGTTTGGAATCTCCTTGCCGGCGTTTCAGCTCGCCGGCGGCCTCATCGTGCTGGGAATCGGATTCAAGATGTTGCACGGGGGCGAGAATCCGGCCCATCGAACCAAGGCCGGTGATGATCAGATCAATGACCTCGAGCAGAACGAGGCGGCGGTGAACAGCACGTTGATCGTTCCGCTCTCCATGCCGATTCTCGGTGGGCCGGGCTCGATCGCCACCGTCATTACAGTGGCGGCGGCGTATCCGACGATTGAAGGGAACTTGAGCGTCGCTGCAGGAACCGCCGCACTGACCTTGACCATGGGCCTCTGTTTCGCCATGAGTGGGTTCATCGGTCGATTCCTCACCGCCGGCGCCCAGCAGATCATCCTGCGATTCATGGGGCTGATCCTGGTTGCGATCGCATCGGACATGATGCTCACCGGATTCCAGCAATCATTGGGGGGTGGCATGAAGACCTTCATTCCCACGATCGTCGATGAGGTCGAGGAGGCCCTGGACTCCCGTCCGGAGTCCCGGCCATTGACGCAGATCGCGCCCGCAGAGGACCCGGCCTCGGCCGGGAGCGAGACTGCCAAGTGATGTTCGCCCCGATGTTCGGGCAGAGGCTCGACCGCACCCTTTCGATCGTATGGAGAGAACTCGATGATCCGCGCCGCTGATGATGCTCGAACCGACGCCGCCGACCGCAACGTCCTCGGCGGTGAACTGCAGACTTGCAGCGTCGATCCCGTCACGGGCTATTACCGGGACGGGTGTTGTCGTTCCGGTGCCGACGATCTTGGAGTCCACAGCGTCTGTTGTCTCTTGACCGAGGAGTTCCTCGAGTTCAGCAAGGCGGCGGGGAACGATCTCTCGACGCCGCGACCGGAATGGGGCTTCGAGGGCGTGAATCCCGGTGATCGATGGTGTCTCTGTGCCGCTCGTTGGTTGGAGGCCGATCTCGCCGGGCAGTCGCCCCAAGTGGTGCTCGCGGCAACCCATCGCAGAACGCTGGACATCGTTCCTCTCGAGCGGTTGCAGGCCCGCGCCGTCGACGCGTGATCGGAACCAGGTGCTCAGGGGAGGAAGCGGACGACGTCTTCAGCCGACGGGACCCGGCAGGCATCCGCATCACCGAACCAGCCATACCGGCGTTTGGCGATGAATCGATAGACGATGTTTCGCAGTGATCGAGGAACCACTCGCCCGAGCCGGGCGATGGTACGCCAGATTCCGCCGATTCCCTCGAGCATGGCCAGGGTCGCGTCGCTTTCCTGATGAAGGCCACGTGCGTTCCAGACGACCATCGTCGAGAGGTCGGTCGGTTTCGTGGGCGCATCGATCGACGCGAAGGTCGTCCCTTGGAGAGGTGCGAATCGGAGGCGATGATGACGATCTCGCCGGAGGCCCCAGTCGACGCATCGTTCGCAGAGTCCGCACTCGCCGTCATAGAAGACGATGGTGTTCGCCCCTTCCGGGATGGACGAAAAAGCGGTCATGATCGAATGATACGGGTTCGCGGGTCAGTCTTCGTCGCGGTCGGCGTCGACGGGGGAGAATCCCGCGACGCGAACACCATTCGAACAGAATGCGATCGGGTCGCCCTCGACTCCGATCCCCGCCGCAGCGAGGAGTCCGGTATCGACCGAATCGATTCGAGCCTCCCGCAACTGCCATGGCGGATGATCGACACGGCCTCGAATGATTCGCCCACGACGCTGGGAGTAGAGGTGGTATCGCTCCACCAGAAAGTGCTCCAGGGAACCTGGTTCGGGCTGCGGAATCGGGGGGCCGGGGGTCCAGTCGAGTCGGCCCTCGCCATCACCCCGTCGTCGTGCGAGACCGTAGCGAGTGGACGTGCCCGCCCGCTCCCGCTCGAAGGTGGCCAGTCGGTAGTTCAGGCCCCACATCACGCGGCCGCCGATCACGGCGAGTCTAGACTCGGCGTCGAGCGAGAAGAACCACACCCCCGGGACACCGCGGTGACGGACGTAGGTTCGAACGTTGCATTCCAGAAAGGTCCCGAGTCCGGGCAGGGGGGGGACGCCGCGGAAGTCGCAGTCCCGCATCTCGAACGGGATCAGGCTGATCCAGGCGGCCCCCTCGTGGAGATCAAGCTCCAGCTCGGACGGAATCAGCGGCCGAAGGATCTCGGGCGACACTCGCCAGTTGGCGAACGCGATGTCCGCCCAGGTCATGATCACCGCCGGGGGTCGCGTTGGAAGTTTGGGTAGGTCGGTCATTGGAGGGCTCGCAGTCGGCGTGCGGGACGGTAGCATCTTGGTCCCCGTCGAGTCGGTCGACGGCAGGTCCGGTGATCGAGGAGCGGCGTCATGGCGGCAGACAAGTCGGAAGTCCCCATCTATTCCATGATCGGCGTCACCAAGCGGGTAGGCAAGAAGGACATCCTCAAGGACATCAATCTCAGCTACTTCCACGGGGCGAAGATCGGCGTCCTGGGGCTCAACGGCTCGGGCAAGTCGACCTTGTTGAAGATCCTCGCGGGCATCGACACCGAGTTTGACGGTCACACCGAGATCAAGCGTGGGTTCACCATCGGCTATCTGGAACAGGAGCCTCTGGTCGACGAGTCCCGCACCGTTCGGGAGATCGTCGAAGAGGGAGCGGGCGAGACCGTGGCCTTGTTGCAGCAGTTCGAGGAGATCAATGCGCGTTTTGCGGAGGAGATGAGCGCAGACGACATGGAGAAACTCCTTGAGAAGCAGGGCGAGGTCCAGGAGCGACTCGATGCTCTCGACGCCTGGAATCTCGAGAGCCGGTTGAAGCAGGCGATGGACGCGCTCCGGTGCCCTCCCGAGGACCAGACGTGTGAGACCCTGTCCGGTGGCGAAAAGCGGCGAGTGGCGCTGTGTCGCCTTCTCCTGACCAAGCCTGACATCCTGTTGCTCGACGAACCCACGAACCACCTCGACGCGGAGAGCATCGCCTGGCTCGAGCAGCACCTCCAGCGGTACACCGGGACCGTCATCGCGGTGACCCATGATCGGTACTTCCTCGACAACGTTGCCGGTTGGATTCTCGAACTCGATCGGGGCGAGGGAATTCCCTGGAAGGGGAACTACTCCTCGTGGCTCGAACAGAAGGACAAGCGGCTTGAGGTCGAAGCCCGCGGAGAAGACAAGCGGCGAAAGTCGCTCCAGCGGGAGCTGAAGTGGATTCAGCAGAATCCTCAAGGACGGCAGTCCAAGAACAAGGCGCGAATCGCGTCCTATGAGCGGATGCTCGGTGAACAGGGCCGCGAGAAACTGGCGGAGATCGAAATCTGGATTCCACCGGGCCCCCGACTCGGCGATCGGGTCATCACGGCCAAGTCGGTGTCCAAGGCTTTCGGCGAGAAACTGCTCTTCGACGATCTCACCTTCGCCCTTCCGCCTGGCGGCGTGGTCGGGGTGGTCGGTCCCAACGGTGCCGGCAAGACCACCATGTTCCGGATGATCACCGGGGATGATCAGGTCGACGGTGGCAGCTTCGAGGTGGGCGAGACCGTCAAACTCGGCTATGTCGAGCAGGGGCGGGATTCACTCCCCGAGGGGAAGTCGATCTGGGAGGCGATCACCGACGGAGACGAGGAACTCAAACTCGGAAACGCCACCGTCAACAGCCGGGCCTACGTCAGCCGTTTCGGTTTCACGGGCACCGACCAGCAGAAGTGCGTCGACGATCTCTCCGGGGGTGAGCGGAATCGCGTGCACCTCGCCCGGATGCTTCGAAGCGAGTCGAACGTGCTGCTGCTTGATGAGCCGACGAACGATCTTGATGTCCACACGCTTCGGGCGCTCGAGGAGGCGATCGAGTCCTTCGCCGGCTGCGCCGTCGTGATCAGCCATGATCGGTGGTTCCTGGATCGCATCACCACGCACATCCTCGCCTTCGAGGGCGACTCGCAGGTTCGGTGGTGGGAGGGCGATTGGTCGAGTTACGAGGCGGATCGGCGGCAACGCCTCGGCGAGGACGCGACGAATCCGAGCCGGATCAAGTACCGGCGACTGGTCCGCGAGTGAACCTGGCCACGGTTTGAATCAGAACGCCGGCCCCCCGTTCAGGGGGGCCGGCGTCGTTCGTTGGTCGAGCGGATCCGTGGAGGATCACTTGAAACGATCGAGGGTCATCGACTTTCCGCTGGCGGGATCGGTGAAGATCGCGGTGCCGTCACCGGTCGCGACGGTATAGGTTCGAGGAGGCATGCCCTGGCCGGCGAGGGTCATGCGCTCACCGTCCCGGGTGTATCGCCCGCTCACCGCTCGGGTGGTCTCGCCGTACTTCGCTTCGGCGGTGAACGTTCCATCGGGTGCGAAGGTCACGGCTCCGAAGGAGAACGGCGCTTCATCGGCGGTGGCGCGACCTTCCCAGGTGCCAACGACGGGGTTCGAGGTCGCGTTGCATCCGGCCAGCGCGACGATTCCGATGAGAATGGTGGATGAGAGTGCGTGCCGCATGTTGAATTCCGGGAAGGGTTGGGACAACGGTCGATTCGATCCAGCGAATCGGCCTGACGGTGATCATGCCCGTTTCGGCCGTGGTTCACAAGTCCACAGGTATTCGAATCCGGGGTTCCGGGTGTGAACGGAGAGAACCGCCGGATGATCGGGGAGCCGGATCCGGGGGCCGGCGATACCATCGGCTCCACGCCGGGAGGCCTTCCGGCGTAGGAGACCGTGCACCGTGAATTCAAAAGACCGTTCGGCCATCGTCATTGCGGGAATTCCTTCCGTGGACATGTCGCTCTACCACCGCATCCGCTTCCTGGTCGGTGATCCTGCCGCCTGGATCAGCTGGGAGGAGGACGGCGAGCGGCGGTCCGTCCTGATGGTCCGTGACATCGAGATGGATCGCGCCCGACGGACTGCGCGGGCCGACGAAGTCACCTGTCCAGCGGAGTTCGAACCGCCCGAGGGGCTCTCGGGCGATCGAGGCATCGCGACGGCGCAGGCGACGGCGGAGTTTCTGGTGAGACACGGCATCGGTCGAGCGATCGTTCATCGGGATCTCCCGGTGCTCTTCGCGGACTGCTTCCGGGAACGAGGAGTCGAGGTGGTCTGTGATCGTGATCTTGGAATCGTCGATCGAAGAAACAAGGACGCCGAGGAGATCGAACATCTTCGCGCCGCTCAGGCGGGAACCGAGTCGGCGATGAGACTCGCCTGTGAGACCATCGCGCGGGCGGACGTGGATGACGCGGGGATATTGCTTCACGATGGACGAATTCTCACCAGCGAGATCGTTCGTTCGATCATCGATCTGCACCTCATCGAACGAGGATTCTCCTCTCGACCGGCGATCGTCGCGTGCGGGCCGATGGGCGCGGACTGTCACGAGCTGGGAACCGGCCCACTGAGAACCGGGGAGCCGGTGATCGTCGACATCTTTCCCCAGGACAAGAAGACGCGATACAACGGCGATTGCACTCGCACCGTGGTTCATGGAGAGATTTCACCACGATTGAAGGCGATGCATGCGGCGGTGGCGGCGGCGAAGTCGGCGTCGGAAGGGGCGACTCGGGCGGGAGCCACCGGAGAAGCGGTGCATGAGGCTGGTATCGCGGAGATTCGGGCGCACGGATTCGGGGTTGGTCTGCCACCCGAGGGTGACGACGACTATTGCGGCATGGTGCACGGCACCGGCCATGGTCTCGGACTCGAGGTCCACGAATCTCCGTTGCTTGATTTCAAGGGGCCGGAGCTGGTGGTCGGTGACGCATTGACCATCGAGCCGGGCCTCTACGACGCTCGCGTGGGAGGAATCCGGATCGAAGATCTGGTGATCGTCACGGCGGAGGGTTGTGTCAACGTCAACACGCTTCCCAGCGGGCTCGACTGGCGTTGAGGTTGATCGGGTTCAGCCGGCGGCGGCGCGGAGTGCGTCCGCAAGGGCCTGGTGAAGCCGTTCGTGATCCGGAACCGAGTCCAGCATGGAACGAAGCGCATCGATCCGCTGAGGGCCGCTGAGGCCCGGGTCGAGGCCGTCGATCGCCGCGTCGCCCAGTTGTTCCATCGCACTGATCACCCATTCGAGGGTCGGGGCGTCGGGATCCTCGGGCGGGTCGATTCTCGCGCGGACCGTGGTGCCGCCGAGTGCGACCACCGGAACCAGACCGAGTCGGGTGTCCGGCTCGCGACAGACCACGAAGATCGGAACCTCGAACTGGAGGGCGGCGATGCGAAGCCGCCGAGCGTCGGCACCGACCGCATTCGGGTAGAGAAGGAAGACGCCGGGGTCGACGGACTCGATCTCCGCTGGAATGTGATCGAGCATCACGACCGATCCGTTGGCTGCGTCGATCGCGTCCAGCCCTCGCTGACGCCGGGCTTCCTGCAGCGGAAGGCAGGCTCTTGCCGCCAGTTCGTGGTCACCAGCTTCGAGGGCCAGATCGAGCGCCGCGACGGCATGCCGTTCGGCGGCATACCAGGATGCCTCCTTCATGGCTTCCTCGGTCTTTTCAAGCAAGGCGTCGATTCGTCGGGTTTCGGCTTTGGTGGTCATGTGGAGTTCGGTGGGATCGGGGTTTCAGGAGTTCGGCTTGCATGCCGCATCGAAGCGATCGGCGAGTCCGGTGAGAATGATCCGCCAGTCTCTGGTCGCTTCGGGGAGATCGTAGAGGAGGCAGTCACAGGTCGCCGAGATGTCTTCGGTCACCATCGCTTCCTTCAGTTTTTCGAGTCGGTCCTGAAGGGCGACGATCGCCTCCGAAAGGCGGACCTCTTCAAAGGCGACCTGGTCCGGAGAGATCTCGGCGAGGGAGAGTCCTTGGACGACCGCATCCTTGATGCCGGCCCAGGTCTCCAGAGAACTCATCAGCGATTGCATTCCTTCCGCGGTCTTGGATTGCTGCAAGGCTTCGGCGGCGGCGCGTTGGACGGTATCGACCTCGGCGAGTGCCTCCGCGGCCTGAAGAAAGGTGTCACGAAGGAGTTCTTCGAGCGTGGTGGTGAGCATCTGCACTTCTTCGGCCATCTCGGCGAGGCGAGTACCGGTTTGAAGGTCGTCCTCCGAGAACATCGCTCCATCCACTCGGACCTCCACGACGAGGCGACCGGCCCGCTCGGCCGCGTCGGCGGCGGCGGCGATGGCCTCACCGATGGAATTCGCCTGAATGTCGCAGGGGTTCTCATCGAGCAGGATGCGCATGGGTTTCGTTCCGATGGGGAGGGAAGGGGCGGTAACGTCTCATGGTCATCGACCATGAGGAGGGGGAGATTCAGGGAATCCCGGCTTCAAATCGAGGAAATGACCGGGGTCATGCGATTTCCGTCCGGGCAAGGCCTCTGGGAAGGCTACTCCTGCTCGGCGTCGACCAGCATGAACTTGATGTCCGCTTCCGCGGCGATCTTGTCGTCCACGGTGGCCTTGCATCGAATGTGACCGAGCCGGGCGCTGGCTTTGAGCCGTTCCGCTTCGAGCACCAGTTGATCTCCGGGGCCGACCGGTTTTCGAAGTTTGACCTTGTCGAGGCTCAGGAGCACCGCGATCTTGCCCGTGTGTTCGAGGCGCTGGCTCAGCAGAAGGCCTCCGAGCTGGGCCATGGCTTCGATGATCAGCACGCCCGGCATGATCGGCGTTCCGGGGTAGTGCCCCTGGAAGAAGTGCTCGTTCATCGTGACGTTCTTGATTCCGACGGCGCGATGCTCGCCATCCATTTCGATCACCCGATCGACCAGGAGCATCGGGTAGCGGTGGGGGAGGGTGCGATGGATGGCTCGGATGTCCATCACGCGTCCGTTCTGAATGCTGAATCGTCGATCAACCGCCGCCATCTGTTCTCGAATCGCCATTCCGAGTCGGCGATTCAGGCCGTGGCCTGAGCGGTAGGCGACGATTCTGCAACGTACCGGGCATCCGACGAGATAGAGATCGCCGAGCATGTCGAGGATCTTGTGACGGACTGGTTCGTCTTCGAAGCGATAGGCGTTCTCGATCGGCCCGTCTTCTCCGATGACCAGCACGTCCTTGGGCGTCAGATGTCGACCGATGCCGCGTTCCCACATCGCCTTCGCCTCTTCTTCGAGACTGAAGGTCCGGGCGGAGGAGAGTTCTCCCACGTAATCCTGAGTCGAAGTGTCCCAGTTCAGGACCTGTCGCTTGATTCGTCCGCCCATCGCGTTGTAGTCGAGGTCGAACACCACCCGCATCCCGGGCGTCTCGTGGGGGATGGCCGCGATCATGGCATCCCCTTCATCGATCACGATCGCCTCCTTGAGTTCGAATGTTCGACGCGCGGCATCCTGCTCCACGATGCCGACTTCGAGCAGAGGATCGATGAACGGGCGGGCGGACCCGTCTCCTCCGGGAAGTTCCGGGCCGTGGATTCGGATCAACGCATTGTCGATCCCAAGGCCGGCCAACGCGGACATGCAGTGCTCGACCGTTTCGATCGTGGTCTCGCCCGACTTGAGCGTCGTCCGTCGTCCTCGCGGAACGACGTTCTCGACCAGAGCCGGGATTCGCACCGGAGGATCCAGATCGATTCGCTCGAAGACGATGCCGTGATCGATGTCCGCCGGTTCGATCGCGACGTGCACGGGATCACCCATCAGAAGCCCGAGCCCCTCGACCTTGATCGGACCACCGAGCGTGTGCTGGCGCAGCGACGCGGCCGGGGGTGACGAGTCGTCACTTCCGGTCTCGGTGGTCGGTTCGGGTTCGGTCTCTGGTCTGAGCATCGTTCAGTCGGTCTGCGGCGGGAAGAGGGGATCTTGAGGAGGGGGTGGACGGCGATCAATACCGGTCAGTGAGGGTCGAGAAGTTCCTTGAGTCGCTTGGACCACTCGGGCAGTCTACGAATCACGGCCTGTTCTTTCATGGCGATTCGGGCTTCCTTGGCGGGCATCCCCGCCCAGGTTTCACCGTCAGGGATGTCGTTCATCACGCCGGATCGACCTGCGATCTGGCAGCCGGCCCCGATTCTCAGGTGGTCGCTGAGTCCGACGCCGCCACCGATGAGCGTACCGTCTCCGACGCTGGTACTCCCGGCTATTCCGGTCAGACCGCTGATCAGGACGCATCGGCCGATCTTGACGTTGTGGCCGATCTGGCACAGATTGTCGATCTTGGAGCCCGCCCCGATGATCGTCGGGCCGAACTTGCCTCGATCGATGCAGGAATTCGCTCCGATCTCGACGTCGGCTCCGATGTCCACGTGGCCGAGATGCGGGACCTTGCGAAGCCCCTTTCCGGAAGGATCCGGGCGATATCCGAAACCATCACTCCCGATCACCACGCCGCCGTGAAGGATGCACCGATCGCCGATCACGCAGCGTTCTCGGATGACGACGCCGGCGTGCAGATGGACACCACTTCCAATGGTCGCGTCGGCGTAGATGCGGACGCCTGATTCCACGACGGATCCGGAGCCGATCTTGCATCGGGCGCCGATCACTGCGAAGGGGCCGATCGCGACGTCGTCATCGATCGTGGCGGTCGGATCGATTCGGGCGTCCGGGTCGATCCCTGCCACCGGACGCTCCTCGATGTCCGCGGCCGCGGCTTCGACGAGCTCCAGGACTTGAATCATCGCCTGGTCCGCATCCTTCACGCGGATCACGGCGCGTCCGTCGGCCGCCCAGTCGCCAAGATCGATTCCCCGGGTGGCCATCGCGATGCTCGCGCTGGACGTCGCCCAGAATCGAGCGTGCCGAGCATCCCCGATGAAGGTCAGGTCGCCTTCGCCGGCATGGTCGATGGCTTCGATGCCACTGGCGATGGCATCGCCGTCGCCTTCGACCTCGCCGTCGACCAGCAGGGCGATTCCGTCCGCGGTGCGGGCGGTTTCGACTCCAAGCCCGAATTCACTCACCCGCCGCTTCCGCCGTCGGCATTCATGCGTGCGAGCAGAATGTCCGTGATGTCGAAGGCTCTCGAGGCGTAGATCATCCGGCGTGCGGAGATCTGCTTCTGCATCGCTTCCGCGGTCGAAGGTTCCAGCACGGGAATGGTGTCGTCGATGAGGACGAGATCGAGCGGAGGTGTCTGTTCCTTCGCGAAGGTTTCGATCTCCGACTTGATGCTCTCGTAGACGTTGCGCATCGATTTCGCTCGTTCCGCTTCGACCTTCAGTCGGGCGAACTGCTCGATCGCCTGATACTCGCTGATCGCCGCCTCCGCGTCCCGGCTCGTCTTGAGCCACGCTTCGCCGC
Organism: Phycisphaera sp. TMED9; assembly: GCA_002167845.2. GTDB lineage: Bacteria > Planctomycetota > Phycisphaerae > Phycisphaerales > SM1A02 > UBA12014. The sequence goes on along the minus strand of NHBO02000006.1, from coordinate 5,260 downwards.
CCTGTTCGAAGTTCTCAAGCTCGGCTTGAAGATTCTCGATGCGGCCCCGAAGCGTGTCGAGTTGCTTGTCGTACAGGACTGCGACCGCGTCGACGCGGGCGCCCTCGGTCTTCTGCATGTCGAGGCTGTTGAAAAGTCTCTCCAGATCGATGGTGGCCACCAACGGAGGGGCGGTCGGTGGTGCGAACATCAATCGGGAGGCTCCGGCGAGCACCATGAAGGTGATGATGCCGGCAAGGGAGAGTCGGATGGTCGAGCGGTTCATGAGTGAATATCTTCCAAGAGACTTCGGGTCGAATCCGAGGAGGGGTCAGGGGGCCACGACGGCGTTGTTCATGCGGACGATGACCTGGTCGGAGATGTCGGTCATGTTCGCGGCGAAGAGAATCCGGCGGTTCGTGATCTGCTGGAGCACCTGAGTCTGCAGGGGGACCTGAGTTCCGGATTGGGTTCGAATCTCACCACCGGAGTCGTCGACGAGAACCAGCGCGAAACCCTCGGCTTCGGCGACCCGTTCGGCTTCCTTGCGAAGATTCCGGTAGATGCTCCGCCACATGAGCGACTGTTCGCGGTCGACCTCGACGGCCTTCATGTTGGCCCATTGTTCGAGTCGGAGTTGCATCAACGCGACTTCGTCGCGAATCTCCTGACGCTGTTCGGGTGAGGTCGCGTTCTCGCTTTCCTCGAGCCTTCGCTCCATCGCCTGCTGGCGGCCGGCGCCTTCCTGCTGGATGGAGGTCTTCAGGGCTTCGATCCTGATCTCCCATTCCGACTTTTCATCGATCTGGTCGAGGACTCGAGCGACTTCGACGACCGCGACCGGGGTCGGGTCGGCCTTCACGTTCGCAGGACGCGACGCGTTGACCGACATGGTGTGAACAAGGAGGACCAGGCTCACTGCAAGCGCAGTGGGGCCGGCGAGACGAGAGAGACGATGGGTCGAGGGCGAGCGATCCACGGACATGCGACGAGGCTCCTGATGGAGGTGAGGCGACCTGATGAATGTGGGAAATTGTACGAAGCGGAGCCGTGGCGGGGGAGATCCGGCAGGGCGGAGGAGATGAGCGGCTCAGAAGGGCAGTTCGGCGCTGAAACTGAAGACTTGTGTCTCGTCGTACTCCTGTTTGACGAGGGGGAAACCGAAATCGAAGGCGAGGGGGGCCGGGCCCAGCACCGGAAGGTAGATCCGGAGTCCGACGCCGACCGAGACCCGATAGTCGTCGAAGCCGGGCGTGTCGCTGACCGTGCCGGAATCGACGAACATCACGCCGGCGAGCGATTCGCCAAAGAGAGGGACCTCATACTGGGCACCGGCGAAGAAGAGCCAGCTGCCTCCGACCGGTTCGAAGTCGCCCGTGCCGCCGGGGAAGGTTCCAACCGTGACGTCCGACTTCGGGCTCACGGTTCGGAACTGGAAGCCGCGGAAGGTCCGCCCGCCGAGGTAGTACTTCTCGAAGGTGGGTGCTTCGCCTTCGAAGATCCAGCCCGCCTCGGTCCGGAGTTTGAGCACGTGTTTGCGGCCCAGGAAGTCCTCGTAGAGCGTGAGGAAACTCGCCAGTTCCGCATTGACTCGCCAATAGTCCACGTTTCCGCTGAGCGGTATGGCCTTGGCCAGACCGAGATTGATCACGGAACCCTTTCCGGGGCGGAATGGATTGTCGACCGTCGTGCGCCGCAGTCCGCCTCCGATCAAGGCGAAGACATCGGGGCCCCGATCTTCATACACCTGGATCGGAGTGTCGGAATCGAAGTTGGTCAGTTTCACCCGCTGCACGTTCCCGGAAACGTTGCCGACCCAGACATCTCCCAGTCTCTGGCCGATGTTGCCACCCGCCGAGAGGCGCTCTTCGGTGTACTGGTTGTAGATGCGGTTGCGATAGTAGCTGTCGAACTGGCCCGAGATGTTGCTCTCGAAAAGATGCGGCTCGGTGATCGAGACCGTGTACATGCTCACTTCGGTGCCGGGGGCGATCGTGATGTTGAAGCCCTGGCCGGCGCCGCGGAAGGCACGTCCGCTGATCAGTTCCTCGACGGAGAGCGGGAAGTCCGCGACGTCGAAGTTCGTCTGGCGAAAGGAGAACTCGCCGAAGACACCGCTGTCGGATGCGAGCCCCGCTCCGAAGTTGAAGGAGCCCGTGTTCTTCTCCTTGACCTCGATGATGATGTCTCGAACACGCGGCGCGTCAGGGGTGGGCTGCTGGATGGAGACCCGGGCGTCATTGAAGAGCTGTGTGCGTTGGATCGAGATCTCGGCCTGATCCGCGAGGGTTCCGTCCAGCGGTCGGCCCGGTCGGACCTTCACCAGACGGCGAATGACCTTGTCCTTGGTCAGAAAATTGCCCTGGATCATGATGAGGCCGGCGGTGGAGGATTCACCCTCCACGACCTGAACGATCATGTCGACTTCGGGCTGTTCTCCGACCCGAAGGCTTCGAGCCGTGACCCTTGCATCGATGAACCCCATCTGGATGTAGGCATTTCGGATCGTGTCGACCGTTCGGTCGACCCTGGGTTTCTCGTAGGGATCGCCAGGGCGGAGTTTCGCCAGCGCGAGGAGCTGCTCGTTGGTGAAGACATCGAGCGGAGACTCGTCACCACCACTCGAGGCGATGTCGATGCGGCGGAGTCTGTATTGCCGACCCTCGTCGATCACGAAAACGACCTTCGCCTCCTTGGAGTCTGGGCCGAGCAGCACGCGGCTGTCCACTCTGACGTCGATCCACCCACGATCCTTGTAGAACTTGTCGAGGGTCGCGGCGTCATCGATGAGGAGATTCGGATCCAACTCGCCCTTCCGGAAGAAGAGAATGGCGGGCTTGGTGGCGATCTGCGATCCGAGAATGTTCGCGGGGACGTTGCGGTTCCCGACGAACTCGATGTTCTTGATCCGAACTCGCGGCCCTTCGACGATCACGAAGATCAGGATGCCCGCGTCGGTCAATCGCGAGTCGTCGACTCGGACCTCGGCGAGGTAATGGCCTTTCGAGCGGTAGAGATCCTTGATTCGGAGGAGTGATTGCTCGACGAGAAAATCGTCCCGGGGCCCACCGGCGTAGAGCGGTATCTGTGCACGAAGTTCCTGATCCGAGACGAGGGTGTTTCCAACCGTCTGCACGTCGCGGATGATCGACTGTTCGGTGACGCGATAGATGACCTTCACGCTCCCGTCGGGCTCGAGAACGGCATCGGCGGTCACGGTCTGGAACTGGCCGAGCCGGTACAAGGTGGCGACATCGTCTCGGAGTGACTGTGCATCGAAGGGCTGGCCGGAAGCGGTGCGAATGTTGTTCTGGACCAGTCGCATCTCGACCCGCTCAAGACCCTTGAACTCGACTTCGGAGATCGGGCGATCCGCGAATGTCTCGTCGTCGATGTCCTGGCGGGGGGCGGCCCCCATGGCGGGCGTCGGGATGGCCCCGATGAGAATCAGCGACCCCAGGACGATCCGGAGGGCCCCGAGGCGGGCCAGGAGCATCAGTCGTCCCGGCGATCTTCGCGGCCTGGTCTGCCGGTCTTGGATGACGGTTCCCGGCCTCGCGGCGCGCAGAGGCCCGGCGTGGAGGTGCGAGCCATCATCGAAGTTCAGCGAGCCGGTCGGCATGGACCTCGGAGTTTACCTCGGGGGCCAATGGCACGCCCCGCCCGAGCGTGGCGACACGTTCCGGCGGGGCGAGTTGTTCATCAGGTCGATGGCCCCATCCGGGGCGATCAAGGGTTCGACTGCGGTCAGATCAGAACCGAGAGGAGGAGACCGACTCCGGCGGCGGCCATCGCCAATCGGAACAGAATGTCTCGCTCTCCGCGGGCGGTGGTGGCGGTGGCGCTCTTGCTGGGCATCAGGCCTTCTCCTCGGGTTGGTGGCTGGCCGGGAATCGGATACCACTCCTCGAAGGTCGATTTCGGTCGCGCAGGATGCAAGCCGGGCCGCTGGATTTCCCCGTTCCAATGGGTCGTCTGGTCGTCACAGACCGCACGACCCGCAGGGTTGGAATCGAGGGCGTTGGTGGCGAAGGGGCGGGGGGACCGCTACCGTGCGGGAATGCCAGAAACCACCACGCTGACGCGTTCTCCACTTCACGCCTTTCATGTCGAACATCAGGCGAAGATCGTCGACTACGCCGGCTGGGAGCTCCCGCTTCACTACGGCTCGATCGGCGACGAACACCTCTGGACACGCTCCAGTGGAAGCATCTTCGATGTGTCGCACATGGGACGGCTTCGCATCTCCGGCCGCCACGCGCGGAAGTTCCTCGATCGCGTCTGCACGCGGCTGGTCCGGGGAATGAAGGAGGGGCAGTGTCGCTACGGCCTGATCTGCAACGAAGCCGGTGGTTGCCTCGATGACGTCCTTGTCTACTGCTTCTCCGACGACGACTACATGGTCGTCTGCAACGGCGCCAATCGCGCGAAGATCACCGCGCACTTCAATCGAGTGAAGGCGGAGGAGGACCTGGTCTTCAAGATGGTGGATGAGACCGAGTCGACCTGCATGTGCGCGATTCAGGGGCCGAAGGTCATGGAACTCCTCGGGAAGGTCTCTCGAGAGGTCCCGACGCTCAAGCGATACCGGTTCACGGTGAAGAACGTGCTGGTCATGAAGATCATCGTCAGCAGGACCGGCTACACCGGGGAGGACGGCGTCGAGGTCATCCTCGGGTCGAAGTTCGCCCGGCAGGCGCTGGGAATGCTGTTGAAGGACATCGGTGCCGAAGGCGGCGTCGTCCGTCCGGCCGGCCTGGGCGCCCGTGACAGTCTTCGGATGGAGGCGGGCATGCCTCTCTACGGACACGAACTCGACGAGCAGACCGATCCCATCTCCGCCGGGCTGCAATTCGCCGTCAAACTCGACAAGGGCGAGTCGGATGCACAGGAAGGCCGTTTCATCGGTCAGGACGCGCTGCAGCGAATCGCGGCCGATGGCCCTGAACGGCGACTGGTGGGTCTGAAGTTGGATGGACGTCGAAGCCCTCGGCAGGGGATGTCGGTTCTGGACGGAGACCGGGCCGTGGGGATCGTCACCAGTGGATGCCCGAGCCCGACTCTGGGTCACCCCATCGGCATGGCCTACGTGCCCGCGGAGATGGCCGAAGCGGGTGGGAAGGTTCGAATCGATCTGGGCGGAGGTACCGACGCCGAAATCGTGCCGCTGCCGTTCTACAAGCGGCCGTGATCGAGCCGGTCGCGTCTGATGCGGTTTCCCCGCATCTTTCTTCGCCGAAATGGTCAACGAAACGCGGGCCCGGTCATCATGACCGGGCCC
>NHBO02000005.1 GCA_002167845.2 Phycisphaera sp. TMED9 | reverse complement strand
GGGGAGAACTCGCTGTCGATTCGGAAGGGATTGGACACGACCGGCATGCTAGACCCTCGGCGGCTCCGGAGCGTGGGCTGGTCGCCGACATTCGGCGTCACCCGGCCGGTCTCGGAGGCGGATCAACCGCCGCGACCGCTCGCGAGGAGAACCCGGGGAGCCCGCCGCCGCAAGGACATGCTGGCGGGGATCGAGGCCAGCAGCGCGGCGATCACCACGCCGCCGCTGCCCACGAGCGTCGGAAGGATCGGGACGTCCAGTGCCAGTTGGAGTCCGGCGAGATCGTGGTAGAGCCCGACGCCCATCCAGGCGAGGTGGACGCCGAGGGCGATGCCGACCACGACCGCCGCGAGTCCCGCCGCGGTGATCTCCGCCAGAACCAGACGGGGGGCCACGCTCGGCGCGCCGCCGACGGATCGGATCACCCCGAATTCAAAGCCTCGTGCGGTGATTCCCGCCGCGACCACGTTGCCGACGCCCAGACACGCGAGCAGGAGGGCCGCGATCGCGACCGACGCCGTCACGGTCAGAATCCGGCCGCCGATGTCCTCGACGAGCAGTTTGATGTTGCGGCCACTGGCGAAGACGGCGCCCGGAATCTTCGCCCGGAGTTCTTCGGCGAGCAGTTCCTCCGCCGCATCGGCGGCGGCGGGGTCGGCGGGAAGATCCAGGTCCATCTGCATGATGAACGCTTCGCGGGTGCCGTACTTCTCCGCGACGGTGTCGAAGTCCATGAAGACGCAACTGACCGCGTGTTCCATGTAGACGCTTCGAACCCCGAAGATGCCCGTGGCCATGTCCAGGCCGGCGGCCCCGACCACGCCGACGATCTCGAACGTGCTCTCATCTCCCTCGGCGCCCAGCGCGATCGTCTCGCCCAGGCCCAGGCCTCGGGCGATGAGGAATTCCTTGGCGACCAGGACCGAATCGCCGGCTTCGAGCTTCGGAATGGCGGACTCGGCATCTCCCTCGATCCAGTCGAGGCGATTCAAACTGAGGAACTCGCGTGGATTGAACCCGACGCACACCACATTGGGTGGGGCGAGGTCGCCGGTCCCCAATCGCTGGTCGTCCGCGACGCGAAGGGGGAGATAGCCGATCGGACTCGCCGAGGCGACGCCCGGCATCGCTTTGATCAGCAGCTGCTCCTCGTCGCCGATGCCACCGGTCTTCATCACGAAGGCGTCGGCGAACCGGACCCGCTCGCGGAAGTCGTTCACGATCGCAAGGCCGTTGCTCCAGGTGGAGACGAGTACCGAGAGTCCGACCATCAACGCGCCCGCGGTCAGTCCGAGCCGGAAGGAACCACTGCGGAGGTTGCCGGTGACCAGAGGGCGGGGTAGTCGCCAGAGCACGGCCAGCGTTGGGCCGAGGAGACGCGCGATGATCACGAACACCGGAACGGCCAGGAGGAAGTACCCGAGGTGAAGGGCGGGAAGGCCGAGAAACGCGTAGAGCGTGAATCGAAGGTCGGGGTCTGGAACGGCGAGGAGCACGAGTTGGAGGGCGATCAAGGCGAGGCCGATTCCTCCACAGGCCACGATCGCGATCGATCGGATCGGTCGGGCTCGATTCGCGAGTGCCTCCAGCGGGCTGGTCGAGGCCGCCCGCCAGGCCGGCCACGCGGCGCCGAGAAGTCCGGCGCCGGTCGCGCCGAGAAAGGCGAGTTGGATGCCCTCGGCGGGAACGGCGAGTCCGCCAGGGAGCAGTTCGCGAAACCACCAGGCGAGGATGGCGGCGAGCCCGATTCCCAGAGGAGGGCCGATGAGTCCGCCGCCGCCGCCGATGATCAGGCCGACGAAGGCCTGGGAGCCGGCGAGTTGTGATCGACTCGCACCGATGCACCGGAGCATCGCGAGTTGACGGATCTGTTCCCCGATCGCGGTGGTCATCCCGATGGCGACGATGAAGGCGCAGGCGAGGAACGCGACGATGACGCCGGTGCGGAATCCCACCCGGCTCGCGCGGACTTGGCGGTCGTACCCCGCTCGAGCCCGTTCCGCCGATTCCAGACGCAAGGGATCCTGAATTTGATCCTTGAACCGCTCGACCCATGCGAGGACGTCGGTACCTTCGGCGAGGACGATGGAGATCACCGCGGCTTCGCCACGTCTGCCCGTCGCCTCCTCGATCACGGAGCGATCGACCTGGACTCGTGGTTTCTGGAGGGCGCCGAGTTCCGGGCGATCCCGGATACCGACCACCGTGAGTTCGATCGTTGGTCCGAATCGCTCGACGCGAACCGTGTCGCCGAGGCCGGACTGGAGCTTCCGGGCGGTGAGTGGATCAAGCAGGATCTCGCTCGGATCGGCGGGAAATCGGCCTTCCAGGAGATCGTACTGGTCGAATGCGTCGTTTCCATCGACGTCGATTCCACGGGCCTGAACGGTCAGTCGGAGCCGGCGACCGTCTTCGTCACGACGATCGTCGGTCCGGGCGAGGGTGAGGCCCCCCTCGACTCTGGCGGCGGCTTCGGTGACGTCGGGCCAGGTCTGAACGGTGTCCGCGAGATCAGCCTCGAAGGGGGATCCGTATCGATGCACCACACGGGCATCCACCGAGCCGATCGCTCTGGAGATTCGATGTTCGATGCTCGCCTGCACCGTGCGCATGCCGGTCGCCACCGCGGCCACCAGTGCCGAGGCCATGGCGACCGCGATCACCAGCAGGGCGGTTCGGACCCTATGCCCGAACAGGACGTGTTGCGCGATGTGCCAGCTGGGCTTCATCCATTCCTTCCGTCTGGAAGTCGTCGGCGATCGTTCCATCCTGGAGCACGACGACCCGGCGACAATGGGTCGCCGCGGAAGGCTCGTGCGTGACCATCACGATCAGGACCCGGCGTGACGTGCCGAGCTCGTCCAACAGTCGCCAGAGGCGATCGCTGGCCGCGCTGTCCAGCGCCCCGGTCGGTTCGTCCGCGAGGAGAACCGGTGGAGCGAAGAGCAATGCCCGTGCGATCGCCACTCGTTGTTGTTCGCCGCCGGAGAGTGCATCCGGGCGATGATTCATTCGGTCGCCGAGTCCCAGTTCGTCGAGGAGCGACTTGGCTCGGTCCTCGATCTCCCGCGGGTTGCCGCCGTCGAGCACACCGGGGAGCGAGACGTTCTGCAACGCCGTCATCGACGCCAACAGGTTGAACTGCTGGAAGACGATGCCGAGGCCCCGCCGACGAAAGGCCGTGAGGTCCTTTTCGTTCATGGAGTCGATTTGGGAATCTCCGACGCGAATCGTGCCTTCGTCGGGTCGATCCAGGCCGCCTAGAAGATGCAGAAGCGTGGACTTTCCGCTGCCACTGGGCCCCATGATCGCGCAGAGGCCGGGTTCGTGGAGATCGAGATCGATCCCCCGCACGGCCTCCACCCGGCGTTCTCCGAGCACGAAGGACTTGCGGAGTCCACGGATCTCGATCCCGCAGAATTCCGAGTTCATCGTCTTGGGGGCGGATTGGGTCACGGATGTTCTTTTCGTCGAAGGCTGGGTCTGGATGCGATCACGTCGCCATCACGACTGATCGTCGGTGACCCGCTTCGATCAATCATTCATCCATTCATCTGGTCGTAGGCGGCCGCGTCCATCAGGCTTTCAAGCGGGCCGGTGTCCGCGGTCTTGATGCGGACCAGCCAGCCTTCGCCGAACGGGTCGCTGTTCACCAGGGAAGGGTCGTCCACCACGGCGGTATTGGCCTCGGAGACCTCGCCTGCGACCGCGGTGTAGACGTCGCTGGTCGTCTTCACCGACTCGACCTCGCCCGCGGAGTCACCGGCTGCGAGCGTCGCGCCGGCGGCCTTCATCTCGACGTAGGTGATGTCGGTCAAGGCATCGGTGGCATGCGTCGTGATTCCGATCGTGACCTGATCGCCCTCGACGAGGAACCATTCGTGGGACTCGGAGTAGCGTCGGTCGGCGGGGCTGGACATGGGATTGGATCCGGGCTCTGGGAAGTGGATTCGAGGATTCAGGGTTCGGCTGGAGGTGGCGCGAGTCGCCCACCGGCCGACGGCGAATCATACCGATCTCGAGCGGTCGGGTCCTTCATCGGGGGTGGCTGGATCCTGCCGATGGCGGGGTAGGTTCATACCCCATTCAGGGTCCAAGAAGGGAACTGGGCCTGTTCCTCGGCCGCATGGCGGGCTAGATTCCCGCATCGTTCGAATCGAGTGCCGAAAGCGGCATTCCCTCCCATTGATCTTTCTCCCCTCTGGAAAGTGTCGGTCTTCAAGGCCGGCACTTTCTTTTCAGTACCCGTCGGGCGAAGGATTCCGGAGGCGGGGACCCTCAGGGCCTCGCCGCCGATCCGGTCGCCTTGATCCCGGCTGCGGGCCGAGGGGGCTGCTCCGGTACACTCCGAACTTCCGTTTGACCCCGATGGTCCCTTGGAGGTTCGGTTCTTGGCCCAGATGCAACTGCTTGTGACGGTCTCCGCGGCCGCTTTTCGGGGGAGATTGGAGTCGTCTGATGACGCACTCGATCTCGTCGACATGCCGGCGTTCGCGGTCGGCGAACTCGGGGTTCGGGGGCTTTCGATTCCCGCATCGCTTCTCGCCGGCCGGGATTCCACCGCCCTCGAGCGGATTCGGGATGAGGCCGATCGAGCCCGATGCCCCTCTCTGCTCCTCTATGAGGAGGCGCCCTTCGAGTTGGGAAGCACCGATCCAGCGATCCGGGCGGCGGCGTCCGACCGCATCGGTCGATTGGCCAGAGCGGCAAGCATGCTGGGATGTGCCAATCTGGGGATTTCCTGCAGCGGGGCCGACAAGGGGGATTGTTTCGATCTCGCCGCCGCGAGCCTCCGGGAGATCATGCAGCGAATCGATCGGCAGGATGTGAATCTGTTGATTCAGTCTCAACCCGGGATCACGGAGAAGCCGGATCGACTGACCGAGCTGATCAAGAAGATCGGCGGATTCCGGATCGGATCGCTCCCGGACTTCCGAGTCGCACACGATTCCGGGGACTTCGCCGGCAATCTTCGTCGGTTGGCGCCGTATGCCGGCACCATCATCGCGACCGTCGGAGGTGCCAAGCTTGGTGGAAAGCCCGCGACGCCGTCCAAGGACAAATCCCCGTACGACCTGGTCGAAGGCCTTCAGGCGGTTCTCGCCGTCGGCTACCAGCATGCGATCTCTCTGGACCATGCCGGTGGAAAGCATGCCGCCAAGGCGATCATCGAGGCTCGAGAACTGTTGGAGAAGGGGTTGGAATCCCACGCGGAGGGTGAATGAAAGTCATGTCGGCGTCATCAGACGATTCCGTCCAGGCCGCGGGTGATCCGGATCGCGCCGATTCGAGTCGGTTGATCGTGACGATCGATGGTCCGGCAGGCACCGGGAAGTCAAGCGTCGCACGGATGGTCGCCACCCGACTGAGCCTGACGGTGCTCGATACCGGGGCCATGTACCGGGCCGCCGCGCTGCTCACCATTCGTCTGAGCATCGATCCGAAGGACGGCGCCGAGATCGCCGCGGCCATCGGAGTCCATCACATCGAGATGGACTTCGACGTCGAGCCGGCGAACGTCTTGTTGGACGGACGTGATCTCGGCGACGAGATCCGGGGAAGCGAAGTCGAGTCGATCGTTTCGGTGGTGGCCGCGCATCCCGAGGTTCGGACGCGACTGGTGGCCGTGCAGCGTGAGATCGCGTCATTGCACTCCAGGCTGGTCACCGAAGGTCGAGATCAGGGGTCGGTGGTCTTCCCGGACGCGGATGCGAGGTTCTTCCTCACCGCCTCGAGCGGCGTCCGCGCGAAACGACGCGTCGATCAACTTCGGGCGATGGGTCGCGACGTCGATCCGGACGCGGTGCTTCACGGCATCGAGGCGCGGGACCGCATCGATACGGGGCGGGCCGACGGCCCGCTGATTCAACCGGACGGCGCGGTCGAGATCGAGACGGACTCGCTGACGCTCGATGAGGTCGTCGATCGCATCGTCGAAATCGTGGAGGCGACTCGAGACTCGGGCGGCGGATCGTGAGGCGGTTTCAATTCGCACGGCGTGCCCCGGGGCGACGAGCGATCGCGACGTTCTGGTGGGACATCTGCCAGTCGATCAGCGAAGGGTTCCTCCGGGTGGCCTTCGGGCTTCGGGTGACCGGGCGTGATCGAATCCCCCGCGAAGGTCCACTGCTCTATCTCTCGAATCATCAGTCCTTCGTCGATCCGGCGATCAACGGCGCGTTGATCAACGACCGTCCGTTTCGTCCGTTCGCTCGCGAGACACTCTTCCGAGGACCGTTCGGATGGTTGATCCACTCGCTGGGAGCCATGCCGGTCTCCGGTGGAGGCGGCGACAAGGCGGTGATGCGGGCGGCGATCTCCGAATTGCAGGCGGGTCGCTGTGTGTTGATCTATCCCGAAGGAACCAGGACGCCGGATGGAACCGTCAAGACGTTCAAGTCCGGCGTGGCCCTCTTGCTCAGGCGGGCGGATGCCATCGTGATTCCCATCGGCATCGACGGCGCGTTCGACGCATGGCCGAGGAATCGGTCGAAGCCTCGATGGCGCCGCGCGATCGAATGTGAAGCCGGTGAACCGATCACCTCGGCGGAGTTGCTCGCGGACGGCGTGCCGGCGGCGATGAAACGGCTGGAGGAAGAGGTCGATGAACTTCGTCTCCGATGTCGGGCTCGGCTTCGCGCGAGATTCGGCCCGGACTATCCGGCTCCCGGACCCGCGGATCAGGCGATTTCGGAGTCCGCGCCGTGAGCCGGCGGAACGACCCATCGGTGACGCCGAAAGCCGCCGCTCGGGCGGTGGCGGAGGTCCTGATCGAGCACGGTCACGAGACCTACTTCGCTGGAGGATGCGTCCGTGATCGTCTGCTCGGTCTCGAACCGGTGGACTTCGACATCGCGACCGAGGCGGTTCCGGAACGAGTCCTGGAGCTGTTTCCAACCGCCCGCGGCGTCGGCGCGAGTTTCGGTGTGATGCTGGTTCCGAGTCTCGGCCGCATGCTTGAAGTCGCGACCTTCCGCTCGGATTTCGCCTACGAGGACGGCCGTCGTCCGGGTCGCGTCAGTTTCGGTTCCGCGGAGGCCGATGCACTTCGACGGGATTTCACGATCAACGGAATCTTCGAGCATCCGGTCAGCGGGGCGGTCGTTGATTTCGTCGGTGGTCGGGATGATCTCGATCAGCGACTGCTCCGAGCGATCGGCGAGCCTGAGGATCGGTTCGAGGAGGACCGGCTCCGGATGTTGCGGGGGATTCGTTTCGCGGCGAGATTCGATCTCGCCATCGACCCGGCGACCGAAGCCGCGATCACGGCACGGGCGGATCGCCTGGCGGGCGTGAGTCGTGAGCGGGTGGGTCACGAACTGCGGAGAATGCTCGCCGATCCCGGAAGAGTCATCGCCGCACGGTTGGCGGAGTCGACCGGGCTCGACCGCACGATTCTCGGTGATTCTCGAACCGGAGCCCGAAGATTCGATCTTCTGGCGGGCTTCCCCGCGAAGGTGGAGTGGATTGATGCGCTCGTGGCGTGGGAGTTGGATCGGGCATCGCCCACCCACATGGTCGAGCGACTCGGTGAGCATCTCGTTCTCTCCAATGAGGAGCGCTTGGATGTCGCGGAGTTGCTGAAGACGCGGCGGCGGATTCTGGAGGATTGGAGCGGCTTCGCCGTGGCCGGCCGCAAGAGGCTTGCCTCCAGTCGGCTGTTCGATCGCAGCCTTGGCCTGGTGAAGATCGAACGCCCTGAACTGGCGGTCGAGATCCGGGATTCCGTCGAAGAACTGCGGAAAACAGGCCTCGCGCCGACCCCGCTGCTCCGCGGTGATGATCTGATTGAGGCGGGAATCTCGCCCGGGCCCGCCTTCGGACGAGTTTTGTTCTCGGTGTATGACGCCCAACTGGAGGGGCGGGTGCACACGCTGGAAGAGGCGTTGGATCTGGCACGAGCGACTCTGGATCTCGGTTCGAGAGACGTGAAGGCCGATTGAGGCACTCAGATGGGCCAGGACCGCAGGCTACGAATAAATTCGTGCTCAGCGGAACAAAATGAAGCCGACGATCGTCTACTTGATATCCTCAACGTTGCAGGATTCACTTCTCCTGTAATCAAGAATCGACTTTCTCATTCCCGAGGCAGTCCTACCCGGAGTCCAGCATGTCCTTGAAGAAGTCCATTTCCATGGCCGGCATCGCCATCGCAGGCTTTGCAGTCTCTTTTCCAGCGGTGGCCAGCGCCTCCGACAACCGAGTTCCGGTCGTCTACGTCGTGCCGATGAGCGGCCAGATGGGAACGGACATCCACCCCTCGATCTATGACGAGGTGATTGAAGACGCGCTGAAGGTCAATCCGGACGTGATCGTCTATCAACTCAAGTCCGCGGACATCGACAACAACTTCTATCTCGCCGGCAACGATGATCGCCGCGAGTTCGGCCTGGCCAAGATCGGCGAATATCGAGACCTCGCCCGCGCGTTGCATCAGAAGCTTGATGCACGGCAGGTGATGTGGGTCGAGGATTCGGTCGGTCTGGGAAGTCTGCTCGCGTTGTCATGGCCCGAGATGTACATGTCCGACGGCGCCCGGCTCTGGGGACTCGCCCGGGTCTCCAGCATGGCGGCGGGATGGAGTGACCCCGACGTGGCATCGAAGATGCTCAACGCCTGGGTCGGCATGGGCAATGGTTTTCTCCAACTCGGCGGTTATCCGCTGGAAATCGGCTGGGCGATGATGCGGCCTGAGTACGCGTTGAGCGCGAGCTTCAAGGGACGCAAGGTGACCTGGACGAACGACACCGCCGGACAGTGGGTCGTCGATTCCAATGACGAAGGCGTCGCCAACTTCAGCGCGAGTCTCGCCGAGGACATGGGTCTTTCGGAGGGTACCGTCGAGAATCTCGACGACCTGATGTTCCTGCTCGGGTATCGCGAGTACGACGAAGTCGAGAGCGGCAAGGACATGGTCGAGAAGTACGTCGAAGACTGGCGTCGCACCTTCGATCGCTGCAAGTCGTGGTACGCCGATGCCCAGCAGAAGCTTGGCTGGGCGAGCGGCGACGAGGCGATTCGTTATCTCGGTGCGGCCAAGACCGACCTCGAGAGAATCCTCCGGGCCTGCAAGCAGTATCCCGCGGTCGCTGCTCGCTGGCAGCAGGACTACGGAATGAGCATCCTGCAACTCGAACTTCAGATCGAGGGTATCAAGGACCAGATCGGTGACATGCGTCGGGGAAACCGAGGCAGTGGTCGCCGGGGCGGGAACAGCGGGCGTGGCGGCGGTGGTGGTCGAGGACTCTGAACCTCGGCACGGCACCCTCCTTCGGCCCGCCCGCGGGGCGTCACACGTATTGATTTCATTCCGGTCTTCAATGACCTTTGACTGAGAAACAGCACTCATGCAGATTCGAATCGCCACGATCCTCGCGCTCCTCATCGGCCTTCTGGTCGGAGGACACACTGCGTCGGCCGACCAGTACGAGTTGGCCTTCTCCAACGGCTCGAGTTGGCGCGGAGACGATGGCGCACTCGTCGACGTCGTGTTCAACGAGCAGGGCATCGAGCAGTCGATGACCGGCGTGATCAAGAAGATCGATGGAAAACCCGGATTTCAGATCGTCTTCATCCGCGGCCAGATCGCCGGACGCGAGGCGACCAAGGGAATCTTCGCACCAGACATCGTGAGCATGAAGGCCTCGGGCGACGGCAACGCATCAGCGTCGGCCGGGACTCCCGCCGCCAAGACCACCGATGCGGATCGATCTGGATCGGACGGCAAGACATCGAAGCCCGCCATCACGACCACTGGAGAGGACGGTTTCCTCAAGTCCTCCAAGCCGGGCGTCTTCTTCATGCCGTGGGAAGGTCCGGTCGGCATCGAGGCTCGCCACGACGAGATCAAGGCGATCATCGAGGAGGCCGACAAGTACGGTCCCGGTCAGATCATCGTGCTTCAGATCAACTCGCCGGGCGGCCTGGTGATCGAAGGCGACAAGATCCACGAGACGTTGAAGGATGTGAAGCAGCGGCACCGCGTCGTGGCCTGGATCAAGGAAGCGATCTCCGCCGCGGCCTTCACCTCGCTTCACTGTGACGAGATCTACTTCATGCAGGTCGGTGCGATGGGTTCCGCGGTGATGTACGCGGGGCAGACCGCGATTTCCGGTGCCGAGCTCGACGCATGGCTTGAGAAGTTCAGCGAAGTGGCCGAGATCGGCGGTCGAGATCCGATCATCGCCCGCTGCATGGTGACCCGAACCGCGATGGCCAGTTACGACAAGGATTCGGAGACCGGGAAGGTCACGATCTACCCCGACATGCAGGGCGAGTTCGACATCTCCGACGACAAGAACGTTCTCACGCTCAACGTCGACAACGCGATCGATTGCGGGTACGCGGACGGCGTCGCCAACACCACCGACGAGCTTGCGGTTCTCCTGGACCTTCCGGAATGGCATGAAGTGAACGACTCCGGCCGCAAGATTCACGAGCGATGGCAGCGAAACGTCAAGCAGTGTCGTGAACGCATCCCCCGGCTCAATGCCGAGCTCCAGAGAAATCCCGAGAAGGCCATCACCCTGCTGAAGGAACTTCTCGGTTGGTACAACCGGTGCTACCCGGTGCTGGTCTACGAAATGGGTCTTCCGCCCGATCCGGATCCGATCCGACGTCAGATCGAGGAGCTCCGGCGACAGCGGGCTCGCCAGCGCAACTGAGCGGTTTCTTCGAGAGGCTCGGCGAACGGGCTTTCCGCCCGAGGATGAGCGTCGAAGAAGAACGATGCCACGTCTTTCAGGGGCTCCGATTCGATTCGGAGCCCCTTCTTTGCGCCTTCGTCGGCCGGTGGCCTCCGGGGTCTCGTCCCCAAGGGGCGACGCCGGATGGGTCGGCTCCCGATCGGCGGCGGTACCATTCGGGCATGAATACCAACGATGCTCAGGACGGTTCGGCGCCTTCGATTCTTCCTCCGGATGATCTCGAGGCGAAAGCGGTGCGGTGGCCGACGGTTCTCGGCGTGCTTTCGATGGTCTATGCAGGCTTCGCGTTCCTCGCCAACGGGTGCGGCGCTGCGTCTCCGTTCATGACGCCGTACTTCCTGACGTTGAGCGGCCTGGACATCGCCGGCTTTCAAATGGCGCCCTGGCTTCTTTGGACGACCGTCGGGTCCGGGGGCATCGGGATGATCATGGCGATCGTCCTGTTCGCCGGTGGTGTCTCGCTGCTTCGCCGGCGGCGAAGTGCGTTGAAGGTTCTCAAGGCCTGGGTCGCGATCACCGTCGTGCTGACGATCGTCGGACTCGGACTGGGTTTCATGGCGATCGAACCCAACGTCCAGATGCAGATGGAGATCCAGAAGGCGACGCAGAAACTGGTCAAGGAACGCGGCGGGGGCATGGCCGTTCCCACCCAGACCGCTGAGGAGATGCGGTCACAGAGCAAGATGATGCTCCCGTTGTTCGGCCTGCTGCCGCTCATCTATCCGGTCATCGTCGGCTTTCTCATCACGAGCCGAACCCGGCTCGAGGATGCCGAGGCGTGGGAGGATTGATCCGGGGGCGAGCCCGCCGGGATCATCCCACCTCGCGACGCTGGAACAACACGATCGCGACGGCAAGGGCCACGAGGACCAGCGTCAAGCCGTAGGGAATGGTCCAGGCCAGGTATCCCAGCGGGATCGAGGCATCCTGGGTGATCGCGTCCGCCAGCCAGAAGACCTGGAAGTTCGGAACGATCGCGTAGGCGGTCTTGAGCGCCCAGTACTGTGATTGGATGTCGAGTCCGATTTCGCCGCCCGCCTTGAGCAGGGCCGCCGAAATCTCATCCAGACGAGCGATCCGACGGGCGATGAGCCAGTCGGAGAGCAGGCCGAGAATGAAGAAACCGATCGTCGTCACGAGCGTGAGGACCTGGCCCAGTCGCGTGCTCGCAGCGAGGGCGATGGCGGTCAGCACCATTTCACCGAGGAACAGCACCGCGATCGCGATCCAGAGGTTGCCTTCGAACTGCTCGCTGATCGGGACGGGTGTGAAGTCGGCTCCGAGCAGGAGGCACAATCCGTACGCGATGACCAGGAGAGGCGTCCCGATCGAGATGAAGGTGCTCGAGAACACGTAGCCGTAGAAGAAGTTGCACCAGACGCCGCCCGCGACCGCGAGGATCATGGCGCCGAATCCGAGGGTGATCACCGGCAGGTGATAGGGGGTCGTCACCGTCTGCTGGACGCCGTGGATCTCCACCAGCATGAAGACCAGGGCGAGAAAGATCATCACCAGCAACTGTGCGGCGGCCACGCCGAGATACTTGCCGATCACGAAGACCGGTCGGGAGACCGGCTTCGAGACGACGGTGAGCACCGTTCGATTGTCGATTTCGCGGGTCAGCACGTTGGAGGCCACGAACGCCGAGAGGATCGCACCGCCCATGAAGATGGTGGACAGGCCGATGTCCACGTACATCCGCTGGTCATCCTGGAGCGTATAGGCGCTGAAAGGGTTGCTCAGGACCACGAGGATCGTCGAGACGATCAGAACGACCAGGAGCACCGGCTGTCGGATGCTCTCGAAGAAGGTGTTCCGAGTGATGGCCAGAAGCTGTTCGAAGACGGCCATGGGTGCAGGTGGATCCGTTCAGGGGGATCGAGGCCGGGGGGCCGATCCGGGGCGAGGAAGGGGAGACGCGGGGGGATTGATGACCGATCGGTCGGTCAGGATGGATTCCGCACGAGGGGGTATGATTATGACCAGCTGGGCCGAACTCGTCGACCTCGGCATCGTACCCTCGGGACGAGCCGAGGTTCGGGGGATCGGCCTGACCGGAACCGTCCGGGTGTTTCCCGCGGGGAATGCCAGGACACACTTCGTGTTCCGGTGCCTGTTTCGACCGTCGATGCGAACATCGACCGTACTCACTTGCGATCTTTCAGCGATCTCATCGGATCGAGGCTCATGAGAACCGACCATCTCGCCTATCAGCAGGCCACTCGCGTCGCCGGCATGGGATTCCTGCTCCAGGCCGCCATCGGCCTGATCATGCTGGTGTACGGGTTCATCTTCAAGGACTCCGCGT
Source organism: Phycisphaera sp. TMED9 (assembly GCA_002167845.2). Classification (GTDB taxonomy): domain Bacteria; phylum Planctomycetota; class Phycisphaerae; order Phycisphaerales; family SM1A02; genus UBA12014. Next base: position 19,558 of record NHBO02000005.1, on the reverse strand, counting down.
TCCAGGTGGCGAGTGAGCCGATCCTGGTGGGGACCCTGGTATGGATCGCGCTCATCGTGGTGTTCCATCAGCACCGGCTCGAACGTCTCGAAGCGCTCGAACGCGATGACCTCGCGGCCGAGCGGGGCGAAGAAGCCGCGGGGATCTTCGAGGAAGGTGAGACCGACATCGCCGCTCGGCGGCTTCGGCTCATGCATACCTGGCTCATGCCGGTCGCCAGTCTTCTGGTCGCCGGTCTGCTGGTCTTCTTTGGTTGGCGGACGCTGGCCTGGTTCGAATGGCAGAACGATCCCGAGTTGAACGTGGTGCCGTTCCAGGTGGGCGATCATCTCGGATGGCAGTTGGCCATCACGCTGGCTCTGGCCCTCTTCGCATTCATCTTCTCTCGATTCGTCGCCGGCATGGCGGCTCGTTCGGCCTGGGGCAATCTCCGCGGAGGTGCCGGCCACATGGTCGGCAACGCGTTGGTGCTGCTGGCGGTCGCGGTCGGCATCGCATTCCGATTCTTCGACAATCCCGCGGTGCTGGAAGGCGTCACGTGGGGGCTCGCGATCTACATGCTGCTGGTGGCGGCGGAGATCGTGCTCAACTTCGTCCTGAACCTCTACCGCCCTCGTCGGCCCGGAGAAATCCCGCGGCCCGCCTTCGATTCGCGGATTCTGAGCCTCTTCGCGGCGCCCGATTCGATCGTCCGATCGATCAACGAGGCCGTGAACTATCAGTTCGGCTTCGATATCACGAGTTCATGGGGTTACCAGCTGCTCCTTCGGAGCTTCGCCTGGCTCGTCGCGTTCGCCTTCGTGGTGCTCGTCGGTCTCAGCACCGTGGTGATCGTCGAGCCTGGGCAACAGGCGGTTCGTCTTCGAGGTGGTCGGATCGTCGGAGAGGTGTACGAAGGTTCGACGATGTTCAAGTGGCCCTGGCCGCTGGAGACCGTCACCATCGTCGATTCGGCGAGGATTCGAGAACTGAGCCTCAACGGCACGCCGCGTGAGGTGAAGGTGACGGATCTCTGGGATCCCGCCGAAGAACCGATCAACGAACTCTTCCTCGTTTCCGCGAATCCGCTTCCGGCGGAGGTCACCCGTTCGGTCGACCAGCTGGAAGTGGCACAGGATCGCCTTGACGAGGCGGCGGGGTTCGCCGCATCCGACGAGCCCGCTCAGGTGGTGACGAATCAGTTCGCGCTGCTCGATGTGGATGTGATCCTTCGATATCGAGTGAAGCCCGGAGCGCTGGTCGAGTACCTGAACTTCAGCAACGACGTGAAGTTGAAGCGAAGTTCCCTGAACATGCGTCAGCAGGCGCTTCAGGAAATCGCCTTGCGGGTCGTCACTCAGACCTTCTCGCAGTTGCCGCTCGAAGAGGTGTTGTCGCCGCAGGGTTCGGTCCTTCCGACCGAACTTCGTCAGCGAATCCAGAAGGAATTCGATGCCGGCGACACCGGAGTCGACGTCGTCTCGGTCGCGATCCCCGCGCTTCGACCTCCCGGCGATTCGGTTTCGATGTTCGAAGAACTGGCGATCGACACGCAGAACGTCAGAAAGATCCTCATTGAAGCCGACCGAACGGCCAATGCGGCATTGGCGGGGCTGGTCGGTGATTCCGAGCGAGCCAAGGAAATCGTGGCGTTGATCACGCGGTACCGCGAGATCGAACGCACGCAGGGGCCGGATGCGAAGGCCACGATCGAGGCCCGTGTGGAAGCCGAGCGGATGGTTCGAGAGAGCCAGGGCTTCATCGCCTCGTTCATCGCCAGCGCCCGGAGTCTCCGCTGGAAGATCCACATGGACGCCCGCCGCAACGCCGCCGAGGTGCTCGGTCAGGTCAGCGCCTATGAGGCCGCTCCCGAGCTCTACGAGGAGCGTCGGGTGATGGAGATTCTCCGCGAGGTGCTCCAGTCGGTGCGATCGAAGTACATCCTCGCCGTCGACCCGAGTCGAACGGATCTTGAAATCGAAATGCAGGAACCAGATGGAGGGCTCAACCTCCGTGACTATCTCGAGGATCCGGCGCCAGGCGGCTGATGGAGATCCGAATCCAGCTCCGCCCCTCCGATTCCTTTCAACGACCCGCGTCCGAGCAAATTGAACCATGAGCAAGACAATCACCGCCGTCATCGCCCTTCTTCTCGTGTTCGTGTTGATTCTCTTCAACACGACCTTCACGGTGAACTTCCATGAAGTGGCGATCAAGACGAGGCTCGGCCGTCCGGCCGGCATCATTCGTGAACCGGGGCTCCACTTCAAGCTTCCGTTCTTCATCGATTCGGTCGCCAAGCTGGACACCCGACAGCAGTTCGTGAAGTCGCCGATCAAGACCGTGCAGACGCGAGATGGTCAGCAGGTCATGGTGCAGGCCTTCATGCTCTGGAAGGTCGGCGAGGATGACGAGCAGTCGCAATCATTCCACAACAGTTACGGCTCTCTGGCCGGAGCCCAGCGTGACCTCGAGACGCTTCTGCAGGGTTCGCTCGGTCAGGTCGGCGGCTATGAGTTCGACCAGTTGATCGGTGCGGACAGCAAGCTTCCAGAGGCGGAACAGGCGATCCTGGCGGACGTTCAGGCCAACGCGACGAGTGGCGTGGTCCCCATCTCGGTGGGAATCAGCCGAGTCGCCTTCCCACCGAAGACCACGACGGCGGTGATGCGCCGGATGTCGGCGGTGCAGGAGACCCTGGCGAATCTCGAAGAGGCCCGAGGCAACTCCGAGGCCAGCACCATCAAGCAGCGGGCTCAGGCTCAGGCGCAGATCATCCGCGACTTCGCCGAGCAGTGGGCGGCGGTGATCGAAGCGAGGGGAAATCAGGAAGCGACCCGGTACTACGAGCAGATGCGTGACCATGCGGATCTCGCGATCTTCCTTTCCTGGCTGGACACGCTTCGAGTCGGACTTCGGGGATCGACGACCTTCGTCACCGACATGACCAAGGCGCCGTTCCATCTCATCGATCTGGAATCGAGTGCCGGTCCGAACGGCATTCCCCAGCCGGAATCGAAGTACGTCGAGACCGGATCGGGAGATTCAAAGTGAGCGAAGAGACTCCCCCTGATTCATTCGAGCCGGTCCGCGAAGAAGAGGACGGCTTGATCGAGGAGGCACCGCGGCGCGAGAAGTCCGCGGAGTTCACCGTGGTCGCCGGCGCCGCTTCCGAGGCCGATCTTCGCGATGCGATGGATCCCGCCAATCAGAGCCTGACCGAGGCGCTGCGGCTCAGCTACCGCGTGCTCCAGTTCGCGATTCTCGCGCTGGCCGTGGTCTTCATCTTCAGTGGTTTCGAGACGGTCCGAGAGAACCGCACCGGCATCAGAACGCTCTTCGGGGCGATACAGGGTGATGGTGCGGACGCTCAGATCTCGGCGGGCCTGCAGCCTTTCTGGCCCTACCCGGTAGGTGAGATCATCACGGTTCCGCTCAAGAGAACGGTGTCGGTCGAGCAGTCCTTCTGGCCCAATTTCGGTTCGCGCTCGCTGACCATCGAAGAAGCGACGGCCAGTGCTCGAACCAGTGCGCCCCTTCGTCCCGGTCCGGTCGGACTCGGTGACGGAACCCTCATCCTGGAGGGCGGGGATCTCGCCCACTGTCGGATGACCGGTGAATATTCCATCGACGATGCCGTCTCCTTCCTCGTCCGGTTCACGCCGGAGCAGGGGGATGAGGTCGTCAAACTCGTGCTCGAGCAGGCCGCGATTCATACCGCGGCGACCATGACGCTGCCCCAGTTCATCGAGGGCGACGAGGCGATTCTGGAGATTCGGCGACGGGCCCAGGAAGCGTTGAACTCGTTGGAGAGTGGAATCCGACTCGTCGGGGTCTCCGTGACCGATCGCATTCCTCCTCTGGCGGTTCGCCGTGGAGTGCAGAGCGTGCAGGGGGCTCGAGAGCGAGCCAAGATCGCGGTGGAAGTCGCTCGTCGTGAGAGCACGACCATTCTCGATGACGCCGCCGGTGCGTCGGCCCTCGCGGATCTGATCTCCCTGATCGGTGACTATGAATCCGCCTTGAGCGGTGGCAACGAGACCGAGGCGGAGGCGGTGCTGACGCGGATCGGAGCGAGGTTCGAGGCCGACGATGTCGGTGGCGAGGCCGCGAAGACGATGACCGAAGCACGTGCCTTCCGATCGATGATCGAAGCAGGTATCGGGAACGATGCTCGAAGGCTTGCGAGTCTGGTGCCGGCCTATGAAGAGAATCCTCAGCAGCTCGTCCGGCAGCTCTGGCTCGATGCGTATCGAGATGTGCTCGCGGGACCCGAGGTGGAGATGATCTCCGCGCCTCCCGGTCTCCGAGGTTTGGCGCTTCGGATGAAGAGCTCGATGGACATCACGACGAGACGTCGGGATGCGTCCGCGGAGCGGCGTCGTCGAGAGGCGATGCAGACCGGGATCGACGGAAACGTGTGGCAGCTCGGCTCCCGCCAGATCAACATCGACAAGGCGGGCCGTCGCTTGAACAAGGATGCCACCGGCGGATACGGCCGTGAAGGAGCGGGCGAATGATGGTGAATTCTCAGACAGCGAACACGAACTCGGCCGGGCGGCCGTCGATTGGAGAGCCGATCGTCGAAGCCGTGGGTCTGACCAAGATCTTCACCGACTTCTGGAAGCGTGCGAAGGCCAGAGCGGTCGACGGCGTCGATTTCGAGATCCATCGGCACGAGATCTTCGGTCTTCTGGGGCCCAACGGCTCCGGCAAGAGCACGACCATCAAGATGATCCTCGGGCTTCTTCACAAGTCGTCGGGACGTCTGAGCGTGTTCAATCGAGAGCCGTCGGACGTCGCCATCAAGGGGCGGATCGGGTACCTGCCGGAAGAGTCCTATCTGTACCGATATCTCAACGCTCGGGAGACCCTCGACTACTACGGGCGGATCTTCGGGCTCGATCGGCGGACTCGGAACCGTCGAATCGATGAACTGCTCGACATGGTCGGGCTCGCACAGGTGAAGCGGCGGGCGGTCGGTGAGTACTCCAAGGGCATGAGTCGCCGCCTCGGGCTCGCCCAGGCCCTCATCAACGATCCCGAGTTGCTGATTCTCGATGAACCGACCTCGGGCCTCGATCCGATCGGTACCCGGCAGGTGAAGGATCTGTTGCTCGAACTCGGGCGACGTGGAACCACCATTCTGCTGAGTTCGCATCTGCTGTCCGACGTCGAGGACGTCTGTGATCGCATGGTCATCCTGTACGGCGGCAAGATTCGAAGGGAAGGGCGGACGGAAGATCTACTGGCGGACTCGAGCCACACCGTCATCCGAACGCCCCGATTGAACGACGAGGCCGTGCACCAGATCGAAGGGGTGCTTCAGAAGCAAGGCGTCGGAATCGATTCGATCGAACAGCCTCGGCAGCGTCTCGAGGAGCTCTTCATGGGCATCGTCGAGCAGGCGCAATCGGAAGCCACCGACACCTCCGGCGCTTTGCAGGGCGGTGAGACGGCGGCGTTCCTCACTCGTGACGAGGTCGTGGACACTGGTGAAGGCGACTCGCTGATCGATGCGCTTCAGGAAGCGTCTCCGGCCGCGGAAGTCCGCTCGGTCGAGAAGGGCGGCGAGGGCGCCGGCTCCCAGACGACTTCGGACGACCAGCAGGACACCGAAGTCCTCGACGACCTTCTCTCGAAACCTGAAGCCCCCGAGTCGAAGGCTCCCGCCACGGAAGCCCCCTCGAAGCCTGAAGGGCATGATGATTCGATCATCGATGATCTTCTGGGCGACTCGGACAACTCGCGGAGTTCGAACGGGTGACCGTGATCAAGAAGATCTGGCGGATTCTGGAAGACCTCCAGAAGAAGATGTTGACGAAACTGGTCCTCTCGGGACTGGCGCTGATCGCGACGTCGATCGTCTTCGGTTCGATCTGGAGCCAGGCCAACGACGCCCGGAGCCGTTTCGATGGCGTGGTCGCGGTGCTTCGGGAGGCCGATGCTCTGGCGGGAAACGCCATCGCCAACCGGCTCCTGGAGTCCGGCGAGATCGAAGTCGACGGCGAGGTCTACGGTGGTCCCGATGTGAAGGCCGGCATCTCCGCGTTCTTCGACGAGGAGACCGGCGGTCTCATGCAGATCGCCCAGCTCGGTGCGCTCTTCATCGCCGAGACCATCCCTTCCTGGATGCCGAGCCTGCTCATCGATCGGCCGGATTTCATCGTCTGGGCCGGGTTGGTGGTCCTCGTCTGGCTGTTCATGGTCGTCTGGACGGAGATCACGGTCCCCGTGTTCATGACCATCCTGGGCACCATGGCGATCGCGGCGGTTCCCTGGAGGCAGGGATACAGCGGTGTCGTGGTGTCCATCCTTGGGATTGGCCTGCTGATCATCACCTTCGTGCTCTTGATCAGGCTGCTTCTGCTGCTTCTCTCGGGGATCGCGTCTCCTCGCTCGTCTCAGGGCCGGCATGGTCGGCCCACGATGATCGTCAACATCGCCGCGGTGGCGAACACGCTGATTCGTGAAAGTGTTCGACTTCGGATCTCGTTCGCGTTCATCGTGTTGATGCTCGTCACGCTCCCGTTGATTCCCCTGTGGATCGATCCCGGCGAGCCGGTGCGGTATCAGTTGCAGAACTTCCTCAGCGACTCGATGAGCCTCGTCTACACGCTGGCGGCCTGCATGACGCTGGTGCTCGCCTGCGCCACCGTCAGTTTCGAGGTCCGGGATCGTCAGATCTGGCACCTCGTGACCAAGCCGATGGGGCGTCTCGAGTACATGCTTGGAAAATGGGTCGGTCTGGTGTCGCTCAATCTGATCCTCCTGGTCATCGGTGGCATCTCGATCTTCACCTTCACCCAGTATCTCAGTACCCGCGCCGATGACCCCCAGCAGGCGATCGAGGTTCACGACGAGGTTCTGACCGCTCGAGTCGGTGTCCTGCCCACCTTCGACCGGCTCACCGAAGACGAAGTGCGTGAAAAGGCGCTGGCCGAGTACGACGGTGACGCGATCATTCGCAGCGAGGTCGATGCGGGGGAGCGAACCTACGCCGACACCATTCGATCGATCGTCCGAAGGCTTCGCAAGGAACACCTCGACAAGCAGCGTGCCGTCTCACCCGGGGGTTTCAACGAGGGCAAGGAATACGACGCGAGGGTGTATGAGTTCCGCGGTCTCGGGCCGGCCAAGGAGCAAGGGAAGAACCTCACGCTTCGTTATCAGTTCCACATCGGCCGCTCCGAACCGACGGATCGGTATCCGATCATCTTTCGCTTCCCGTCGTTCGGCGAACAGGTCAGTCAGGAATTCGTGCCCGAACAGTGGCATCGCCTGCTGGTTCCAGCGGGACTGATCGATGAGGACGGAACGCTCCGGCTGCAGATTCTCAACGGAGGATTCTCGTTCACGCCCAGCGACGCCACCGAACGGTTCTTCGCGAACGGCGCCACGCTTTTCTTCGACCCCACCGATGTCGAAGTGCTCTGGCAGGCGGCGACCTTCGAAGGCAATTTCGTCCGAGCGATGATCGTCAACTGGACCAAACTGGCCTTCCTCGCCATGCTCGGAGTCTCGACCGCCACCTTCCTGAGTTTTCCGATCGCGGTGCTGCTTTCGTTCACCGTCTTCATCGGTGGATCGATGACTTCGTTCATCACCAACAGTGTTTCGATGTTTCGGCCCGATGCCGATGCGATTCTTCCCATTCAGATCGTGCAGGTCGGCATCGCCTGGATCGCTTCGACCGTCGCCTTCCTTCTGGAGCCGTTCGGGCGGGCGAGTCCGAACTCCCTGGTCATCGAAGGCCGGCTGGTCGCCTGGTCCGGGGTGTTGAGAGACCTCCTGGTCATCGGATTCCTCTGGTCGAGTCTGGTACTGGGCCTGGGTTGGGCCATCTTCCGTCGTCGGGAGCTCGCGACCTACAGCGGTCACGGCTGATCCGATGTCATGAACCGGGGCCACCCGGCGTGCGTACTCTTCCGGTCCTATTTCTCCCTTCAGTCATTCGCGAAGTCCCATGAGCAGAGACCGAATCACCCAGATCATCGCCCTTCTCGTCGCCGTCGCCGCAGTGTTCGGCGCGGGACGGTTGTTGCCGACGATCGTGGAGAAGGCTGGGCAGGAGCATCTGCTGGTGACCGTGGTCGACCCCGAAACGGGTCTTCCCGCACCTGGCGCCGAGGTGGAGGTCGAACGGATCTTCACCAGCATGATCCGCACCATGGAGACCGTGCTTCCGTCCGGGAGCGACCGTCCCGTCGACATCATTTTCGACGCAGGAACCCGCGACTGGAGCGGTGAGATGGAGGACGTGGTCGAGATCTCCTGGCGAGACGGGGCTTCGACGCGTTCGATGATCGGCCGGCTCGACGAGATCGACGGGTATGCCCTTCGTTACACCGATTCTTCCATCGAAGGTGCGCCACCGATCGTGGCGCTCGGTACGGCGATCGGAGCGCTCCGCGGGTTGATCGTCGACTACCTGTGGATCAAGGTCAACATGATGAAGGAGGAGGGGCAGTTCTACGAAGTGATGAGCGATGCGGACCTCATCACCAAGTTGCAGCCTCGCTTCGCCGAAGTCTGGGGTTTCCACGGTCACAACATGGCCTACAACGTCTCGGTCCTCACGAACACCCCGGAGGAACGGTGGGACTGGGTCAAGGCCGGGATCAACCTCGTGCGGAACGAGGGCCTCCGATACAACCCCAACGACGTGGTGCTCCACAAGGAACTGGCCTTCTGGTTTGCGCACAAGATGGATGGCGTCTCGGACGACGGCCATCTTCACTACAAGCGTGAGCATGCCAAGGAGTGGCATTACCTCCTTGGGAAGCCTCCCTTCGAAGCGGAAGACCGAGCTTCCTGGATGAAGGAGATCGCGGACGCGCCCGAGTCGATCGAGGAAGCGGACCTGCTGGTGCCTGGGACCCAGGCGCTGGTGGATGAACTCGCGGAAGCTCTGGACAAGACGGGGACCACGTTCCGGCTCGACCTCGACCAGGAGTTCATGCTCAACATCGGAAAATGGAATGCCGTGAAGGGTTCTCCGTACGCGAAGATCCTCGGACTCGACGCGACCTTCGCGAAGAATGATCCGGTGTACGCGACCTTCGATCGGATCCTCGGCGATCCGGCCCGGAAGGACCAGGCTCGGACCTTCGTGAACTTCCTTCGCAAGAAGGTGCTCCGCGAGTCGTACAACATGGATCCGGAGATCATGTACGAGTACATCCGGGATCTCGGGCCCATCGACTGGAGACATCCGCAGGCTCACGCCCTCTACTGGGCGAAGCTCGGGTCGGAGCGGGGATCCAAGCGATTCGAGGATCAGGAAGAGATGTACAAGGTCATGAACAACGACCGCATCTGGCTCCAGGCCATGCAGGCGCTGGCCCGATCCGGTCTGTTGAACGTCGACCCTTTCAGTGGCGACAACCCGGGCCGACTCAATGACTCTCGCTGGATCAAGTCCATCGATCGCTATTTTCGCGAGGTCTATGGGAAGCACTTCAATTCCCGTGGTGGAGGTGGTGACACCTTCGCGAACTTCCATGAGAACTTCATGAAGCAGGCGATCCGCGAGCTCTGGCGTGCGGGTGAATACGAAGATGCGGAAGAGATCTACGCCTATCTGAATCAACTCTACGGTGAGGGCGGCGTGATCCCCAACATGGCGTACAAGGCGCCGATCGACATCTTCGTGAAGGAGCAGTCGGTCGGTGAATACGAGATGCAGCCCGAGGTCGCTCGCAGCGACGTCTACTCCGCCCTCCGCCGCGGCTTCCGAGAGGGGCTCTTGCTCAATCGCCCCGAGATTCTCGAAGAGGCGATCACCTTTGCCGGTGATCTCACCCTCTACTTCCAGCAGAACGACACCAACGACTTCATCAGCAGGTTCGGTGAAGCCCGGATGGCGGACCTTCTCGGCGATCTTCAGTCGAGCGTTCGAGACGTCTTCCGAATCGTCCTGCTCGATCGGGCGCTTCCGTTGATCGATCGCCTCACCATCTACGCCCGCGCCGGAGACGAGCAGAAGCGGATGGCGTACGACGGAGTCCGCGAGGAATTGAAGATGGAGTTCGATCAGAGCGGGCTGGCTGGTGCCGTGCCCTTCGAGCGAGCGCTTCCCGAACCTCCCGGAATGGCCGCATATCGTCAGGCGCAGGCGACGGCGGCCGCGGCCGAGGCGGCGCGTCGCGGGCCCACCGGCACGACGGCGGAGCGGAAGTGACATGAGTTCGTCGGGCCGCTTTCCAGCGATCTGGTGCATCGGGCGAAACTACGCTGATCATGCGGCAGAGCTCGGGAACGAGCGTCCGGAACGCCCCATGGTCTTCATGAAGAATCCCGCATCGGTGATCGGGGATGGCGAATCGATCGTCATCCCGGAGGTCTGTCGATTCCCGCGTCCGCAAGTGGATTGGGAAGCGGAGCTCGGCGTCGTGGTCGGGAGAGATGTCCGCGACCTCGGGGTCGAGGAGGCGATGGACTGCGTGTCCCACTATCGCATCGCCAACGACGTCACGGCCAGATGGTGGCAGAAGGAGGGGTCCGGCGGTCAGTTCTGTCGCGGAAAGAGTTTCGACACCTTCTGCCCGGTCGGTCCGGCGTTGCCCGCCAGCGACGTCGCCGACCCTCACGCCCTGGCCATCGAGACTCGGCTCAACGGCGACGTGGTCCAGTCGTCGAACACATCGGCCATGCTCTTCACGATCGCGGAACTCCTGGTGGAGTTGACCCGAGGCACGACGTTGCTGGAGGGGACGCTGTTGCTCACCGGAACGCCGGCCGGCGTCGGCGCGGGCATGTCGCCGCCGCGATTTCTCGAGGCGGGGGACGTCGTGGAGATCGAGATCGAAGGCCTGGGTCGCCTTCGCAATCCCGTCGAGTCCATGCCGCCCGCGTGATCCCGACGGCGATCCTCGGTGTCGATTCAATCTTCTGGAACTTCGTCGAGCCCGCTTCCGCCGCCGGGGCGGCAACGGAAGATCCGCCGCGTGGCCATCCAGCCGCCGCGGAACGCCCCATGCCGGGTCACCGCCTCGATGGCGTAGTTCGAACAACTTGGTTCGAACCGACAGTGGCCGCCCACGAAGGGTGAGCCGATGCGCTGGTAGATCCGGAAAAGGAAGATCAGGAATCCGGCGGCGGGGGATCTTCGCTTGATTCCGATGTCTTCTGGGTTCGTTTCCGCCATTGCTGGTCCAGTCGGCCGATGGTGTCTTCGAGATGGCTGGCGTAGTCGGTGACCGTGAGTTCGTCGTGGGGACGGATCACCACCATCAGATCGTATCCGCCCGGCCAGTCCGCCCGATTGAGTCGGAATGCTTCTCGGATCAGCCGCTTGAGCCGGTTTCGTCGGACGGCGTTGCCGCATCGCTTTCCGATCGAGATTCCAAGGCGGAGGTGATCGACGTCATTGGGAAGCGCGTAGACCAGCAACGGGCCTGATTCGCGACGAGTCCTGGCTCCATGAACCGCAGCGAAGGCACGGCGGCCTTTCAAACGATCATTCGATCCGAAGGTGAATCGAGGAGGGGTCATCGAGTCACGATTCCGCCAGTGCATGCTGATACTCACGCATCAGTCGAGTGCGGGTCAGAACTCCGATGACCCGACCGTCGCCGGTGTTGCTGAGCACCGCGAGCGAGGCCGCGTCGTGTTCGCTGAACCGGTCAAGCGCCACATCGAGCGTGTCGTCGAGGACGACGCTCGGGAGGTCGGTTCGTTCGATCTCGTTGACCTGCAGGAGTGGAATCGCTTCACGGAAGACCAAGGCCGCCTGCAGATCCGTACCGGTGACCATTCCGAGGTAGTTGTCCTTTTCGTCGACGACCACGAAGTCGCTGACCGCGAATCGCTCGCTCAGTTCCAGGAGTCGTTGCCCGCTGTCATTGGGTCGGACGGTGACCGGTGGCATCAGCGGCACGTCGCGGACCGTGAGTTGTCGAAGCAGGGTCAGGTCGGAGGTGCTGCCGACGCGGATCCCCGCCGCGGCGAGCTCCGCGGTGTAGACGCTCTCGCGGTAGAGAAGGCGTCCCACGATGACGCTGAGTACCGCACAGAGCATCAATGGCACGATCAGGCTGTAGGTCTGGGTGATCTCGTAGACGAGCATCACCCCGGTCATCGGTGCGTGGGTCGTGGCGGCCACCATCGCGGCCATGCCGACCAGGGCGAAGTGGGCGGGATTGACGTTGGGGAACCAACCGGTCTGAACCACCAGCACCCCGAAGAGGCTTCCCACGATCGCGCCGACGACCAGTGCCGGTGCGAAGAGGCCACCGGCACCACCGGAACCGAGGGTCAGACTCGTGGACACGATCTTCAGGACGGCCCAGAGCAGGAGCACGCCGATCAGGATCCAGGGCCCGTTGGCGAGCATGGAACCCGCGACGTCCGAGTACGACTCGGTCTCCAGAAGTCGGAAGATCACCATGTATCCGTTCCCGAGGAACGGGGGTACCGGATCCGCGTCGCCGGACATGGCCCACGGGGCGACCATGAGCATGTAGCCGACACCGAGAAGGCCAAGCAGGAGGGCGCCGATTCCCGGACGGATGATCCCCGGGACCGGGATCTTCGAGAAGCATCGTTCGCTCCACTGCATCGTTCGGATGAAGGAGACCGCGACCAGTCCGCACACCACGCCGAAGACCACGAAGGCGGGCGTCATGCCGATGGTGAACGGGATCGGATTGTCCGCGAAGAAACTCGGGCCGACACCGAAGAGTGGCTCGTTGGAGCCGATGATCGTCTGTGTGGTCGCGGCCGCGAGCACCGACGCGACGACGATCGGCGTGAAGGTTCGCAGCGAAAAATCACGAAGGAGGACCTCAAGCACGAAGAAGATGCCGGCGATGGGGGCGTTGAACACCGATGCCAGTCCGGCGGCGGCACCACATCCCAGCAGGGTCGTGCCGCTCTTGGCATCGAGGCGAAGCAGTCGTGCGAGATTCGATCCGACCACGGCGCCGATGGTCACGATCGGGCCCTCGGGACCGGCGGATCCGCCACTTCCGATGGTGAGCGTCGAGCCGATCCACTGGCGGGCCAGCAGGCGAAGTCGAAGTCGGGATTGCCGTCTGGTCACGCCGAAGATGACGTTGGAGACACCATGTCCGTTGAATTCGCTGGGAAGCAGCCAGGCGAGCACGCCGGTGAGGATGGCGCCGATCACGGGAATCACCGGGAGCAGCCAGAGGAGCAGGGAAGGGGATTCCATGCCGAAGACCTCGGCCTGATGCTCCAGCATCTGAATCGGCTTGATGAACAGGTAGCCCGCGACCCCCATGAAGAGGCCCACGCCGGCTGCAACGACCAACATCCACCATTCGCGGCTGAAGCCGAGGCGGGTGGCGGTGCCAAGAACGAGGTTCCAGAGTCGGGTGGCCATGCGGCCGCGGTCTCCTGGCAAGGGCCGGAATCCGGTCCGAATCCCGCGACACTAACCATTTCCCAGCCAAGGTCAAGCCCCGCAGCGGGATCTGGCGTTCTGATTGGCCTCAGAGGGGCAGGATCGGGTATCATGACCGGTTCGGCCGTGTTTCTGCCACAGTCACCCAAGAGGTCCCATTTCCATGATCGAAGCCCTCAAGAGCGACGAGATCGTCAACAAGGTCGGCGGCCGGTTCCGCCTGACCGCCCTCATTCAGAAGCGGATCGCTGAGTTGATCGACGGTTCCCGTCCCCTCGTCGAGCGGGACGGAATGTCCGATCTTGAAGTGGTGATCGAAGAGATCATGCAGGACAAGATCACGATCGAAGATCCGAACCAGCCGGAAGCCTGATCGTCCGACGTCGTCGAATCGGCTTCGGGCTCGGAGCGATGCGTGTCGGATTCATCGCAGGAAAACCCCACTTCGGAATCACTCGTGGACCGCAAGGCCTTCGAGGGACGTCGCATTCTCATCGGAGTCTGCGGAGGAATCGCCGCCTACAAGGTCGCTTCGGTCGTCTCGGCGCTCGCGCAGTCCGGGGCGGAAGTCACGGTCGCCATGACCGAGTCGGCGACGCGATTCGTCACACCTCTGACCTTTCAGGCCTTGAGTGGGCGGTCGGTGTTCACGAGTCAATGGGATCAGTTCGAGGCCGCGGACCCACAGCATGTTCGGCTGGCCGCCGATCTCGATGTGGCGCTGGTGGCGCCGTGCACGATGAACAGCCTCGCTCGAATCGCGGGAGGGTTCGCGGATGATGCGGTGACTGCGGTGCTCTCCGCGATCGATCGAAACGTGACCCCGGTTCTACTGGCTCCGAGCATGAACACCGAGATGTGGGGGCAACCGGCGACCGGGCGAAATCTCGAGCTGGTGAAGTCCGACGGATATCGGGTGATCGAACCAGGCGTCGGCTGGCAGGCATGTCGCCGTTCCGGAGCAGGGCGACTTCCCGAGCCCGAGATGCTCCTTGCCGCGATCGCCGAGGTTCTCGGCTGATTTCGAGCCGTTTTGGAACCGAAAGAACCCCGTTTTCGGACCTAAGAACGAAGTAACACTGGTGTCACTGGAGTCCGGGGGTAGTCTCTGGGGAGTTCCGGCTTGTCCCACCAGCAGGAGACCGGTCTTCTTCCGGCTCCCGACGGGCCTGCGTTCTCTGGAACGAGATTCGTTGAATCGTCCCGGGCATGTTCATGCGGAGATCAGCCATGCATCGCAGACTGTCGATCCTTCTTTCCTCCACGCTGCTCCTCGGCATGACTTCGCCGGTTCTGGCCGGGCCACCTTCCCCGCTCGACGTTCGGATGCGAGGCGTCCATCAACAACGAGTGGTGCTGGATCGGAGCGATGCGTCCGGCGGTGGTATCGCCGGAGGATGCGATCCGGTCGTGGTGGCGCACACCACCAGTGATTTCGGAGCGGGCCAGTACGTGGCCCAGGGCGGATTCATCGAGCGAGAGATCGCCGCGACCAGCTTTCAGATTCCGGCCGATGCCTTTCCGATTCGTCTCGACCTCCTTGAGGCGATGTTCGCGACCAGCAATGCCGCCGTCTCGACGACCACCGAGTACGCGATCCACGCCTGGTCCGGTTACCCCGACACCGGAACCCTCGAGTTCAGCATCGCATCCGATGGTGATCTGCTTCCACACATCGTGATGCCTCCCGGCACCACCGGTCTTCATCTGCAGTTTCTCGTTGATCCGGATGATCCCGATCAGATCTGGATTCCGGACAACGGAAGTCATGTCGTGACGGTGGGAATCGAGATCATGGCGCACCACCAGCCCGCGTCGAATCAGTGCATCACGCCACCCGACCCGCTGTTCAATGCATTCCCCTGTACCGACGTCGACGGATTGCAGTCTTCCAACGGAAACTGGATCTACGTCGAGGACTGCGGAATCTTCGGATGCCCCGCCGGATGGAAGCGATTTTCGGATCTTCCCGTCGTCTGTCGTCCGTCCGGCGACTGGGTCCAGCGATTCACCTGGTCGCCGAGCGGGTGTGACTCGCTGGGAGCGTGCTGTATCGGTGGAACGTGCTCGACCCTCGACGAACTGACCTGTCTTGATGCCGGAGGTGTCTTTCAAGGCGTCGGCGTCGATTGTGGAAGCGTGAATTGTGAAGAAACCGTTCCATGCTGCTTCCCCAGCACCGGAGGTTGTGTTCAGCTCACGGGCGCGGACTGCATGGCGGTACAGGGGATCCCCGGCCCGGCCGGTGAGACTTGTGACTCCCATGTCTGCTTCCCGCAAGGGGCGTGTTGCCTTCCCGATGGAACGTGTTCGGGGATCATCACTCCAGAAGAGTGCGCGGCGTTGGGCGGCGTCTTCCAGGGTGATGGGACCGACTGCGCGAGCACGGATTGTCCAGAGCCGATGGGCGCGGCGTGTTTCGGCAATGGCTTCTGCCTGGTGTTGACCGAGGCGGATGCCATCGCGGCGGGAGCGGACTGGAAGGGCATCGGAACCACCTGTGAAGACCTCGACGGCAACGGCGTCGCGGATGCCTGCGAGGCAGCCGATCTCCCCGGCGACCTGAACGGTGACGGGTTGGTCAACGGCGAGGATCTGGGCCTCTTCCTCGTGGGATGGGGCCAACCCGGCCCGACTGATTTCAACGGGGACGGTACGACCAACGGCATCGATCTCGGGATTCTCCTGGTCGACTGGACCGGCTGATCAGCCATCGACCCGGTTCGCCTGCCTCTGATCCCGATCGACTGGTTCAAGATCGTGAAGTGGTTCCATCCATCGGTCCATCCCGGTACAATTCCGGCCCACGGACGACGTTTCCGATGGACTGGAGAGGTGGCAGAGCGGTTGAATGCGCTAGTCTCGAAAACTAGTATGGCCTCCGGGTCATCGTGGGTTCGAATCCCACCCTCTCCGCTGACAACGACCGCCGAGCCCCATTCGGGCCCGGCGGTCGTTTCTTGTTCGCGTCATCGATGGTCGAGCTTTCCGGCCTGATCAGACCGACGCTCCATTCGTGGATTCGATCCAGCCGCTCGTACCGTCTGGAAGTCGGATTCGCCACCATCCGGGGCGACGTTCGAGAATTCCGAATTCAACGCCCTCGGCGAGTGGCTCGTCGATGGCGGTTTCGAAACTCAGGCCGTTTCCGGTTCGGAGTTCGACGTCCGCGCTGGTGAGAACGCCGGCGGTTCCACCGTCCGGGAGGAGTCGATCGACGACGATGGTTCCCCCGGAGAGGGTGGCCGTGGCGATCGAGACGATCAGGATCGAACGCCAGATCACCGTCGTGGCTTCACGTTCCGATTCTCGCCCCTCGATCGGACGACGTCGTCGCCACAGGAGAAGAAGCCAGAAGGCGGTCCATGCGATGGTGGCGGTTCGGAGTCGGGTCGGCTCGGAGATCGCGTTCCACCAACGATTGAGATTGGCGAAGGTGAGATCCGTCGCGTCGGCCTCGATGGGACGAGCGACCCGTCGCCTCGCTTCCGCGAGATTCGCAGCGATGTCGTCATCGATCGGATCGAGTCTCTCGGCGCGACGATACGCGGCGATGGCTTCGCCGAGCTCGCCCGATCGCAATTCGGCGTTCCCCAGATTGAACCATGCCGCGGAGTCGTTCCCTCCGGCCGCGATCAGCCGTCGCCATCCCTCGGCACTGCTCCGAAAGGCGGCGAGGGCTTCGGTCGAACCACCGACGAGTTCAAGTCCTCGACGGTAGGACTCCTCCGCCGACCTGGCGATCGCGAGTCGGTCCGCGGAGCTGGGGGAGGAGTCCTCCATGCCGGCGGACCAGGCCGTGGTCACCGAGTTCAGGACCACGCATTGCAGAAGCAGGAGCAGGAACCCGCTCCGGAAGAATCGCAGGATCGATCGTTCGGGTTCGCCGGTCATGCTTCTCCTCCCTTCGTCTTCGAGTTCGGCCGGAGTCGATCGAGCTCGGGTAACAAGGCTTCGGCTCGGCTTCGAAGTTCGTCCTGATCCGCCGACGCCGGCGCATATCGCCCGGCCTCGGCGGCCCGGAGCACCGTTCGAAGTTCTTCTCGCCGGTCTTCGGCCAGTCCGGCCGCCGCCACCGCCCGATCCGCTTCCTGTGCCGTGAGCGTGCCGTCGGGAAGGTGGAGCCGGGCGGCGATCAGCCCGCAGATCGCGTCATGAACGCGATCGGCCATCGTGCCCTCTTCATCGAGGGTTCGGATCGCTCGTCGACGAGCGCCGGTGGCGCGGCCGTGTTCGGGATTGGCGGCGCGGAATTCACGTCGACGGATGGCGACGAGTCCCACGAGAAACACGGTGGGGCCGCCGAGCAACGCCACGATGGTCGTCCAATCGCCGTCGATGCGGTGATGCGCCATGACGGCGTCGGTGACCGGGAGATTCGCCCGCAGGCCACCGGTGGTGGCGGTCAGTGAGGTCGTTCTGCGAAGTGGCGTTTCATTTTCGCCCTCGTTTCGAACCACCGCGCCCAGATCGAGTCGTTCGCTCGCCTTGACGGTGATGCGAATCGGCTCGCTGCTGGCCGTGACGTAGCGTCCCGTCTCGGGGTCGAAGCTCACGAATGGAATCGCGGGTATCGCCGTGATGTCGTCTCGTTCGGGTCGGAGCGTTTCGGTGAAGGTCTTCGCTCGTCCGTCAACGACCCCCGTGGTCGGATCATCAGGCACGCGGAAGTCGGCGAGCGCCTCGAGATCTCGGAGCGGAGGCGGTCGGAGATTGGCGAGATCGCCGGGAATGGCATCAGGATCTTCGATGACTTCGTAGCGGAGCGTGATCGGATCGCCGACCGAGACTTCACGCGGCTCGGCCGATGCTCGCACCGTGAATCGTCCGACGGCGCCGGTGAAGGTGGCGGGTCTTCCTTCTTCGGGAAGCGGTCGCACTTCGATGGGACGGATCTCGGCGGTCTGGATGACCGGTCGGAATCCCTCCACGGCGACCTGGCGGCGATTGAAGATGTCCCGTTGAACCACGAGCCCGGTGGGCTGTCTCAGAAGGATGCGAACTTCGCCGGGGTCGATCGCTCCAGCCCGCACCGGATGATCGACGTATTTGATCTCGTAGAGAAAGTAGGTTCGGTCCCCGCGTTCCACGCGCCGGCCGGAAGGACGGCGGCGATTCCGACTCAATTCCTCCAACGGCTCCTTGAAGACGCCCCACGAAGAATCCGCAGCGGAGAGAAGCCCCCACATGTCCGCTTCATCGAGTCGGACGTTTCGTTCGCGATCGACGAACTGCTCGATCCAGATCTGCAGGGTCAGTTGCACCGGTTGGCCGACCCAGGCTTTCGCAGGGGTGCCGATGATCTCCACGATCAGCAGGTCGCCGACTTCGCTCTTCGATGCGATCACCCGCCAGGTCCGGCTTTCGATTCTTCGGCCGTCGACGATGACGGAGATGCTGGGAATTTCGATGATCCCGCTCTTGTTCGCGATCATTCGAATCACGAACGTCCGGGTTGATCTCGTGGTGGCGACGCCGTTGATGATCTGGGTGAACGTGCTCTCTCTGGCACTCGGCATCACTTCGCTCGTCACGCCGTCGATCTTCGGTACGACCGGGTCTTCCCAGGTCGCGGCGTTCACGACATCAACTTCGATCAGAAAGGGCTGGCCCACCCAGACTTCGCGGCTGGAGAATCGGAACTCGGCATCACCATCCGCGACCGCGGCAGAGGTGGACGAAGTCAAAGCAAGCAAGACTCCGACGATCAGCGCGGGCAACCACTGGAGCCAGGCCGTCATTCGGCGGCTGATATCGGTGTTTGGGTTCAGGGGATGCTCGCTGCGCATCTTCATCACCAGTCCTTCTTCACCGGCGCTCGCGGGCCGGATGCTTCCTTCTTCGCCTTCTCCTGACGCCGTTGCCGTTCCTTGTCTCGAACGGATTGCAGCAGTCGCTCCGCTTCTTCCTTGGTCATCCGGGGTTCCTTGGATTCCTCCGTGGCCGCCGCGCTTGATTCATCGGCAGTCTGATCGCCATCCGCTGAGGATGACTTGGAGGCATCTTTCTCCTCGGGGGATGGTTCTTCCTGTGCCTCTTGTGATTCCTGTGCCTCTTGTGATTCCTGGTCCTGCTGCTGCTGGTCCTGTTGCTGCTGGTCCTGCTGCTGCTGGTCCTGCTGCTGCTGGTCCTGCTGCTGCTGGTCCTGTTGCTGCTGGTCCTGTTGCTGCTGGTCCTGTTGCTGCTGGTCCTGTTGCTGCTGGTCCTGCT
>NHBO02000004.1 GCA_002167845.2 Phycisphaera sp. TMED9 | reverse complement strand
CGTGAGCTCGCCGACGACGGCGGCGGACGCTATCACACATTCATCTCCTGGCCGTTTCAACCCGACAACACGCCTCTGGGACGATTGAAGGAATGGGGCCACGGCCCCGGCGACGATCTCGCCGACCCATACCCCGGAGACGCGGTCGCACGACTCGATGGATCCGGTCGCAAGAACGACCACCCCGAGTTCGGCCGAAGACTCCGACTGGCCGGTTCCACCGCGTATCTTCGTACGCAGGCCCTCAGTCGTCTGTACCTCGACAACATCTGGTCGATCGGCTCGAGCTGGGTGACCATGGGACCGCACATCGGCCAGGTCGGCCTCCGCTACGGCGCGAACGACATGGGCTCGGTGATGATGGAAGAGAACGTCGTTTCCTCCGCCGGGACCACCCACTGCCTGAACGAACCGATGATCTGTCGATTGATTCGGGATGCCGGATTCGTTCCGGCCCAACGAAACAACGACTATCAGGTTCTGAAGTCTCACTTCGCGCCCGACGGCCCTGACCTCGCCGTTGAAGATTGGTCGGACTACCGCGCCCCGTCACTTCATCAGCAGACCGAGTCGGAAGACACGGGAGGCGGGTGCGAATCGAACTACGGCACCACCAGCGGTGATGCGAGCGCCATCGTTGACATCACGATCAAGGGCGCTTGATCGGATCAACTCTCGGACGAATCGAACCAATTGCGAATCATCGATTCGGTGAGATCGAGGCCTCGAGCGCCGAACGAGTCAAGCCTGCGAACCAGATCAAGATGAAGCGACTCCTCGTCGACCTTCTTCGTGCTCTCGATCATCCCTTGCACCTCGATGACCAGAAAACGCCGCCCCTCGGGGGCATCGGTGGTCTGAGTCACCAAGATGCCTCCAACGCCCGGCACCGCAAGGAGCATCATCTCCCGGTTCCACCAACCGACGAATCCGTTTCCGTCGATCTGCATGGTGACCGGCCCGCCGGCCTGGAGCAGGCCGGGCACCAGACGGTCGACCTCGCCCAGGAACAGATCGGGTGAATTCTGAAACGGGATCGCCGTGAAGTCTCGAAGCGCGGCGGCGACTTCCTCCGCCTGGAGTTCCACCGCGGGACGAGCCGCCGCTGGGGCGAGCACCTTGGGCGTCGGGGGCATCGGGGCCCGCGCGAGCGTGTTCACGGCAGCCAGCTGCACGAACAGGATCGCCGCAACCCCCAGGACGAGGGCGGCGAAGGGAAGACTGAGCACGGCGATTCCTGCCCGCCACCCACTCACCCGTTGGCCGTGGATCAGCACCAGAATCGTCGACACGACCACCCAGATGCCCGACACATAGGATCCGCAGTACGGACCGAAACATGGGATCGCCACGATGATCCCGGACCCGGATCCAAGACAGCAGAGGGTGACGGTCCGTCCGAGCCCGTGCTGCAGCCTGCCAGTAAAGACCAGGATGAGATGTGCCACGCAGGCATTCAGGAGGATAAAGGCCACGGTCCCGAGAACACCCACGCTCGCCACGACCAGCAAGGGGAACGCGGCCGCCATCGCCCCGCCGCCGCCACCCCCGCCGAGCATCGGCACCCCCATGACCAACACCATCAATGGGAATCCCCCGACCACCACGCCAAGCAACTGGATGAGCGACATGAAACCGACGGCCGCTGCGGTGGAAGCAGTGAGCGGCGTTCCCTTGCCCAGTTCGATCGGTCGGACCATCGCCCATCCGCAGGTTCGAAAGAACCTGCTGAAGAAGCCGAGGTGCTCCTGATACCAGGGCACGACCGTCGAGGCGATCTCATCCTCGCCGTCGAGTGGCCGAACCACGCACTCGCGTTCAGTGATGTGCCGACCGCACGACACGCAATCGAATTCGTGGGGTTGCAGATGCCCGTTCGCACCATCGCCGTAGTACGTCTGATCGCACTCGGGGCAGCAGAATCTCACCCGCCCCACCACGAACTCGTGACCAGTGGGATCGAACGACTCGCCGCACTCCGGACAGGATCCGGGCGCAAGGTTCCAGAGTGGATAGTCGCACTTCGAACAATTCATGCGAACCCCTTGATCCAGACCAATCCGGCGCCGCGAAGGAGAGTCAATCCTCGGGAACACCCTCCTCGATCCGACGTCGGAACTCCCCGATCAGCCTGGCCGTGACCGGCCCGACCTTGCCATTGCCGATGACCGTCTCGTCGATCTTGGAGACCCCGATCACTTCGGCCGCGGTTCCCGTCAGGAAGACCTCGTCCGCATTCAGCAACTGGTCGAGTTCGAAGACATCCTCCTCGACCTTCAAACCGCACGCCGGGGCGATCTCCCTCATCACGAAACGACGAGTGACTCCATGAAGGATTCCAGTGCTCGTGGCCGGCGTGAAGATCCGGTCGCCCTTGACCGCGAAGATGTTGTCCCCGGTGCATTCGGCGACGGTCCCCTCGGTGTTGAGCATGATCGCCTCGAGCACCCCCGCCTCGATCGCTTCGACCTTGGCGAGAATGTTGTTCAGGTAGTTGAGGCTCTTGATTCTCGGATCGAGGCAGTCGATCGGGATTCGAGGCCGCTTCGCCACGATGACCGCCATGCCCTGCTCGTAGAGTTCCTCGGGATACAACTGGATCTTGTCGGCGATGATGAACGTTCCGGGCGTCGGACATCGGAACGGATGAAGCCCGAGCGTGCCGACCCCACGGGTGAACACGAGCCGGATGTATCCGTCCGTGATTCCGTTGGCGTCCATCGTCTCGCGAATCCCATCCTCGATCTGCTCCAGGTCATAGGCCGGCGCCAGATGGATCAACGACGCCGACTCGAACATTCGAGCCAGGTGGGTCTTCAATTTGAGAATACGACCGCCGTAGGCGCGAATGCCCTCGAAACAGCCGTCACCGTAGAGGAGACCGTGATCAAAGACCGAGACCTTGGCCTCTTCACGCGGAACGAGTTTTCCATCGAGCCAGATGTATGACATGAGGGTGGCAGTTTACCGGTTGCGT
This sequence comes from Phycisphaera sp. TMED9, assembly GCA_002167845.2. Lineage (GTDB taxonomy): Bacteria > Planctomycetota > Phycisphaerae > Phycisphaerales > SM1A02 > UBA12014. The sequence goes on along the minus strand of NHBO02000004.1, from coordinate 4,784 downwards.
CGCCACACCGGGCCACGCTCGCCCCTCGATGCGGGCCCGATCACGACCCGCACGGCCCCCAGTTCGCCAGAAGCAGCCCGAGATCCCCGGAACCGACCGCACCATCGACATCGAGATCCGCTTCGCAGGGGTCCGGATTGTTCCAAACCTCCAGCAGTCGCCCCAGATCCACTCCGTCGACGATGCCGTCGCGATCAAGATCTCCAACACAGCTCGAGTTCGGTGCATGCCTCGCTCCCGAACCGAACCCGTAGGCCGACACCGCGACCGCGGGCCGCCCCCCCTGCCTTCGATCGCCGCCGATGTCGTCCGGAACATCGCATTGGCCCGCCAGATTCGAGCCCCAGCAGACCACCCCGCCATCGGCAAGCAGTGCCACGGTGTGGGCGTGTCCGGCCGCGACCGCCACCACCGGGTGGTCCGGCGTCCCGACATCCGGCGGGATCGTGCATTGCCCGTCCGAGTCGTCGCCCCAGCAGGCGACCGATCCGTCGGCGAGTACCGCGACGGAATGAAAGAGTCCCGCCGCGACGTCGACGGCAGGATTCCGCGGAGTTCCGACCCCCTCCGGAACTTCGGTCTGCCCGTAGAAGTCGTCACCCCAGCATTGAATCGATCCATCGACTCGGCGGGTGATCGAATGACGATCACCAACCGCCATGCCCAGTACCGGAATTCCATCATCTCCGGGTGGCGCACACTGACTCGCATCCACCTTTCCCCAGCAGACCACCGAACCGTCCATCATCAGGGCCGTGGTGTGAATGATGGAAGCGCTGACCCAACGGGCCGGATTCGAGGGGGTCCCCACATGGGGAGGCACGTTGCATTCACCGAATTCGTTCTCGCCCCAGCAGTGGACCGATCCGTCTTCGAGCACGGCCGCGGTATGGCCCTCTCCCGCACTGATCCAGGCGGCGCGGATCTGACCTTGATCCGCATCCGGGCCGATCCAGGCGGGCACGTCGCATTGCCCTGCGTAATTGAGACCCCAGCATTGAACGGAACCGTCCTGCAGTACGACCGCGGAATGGAGCACCCCCATGGAGAGCTGCACCGCATCACCTTGAATACACGGTTCAAGTTCGTAGTACGGCGTACCCCAGACCCGAACCGTGGAGTATTCCTGATCGTCCGCCGCGGCGCTCGAGGCGAGAAGCGAAAGAAGACCGATCGTCCACCCGAGGTGACGGGCTCCCATCGGTCTTTCTGCCTTTCGATTCATCAGCGTTCTCATCAGCATGATCTCTAAAGTAACTCTCGTCAGGGGTTTCCAACACGTTTCTTCGCCGACCCGGGACAGATCAGAGGGCGACCTCGGTCCTGACGCGAATCGACCCCTTCGTTACCGGCTCAACCGTGAATCTTCCGACGCCGGGCCGGCGGTATCCCGAGCTGCTCGCGATATTTCACCACCGTCCGACGCGCGATCTCGACTCCACGCTCCTTGAGCGCGTCGGCGAGTTTCTGATCGCTCAGAGGTTTCTCCTTGTCCTCGGCCTCGACGATTTCCTGCAGGATGGCCTTGATCGCCTCCCAGCTCTTGTCGCCGCCCTCCTCGGACTCGCGGCCTCCGGAGAAGAGACGACGAAGGGGATACATCCCCCGCGGTGTCTGCATCCACTTCTCGCTCACCGCTCGGCTGACCGTCGCCACATGCACCCCCAGTTGATCCGCGACCTCGGTCATCGGAAGCGGTTTGAGGAACTGTGGACCGTGGTCGAAGAACTCACGCTGGCGATCGAGCACCACCCGAACCACGCGAAGAAGCGTGTTCGTGCGTTGATTCACCGCATCGATCAGCCAGGTCGCATCCCGGACGGCCTCATCGATGAATCCTCGATCACGCTCGGCGAGATGCTTGTCGGCCTTCATGCCTTCGACCTGCGGGTTGATCCGAAGCGGCGGCACCACGCCATCGGCCAGCGCCGCCACATAGGTGTCGGACTCGGGCTCGTACTCCACCATCACGTCGGGAATCACCACGGACGAATCAGCATTCACCAACTCTCGACCGGGCCAGAGCGTCAGTCGCCGCATGAGCGCCTTGGCCGTCTGAACGCGGTCGAGCGGCATCTCCGCATCCTTCGCGATCTTGGGCAACCGGTTCTCGATGAGATCTTCGAAATGTTCGCCGATCAGGACCGCGGCATCCGTCCACTCGCCGTCCTCGTCACCCTCGTGCTCGACGATCGCATCGATCTGCAGCAGGAGAGACTCCTGTTTGGTCCTCGCCATCAGGCCGGGAGGATCCAGAATCCGCTGCAGCCGATCGAGCGTCCGCTCCAGAAGTTCCATCGACCAGTTCTCGATCTCGATCTCCCGGCCCTGTTCGAGAATCGTGTCGAGATCGGTATCCAGAAGCCCGTCGTCGTCGACGTATTCGATGAGTCGGCGCCCGGCCCGAGCCTCGTTTTCGGGCGCATCGATGAACCGCCATTGTTCTTCCAACTGCGCGGCGAGACTCAGGCCTCGCCCCGCGGTGTTCGCCATGGCATCCATCTTGCGATCGCGCTCGCCGGCCGATGCCGACGGCTTTCGGGCGCCGTAATCGTCTCCGTCCCAGACCTCGCGATATCGCGACTCGAGATCGGCGAGACGATTGAAATCTTCGGCGCCTTCACCGGCGACGAATTCCCGCTCGGTCTCGGCCTGATCGACGCCACCGCCATCCTCGCGCGGAGCACCCTCTCCGGGTTCGACGAGTTCGAGTGCGACGTTCTTCTCGAGTTCCTGCTCGATCCGCTCCTGCAGCGCTGCGAGCGGCAACTGGAGGATCTCCATCGACTGGATCATCCTCGGGGCCAGCTTCATGTGCTGGCCCAGCCCCATCTGCTGTCGAGTGTCGAATCGCATCACGTTCATCGCACGGGCCGCCCGGGATGGGGACGCATTCCGTCGGCATCCTGCCGGAGGGCTCCGCGGGGCGTCGATCCATCGACACCCAACCGTCGCGGGCCATCCCTGGTCTCGATCCGTGCCTCAGCATGGTATCGCCCCCGGGGTCTGGAACGTCGTCCGGTCGAGAACTCCCGGCGATCTCCGCCCTTTCCGTCTTCTGAATGATCCGAGCGATGTGAATCGATCTGGCCGACCAGGCACCGGCGGCCGTTCAGCTTCAAGGGGCCCGATCGGGCGAAAAAGCCGCTTTGTAGGGCTGGCGACCGATCACCCTCGCTACTCGATCGGCCGTCGTTCGGTGATGGCATCCGACAAGACCGCCCGACTGGCGTATTCGATCTGAGATCCCGAGGGGAGACCACGGGCGAGCCTGGTCGTCGAGATGCCCATCCGCCGTGCCTCTTCCGCAAGATGCAGGGCCGTGGTGTCCCCCTCCATGTCGGGGTTGAGTCCGAGGACGATCTCCCGAACCGCGACTCCTCTGGAGTTTCGTCCCGGATCTCGAAGTCGAGCGAGCAGGTCCTCGACGGTCAGTCCGTCGGGCCCGATGCCGTCGAGCGGATCAAGCCGACCGAGCAACACGTGATACACCCCGCGGTGCATCCCCGTCTGCTCCAGACTGATCAGATCTCGCGGCTGTTCGACCACCAACACCACCGAAGCATCTCGTTCGACGTCGCTGCAGATCGGGCAGGGATCGACGTCCGCCAGATTCCAGCAGATCGAACAATGCTTCACCGAATCCTTCACCTGCGTGATGGATCGAGCGAGACCAAGCGCGTCCTCCCGGCTGCTCTTGAGCACGAAGAACGCCAGGCGTTCGGCGCTTCGACGGCCGATCCCGGGCAGTCGGGCGAATTCCTCGATCAGATTGGAAACGCTTTCGGGATAGGCGGCCATGAGCGAAGCCTCTACTTTCTGAGCACGCGGCGGCCGCGTGCCTGTGACTCTGGAGAACTCAGAGCAGACCGGCGATTCCACCGGCGGGGAGCGGAAGACCGAGCTCGGCGGCCGCGGCCTTGAGGTGGTCTCCGATCATCTCCTGAGCCCGTTCAAGGGCGGCGTTGACGGCTTCGGTGATGAGCGATTCCGCCATGCTCTGATCGGCTCCCTCCTCATCATCGACGAGCGAAGAGAGCATCGCCGGATCGACCTTGACCGAACGGATGCGCATTCGCCCGTCCGCCACGACCTTGACCGCGCCCCCGCCGACTTCGGCTTGCACCGTCATCTCGGCGAGTTCGGCCTTGGCCTGCTCCAACCGTGCGCGAATCCGCGGAAGATCCTTCATCAGCCCGCCGAGGCCGGCCATTCCCTTGAGTGCATCAAACATCAGCCTTGATTCTCCGGTGTTGTGGCGGAATCGCCCTCTTTGACGGGTTGCTCGGTCCGACGTACCTGGACCACGTGGGCGCCGAACAGATCCATTGCCTCCTGCACCAACGGATGATCGTTCACATCCGCCGCGACCTCGTCTGAAGCCTGCTTGGTGGGCGCCGCGTTCTCAACGAATTCGATCTCGATTCGACGCCCGAAAGCCGACGAGGCCAGATCAGCGAGGCCCTGGGGTTTCTGCATCGTCCACCCGGCGCTCGGGGACGCGTCCGCTCGCTTGCGGAGACGAAGACGTCCTCCCTCCATTCGATCGAACTCGAAGTCCTCGAGCATCGCTCGTTGCTTCGGAGTCTCCGCCGCGGCGCAGAGGGTGGCCCAGGCCCCCTGTTCGGCCTCCACCGAGTCGACCGACTTCGTTTCGACGCTCCGGGGATCGGAAACCGCGGGCGCTGGTTTTTTCCTGGAATTCCCGGCGTCGTGAGCCGGCTTGGGTGCCGACTGGGGTGCCGACTGGGGTGCCGACTGGGGTGCCGACTGGGGTGCCGACT
>NHBO02000003.1 GCA_002167845.2 Phycisphaera sp. TMED9 | reverse complement strand
CGAAGACGCGGGCAAGGCGGCCAAGAAGCGGAAGCCGCTTGATCCGAACAAGGTGCGGAAGGCCCTGGCCGCCGCTGCGGCGGCCGCGGTCGCGGACGCCGAAGCGGAACCCGATCCGGACGCGTCGGAAAAGGTCGCCGACGGAGAAGGATCGGAGGAAGAGGTCGATGTTCCGCCGTTCACGACCGAAGATCTCGAGACGGCGTATCTGCGACTACGGAAGTTGACGAGTCTTCCGGGGAACGAGAGTCGGCTCACGATGCTCTCCCCTGGAAACGCCGTGCTCTTCAGCAGCAGCACGTCGGCGCCCGGAGTCTCCGGGCTCTATACGGTCAAGTGGAACGGGACGGGCCGAAAGCGGCTCGGCGATTCGGTCTCGATGATGGGTCTCTCCGAAGACGGCGGGCGACTGGTCGCCGTCAGTTCAGGATCGGCCAAGACCATCGACGTCGGAAGCGGCAAGGTGACTTCGTACCCGATCAAGATGCGCATTCGACTCGATCTCGAGGCCCAGTCCAGCGAGAAATTCCTCGAAGCGGCCGGGATCATCGGTGCGATCTTCTACGACCCGGAGATGAAGGGGCTGGACTGGCCCGCGTTGACCGATCGATATCACGAACTCGCCCGGAAGGCGAAGACCGCTGACGAGTTCAACTGGGTGGCCAACCGGCTCATCGGTGAACTCAGCGCATCTCACATGGGAATCCGAGCCCGGGCGGAGACGATGCCGTTGTCACAGTCGATCGGACGTCTCGGCGTCGGACTCGAAGTGGCGGAGAACGGGTATCGAGTCACCGGGATCGTCGAAGGTTCACCGGCGGTGGAGACCGAGATGCCCTTGCAGGTCGGTGACGTGATCACCGCGATCGACCTCGAACCCCTCGATCTCGAAGCGACCCCTCCGGACACCGTCGGTGGCCGCCTGCGTGGAAAGAGCGGCTCCGAGGTCATCGTCACCGTGCTCCGCACCGAGCCGGCATCGGAGGACGCGGTGACGCAGGAACCTGTTGAACTCGACCTGCTCCTCACTCCGATCTCGAACAGTGCCGTTCGCGGTCTGGTGTATCGAGCGACCCAGCGTCGTCGTTCGGCGCTGGTCGATGAATGGTCCGATGGTCGGCTCGGATACGCCCACATCCGAGGAATGAACCAGCCGTCTCTCGACGAGTTCGAGCGGGACATCTTCGCTGCGGCGGAAGGCCGGGACGGGCTCATCGTCGACGTTCGTGACAACGGCGGCGGTTGGACGACGGATCGACTGCTCACTTCGATCATGGCCCGGCCGCATGCCTACACCGTTCCGCGGGGTGCGGATCCATCGATCACCGGCACCTATCCCCAGGATCGGCTCTACATCCAGCGATTCATGCTTCCGATGAACATGCTCTGCAACGAGAAGAGCTATTCAAACGCGGAGATCATCTCTCATGCCTTCAAGACCTTCGAGCGTGGCACGCTGGTCGGGCAACGAACCCATGGAAGCGTCATTTCCACTGGTGGAACCTCGTTGATCGATGGCACTTCGGTACGACTTCCCTTCCGTGGGTGGTATCTGGAGAGTGGTGAGGACATGGACAACAACGGCGCCATTCCCGACATCGTGGTGCCGCAGACGCCGGAAGACGAGGTCGCCGGAGTCGATGCGCAATTGAAGGCCGCGGTCGACGATCTGATGAAGCGGCTTGATGAAGAATCACCATGACCGCCGTCGTGAGTTGGAGGACGAGTTGGTTGGTTCCGTTGGCGTTCGCCGTATCGTTCGCAGCGCCAGGATGTGACGGGATGGAGACACGCATGCGAGATTCCGGAGCGACCGAGGCGGAGATGTCACAGGTCCGGAGCATGGCCGCCGACTGGCGATGGAAGCATCGGCTGCTCGTGGTCGCCGTGGAATCGGACGATGTTCGGTTCGACCGGCAGCGGGCGATGGTCACCGAGGCGAGTGAGGAGTGGCTTGATCGGAATCTTCTGCTGATCATGCTCGCGGGCGAAGAGGGCTGGGTCATCGACGACCCCTCGGCGGCTCGGTCGGGTTGGAAGCCGCTCTCTGCGGGAGAGGCCGCCGCATTTCGCCGTCGGTACGATCTTGGCGATGTGCTTGGCGATGTCGAATTCGAAGCGGTTCTCGTCGGCAAGGATGGCGGCGTGAAGGATCGTTACCGTGAGATCGTCGACCCATCGGCGATCTTCCCATTCATTGATGCGATGCCCATGCGGATGGACGAGATGCGGGAGTGAACGGCATGATCAAGGCAAGTCTCTTCTGCGCTCTTCTCCTCATGGCCATGGTGTCTTCCATGGCCTGGGCCCTCGGAGAAGATGATCCTCGGGTCTCTTCTCCGGGCGGGGACGTGCTTGCGGACCGCCCCGACATCCTGCTGATCCTGGTCGACGATCTGGGATGCCGGGATCTGTCGGGCGAAGGTCACGCAACGCATCAGACGCCGAACATCGACGCGCTTCGGGCGGGCAGCATTCGCTTCACGCATGCCGGATGCAACGGTCCCAACTGTTCACCGAGTCGCGCGGCGCTGGTCACGGCTCGACACGGAAGCCGGACTGGTGTTCACACCGTCGGAAACGCGGATCGAGGAAAGGCCGCTGATCGACGAGTGAAGGCGCCCAGGAACGGTTTCCGAATCGGTGAAGACGAAAAGACGATCGCGGAGACGTTGGGCGCCGCCGGCTATCGAACCGGCTTCATCGGGAAATGGCATGTGAGTGACGATCCGAAGACGCAGGGCTTCGATCGCAATATCGCAGGCAACAAGGCCGGCCATCCCAAGTCGTATTTCCCGCCATACCGAAATGCTGATCTGGAGGACGGGCCGAAGGGCGAGTACCTGGTCGATCGGCTCGCTTCCGAGACCGTGAGGATGATCGAGTCGTTCGAGACGGCTTCTCAGGACGATGGGCGCCCCTGGTTCGTGATGTACGCGCCGTATGCGGTTCACACGCCGATCCAGGCGAACGCTGAATCGGTGGCGGCGATGAAAGCCCGGCATCCGCAGATGTCCGATCGGTCGGCACGCTATGCGGTCATGGTCGAGGCGACCGACCGGGCCGTGGGTTCCGTTCTGGCCGCCGTCGATACGGAACGCACGGTGGTGTGCTTCGCGAGTGACAACGGCGGCCTTCAACCGGTCACCGACATGTCACCATGGAGAGGCGGGAAGGGGATGCTCTATGAGGGTGGAGTCCGGACTCCGCTGTTCATTCGAGCTCCCGGCCTTCCCGCAGGTGACGTGGAGACGCCGGTGCAGCTCTTCGACGTCCACCCGACGCTGGTCGAACTCGCCGGAGTCGAGATGCCGGTCGACCGGCCGATCGATGCCGTGTCGCTGGTTCCGGCTCTCCACGGGGGGCCTCTGGATCGTGGCGCATTGTTCTGGCATTTTCCTGCCTACCTCGAGGGTCGTGATGTCGAGAGTCACGATCCGGGGCGGCCGTTTCGGATCACGCCGTGCGGTTCGATCCGCGAAGGGCGATGGAAACTCATCGAGTGGTTTGAAGATGGGGAAGTGGAACTCTTCGACCTCGAGACGGACCCCGGAGAACTGGTCGACCGGAGCGGGGCCGAGCCCGAGCGTCGCGATGCGATGGTGGCGAGACTTGCGGAATGGCGGCGCGGGGTGAATGCCCCGATGCCCACGCCCATTTCCACCGTCCCCTCTGCGCCGAAATCGGATTGATCGCCGATCTTCCGGGACGTCACCAGTCGCCGGCGTATCCGATGTCGAATCGTTCGGCCTTTGCCTCGGTCAACTCGTGGAGTCGTCGTGCGATCTGGCGGAGGTGGAGCGCGTCATGCGCAGCCCAGGCGGCGAGGATGTCACCGGCTCGAATGCTCCCGAACGTCGCGTGCGTCTTCTCGACGTCGAAGTCGTCGTCGATCACGGTTCGAAGCCAGTTCACTTCGGTGCGCCGAACGGCTCTGAATTCCCGGAGCATGGTCGGAAGATCGCGTGATCGATACTCGCGATCTTTCGCCGCGGCGGCCGGGTCGATTTCCGGCCAGTCCGCGTCCGGGGCTTCGAGCGTCATTCGCAGTCGCGTACCGAAGTCATCGAGATCCTCGTCGACGAGATGGCAGATGATTTCGAGGAGCGACCAGTCTGATTCGGAGGGACGCCAGCGAGCATCATCCGGACTCAGGTCGGCGAGGAGCACCGCGATCGAGTCGGGAGTTCGTTCGAGCCGGCTGATCATCCAGAGGACGTTCATGGCTGAATTGAACCATGACCTTGCAAGCCACGTCGGAGAAGCCGCGATTCGGGGCGAGAATCACGCTTCGGCGGCAGGTTCGGTTTGTTTCAATCCGTCTCGTCGGAGTCTGGATTGTCGGTGTCCGGTGGCGGAGGTGCCGCCGCCATCGCGACGTCATCAAGCTCGGAGAGTCGGGCGCGGGCGGCGCCGGCGACCGAGTCGTAGATGCTTGCCAGAAGGCCGACGAGCGGGAAGCGACCGTCCAGCGGCGCATTTCCCAGTCGTCGGAGCAGCGCTTGCGGAGCGTGCTCGATCCGGCGTTCGCGTTTGAACGCGTCAAGTCCGGGGCCGGGACTCCAGAAGGTCTCGAGCGATTCTTCCATCGCGGGGAGCCCGCGCACCGAGGCGGCGGCTCCCGGAATCGGATGCGCCCGACTCACACCGCTGGTGGCCAGCAATCGCGCTTCCTGAAGTCGTTCAAGGAATCGTGGGCCGAAGAGTCCGCGGAGCGTGAGGATCAAGAGTGGATCCCCGTCCATCCGTTCGGCCATCAGGTACGCGGCGGTGACCGCATGCCGGCATTTCGACTGGCCGCAGTTGCAGGCGAATCGAATCTGCTCAGGTTCGGGCAGCAGGGTGACGCCGGCCGCCGCGAATGGTTCGGCGATTTCCGGCGACACTTCGCCGGAGACGAGTTTGGCGGTGTATCGGGCTTCCCGGGCCATCGAGTTGACGATCTGATCCCAGTCGTCACGACTGATCGGATCGAACTCGATTCGAAGTTCGTGTGGTCGCGCCGCCACGTCCTGCACGGTCGCGGTGATTCGAGCGGGCTCCACGTTGAGCAGAATGGTCTGCCCTTTGCGAGCGAACTCGAGTCCCTCCATTCGTGCGGCGTCGTCGAAGCCGGAGAGCACGTTCTCCAACCAGGGGCCTGCCGGCCAGTTGAAGACGATCTCCTCGTCCTTGGAACGGAGGCGAATGCCGTTTCGGACCTTTCGAGGCGTGTCGTCCCGGCGTCGGAATCCTTCGTCGCGGCTGGTGATCACGATTCATCCTCCTCGACTCCGGTCTCGCGGAGGGCGAGCACGTCGCGCAACTGGTTCGAACTCAGTTCGGTCAGCCAGGACTCGCCGGCACCGATGATCCGGCGAGCAAGATCCGTCTTCTGTTCGATCATCTGGTCGATTCGTTCTTCGAGCGTGCCCGAGGTGATCATCTTGTGGACGTTCACGGTTCTGGTCTGTCCGATTCGGAAGGCCCGGTCGGTGGCTTGGTTCTCGACCGCGGGATTCCACCAACGGTCGAAGTGAACCACGTGATTCGCACTGGTCAGGTTCACACCCACGCCACCGGCCTTGAGGGACAGGATGAAGATCGGCGCCGCTTCCCGATTCTGGAACCGCTCGATCATCTGATCGCGTCTTCCCTGCGGCGTCCCGCCGTGGAGGAACAACGGCTCCATGTCGAATTCCTGCCGCATGATGGTGGTCAGGAGATGGCCCATCTGTCGGAACTGGGTGAAGATCAACGCCTGGTCGCCGGCTGCGACGACTTCTTCCAGAATCTCGACGAGTCGGATGCTCTTGCCGGATCGCTGGCTGAGCCGTTCGCCCTTGGCGGGCGCGAGGTCGGTCTCGCGAAGGAAGTGGGCGGGGTGATTGCAGATCTGCTTGAGTCGGACGAGTCCGGAGAGGACGAGTCCGCGACGTCGAATGCCCGTCGCCTCGTCGACCTTTCGAAGCATGTCCTGCACCACGGTGTCGTAGAGCTTCGCCTGTTCCGGAGTGAGCTGGACCTGTTGTCGGTTCTCGACCAGCGGTGGAAGATCGTCGGCGACGCCATCGTCGGTCTTGAGACGTCTCAGAATGAATGGGCCGACGAGTTGCTTGAGTCGTTCGGCGCGGCGTTCGTCGCGATGGCGTTCGATCGGGATGGCGAATCTCCGACGGAAATCGCCCTGCGGCCCGAGGAAGCCGGGAAGACAGAACTCCATGATCGACCAGAGCTCCGTCAGGCGGTTCTCGACCGGTGTACCGGTGAGCGCGATTCGATGGCGGCTCTTGATCGACCTGATCGCGGTGGCCTGCTTCGTGGGAGGATTCTTGACGTGCTGGGCCTCATCGAGCACGACCCGTTCCCACGTGACCTCTTCGATCCACGGACGATCCCGACTGACCAACGCATAGGTGGTGACCACGACGTCGCAGTTGTTGGACTTCTCGACGAATCCTTCACCGACCGGTCGGTCAGGGCCGTGCTGCACATGGACTCGGAGTTCGGGTGCGAACCGTTCCAATTCCCGCCGCCAGTTTCCGGCCACGGACATCGGACAGACCAGAAGCGTCGGAGAGACGGCACCCGGCCGGACTTCACGCTCGTGCTGCAGCAGTGCGATCATCTGAATCGTCTTACCCAGACCCATGTCGTCGGCAAGGCATCCACCGAGGCCGAACCGATCGAGGAAGGCCAGCCACGCGAGTCCGCGTTCCTGATAGGGGCGGAGGGTTCCGTTGAAGTTCGCGGGAACCTTGATCGGTCTCGCCGAATCGTCGGGAATTCCATCTTCGCCGAGCAGTTCGGTGATCCAGCCGTCGGTCCGGACGCCGGTGATCGGTGGCATCTCGCCGTCCTCTTCACCGACCGAAGCAAGCCGAAGGACTTCGCCGAGGGTCGCGGCGCCGCCGGGATGCTTGTCGAGGAAGACCTTGGCTCGTTCGAAGTCCTCCGCCCGGATCTCGACCCAGGAGTCGCCCACGCGAACCAAGGGGACGCCGTTCTCGGCCAGTCGACGAAGTTCTTCGAGGCCGACGTTCTGATCTCCGATCGAGATCTCCCACGAGTAGTCGACAAGACTCGAAAGGCCCATCGCCGGGGGAGCTTCCGCATCTCCATGCGGCTCGATGATCATTCTCACGCCGATGCGACTCGTGGTGCTTCCCCACCAGGACGGTGCCAGCACCTCGATGCCCGCCTCCTGCAGAATCGGTCGTGCATCCTGCAGGAACGCATGAGACTCGGCGGTCGTGAGTTCGATTCCGGTGGGATCGATCTCTTCGAGAACGTCGTTCAACTTCGGCCAGATCCGTTCCGCTCGGCCGAGTTCGGCGAGCAGCAGGTCTCCGGGGGTCTCTTCGGAACCCACCACTGAGGCGAGCCGGCCTCCGCCGCCATCGGCCCAGATGTCCGCCGCGTCCACGATGATCGGCGGGTCGTCGGTGACCAGGAGGTGGAATCCCAAGGGCCATCGTGCGTTCTGCAGATCCTCCGGAGTCGCGTCAAGGACACCCTCCATCGGCTCGGTCAGCTGCAGGCAGAGTCGGACCGCGCGTCCTTCGACCGGATCGATGAGTCCGCCCAGCCAGAGTCTGGCACCTCGGGTCACGTCGACCATGGTCTCTCGCGATGCCTGGACCTTCCGTTCCTCGCCGAGCAGTCCGGTGAGCAGTGCCACCTGTCGATCGGTGTTGGAATCGCGATCTTCGATCGCATCGAGATAGTCCTCGGCCACGAGGGTTCGACGGACGAGTCCGTCGATCATGGATTCGAGCGCCGACTCGATCACCGCCCATCGATCGGAAGTCGATGCACCGGACATGGAGAGCGCGATCGGAGGAACGGCTGATGCGAGATGGCCGAGGGGTTCCGCGAGTTCGGAGTCCGCGAGCCAGGGGACCCAGCGTCCTCTCAGCGGCCCGCCTTCGGTCTGAATCACCGAGGGCACGAATCGCTGATCGGCCAGCAACTCGAGCGCGAACGTGGAGACTTCCGACCAGAAGCGGATGTCGTGGCCGGGAAGCACCTCGTCGATGGGTTGTTCGACGATCCGCGTGAAGAAGTCGACTGCGGTGGCCGCGTCGATCTGCAGGCAGGGGACTTCGGTCTCGACGAGCGAGAGGTCCTCGGCGTTGGGAACCGCGAGGGCGAGCTTGGTCGCGACCGCGAGTCCGGGCACCGGTTGTCGGGATTCACCATCTCCTCGGTGGGGAAGGAGAAGATGGAGGGGTTGTTTCGACGGGACTTCGGCGTTCTGCAGGGAGGAGCCAAGTCGTTCGCGAAGGTCTTCGATGGAAGCGGCGAACGGGTGAAGCGGGGTGGTTCGAGTCTTGGTGGCCACCACGGTCGGGTTGCTGGAAGAGTCGGTGTTCGCCGAGTCGGAGTCGGAGTCGGACGTCGCCGGGGCGCCGGAGCTCTTCCAGGCCGAATCGTCGTAGAGATCGACTCGTTCACCCCATAGAAACCACGCGTCGCCGCTGGTCACTCCGTGCAGAACAATCGTCGGAATTCCGGAAATGACTGCCGACCTCCATGTCGCGACGGCGTGTCGCAATTCGAATCTTCAAAGCTCGTTCCTGAGCCTTGAATTCATCCCACGTATTCGGGATCGTCAGGCCGTGAGGCGTGCGACGATCATCAAGCGTCCCGAGCCATCGTGCTCCGTGGGGGATCACGGGACTCGGAGTGATTCCGCTGGGGCTCGAACCCAGGACCTGGCGATTAAAAGTCGCATGCTCTACCAACTGAGCTACGGAATCCCGAGTTCCAAAGTGTAGTGGACACCGCGTCTCCAACGGGCCGCTTGTCGCACGATCCTGAATTCGTCCACACCGCCCGGCCGATCGAAGTCGGATTCCGTCGAGTGGCGGAGATGCGAGGGCCGTCGCGCCGCGGCCGCGGAGATTCGAATCGAGGCCGCGAGGGTTCTTCTGAGTGGCCCTGAATGCCCATTGGGGGTGTTTTTATCGGGCTTGTCCGCGGTCGAATCTGAACTGGCCGTCCCGGAGAGGGGATTCAGGCGGTTGGAGCCCCGAAATCTCGGACTCGTCCTCCCAACATGCAGAATTCCCAAGGTCGGAGTGAATACGCGTCTCTCAGACGTCGATGGCTCTCTCGCGGCGGAATCCCCGTCGCTCGGAGACCCAAGACCATGTTCACCAACACCCCTTCACGATCGTCCGCCTCCACCACGCAGTCTGGTGTCGGCTCTCTCATCCTTTCAGTGGTCGCCGCGGTTGGTACTGCCGCTGTGGTGATCCAGATGGGTGGCTGTGCCAGTGGTTCGACCGAGCCGGCGACTTCCATGACCGATACGGGTACGCCCGTCATCGTGGCGGAAGCAACGGACGCGGATGGACAGCCCTGGGCATCGCCGACGTATCGCAGCGGTTGGTACGAGGACTTCTCGAGTCTCGAGACCCGAGAAATCGATGCGAACGACGCGGTCGTCCAGACCGTGGACTTCGAGCATTCAGAGGTGGTCTTCACCGCATCCAGTCAGCCGATCGCCGACCAAAGCGCGGTTCGAATGAGCATGCTCGCAAGCTTCGGCGGGAACGCCGATTCGAGCGACTGGTCCGGCGGTGACACCAATCTCGCTCAGATCAGTTTCGCTGCCGAAGGCGCCGACTTCGATCCTGATGTCTCCTCCGGTGGAGATTGGGTCGTCTTCGCCTCCACCCAGCACCGAACCGATGCCGACATCTACCGAAAGTCGATCGACGGCCGGGTCGTCACGCAGTTGACGACCGATTCCTCACAGGACGTGATGCCCGAGATCGCACCGAATGGTGAGCGAATCGCCTTCACCAGCGACCGAAACGGCAATTGGGACGTCTTCGTGATGTCCGTCGACGGCGGGCCCGCCATGCAGGTCACCTTCGACAACGCCCATGAACTTCACCCCACCTGGTCGCCGGATGGCAAGAAGCTCTGCTACTGCCGATTCAACGATCGGACCTCGGAGTGGGAACTCTGGACCGTGTCATTCGATCGTCCGGGCATGCGTTCCTTCATCTGCGAAGGCATGTTCCCGCGATGGTCGCCCGATCCTTCACAGGATCGCATCCTCTTCCAGCGATCCCGCAAGCGGGGAAGCCAGCTCTACGGAGTCTGGACGATCGATCTTTCCGGCTTCGGTGGTGTGAATCCGACTGAAGTGGTGGCCGCCGGCGATGCTGCGATCATGCATCCCGCCTGGTCCACCGACGGATCCCGGATCGCCTTCACGTCCGTCGAGAATCCTGAAGTGACTGAAGACGGCATGCCCGTCGAGAGTGACATCTGGGTGATCAACGCGGACGGCACGGGCCGAATGGCGCTCACCTCGGGCGGATTCCGAAACATGAGGCCCACCTGGGCCACTGATGGTCGCGTCTACTTCACCAGCAATCGTGGTGGCCTGGATGTGATCTGGGCCGTCGCCGGCGGAGCCTCGATGTTCTCGCCGGAGTTCGAATCCGGACTCGCAGCCCCGAATGCGGTCGCCGGGGCCGGAGACGACTTCGACGAGCACTGAGCGCTCGAAGCATCCGGACATCCCATTTGAGTATTCGACCCGCGGGGTCGGCCATTCACGGCCGGCCCCGCGGTCATTTTCATGGTCCGAACCCGCCGATCCGCCGTGGGATGGGCCGCCCGGCGGACGCCGTTGGGATGGTTCTTTCTTTTCTCCCGTTCTCCCGAGAGATCGGCCGATGAAACGGATCGTACGGATGGGAGACATCCGGACGTCGCCCATCGCGAAGTCACACAGGCAGGACGCCATGGCAACCGTATTCGTCTCAGATCGCCGACCGGCAACCCGCCGTGCCGACCAAAGTCCTCGAGTTCCTTCCAAGGGAGTCCTGGGGCATCTTCGGTACGTCCGGCTCGCCGGTCTCATCCTGCTCGCCGGATCGTTTGGCTGCAGGACGGAACCCGATCGGCTCTCGGGGGCCTCCGCTCAGGCGGCGCCCTACGCGGCCGTATTGATGGTCGCCCCGTTCACCAATGAGTCCGGCGTGGACATGCGGCCGGATCACCGGGCATCGGTCTCCGACAAACTGGTCGCCTCGCTCAACGCGGTCGATGGGTGGCAGGCCGTTCCGCTCAACCGCACGCTTCAGGCGATGCAGCAACTCGGAGTGGCCGAGATCCGCTCCGTCGACGAGGCTCGAGCCGTTCTTCAGGCCGTGGGCGCCGATGGGATCATCGTCGGAACCATCACCGCATGGGATCCCTACGATCCGCCCACCTTCGGTGCGAACATTCTGCTCGTCGCCGATGAAGCGGAGATCCAGTCTTCCTTCGAATCCAGGCGTCTCACCGGCCGAACCGGCGACGCGACGGGGCTGGAATCACAGGCTCCCCGGACACTCACCGACGTCGTCGGCGACTACGACGCGACGAGGCATGACGTCCGTCAGAATGCTCGCGATTACGCCGAGAACCACAGCGATGTCACGGGAGGGTTCGATCCCCCCGAGCGGTACTACCTGATGGTCTTCGATCGCTGGCTCGATTTCGCCGCCGATCAACTGGTCGAAGCCATGGTCATGAAGGAACAAGCACGGGTCTCGCGGGTTGACGCGAGTCGTTCTTCGACCCGGTGATTCCATCGCAAACCGCCTGGAACGACCGAGCCACAACCTGGCGGCCCGGCTTTTTTTCACGCCGACGCAACCGCCGGAAACCGCCTTTTGAGGGCGGTAGCGGGGGTGCCATCGAGACGATGACGGATTTTTTCAGAAGTCCGGTAAGGGGACTGAACCCAGCCCCCTTCCGCGTCGATATCGGAACGGCGAGATTCGGGTTCTTCAGCCTCACGGAGGAGGCGTGGACTCGGCGAATTTCATTGAGGCACGGGTCGATTCGAACGCGAATCGCCCATTCAGACTGAGGCCCGAACGACATGAGCAACTCTCTTCCCCTCGTCCAGCAGTTTCTCGATTACCTGGTGGATGAACGGCACTTCAGCCCGTACACCGCCCGCTGCTACGGACTCGACCTTCGTCAGTACGGCGAATTCCTCGGCGAGGAGTTTGGCGTTGATGTCCCGGCGGATGCCGAGGCCGCCAGTCTGTCCGCCCGCGAGCAGGATCCGAAGTCGCCGCAGGACACCAAGACCGTGACCGGTCTGATGCTCGCCGCCGACGTCGAGCGAATCCGCGGATTCCTCGGTTGGATGGCCGATCGCGACTACTCCGCGGCCACCACGGCCCGAAAGATCGCCACGCTGCGTTCCTTCCACAAGTGGATGGAGAAGCGTGGTCTCGTCGAGCAGAATCCCATGCTTGCGGTCCGAACGCCCAAGCAGGCCAAGCGACTTCCCAAGGCGGTCTCCGTCGAACAGATCGAGCAGCTTCTGGCCGCGCCCGACGACTCGGTCCTTCTGGGAGCTCGCGATCGAGCGATCCTCGAAACCCTCTACTCCACCGGTATCCGGGTGAGCGAGGTCGTCGGAATCAACCGAGGTGATCTTGATGACTCCGGTGAGGCCATCCTGATTCGTGGAAAGGGCCGTCGGGAACGCGTCGTCCCGCTCGGATCGCATGCATTGGCCGCGCTTCGTCATTACGTGAACCGACACAACACGGAACTCGCCGAGGCGGGGATGAAGGCTGGCGCCGATTCGCCTCTCTTCGTCAACAAGCATGGCGGCCGTCTGAGCAGCCGATCGGTCCGTCGGAAGGTCACGAAGTACCTCGAACAGGTCGGACTCGACCCCGAGATCAGCCCTCACACCATCCGGCACAGTTTCGCCACGCATCTCCTGGACAACGGCGCAGATCTTCGTTCCGTGCAGGAACTGCTCGGTCATCAGTCGCTGTCCAGCACCCAGGTGTACACGCACCTCTCGAGTCGTCGAGTTCGAGACTCGTACGACAAGGCTCATCCCCGAGCGGAAGCCGGCTGATCCTTCGTCGTCCGGCGAAGCGCCGACCGACATCGCAAAGACCTTCCCGACGCCCCGTGGATCTCATTCACGGGGCGTCGTTGCGACCAGAACCGGCTTCGGTCAGGCGATCAGGACTCCAGCGAAGAGTTGCTCCTGCCGCCACTGCATGCTCTCGGATCCTCGTTGCCGCACCGCACGCGGGAGCGCGAGGTGAATCTGGACCGGGTCGGTCAACTCCACTTCATCCGAGGTTTCGTGTACTCCGAGCCTGAAGGCGGCGCCGGCCCAGTCCACTCGGACCGTCCCGCACGGCATTCCCTCGTGGCTGCGAAGTCGTCCGCCGTGGCTTCTCGGATACCGGCTCGTCGCGGCGAGCTCGAGATCGACGACCTCGCCGCGAAGGTTCGCAGGCACGCGGATCGGCTGATGAATGACTCCGAAGTCTCCACCTCCGCAGGTGAAGGCGATGTGGATGTCTTCGCCGCCATGCCGCACGGAGAAGCAATCGCCCTTCGGACGAAGATGTACCACGGCGTGCGCCGGATTCTCGAATCGATTTTGATAGTAGAGGCGGAGTTCGGCGGCGCCGCTCGAGTCGAGTCGCACCAGCGGCATGAAGCACACGCCATCGGCCTCGTAGTAGATTCTCCCCACGGCCTCGGCGAGTTGATCCTGCAAACGATCCGTGAACCAGAGCGCTCGAATCAGGAATCCGCCCAGCCCGAGCACGACGGTCAGGCTGATCACGCGCTGCGTCCAGATTCCGCCGTCACCCTGTCCGATCGGACCGGAGGCCATCCAGGCGATGCTTGCCCAGATGGTGACCACTGCGAAAATCAGGACCAGGACGAAATTCCGCTTCTCATGCATGACCGCCTCCTCTTCGGAGAGCCAGATGCTCGGGGTCGATCAGGTCCATGGACCTGATGGTCACCGTGCTTGGCCGGTCGTCGCGGAACGCGGGCGAAGTGGAACGGAAGGGACTTCGTCTAGTTGGTCTCGAAGATCAAACGTCGATTCGAGACCGGCGCGAACCGTGGCGCGACCTTGCATCGGTCGTGACCTCGAAACGCCGTACTCTCCTCTGTGGGGTGTGTTGATACGAGATCCGCGCCGCGACACACGTCGCGACACGTCAGAAAATCTGGAAATCAACGGGTTCTCGGAAAACCATCGAGACCCGGGAAGTGCAAGCTTGTCGGCGAACGGGGCATCGAGTTCGAGGTATCGACTCGTCTCGGCCATCGGCATTCGCCGGCACCACTCCGGACATGTGGAGCGTACCGCACGATTGGAACTTCACCCGGCTCGGGAAGAGATTTCACGAAGTATCCTGCTCCCACGGTTTTTGGTGACGGTGCGGTACGATCGGCCGCGAGGGCGAGACCGGCTGTTCCCCGCCCGCCATTTTTCGAGCGTTCAGTCGCTTGCGGAGTCCGAATGGTGATCGATCCAGGCAATCACAAAGAGCCATGGCGGGTATTGGAAGGGGATTGCGGCACGATCCTCGGCGATATTCCGACTGGAAGCGTCGATCTGGTCTATGCCGATCCGCCGTTTGCGACCAATCAAGTCCAGAAGGGGCGATCGGACGGCCAGGCGTACGACGACCGGTGGTCAGATCTCGACTCGTATCTGGAGTTCATGCGGGAGCGCCTGGAGGCATTGCATCGGGTTCTGGCTCCGGACGGTGCCATTCTGCTGCACGTCGACTGGCGGACGTCGCACCGCCTGCGGGTGTTGCTCGACGAGATCTTCGGCCCGGATCGCTTCGTCAATCACCTCGTCTGGCAGTACGGCCTGGGCGGTTCAAGCCCGAGTCGATTCGCGCGAAAGCACGATGACATCCTCTACTACGCCCGTGGCGACCAGCGATGGTTCGAGCCGCCATTGGTACCCGCGACGAGTCGTCGAATGGCTGGAATGATGAAGAAGGCGACCGACGTCATCGCGATTCCATCGATCAACAACATGGCGTCGGAACGAACGGGCTGGCCGACTCAGAAGCCTCTGGCGCTTCTGGAGTTCCTGGTGGGCGCCTGCCTGAAGCCCGGGGGGACGGTCCTCGATCCATTCTGTGGGAGCGGGACGACTCTGGTGGCCGCCGTGAGGCTCGGCCGACGAGCGATCGGGATCGATCGGCATCCCGAAGCGATTCGGATCGCCGAGCAGCGTCTTTCGGAACTGGGGGATCCGATCGTCGCGTCCGGTGATCGAGCGGAGCGTTGATCAACCGCTGGTCGTCGGATGGGAAGTGGATGATCCGGGAATCACGGGAGTCAGCCGATCCGCCAGCGGGTCCGGGGCATCTCGGGAGACGGCCGTGAGATGACCGACCTTCCGGCCGGGCCGCGGTTTCTTTCGATAGTCGTGATAGACGGGATCGCCGTCGTCGGCGTCTTTCGAAGCGACGCCGTGATCATCCACCGTGGCGACGCCTTGGGCGGAAAGATCCGAGTCGGTCGGTGAGGCGCCGATGGCATTCAGCATCATGGCATGGCGATGTCGCGGGGCCGTCGATCCGAGTGGAAGTCCGGTCACGGCGCGAACATGATTCTCGAACTGGTCCGTTTCGGCGTGCTCGATGGTCAGGTGGCCGCTGTTGTGCACTCGAGGTGCGATCTCGTTGGCGAGCACGTCATCACCTCGCACGAAGAATTCAACGGTGAGCACGCCGCAGTGATCCAATTCCCGAGCGAGTCTCTCCGCATGCTCGAGCATCGCGGCCGCCGCATTGGACGAGACGCCGGGAGCGGGGCAATCGCTTCGCCGCAGGATGCCGTCCGCATGCTGATTCCGAATCGGCCCCCAGGCCTCGGTCGCCCCGTCGGCTCCTCGGGCCACGAGCACGCTCGCTTCGAGATCGAAGTCGATCATCGACTCGAGGATCGCGGGCCGTTCGCCGATCGAGGCGAATCCGGACTCGAGATCCTCGGGGTGCCGGAGTACCGCCTGTCCCTTGCCGTCGTAGCCTCCGCGCCGCGTCTTGAGAACCGCGGGAAGACCGACGTCGGCGACCGCCGCCTCGAGTGACGGGAGGTCTTCGACCGCGGCGAAGGTGGGTACCGGGACACCATGCCTGGTGAGGAACGATTTTTCGACCAGCCGGTCCTGGGAGGTCTCCAGGGATTTCCACCCTGGTCGGACGTCGACTTCTTCGGCGAGGCGGGCCGCCGAACCGGCCGGAACGTTTTCGAATTCGTAGGTCACGACGTCGCAGCGGCGGGCGAGTTCCGAAAGGGCTTCCGCATCATCGTAGGCGGCTCGGATTCGATCACCGACCAGGTCCGCGGTGCAGTGTTCCGCGGGATCGAGAAACACGCACTCGATACCAAGTCGCCGAGCGGCGATTCCAAGCATCCAGCCGAGTTGTCCTCCACCGAGGATTCCGAGGATCACGAAGTCTTCGCTCCAGCAGTTCCTTCGATGCCGGGAATCGGATTCGCAAGAACTCGATCGGTCTGCGCCCGGCGCCATTCGACGAGCTTCGACCGGACTTCGGATTCTTCGATCGCGATCACCGATGCGGCGAGAAGCCCGGCGTTGACGGCCCCCGCCCGTCCGATCGCCAGGGTGCCGACCGGTACTCCGGCGGGCATCTGCACGATCGAGAGGAGCGAGTCCATTCCGGAGAGAGCCTTCGATTGAACGGGGACGCCGAAGACGGGGAGATGGGTCTTCGAGGCGACCATTCCCGGCAGGTGCGCGGCGCCGCCGGCGCCGGCGATGATCACCCGGATCCCACGATCGGCGGCGGATGCCGCGTATTCGAAGAGAAGATCAGGCGTGCGATGGGCGCTCACCACCCGGCACTCGTGGGAGACCCCGAGCGTGGCGAGCGTCTCGGCGGCGTGCTGCATGGTCTCCCAGTCACTCTGGGATCCCATGATCACGCCGACGAGCGGATTCGTGACGGTATCGGCGTCGTTCATGGGGGGAATCGTACCGCGGACCCGTGGTGGAAAGGGCCATCCGGCCGTCGATCCCCGCTCCTCCATCCTTCCGCCCGCTCCAGCGGGATGGTGGCCGGCTCAGGGCGTTCCGATCGGGAGTCGCCGGGGCGAGTAGCATTCGGGACCATGCCCAACATCACCATCAATCAGGAATCCGTCTCACTCATCGAACAGGAGCGGGTGACCTTCCAGCGATTCGCCGAACTGGCGTTTCCCCAGTGCGTCACGCTTCTGGGAATCCCCCGCGAGCGTCGGTTCATCTCGATGCTCCCAGCCTCCTATGTCCTGAAGCGGCGAGAGGACGGTGTCGAATGGGATGATCCCATGGTGCAGGTCGCTCTCTGGAATCTCCATGATCTCGGCGTCGCGGAGATGAGCCTGGAAGCGGATCCGGAGGGAGGAGACGGCGACCCGCAGATCCGGTTCGATCGCGCCGAAGCGACCGACATGGCGCACGGTCGTGAGTCCTCGATCAATTTCTCGACGGTCAAGAGTGGACGAGCTTTCATCGCGGCGTTGAACAACGTCGTTCACCGCTCGTTCTTCTTCAACGGCGTCGAGCATGAAATCGGCATTCAGCCCCGACCGGAGGTCGAGAAGATCGCCGAGCTCGCCCACAAGGGGCGACGGAATGAGGAGGGCCTGCTCTTCGCCATCGCGAGAACATTCGCGAACATGGTTCAGCAGGGCCTGACGGTCGAAGACATCGAAGTGAAGTCGGGAATGGAGCTGCTCTCCAACCTCGGTTGCACCGCGATCTCCGTGGTCCCCGACGAGGACCGCGTGGTCTTCAACGGGTTCAGCGTCATGTCGGCGATGTCCAGCGGGCTGCTTCAGGGACTGAACTGGGATCATCTGAAGAAGGTCAAGGAAAACGTCCAGATGATGATCGAGCAGATCGAGACCCGGGACGAGACGCCGATCGTCCAGCAGTCCAACCGGCCGGTCGCCAAGCGTCGACGCCGGAATTGAATCCGAGTCGGTTTCTGCTCGGAGGCCCTCATGCGGTAGCATCGAGGGATGAAGACCACGCACCGCATCCTCACCGCACTCACGATCTTCGTTTCGACATCCATGTGCTTCGCCGCCGAGGATTCACCTCGCTGGATCTGGATCTCCGATGCTCCGGAAGCCGGTGAGCAGGCGATCTTCGACGTCGATCTCGAAATCCCGCCGGGATCCAAGAGCCTGGTGATCAGAGCGGTCGTCGACAACGAGTTCGTTCTTCGCCTGGACGGCGAAGAGGTGCTCCGAGGAAACGACTGGTCATCGCCGTCGGTTCTTGATCTCTCTGATCCGGATCCGGGTCGGCGGCGGCTCTCCTTCGAGTGCCGAAACGAAAGCGGCCCGGCGGGACTCGCCGCCATCATCGAAGTCGAGACCCCGGCAGGCGTGGTGCGGAAGGTCTCCGGCTCCGACTGGTTGGTCAGGAGTGATGGAGAGGTCACGGCCGACGCTCGAGCGCCGATCGACTTCGGCTCGACCGAAGCCCCCGATGGTCCCTGGAACGATCCCTTCGAGGAGAAGATCGCGACGCCCGTCGAGGCGATCATCGTGCCCGAAGGTTTTGAAGTCGAACTGCTGCATTCCGCCCAGCCGGGCGAGGGTTCCTGGAGTTCGATGACCGTTGACGATGAAGGCAGGGTCATCCTCTCCGCGCAGTACGGTCCGCTCCGTCGGATCACCCCCGCGGATTCACCCGGTGGACGCGCCAGAGTCGAACGACTTCATGACACGGTCGGACGCGCGCAGGGATTGTTGCTGGTCGGCGATGACCTGTACGCAAGCGTCGTCGATGACCCGGAACGAAGTGGCGGGCTGTGGCGTCTCCGCGATGCCGACGGCGACGACGTCTTCGAAGTCACGGAGCGCCTTGCGGCGTATGGGAACGGATCCGAGCACGGCCCTCACGGTCTGGTACTGGGCCCCGACGGAATGATCTGGACCGTGATCGGGAACTACTCCCGGCACCCGCAGCCGATCCTGGCGTCGAGTGCGCATGCCAACTGGGCTGAGGACACCGTGCTTGAACGGATCTGGGATCCGAGAGGGCATGCCGTGGGCAAGCGATCTCCAGGCGGCCTGGTGCTTCGGACCGATCTCGACGCCACCGGGTGGGAGATCGTCGCGGGGGGGTTCAGAAATCCCTATGACCTCGACTTCACGGCGGACGGTGAACTCTTCACCTACGACGCCGACATGGAGTGGGACATCGGCGCCCCGTGGTATCGAAGCCCGAGGTTCATCCACGTCGTTTCTGGTGGTGAGTACGGATGGCGGGGCGGAAGCGTCAAGTGGCCGGTCGATTCACCTGACGCCAGGCCCGCCGCGCTCGAAATGGATGCCGGTAGTCCGACCGGCGTGGCGAGCGGTCATCGGTCGAACTTCCCCGAACCCTGGAAGAGCCGCATGTTTCTCGGTGACTGGGCGTACGGGCGGGTTCTCGCAGTCGACCTTGAAGCGGATGGCGCGAGCCACGTCGCGACGGCGCACCCCTTTCTGCAGGGTCGTCCCTTCAATGTCACCGACTTCGCATTCGGACCGGATGGCGAGATGTATCTGACCACCGGTGGCCGTGGGTCGCAATCAGGGCTCTACCGCGTGCGGTGGGTCGGATCGGGTTCGTCGGACGTCGAGGCTTCGAAAGAAGTCGCACCGGCGATTCTCAGGCGACGGGCGATGGAGGAATCGCATCGCGACGCATCCGCGCTTGATCAAGAAGAACTCTTCGACGGGCTCGGCGATGCCGACCCGGCCATTCGGTACGCGGCCCGAGTCGGCGTGGAACGCGCCCTGCTGGCGGCACGGGATGGTGAGACGGGCGCCTTCACGGAGTCCGATGACGATGTGGTCGAGGCGTTGCTCGATCTTCCGGCCGATGCCGGTGGGTGGGAGTCCGCGATCGCGGTCATGCGGGTCGGAGACCGAGCGGAGGCGATCGGCGGAGTCACGCGGATTCAGGAGATGGCGGACGAAGATGATTCCGAAACCGGGAGACGCCATCTCGCCCGAGTGCTCGGGCTGCTGCTCACTCGCCACGGACCTCTGGAACCGGATGTGCGGACGCAGGTGATCGAATTGATCGAGCCGATCTACCCGACCGGAATCTACGACACCGACCGGGTGCTGGTCGAAGTTCTCGTGGCGCTCGACGACCCGTCGGTCATCGAGTCGACGTTGCCTTTGATCGAGGGAGCGGACCGGCAGGAGACCGCGATCCTCTTCCTTCACGCGCTTCGATTGCAACGATCCGGCTGGGACGACGAATCCCGGAGCCGGGTCATGTCGGCGCTCGACCGTGCGAAGTCCTATTCGGGAGGTGCGAGTCTTCCGGGATTCGTCGCGGCGATCAGATCCGATTTCGCGAAGAACCTGGGGCCGACCGCGGCCGACGACCTCGCGGCTCGCGAGGCGGCGATGAAGGAAGCCGCGGTCGAGGCCGATGTCCGGGCCTTCGTTCGGGCCTGGTCGGTCGACGACTTCTCCACGCATCTCGCACGGGTTCACGCGGGAAGAGACCATGCTCGCGGAGCCAGGATGTTCGAGGAGCTGCAATGCGCCGCCTGTCACAAGGTGGGGGATGTCGGCATCGCCTACGGGCCGGATCTCACCGGCGTGGGCGGTCGTTTCTCGGCACACGACCTTCTGGTCGCGATCATCGATCCCGAGCGAGATCTTTCCGATCAGTACGCGGGAGTTCTTGTCGAGCGAGGTGATGCGGATCCGGTCATCGGACTCCCGATCAGCGAGGAGGGAGGGGTGCTCGCCGTGGCGCCCGATCCGCGGACCGGTGCTCTTCGGGTCGAGATTCCGTTGGGGGAGATCACCTCACGAACTCCGGTGACACCGATGGCAGCCGGACTCGTCGATACGGCGAGCATGGACGAGATCAGCTGGGCGGCGGGCTGGGCGGCGGTGCCGCGCGGCGTG
>NHBO02000002.1 GCA_002167845.2 Phycisphaera sp. TMED9 | reverse complement strand
GAAGCCGCGATGGACATGCTGCGTGACATCATGGATGACACTGAAGACAGCGACCTCACGGTGGATGCCTGGATGACTCGGGCATTCGAAGAGAAACGCAAGCTGATGGGCTTCGGTCATCGTGTCTACAAGAACGGTGATCACCGAGCAGGAATCCTTCGTGACTGGGGACTTCGCTATGCCAACGAGGAGAACGCTTCCGCCAAGAAGTGGTTCGATCTCGGCGACGAGGTCCAGCAGATCATGTTCGACCAGAAGAACATCCATCCCAACGTCGACTTCCCTTGCGGGATGACCTACTTCGCGATGGGCATTCCGGTTCCGCAGTACACCCCGATCTTCGTGGCGAGTCGAATCACCGGATGGTGCGCCCACATCATGGAGCAGCACGCGAACAACCGGATCATTCGGCCGCTTGCCGAGTACTCAGGTCCCGATCTTCAGTCGTGGAACGGCTGAGTCCGCGGCCGGAATCGATCGCGAAATGATGGAAGGGGCCGTCCGATCAAACGATCGGACGGCCCCTTCCTGTTGCGCGAGCGGGATGCGGTTGATCAGAATTCGCATGCGCCGATGACGTCGTCGCCGGATGGAATGCCGATGACGCTACCGATGATGAATGCCGAGAACGAACCACTGGTCGAGGAACCCAGCGTCGTCGGCGTGAAGTCGAAGAGATCCTCGTCCTTGCCGCTGAGTCCGGTCACCGTGAAGTTCCCTCGGGTCGACATCGAGATCACTCCGAGCGACTCGTTGATCGAGACCGCATCGACGTCCTCGGAACTGTTGGTGGCGAGTCCGACGTCGCTCCCGTCCATGTATCGAGCGAAGGTCCCACTGGTCGTCGAGCCGAGCGAGGAGGGCGTGAACGCGAGGAGATCCTCATCGTTGCCGCGAACGGAGGGCAATCGATGCCCACCCGTGGTCGAGAGAATGACCGTGCCGTCGTCGAGCACGTCGAGACCGTCGATGTCCTCGCCGTTGGTGGTGAGGCCGACGTCGCTCCCGTCGAACCAGAGCGAGAACGTGCCCGCGGTGACCGCGCCGAGCTGGCTCGGCGTGAAACGCAGGATGTCGGAATCGTCGAAACTGACGCCGCCCACGGTCCCGCCCTGCGTGAGCGACAGCAGGAGATCGCCGTCATCCAGTCGCGAGAGGGCACTGATCCGGTAGCCTCCGAGTCCGACGTCGCTCCCGTCGAACCAGAGCGTGACCTCGTTGGTGGTGAGATCGACCGCGACGACGTCCTCGTCACGGGCGACACCGAAGTCGAAGGTCGGATTCCCCTGGATGGCGAGGAGCACCACGCCGCCGTCGCCGCCGCCGTCGTCGCCTTCATCGGGCTCGGTGAGCGAGAGCGATCCGCTTCCCGTGTTTCCACTCGAGTAACCGCCGAGTGCGATGACGTAGGTCTCGCCGGCCACGCCCTCGAAGTCGACCGCCGACGTGTATCCGGAGCAGCCGGTCGCATCGTCGTTGCAGGCGATGATCGAGCCGACGTCGCAGGAACCGAACACCGCGATCTTCGTGTCGAAGTTCGCCGCGTTGCAGGTCGAGAGGGCGTGGGTGCCGGTGACCGAGGCAGTGAAGGCGTACCAGTTCACGTCATAGATCGATCCACAGTCACCCGGGTCCACGTCGCCCGCGCCCGCGGTCGTGCTGAACGGCGTCGTTCCAGCCTGGATCGCGATCGCGTTGTCGCACGGGTTTCCGTCGTCACCGCCGTCACCGCCGTCACCGCCGTCACCGTCGCCGGTGATGGCGGCCAGGGCGTTGGCCGCGTTCACGCGGCCGGATCCCATCTGGCCGCTGAACGAGGAGATCGGATCGGCGGAATCACGGATCGCCGCCCAGATCTGGGATGCGGTCGCGGTCGGATCCTGCGACCACGTAAGCGCCGCCACGCTGGCGACGAGAGGCGTCGCCATCGACGTGCCGCTCAGGTAGGCATAGCCGTCCGCGTTCGGCGAACTGCTGTCGTGGTAGGTCGCGAGGATGCTGACGCCGGGGGCGCTGATGTCGACCCAGGAGCCGTAGCTCGAAAACGAGGCCTTGGTGTCGTCGGTGTCCAACGCCCCGACGGAGTAACAGTCGCTTCGGGAGTTGACGTACCCCTGGCTGGTGTTGTTGCTGTTGCCGGCGGCCACGAAGACGAGCCCCCCGGACGCGATGAAGTAGTCGATCGCCGCCGCGAGTCCGCCGCTGTTCGAACTTCCCCAGCTGCAACTCGCGATCCGGGCGCCGTTCTGCGCGGCGTAGTAGAAGGCCTCGGCGGCGGCGGCCATGCCGACGAACCCGGCTTCGGAGCCGTTGTAGTTCGAGGAGTGACCCATCTTCAAGGCCATGACCCGAACACCGTTTCCGGTCGAGGAGGGACTCCCGTTGCCGAAGCCGCCGGCCGGACTCGCCACGCCGGTGCCGTTGTTGTTCATCGCACCGACGATTCCAGCGCAATGGGTTCCGTGGCCGTTGAAGTCGCGTGGATCGTTGTCGGCGTCGTTGCAGTCCTCACCGGCCCAGCACCCGAATCCGTAGAGCGGGCTGGTGATGAAGTCGTAGCCCACGATGTCGTCGACGAATCCGTTTCCGTCGTCGTCGACGCCGGGCGTTCCGTTCGCCTCGGCCGTGTTGCGCCACATGTTCCCATTCGCGGAACCGAGATCCGACGCATTGGCGGTGGGGCCGGCGAGATCGGCGTGATACCACTGGACGCCGGTGTCCAGGACGGCGACCACGATCGACGGATCACCGGTCTGCACGTCCCAGGCCTCGGGCGCATCGACGTCGGCATCATTGGATTGGGAGAGATGCCAGCAGTTGGCGAGGTACGGGTCGTTGGAGGTGGCGTGCACCGGGTGCACGCCGATCAACTCCGCGTTTTTGACCAGTGGATGCGCCAGCGCGAGGGCGAGGGCGGCTTCGAGGCCTCCCGGCACCGCGGCGGGGTCGATGCGGACGACGTGATGATTGGAGAGATCGGGCCGTCCGTCCTTCGGGGCCACCGGCGCGTTGGGGAATTGCGGACGAATCGATCGTGACCCGATGAGTTCCAACAGGGCGGCGGTCTCGGGAGAGCCCGTTCGAAGTGCGACGCCATCGCGTTGGCTCGCGAGAATCGCTCGGGTTCCGGCACGTCTGAACTCGATCACCAGTTGGTCGGGCACCACCAGATCCGCCGCCGGGTCGACATTCGGTGCGGCGAGGATGCGGGTGGGCGCCACACGGTCCGGCGTCGTTGGTGGTATCGCCGCGATCGTCGCGGTGCAGACGCCGAGGGTGAGGATGGAACTGACGGTGGTCTTCATGGTCCTGCTCCGGAAGTGTGAGCGAAGGTGAAAGCCCTCGGCTCGAGAAGGGGACGGCGGCGGCGCGTGTTCCGCCCGAGGGATGAACGCGCGGCCGACGCCGGTTTCGACTGGATCGAGACGGGATCGTTGGTTGCAGGGGCAGGTGATGGCGGCCCGCCGGAGCCCGGGAGATGCGGGCGCCGATGAGAACGCGTGGTCATGTCTGGCGGCGGTGAGCCGTTTTTGGACATGTCGTGGACCCCCGGAAGACTCGGGTGGTCAGCGTCCTTCGGCGGTGGCGGCGAAGGATCCTGGCGACCCGGAGTTCGCAAATTACTTCCCGGACCTTCAAATTGGTAGCGTAAATCGCCCAGATTGCCCAAATTACCATTCAGAGAGGGCTCAGGGCCGGGAACCGTCGGTCCCGCTACCATCCTTCGCCTCCATCATCGAACCGAAACCCCGAGATTCTCATGTCCCACGAAGTCAACAGCGTTGCCGTCATCGGCGCCGGAACCATGGGTTCCGGAATCTCCCTCATCGCCGCCACCAGCGGAATCAATGCATTCCAGGTGGACGTCTCCCCGGAGCAGTTGGAGCGGGCGAAGGGCTATCACGCCAAGGTCCTCGCTCGAAACGTCGAGAAGGAGCGAATGACCGAGGACGAGATGGTCGCCGCCCTGGCGAGGATCACCTACGTCGACAACATGGACGCGGCGAAGTCCGCGGACTGGGCCGTCGAAGCCGCGACTGAGAATCCGGAAATCAAGGCGAAGTTGTTCGCGACCATGCGAGCGACCTTTCCCGATCACGCCGTCCTCGCGACCAACACCAGTTCGATCTCCATCACGCAGATCGCCACGGCGACCGGTGATGCCGCGGATCGCGTGGTCGGAATGCACTTCTTCAATCCGGTGCCCGTGATGAAACTGGTCGAGGTGATCAAGGGCCTCGCCACCAGCGACGAGACCGTCGCACGGACCGTGGCGCTCGCGGAGCGAATGGGCAAGACGCCGATTCCCGCGAACGATCGGGCCGGCTTCGTTTCGAATCGCGTGCTGATGCCGTTGATCAACGAAGCGTTCTGTGCCTGGATGGAAGGAGTCGCGGAACCCGAAGCGATCGACGAGATCATGAAGCTCGGCTGCAACTTCCCCATGGGCCCACTTCGGCTCGCCGACTTCATCGGGCTCGACGTTTGTCACGACATCATGATGGTCCTGTATCGAGAGCTCGGCGACCAGAAGTTCTTCCCCTGCCCGTTGCTGCGGCAGCTGGTCACTGCGGGCCGGCTCGGCGACAAGTCCGGTCACGGCGTCTACGACCATTCCCGTTGAGGCGAGGCTCGCTCCGCGAGATCCCGACGGCGTTCCTTCTCGTCGGACGTGCCCTCTTCGATCTCACGGGCGTCGGGCGGGGGGTGTCGCAGCACTTTCGAGGTCTTGGCGACTCCTGGACGACTGAAAAGCCTCTTCCCGGCCCGAGTTCGTCCGAAAACACGATCGACCACCGCAAGGAGGGGACGAGGGACGCGGGTTCCGTCTTCGAAGTTCCCGACCGGGGGCGAATACCAATCCCTCGACGAGGGAAGCGTGATTGCGGTCGAGGTCGCGGATATCATGAAGATCGAACCTTTGTCTCTCTGGAAACTTCCTGCGAATGAGCACGATTCAACCATCCAAGTCTTCCGAAAGTCCTGCGGCCGAGCGACCGGACCCCGAAACGGTCTCGTTGTCGGGCTATGAGATCGAGACCGTCTACGGGCCGGATTCGGTTCAAACGGTCGATCCCGGGGATGCTGGAAAGCCGGACGCGAGAATCGCCGAGCCCGGGCAGTTCCCATTCACTCGTGGCGTGCATCCGACCATGTATCGGTCTCGGCTCTGGACCATGCGGCAGTTCGCGGGTTTCGGCTCGGCCGACGACACCAACGCACGGTTCAAGTACCTCCTTGAGAATGCCAAGGGAACCAAGGCGAACACCGGACTGTCTACCGCATTCGATCTTCCGACGCTGATGGGCCGGGATTCCGATGACCCGCTGTCCGCGGGCGAGGTGGGGCGATGCGGCGTGGCGATCGACACGATCGACGACATGCACCGCCTCTACAAGGACATTCCGATCGACGAGGTCACGGTGAGCCAGACCATCAATGGTCCGGCGTGCGTGATCTGGGCGATGTACCTCGGGATGGCCCGGGAACGGGGGATCGACTGGAAGAATCTCGGCGGGACTCTCCAGAACGACATCCTCAAGGAGTTCCACAGTCAGAACGAGTTCATCTATCCGCCGGAAGCCAGCGTCAAACTGGTGGTCGACACGATCGAATACGCGATGAACCATGTCCCGAAGTGGAATTCGATCTCGATCTCGGGCTACCACATTCGAGAGTCCGGTTCGACGGCGACCCAGGAACTGGCATTCACGCTTCGAGACGGAATGGAGTACGTCGAGGCCGCGATCGCTCGCGGGCTGGATGTCGATCAGTTCGCCTCTCGACTCTCCTTCTTCTTCAACAGTCACAACGAGTTCTTCGAGGAGATCTGCAAGTTGCGGGCGGCTCGGAGAATCTGGGCGACCGCCATGAAGGAGCGATTCGGCGCGAAGAACGAACGCTCATGGTGGATGCGGACCCACGTCCAGACCGCTGGATGTTCGCTGACCGAACAACAACCGCTGAACAACATCGTTCGCGTCGCATTCCAGTCCCTCGCCGGCGTGCTCGGAGGCTGTCAGAGCCTTCACACCGATTCGATGGACGAGACCCTCGGACTCCCCACGGAGACCGCGGTGCGGGTGGCCCTCCGCACCCAGCAGATCCTCGCTCACGAAACCGGCGTGCACCGGACCGTCGATCCGCTTGGCGGCTCCTGGTTCGTGGAGGCACTCACCGACCAGATGGAATCGGATGCCAACGAGATCGTCGCCACCATTGACGACATGGGGGGCGTCGTCTCCGGAATTCACAAGGGGTACTTCCGGCGAGCGATCGCCGAGGCGAGTTACCGCACGGGTCAGGAGATGGAGGCTGGAGATCGGATCGTGGTCGGAGTCAATGCCTACACCGAAGGCAACGAAAGCCACCAGGTCGAGATCCTCCAGATTCCGCACACGGTGGAGACGGTGCAATGCGATCGCCTGACGGCCTATCGGCGGGATCGTGACGAGTCGGCTGCCCAGGAGGCGCTCGAGTCGCTTCGAACCTCCGCCCGAGCCGGAGAGAACGTCATGGATGCCTTGGTGTCCGCGTCGCTGGTCCGTTGCACGCTTGGCGAGATGGTCCAGGCGATGGGGGACATCTTCGGTCGGTACACGGGTGGCCCTGAATGGTGACCCTCGACGGGTGATCGACATCTCCGCTGGGTCTCACGGCGGGGGGCATGGAGGCGCTTTTCAACTTCTGAGCGGGGCCAAATCTGGAATTCCTCAGTTTCTGGATCCATGAAGAAGTTGGCGGAAAGGCCACTCCTGACCGCATTTCGATGGCGCAAAGATGAGCGAATGGTCTCGGTTTCAAGGCAAAAAGAGCCCTCTTGATCGCTAATCGGCGATTTGGGCGATCCGAGGTCGAGCTCGCCACAGGCTGCCCCCAAGGGCCGCTCCCGACATGAATTATTTCCGCGAGTTGCGGATTTCGCGTAGCATCCGCCGTTCGATGCTTCGTCCGGATGGCCGGATACGTCGAAAACTCCGAGCGTTGATCCGCCCTGATGGTCGCTTTCGGAAATCACTTAGCAGGGCAGAGATCACGCTCATGAAGCTCTTTGTTGGAAACCTCCCGTTCAGCGCTACTGAAAACGACATTCGCGATGCCTTTGAGGCTCATGGCGAAGTGTCCGACGTTGCGGTCATCACTGACCGCGAAACCGGTCGTCCTCGAGGCTTTGCCTTCGTTGAGATGTCCGACTCCGGCCAGGCCAATGCGGCCATCGAGGCCCTCAACGGCACCGATCTCGGTGGCCGTTCCATCAATGTCAACGAAGCACGTCCCCGTGAGGATCGCCCCCGTGGCGGCGGCGGTGGCGGCGGCGGCTACCGCGGTGGCGGTGGTGGCGGCGGCGGCGGCGGCGGTCGTGGTGGCTGGCGCTGAATATCGCATCCGCGATATGATGTAGATCGAAGATGCGGGCGGCGCTTCGGCGCCGCCCGCTTTCGATATCCCAGCATCTCACCACCGAGTGGAAAAACAATTGAGCACCCTGAGCACCCCGGCCAAGTCTTCCATGCCTCCGGAAACATGCGATGAGATCGATGGCTACGTCGGTCTCCCCCTTGGGAGCAGGATCGCGAATCTGATCGCGATCCTCACTCCGGTCATCGGCCTGATCGCCGGGATCGTGTATTTCTGGGGCAACGGCGTCAGCTGGATTCAGCTTGGATTGATGACCGTGATGTACATCATCACGGGTTTCGGCATCACCATCGGATATCACCGGCTCTTCACGCACAAGTCTTTCAGTGCGGGGCCGGTCGTCACCATGGCGTTGGGCATTCTGGGCTCGATGGCGACGGAGGGGTCCATCCTTCGATGGTGTGCCGCACATCGGAGCCATCATCAGCACAGCGATCAGGAGGGAGATCCGCATTCTCCGCATCTGCACGACCATGGAACGGGGATTCGAGGCCTTCTTTCCGGCTTCTGGCACGCCCACATCGGGTGGATCTTTGATGCGCCGGGCGAGCCTTTGGACCGCTACGTCCCCGATCTGATCAGGGACCGCCGTATTCGAACCATCAGCAGTCTGTTCCCCCTCTGGGTCGGCCTTGGCTTCGTGATTCCCGCGATCATCGGCGGCGTCGCCAATCTTCTGATCGGCCAGGGCTTCTGGATCGGTGCCTTCCTCGGGTTCATCTGGGGTGGTCTGGTTCGAATCATGGTCGTCCATCACATCACCTGGAGTGTGAACTCGATCTGCCATATCTGGGGCACGCAGCCTTATCGAAGCGGTGACGAAAGCCGGAACAACGTCTTCGTCGGAGTGCTCGCGCTCGGCGAAGGGTGGCACAACAATCATCATGCCTTCCCGACCTCCGCAAGGCACGGTCTTGAGTGGTGGCAGTTTGATTCGAGCTGGTTGGTCATTCGAACCATGGAGAAGTTGCGGCTGGTCACGAACGTCCGAGTTCCGACCGCCGAACGGAAGGCCGCCAAGCGGCGGAACAGGATTCCGCAGGTACCGTCCACATCGGGCGACTCCGTCCGGGACGCAGCCTGAGTTCGAAGCGTTCCTCCACTCCAAAAAATGAAACCGGCCGATCCAGATCTCTGGATCGGCCGGTTTTTTTCACGCCAGTCGGCCCCTTCGACCCCCTGTGACGGTTCGCGATCGGAGCCGGGTGCCGGTCTGGTCCTGTGGTAGCCTTCCGTCTTCGAGGAGATCGGTCCATGACGACGCCAGACGCACGTGAAGAGCAGCCTCGGGCGGACGACCAGTTCTCGCTGGCCGGACGCACGGCGCTGGTGACCGGGTCGACCACCGGGCTCGGACTCGCGATCGCCAAGAGCCTTGGCGCCGCCGGCGCGAAGGTCGCCCTCAACTACTTCAACAATCAGTCGCGGGGGGAAGCGGCATTCGCGGAGTACCTCGCCACGGGGGCCGAGGGGCATCTGGTCCGCGGTTCGGTCATCGAGGCCGCCGACGTCCGTCGGATGGTCGAGGAGGTCGAGGCGTCGCTGGGCGGGATCGACATCCTCGTGGTGAGCGCGACGCCGGACCAGCCGCACCATCCCATCGAGGAATACGACTGGGCGTTCCACCAGTCGATGATCGACTACTTCGTCAAGAGCCCCTATCTCCTCGCGCGGGCAGTGCTTCCTCGCATGAAGGACCGCCGGTGGGGGAGGATCATCAATCTCGGCAGCGAGGTCCTGACCCGAGGGGTGGGGAACTTCAGCCCGTATCTCGCGGGGAAGGGCGGCCAGAACGGCTGGAACCGTTCCATGGCCACCGAACTCGCCCCCTGGGGGATCACCGTCAACATGGTCTCTCCGGGCTGGATCCCGGTGGAGCGTCACGAGAAGGATCCGCAGTCGGAGAAGGACGAGTACCTCGCCCAGATTCCGATGGGACGATGGGGGGTGCCGCAGGATGTCGGCGGTACCGTGACGTTCCTCGCGGGCGATGCGGCGAGTTTCGTGACCGGCCAGAACATCCACGTCAACGGCGGCATGACCGTCCACTGATTCGCAGAAGGAAACCCAAGCATGAACAATCCAGCTCGTCTCGCGTTCTCGATCCTCGCCTCGCTGATCCTCGTTGGTTGTGGTGACTCGAATTCAGGCGGCGGGGCCGACGGTACCGAGGCCGCCGCCGCGGATCGCCCACGGGTCGCCTACGTCACCAATGGCGTCGCCGACTTCTGGACCATTGCCAAGGCCGGTGCGAATACTGCGGGTGACGATTTCGACGTGTCCGTCGACGTCTTGATGCCCACGGGTGGGGTCACGGATCAGAAACGAATGGTCGAAGACCTCATCACCACCCAGGTCGACGGCATCGCCATCAGCCCGATCGATCCTGGAAACCAGATCGACGTCATCGATGCCGCCGCCGCCCAGACCGCGGTGATCACCCACGATTCCGATGCTCCGGGTTCGAAGCGACTCTGTTACATCGGCATGGACAACTACGACGCGGGTCGCATGTGCGGCCGATTGATCAAGGACGCGCTTCCCGAAGGCGGCGAGATCTACATCTTCGTCGGTCGGATCGAACAGGACAATGCTCGGCGACGCCGGCAGGGCGTGATCGATGAACTGTTGGACCGTTCCGTGGATGCGGATCGCTTCGACGAGCCGGGGGCGGCGATCGTCGGTGACAAGTACACCGTGCTGGGAACGCTCACCGATCAGTTCGATCGGGCGAAGGCGAAGGCGAACGTCGAGGACGTGTTGAGCCGCCATCCCGATGTCGACGGACTCGTCGGACTCTTTGCCTACAACCCGCCGCTCATCCTTGAAGCCCTCGAGGGGGCGGGGAAGATCGGGGAGATCAAGGTCATCGCCTTCGATGAGGACGACGAGACGCTTCAAGGGATCATCGACGGCTCGGTGGTGGGGACCGTCGTGCAGAATCCGTACATGTACGGATACAAGTCGGTCGAAGTCCTCTCGAAACTCGCCCGCGATGAGGACGCGGGAATTCCAGAGGACGGCATGATCGCCATTCCGGCCCGAACGATCCGGAAGGACGACGTCGTGGCATTCTGGACCGATCTCAAGAAGAAGACCGGCAAGGAATGATGAGCCGGTCGACGCTCGCATCGGAGTCTGCGTTCCGTTGATGCTCCAGGCTCGAAACATCGTCAAGCGATTCCCCGGCGTGGTCGCCCTCGACGGGGTCGATCTCGATGTCGCCGCGGGTGAGATCCTCGCGGTCGTTGGCGAGAACGGCGCGGGCAAGAGCACGCTCATGAAGATTCTGGCCGGTGATCTGCGGCCCGACGAAGGCGAGCTCCTGCTCGACGGGTCGCCTCTCCGGCTTCGCTCACCACGAGACGCGATGCTCGCCGGTGTCTCCTTGATCCATCAGGAGCTCAGTCTGGCGGACAACCTCGACGTCGGCGCGAACATTCTGCTCGGGCGAGAGCCCAGATCGGGACCGTTCCTTCGACGGGCGGCGGCTCGAGCCATGGCGTGTGCGGCACTGAAGTCGGCGGGGCTCGACATCGACCCCGACACGCCGGTCGCGGATCTTGGAATGGGGTCCCGCCAACTCGTCGAGATCGCGAAAGCGTTGTCGGTGAACGCTCGGGTGCTCATCATGGACGAGCCGACCTCCAGTCTCACCGCGATGGAGGCGGACCGCCTCTTCGAGACGATCGAACGGCTTCGCGATCAAGGGACGGCGGTCATCTACATCTCGCACCG
This sequence comes from Phycisphaera sp. TMED9, assembly GCA_002167845.2. GTDB lineage: Bacteria > Planctomycetota > Phycisphaerae > Phycisphaerales > SM1A02 > UBA12014. The sequence goes on along the minus strand of NHBO02000002.1, from coordinate 20,768 downwards.
ACTGGGGGAGATCGAGCGACTCGCTGATCGCGTCGAGGTGCTCCGAGACGGGAGCCACGTCGGAAGCCTGGTCGGAGCCGGCATCACTCGGGATGCGATCGTGGAGCGCATGGTGGGTCGAGGGCTGGATCGCACCCAAGGACTCCGCAGCGGCATCGACATCGAAGCCGGTTCACGAGCGCCGATGCTCGAGGTTCGCGGGCTTCGAACGGCGAGATTCCCCGATTTTCCGATCGATCTGGTCGTTCAGCAAGGCGAGATCGTGGCGATGGCCGGTCTCGTGGGTGCGGGGCGAACCGAACTGCTTCGCGCGATCTTCGGCATCGACCGTCCGGTCGCGGGTTCGATTCGCGTCGATGGAAAGGACGTGGCCACCCGACACCCGGCGAATGCGGCCGCGGCTGGAATCGCCTTCGTTCCCGAAGATCGAAAGGCCGATGGGCTGCTGCTCGAAGAGTCGACCGGCGAGAACATGACGCTTCCAAGTCTGGCGGTTCATGCGAGGGGGGGAGTCTTTCGTCGCCGTCATCAGGAGCGCGATGCGGCAGCCGGGCTCATCCGTCGAATGGACGTCCGGCCCGACGCCCCCGATCTCGTCGCTGGCGGCTTGAGCGGCGGGAATCAACAGAAGGTGGCCGTCGGCCGCTGGGTGGGCTGCGAGCCTCGGGTGGTCCTGCTCGATGAGCCCACTCGGGGGGTCGATGTGGCCGCAAAGGCCGAGATTCACGTTCTGCTCGATCGGCTGGCTCGAGATGGAGCGGCGGTTCTCGCGGCCAGCAGCGAGATGGAGGAGCTCCTCGTGGTGTCCGACCGGGTCATCGTCATGCATGACGGGAGCATCGCCGGTGAGCTGTCCCGGCACGAAGCGTCCGAGGCTGCGATCATGACGCTTGCAACCGGCGGTGGCCGGGAAGGGGCGATGTCTCGATGAACGGCGCAAAGAAGATCCTCGGCGTGTTCAGCCTTCTCCTGTTCACGTGTGTCGCGACCTCGGCGATGAGTCCGTATTTCCTCACCGCCTACAACCTTGAGAATCTGCTCCGGAGGACATCGTTGTTCGGCGTCATCTCCATCGGTGCCGCCTTCGTGATCATCGTCGGTGGAATCGATCTTTCGATCGGTTCCGTGGTGGCGTTGGTCGGTTGCCTGCTCCCCTGGATGCTGGTCGAGCATGGCGTCTCGATCTGGTTGGCGGTCCCGGGCGTTCTCGGGCTCGGTCTGGTGCTCGGTCTCTGTCACGGCCTTCTCGTCCAGCGGCTCCGATTGCAACCGTTCATCGTCACGCTCTGCGGCCTGCTCATCTACCGGGGCCTCGCCCGAGGCATCACGGGTGATCAGACCGTTGGATTTCAGAATGAGTTCAAGGGGATCCGCAGTCTCGTCAAGACGCGATTCCCATTGCCCGGCTTCGAAGACTTCGCGATCCCGTCCACGCTGGTGATCCTGGCCGTCGTTTCGACACTGGCCATCGTCTTCCTGCGTTTCACGGTCTGGGGGCGACATCTGCTGGCGACCGGCCGCAATGAATCGGCCGCCCGGCACGGCGGCATCCGGACCGATCGGTACGTGGTGCTGGCATATGTGATCTGTGCCGGACTCGCGGGTTTTGGTGGGATGCTCTTCATTCTCGACGTGGGAAGCGCCCAGCCCGCCGACTTCGGGAATTTCTACGAGTTGTTCGCCATCGCGGCCGCGGTTCTCGGGGGCTGCAGCCTCCGCGGTGGCGAGGGCTCCGTGATCGGCGTGATCATCGGGGCCGCGTTGATGCAGGTTCTTCAGAACGCCATCACCCTGATCGACTGGATCCCCGACAACATCCAATACGCGGTCATCGGTGCCGTGATCATCGCCGGTGCGATATCCGACGAAGGATTTCGACGTATCGTCTCTCGTCGGCGGCTCAGATCGCCCTGACCTTCTCGTCCGCTCGAAACAGTCTGGAACACGCTCGAATGGAGTCTTCCGCATGCGACACCCGATTCTCTCCGTCCTTCTGTGTCTTTCCGTCGGCGTCTTCGCCGGCTGTCAGGGTGGTGGCTCGATGACTTCCCAGGGGGTTGAATCCGGAGTCTGGGGTGATCTGGACGGTGATCGAGTGCAGCGATTCACGCTCCGCAACGGTCGCGGCATGGAGGTCGATCTCTGCGACTACGGCGCGATGGTCACCGGGGTGCGGGTTCCCGATCGGGACGGCCGCTCGGTCGATGTGGTGCTGGGCTTCGACTCGATCGAGGAGTACCCCGAAAAGAGTCAGTACTTCGGATGCACCGTGGGCCGGGTGGGCAATCGAATCGGCGGAGGAAGTTTCGAACTGGATGGCGAGACGTACCAGCTGGCGGCCAACAACGGACCCAATCATCTGCACGGAGGCGACCGTGGCTTCGACAAGCACATCTGGAACGCCACCGAGATCCTGACCTCGCGCGGGCCTGGGGTTCGGTTCACGCGAACGAGTCCGGCCGGCGAAGAGGGATATCCGGGCACACTCGAGGCCGAAGCGACTTACGTGCTCACCGAGAACGACGAACTGGTGATTGAAATGTCCGCCGTCACCGACGCCGCGACGCCCTGCAACATCGTGCATCACACGTATTGGAATCTCGGAGGCCACGGGTCAGGAACGATTCTTGATGAGACGTTGTTCATCGACGCCGACCGATACACCCCGGTCGACGCCACGCTGATTCCGACCGGAGAAATCGCCCCCGTGGATGCGACCGCCCTGGACTTCCGCAACGGCAAGTCGATCGGAGCGGACTTCGAGGCCTTTCCCCCGAACGGTGATGATCCTGGTGGTTTCGACCACAACCTCTGCCTGAACGGCGAGGTCGGGACACTCCGAGAGGTGGCGAGGCTCACCGATCCGACCACGGGCATCGTCATGACGATCTCGACCGATCAGCCCGGAATCCAGTTCTACACCGGAAACTTCCTCAATGGAATGATCGGAAAGGCCGGCGCCGCCTACGAGAAGAACGGTGGGTTGTGCCTTGAGACGCAGGCCTTCCCGGATTCGATTCATCATCAAGGTGAACCAGGTTGGTCCGACGTCGTGCTGAATCCCGGAAACCGGTACGAGCATGTGATGGTTCATCGGTTCTCCACCGACTGAGCGGTGCTCCTCGATTCAAGATGATGGATTCAGGATGAGCAACACTCGCCGGGATCATCGCGTCGTTTCGAGGCGGGCGCTCTTCCTGATCTGGTACGTCGCAGGGTCGTTCGTCGGCGCGATCGCATTGGCCGTGGGGATCGCGCTCTTCTCGCCTGAAGCGATCATGCTGGCGCGTTTGCAGGCGACCGATGACGCCGATCAGGCCTGGTGGAATGCCGGAGTTCCCACCGGAGACCGAGTCGACTGGGAGGTTCGAGGTCAACGCCGGCAGACGACCTTCCCCGGGCTCGAGATCATCGACTACAAGGCCATCGCCTATTCGCCGGAGACCGGCCAGCCCGAGACCGCGACTGCGACTCGAGTGAATGCCGGCTGGCCGTTTCCCTGTCTCACGGGCTCGTCCTGGTATCTGATGCCCGCGAGCAGCCCGCCGGGTTCTCCGATCATCTTCGAGTCCACCGCTTTTCGAGTCGAAACCGACTCCGGGCCACGCGTGGTTCCTTGGTGGCCTCGTCCGTGGGGATTGCTCCTCGACGCCGCGGTGATGGGCGTGCTCGTGGGAGCGGGGCCTGCGGCCTGGTTCCTGGCACGTCGGATCGAACGTCTGTTTCGAGGGAAATGCCCGGCGTGCGGCTATCCCGCCGGCGGTACCCGGTGTTCGGAGTGCGGACGCGTCGGGCGGTATCCGGATCCTGTTCCGGATGCGTCTGATCGGTCGATGTTGACCGGAGAACCCTGACCGGCGACCATCGTCGTGTTCTCTCCATCCGGCGGCCGCTCGTCGGTTCACCGTTTCTCCGAGCGATGCATGACCACGCGAACCTTTCAAGCCCCGAAGGGCACTCGAGACTTCTACCCCGAGGACATGGCCGTCCGCCGCCGGATCGAATCGGCCTGGCGTGATGCATCCGTGCTTCATGGATTCGAGGAGATCGAGGGGCCGACCTTCGAACATCTCGATCTGTACACCGTCAAGAGTGGAGATGGCATCGTCAGTGAACTCTTCTCGTTTCGACGAGCGGGAGGGACCGACGACTACGCGCTCCGCCCGGAATTCACCCCGACCCTTGCTCGCATGGTGGCGGCCAGGGGCGGGAGTCTGCAGCGGCCGGTGAAGTGGTTCGCCATTCCCTCGCACTTCCGTGCCGAGCGACCCCAACGCGGCAGGCTTCGGGAATTCGTCCAGTGGAACGTCGACATGCTCGGGCTCGACGAGCCTTCGGCCGACGCAGAGGTTCTGGCCACGGGATTGTCGGCGATCGAGGCGCTTGGCCTCCGCCCCGATGTGGCGACGGTCCGAGTCAGTCACCGCGATGCGGTCGGCCGAGCCTTGGGCGCCCTTGGAGTACGGGATGATTCGATGGAGGCGGCGTTCCAGCTGCTCGATCGTCGCGACAAGATGCCTCCCGAGATCTTCAGTGAGCGGGCCTCAGTGCTCGGGCTCGATGCCGATGGACTGGCGGCATTCGATCGTCTCGCCCGGACTCGCCGGCCGTTGACCGCCGATCTGCGGGAGCTGGCCTCGGAGACCGGGGTTCCCGCGGAGGCCTTCGCGCCGATGGCGGACCTGCGGGACGCCCTCGAGGATGCGGGAATCGCGGAGTGGTGCGAATGGGATCTGGGGATCGTTCGCGGGCTTGCGTACTACACGGGTACGGTCTTTGAAGTTCACGAGACCGGTGGCGCCGAGCGAGCGATCGCGGGTGGTGGTCGGTATGACGGTCTGGTCGAACTCATGGGAGGACCTCCGACCAGTGCGGTGGGATTCGGGATGGGCGACGTCGTGCTGGGCCTCGTTCTCAGGGATCGTGGTCTGCTGGAGGACGTCGCTCCGCCGAAGCCGGCGGTCTTCGTCATCGCGGCGGCGGAGGAGGCCGATCGACCGGTCGACAGACTCCTCGGCGCCCTTCGATCGGCCGGCGTGCATGCCCGCCGAAGCTACCGGAGCACTCGAAACGTCGGCAAGCTTCTTTCCGAGGCGGGACGCAGTGGAGCGGCCCAGGTGGTGATCATCGGCAGGGAACTGGCGGAAGGAAACGTCGTGGTCAAGGATCTTCAAGGCGGAACGCAGGAGACGGTCGCCATGGCCGATGTGGTCGATCGACTCCGAGGGGTCGATCCATGAACGGTCGAGTCGCGATCATCGTCGCCCTCCTGCTGTTCTGGCCGTTCGATGCGGCGGTTGGCGATGATCCACCCCAGTCGATCTCCGGCGACGACTTCGTGAGCCAGCCTGCGTTTGAAGCGAATGACGCAGATCCGAACGATGGCGTTCGATCTCCCCCGAAGGTCGCATCCCGGACTGGAGTCACGGCGGCGCTGTCGACCCTCGATGCGACGCCTCCGGGGTTTGATGGAAAGTCCGTGATGCTCGTGGTCCCGGGCCGTCCATTGACGCGGTGGAAGGCCGTGGACACTGTGGGGACTTGCGAAGACTGGGTCGTCGACGAGAAGGGGAACATTCGAGCAGGCCGGAACGCTCTGGCGACGATCGCCCCGTATCGTGACTTTCAACTGCACCTCGAGTATTCGCTGCCACGAACGCCGGGTCGGATCGGAATCCACGCCTCCTCGACCGGAGTCCGGGTGCATGATCTGTACGACGTCGAGCTTCGAAACGATTACGGTCGACCACCGAAGACCACCAGTACCGGCGCCGTACTCGGCATGGTGCCCCCGGTGGTCAATGCGGTCCTTCCCGCGCCGGGGTGGCAGGCGGTGGACATCTACTTCCGCGCTCCTCGTTTCGATGAAGGTGTCCTTGTCGAGGCCGCTCGGCTTTCGATGATGATCAACGGGGTCCTGGTCCAGAACAACGCCGTCCTGGCGCCGGCCGATGGAGACTGGGGCGAGGAGCCACCGCCCGCGGACGGCCCCATCGTTCTCGAAGGATCCGAGGAGACGGTGTACTTTCGAAACATCTGGATTCGACCATCGTGATCGAACGATCACGAGTTCTGGTGATCGCAGCGACCGATCGCGAGGCGGACTGTTTCCGCGGCTCTGGATTGAGCGTGATGGTCTCCGGAGTCGGACGGACGAATGCCGCGGTCGCCACGACGCTCGCGGTCGCCGGACGGGATGATCCGCCGCTGGTGATCGCCGCGGGCATCGCCGGCTCGCTCCCGGCCGGAGACGACACGCCGGAGATCGGTTCGCTGGTGATCGGAACCGCCGCCTGTTACGCGGAAGAGGGAATGATGACCTCCCAGGGGTTCACCTCCATCGCGGAAATGGGATTCCCGGTGGCCGCTTTCGCCGATGGAAACTCGATCTCGCCGGACGCCGGATTGCTGAAGGGGTTGAAGCATCTGCTTCCGTCGGCGGCGACGGGTCCGATCGCCACGGTCGCGACGTGCTCTGGAACCGACGCCCTGGCCGCCGGGATCGCCGTGCGAACCGGCGCCATCGCGGAGGCCATGGAGGGGGCTGCGGTGTTGCACGCCGCGAGGCTCCTGGGGGCTCCCGCGATCGAACTTCGATCGATCTCCAATCGAACGGGGGATCGCGATCGGCAGGATTGGAAGCTCTCCGAGGCCTTCGAGGCCCTCCGATCGGCCGCCGCGGCGTTTTCGTCGGCCTGACTGGAACAGCGTGATTCCCGGACCTGTCTGCACAGGTCGAATCCCTCCGATCATCCTGTCGGACGTCTTGCGTCAACCCCTCCTCATGGGCTCAACAGGGGGCCCGGTCCGGTCGATGCCTCTTTCAGTACGGAATCGTTCCATCGATCCCGTCTGGAGAAGACTCGCATGCGCATTCGGAGGATGTTCTCGAAAACGGTGTCGCCCGTCGTGGCGGATTTCGGTGCGTCGTCGGTGAAGTTGCTTCAACTCACGGACGAGGAGACGCCCGGCATCGTCGCCGCCGCGCAGCTCGAGATTCCCGACGAAGCGAGAGGCAACGTCGACCGTCGATTCGCGTTTCTCGCCGAGGAACTTCCCGCGGCGCTGCGAAAGGGCGGCTTCGAGGGCAAGCGAGCGATGTGTTCGCCTGCGAGTTCCCACTTCATCGTCCAGCAGACCCGGATCGACGACGCGAGCCCGTTGTCGGCCGATGATCAGGTCAGCGCCGAAGTCGCCGGCCGCATGAACTGTCTTCCTCAGGCCGTGGTGGCAAGGTCCTTTCCCACGCCGGGGAGCGAACGGGACCGTGTGGTTCTGGCCATCGCTCGTGACGACGTGATGCGTCATGTCGATCTCTTCAAGCGATGCAGATTCGATCTGGTGGGTGTGCAACCCGACCAGATTCCAATGCTCCATTCCTTCCACCATCTTCACCGACGCTCCGAGGATCGTTCGGTCAGCACCATGTATGTGGATGCAGGATGGGGTGCCGTGAAGGTCGCGGTCGCCCGCGGGACGGATCTCGTCTTCGCCCGGATCATCCAGATCGGCGGGCGGCAGTTCGATGAGATTTCCGCTGCGGCGTGGGGCTGCACGAATTCGGCGGCGAGGATTCGTCGCATCCAGGAGGAAGCGGCGCAGAGTTCGCCGAAGCCGATCCGAACTGCGTCGTCGTCCGACTCCGATGAATCGGGATCGGTGATGCTTCGTGTGGGCATGGCCAAGGCCGACGCCGACTCGGAGCACGGCCATGCAGAGATCGAGACCGATTCGCTCGTCGCGGAAGATCGTCGAAGCGGTGAGGATCCCGCCTCCCTCGCCGGCGTCTCGACCGCTTGCCCGCAGCCAGATTTCATCGAGGTCCACGAAACCATCGCGGACGAGCTTTCGATGTGTGCGCGATACGCCCAGGCATCTCTGGGAAGTCCGATCGATCGAATCGTGATGCTCGGTGGTGAGTCTCACAGTCGCCGATTCGCCGGGCACCTCGCTCGACGCATGGGCATCAAGACGAGCGTGGGGGATCCGATCCGGCGTCTGTTCGCCGGCAACACCGAAGGTGTCGGACCGCTCGATCCTTCCAGGGAGCATCCCGAATGGGTGGTCGCCTGCGGCTTGTGCGCCATGGGCGTGGAAGCCTGAACTGGTTCTGGAGACGACATGCGTGACTCAAGTGATTTCAATTCCGGCTTTCTCCCCGACGACTACGTCGAGAAGAAGGCCGAGCGACGAATGAACGTGATGGCCATCACGCTCTTCATTCTCGTGATGTTCGGGGTCACCACGGCCTTCGTCGTGACTCAGAAGAATTGGACCGGTGTTCGGGCGGATCGCAGTGCGGTGAACCAGCGGTTCATCGCGGCGAAGGACCGGATCGAAGAAATGGACGCCTACGAACTCCGGGTCGAGAGAATGGTCGACAAGGCGCACATCGCCGTCGGCCTCGTCGACACCGTTCCACGATCGAACCTCCTCGCTCAGATCGTTCGGCAGATGCCGTTGGAACTGAGCCTGACCAGATTCAGTCTCCAGACCACGGAGATCAAGCCGGTCAAGGCGAAGCCAAAGGCGGTGGCCACGCTCGGAAGCAAGCGAAGGAGCGGTGGAGGCGGTCGCTCGGCCGAAGAGGTCGAAGCCGTCCGCCCCGAACCACGGCGTTGGAAGGCTGAAATCCAGTTGGACGGGCTGGCGCCATCTCTCGACGAGGTCTCACGGTTCATCGATGCGCTGGTGAAGGTTCCGATCTTCCGGCGGGTGCGTCTCGATCAGACTCAGGAGCAGGAGGTCGAGGATCGACCCATGCGGGAGTTCCGCGTGCTGTTCGAGATCGACCCGGACGCCGACATTCGTGAATACGCAGACCCGATCGACATGGCGTCGGTCGACATGGGGGATGAAGGATGAAACTCGGAATCCGTGAAATCGCGTTTCTACTCGTGTTGGCGGCGATTCCCGTCGCCGCCTGGTTCTTCGTCTTCGAGCCTCGAAATCAGGACATCGAACAGTCCCGACAAGAGATCGCGAAGATGGAGACGACCCTGCTTCGGCTCGATCAGCTGACCAACGAGGTCGGCGATGTTCGTGAGGCCATCTCGGAGGCGGAGGTTCGTCTGGCGGATTTTCGGCAGAACATCCCGGACGCGGATGAAGTCGACGACATGCTGGCCGAGATCCACCGGATCGGTGAACGGAACTCGTTGAGCATCGCGTCGATTCGCGCGCTCAAGCAGACCGAGGAACAGGGGTACGCCGAGATCCCGCTCTCGATGGACATCGAGGGCCAGTTCAAGGGGCTCTATCGATTCCTCGTCGATCTCGAGCGGCTTCCGCGGATCATCCGCGTCCAGGATCTCGAACTCGAGCGGAACATGGTCGAGTCACGTGGTCGGCAGGTGAAGGACGAAGTCGTGCACGGAATGATCGATGCATCGATGACGCTCGTCATCTACTGCGAGGGTGCAAGGGAAGGTGACGCATGAATGAAGTGAATCAAAACGATCCGGCCGACAGCATCGACTCCTCGATCGACGACCCCATGATCCGCGGTGGAACGATCGACTTTTCGGTCGATGACGGATTCGCCGAAGCGGTCAAGGGTGGGTCGCGCCGGCGAATCGATGGTGGCACGATTCTGTTCATCGGGGTGCTCGCCGCTTCCGCCGCAGGACTCTGGTCGATGCGTTTCCTCGGCAGAGGAGTGGCGGCCAATGGGGAGCTCGGCGATCGTGCGGAGGTCGGGAAGTGGATTCTCGACGCGGAAAAGCAGGGCGCGGTCCTCGGTCTCGATGACCTCAGAGTGCTGGAGCGTCTCGACAAGGGGCGTCTCAACGACCTTCAGGTCACCACCGAGCAGCTGAAGACGGACCGCCCATTCCGCTACTGGGGTGAGATCGACGTGGCCGACGTGGAAATGGCGCCGATCGAAGAGCGGCCGGTGAACACGATCGACCAGCTCAAGAATCGCTTCGATGACACGATCGATCAGATCGGTGAGCTCATGGCGGTCACCGCCATCCTGGCGCCCGATTCACCTCGGGCCCAGGCCGTTCTCAACGGTCATCGCATCATGGTCGGAGACGTGTTCGACGTTCCTCATGAGGGTGAGGACTACAGCTTCGAGGTCGAGAGAATCGGCAGGGACGGTGTGGTCTTCGTCTCTCGCCTCGCAGAGCCGCGGCATGCGAGACGAATCGAAGTGGGCGTCAAGCGAAACTTCTGAGTCGGGCTTCCGGGACGAAACGCATTGGAGCGAACGTGGGTCGATTCGATATTGAGAGACTCCTTCAGGAACTCGGGGAACCTTCGGCGAACGCGCCGAAGGAGCAACCGATCACGGAAGAACCCGTCGCCGAAGCGAAGGCGTCGGATCCGGCTGCGGCTGCGGGTGCGCCGGTCGAAGCCGGCGCTCGAGCCGTGGAATCCCCTGTGAAGATCGATTCGACGGTTCGCGGTGATTCGTCCGCGGCTTCGATGCCGCCGGAAACCGATTCCCGGCCTCCCGATTTCCAGACCGGAAACGGGCTTGCCGAAGAGATCGACCCGGTCATCGCGTTGGATGGAGATCGGCTTCGTCCGACCCGTCCGGATGACGCTCTTCGTGATCTCTTCGTTCCCGAAGACGGCCCGGCACCGGCCTTCGGAGACCTCGTGGACCTTCTTCAGCGTCGTGAGGCCATCGATCCGGGTACGGTCGAAACCGCCCGCCGGCTTCAGATGCAGTCGCCGGATCGTCCGATCGCCGCGGTGCTTCTGGAGATGGGTGTCGAGGAGGCCGTGGTGCAGTCCGGCGTCGCGGAAATCGCGAGAATTCCCTTCGTTCAGGTCGAATCGAATGCCATCGAATCGGCGCAGCTGCAGCGGCTTGGAATCGAGTACTGCCTCAAGCATCAAGTCATTCCGTTGAAGGCGGACGGGAAGCGCACCATCATCGGAACGCCGAGTCCGGACGACGTGTTCCTGCTCGACGACCTGAAGCGCCGACTGGGTGTCTCGGTGGTCAAGCATGTCCTGGTCTGCGGTGGAGAGGTCGAAGCGGCGATTCGAGGATTGAACGGGGATGAGAATCCTCCGTCCGCGGACATCGAGTCCATTCTCGCGGACGTCGAAGAGGATGACGTCGAATTCGAGAAGGCGGAAGTCGCCGAGACCGATCTCGAGGCGGAGGCCGAGAGTTCGCCCGTGGTTCGTTACGTGAACCACATCATTCAGACTGCGCTTCAGGAAGGCGCCTCCGACATCCACATCGAGCCGGGAGAGAAGACGCTCAAGGTGCGCCTCCGCATCGACGGAATCCTCTACGAGTCGATGAACCCGCCGAAGAAGATGCATGCGGCTCTGACCAGTCGCTTGAAGATCATGGCGAATCTGGACATCGCGGAACGTCGTCTGCCACAGGACGGACGGATTCGAGCGACGGTCATGGATCGCCGGCTCGATCTCCGGCTTTCCACCGTTCCCACCGCCAACGGTGAAAAGACGGTGATGCGAATTCTTGATGACCAGGCGATCCAGGTCTCGCTCGACGAGCTTGGATTCCGTGACGACACGCTCATGCTCTGGAAGAAGCAGATCGAGCGGCCGCACGGCATCATCCTGGTGACCGGGCCGACGGGGTCGGGCAAGACGACCACGCTTTATTCGTCGCTGCGGCAGATGGACATGAAGCGGTTGAACATCTCGACCGTCGAGGATCCGGTGGAATACAACCTGCCGGGCGTGACGCAGATCCAGACCCACTCGATGATCGACATGACGTTCGCCCGCGCCTTGAAGGCGTTGCTGCGTCAGGATCCCGATGTGGTCATGGTGGGCGAGATCAGAGATCACGAGACCGCTTCCATCGCGGTGCAGGCGGCGTTGACCGGTCATCTGGTCCTCTCGACCCTTCACACGAACGACGCGCCGAGTTCGGTCACGCGGTTGATCAACATCGGTGTCGAGCCGTTTCTCGTCGGTGCCGCGCTCAACGGCGTGCTCGCCCAGCGCCTGGTCCGCCGTATCTGTCCGGCATGTGTCGGAGAAGTCGAAGTGCCGGAGGAGATGAGAGATTTTCTCGTGGTCCACGGCCTTGATCGAAACACGCTTCCTCAGGGACACGGATGCGAGGCATGTCGAAACACCGGCTACTCCGGTCGTCTCGGGCTCTATGAGCTTCTGGTCTTCGACGACCACCTTCGGGACCTCATCGCATCGAGTCCGAATGTGACCGAATTCCGTCGTATCTGCTGTGAACGAGGAATGGTGAGCCTTCGCGAAGATGGGTTCGCCAAGATCGCTGCCGGTCAGACCACCGTGGAAGAGGTGCTCCGAGTCACCGAAGCGACGATCTGAGTCGTCGAGGACTCGACCGGCGGCAAGGTCGATCAGATGAAGGCGGCGATCGACATCTGAAGCCAGATCGCCACCGCGAAACCGATCTTGATCACGGTTCCCGCGATCCGACCCGCGGCGGCGCCGGTGGCGGGCCGCAGGGTGTCCTGGAACTTCGCGCCGTCCTTCGTCAACTCGCCGACCAGAGCTCCGCCGGCCGCGCCCAGAGCGGCGCCGGTCAGGGTTCCCAGCAGCGGGATCGGAATCAGGAACGTCCCGACGATTCCGCCCACGAAACCGCCGATGATCGCGCCGAGCGTACCGCGGCGACTGGCGCCGCCGGCCTTGGCGCCGGCTGCGCCGGCGACGAACTCGATGATCTCCGCGACGGTGGCGAGGACCAGTGCCACTGCGAACGCCACCCATCCGAAGGTCAGATCGTCACCTCCGCGCCAGAAGTACTCGATCAGGTCGACGATGGCCGCGAGCATGATGACGAGCCACGTTCCGGGGAGACCGAGGGCGGCCAGTGCCGCGAAGGCGGCGGCAATGATCGTGAAGAAGATTCCGATGAGCACGGTCATAGAAGTGAGATTCCATTCGCAGAGGGAAGTGACGGTTCATCGTTCGACGAGAAGGGGGCGATCCGGGTCACCTGGACCCGACGGGCATCGAGTGCCTCGAGACGATACGTCATGGTCATCCCTGATTGGGACCAGCAGACGGTGGATTCCATCGAGGTGACCGGTGATGCCGGCCCGGAATCGAGGATCCCGGATTGGATCACATGGGCCTTCCCCAGAGGGGGATCCATCGTCACTTCCTCGGAAGTCCGCCGGGAGAGCCACCAGCCCCGGTGGGGCGCGATGGCCTGAAGGGACGCCGACTCGCCGATCTCGAGCCGGTCGGGCCGCCGGGAGGATCGAAAGGTCGGGACGATTCGATCATCGTCGAGTGTGCCCGGGGCGGCCTCCAGCAGCCAGTCAAAATGAGGCTGAGGCCCTTCCGGATCGGGTTCGTGGCGGAGAATGGTGGTTCGGAGCATGCCGGGACCGATGGGGGCGATGGAAGGGGGTTGAGGACCACGAGTCTCCCGCCATCACCGTATCATGCGTCAGGTACGCAGGCGATGCTCGGATCGGTGATTCGAAATCGTCGCGTTGCAAAGCGCAGGAGCCCGCATGATCCCTTCGACACGTCTCGCTGACTGCTTCTTCACGCCCTTCGTCCTGATGACGCTTTTTCTCGCCATCGGGGTCGGAGGAACGCTCGTCGGTTGTGAATCGGCGAAGAAGACCTTCTCCACACCACCCGCCGTGAAGCTCCAGCAGGATGGAGATCACGAATTCAAGTGGGGAAGATACGAGTCGGCGGCGGCGTTCTACAAGCAGATTCTCGACCGTCAACCGGGTAACCCGGATGCGTTGGAGATGTATGGCCGGTGCATGCTGGAACTCGACCGCCCGGCCGAAGCGGCGGACGTATTCCTCACCGCGACGGCGCATCGTCCCGGTGACCGTTCGTTGCTCTTTCTCCTGGCTCGTGCCGAATTCGCGAGCGGCGACTACGACCGGTCCTTCCAGTTGATGAGAACCTGGGCGATCGACAATGACGACCCGGAAGCCTGGCTTCTGCTCGCCGGATTCGCCACGGAACTTGATGATCCTGACAACGCTCGTGATGCCATCGAGCGGGCCATCGAACTCGACGCGACCGGATCCGCGGCCGCGTATCTCGCAGCCGCAGATCTGGCGGAACGTCTGGGTGACACCGATCTGGCGCTCCGTCGCCTTCGGCAGGCATATGGAATCGAGGCGGAGAACGCGGTGATCGCCGATCGACTGCGGGAGTACGGCGAGGTTCCCGGCCCGACCGTGGTCCTGCCTCCCGGCGTCTGAGGATTCCAGATTCCGTGACCGATCAGAAGCCCACCAATCGTCCCGACGAATGGCTTGCCAACCTCACTCAACTGGGGGATTTGGCACGGGTCAGGCTGCTCCGATTGGTGGAGCGGACCGAGCTCGGAGTCGGCGAACTCGCGACGGCGTCTCAACTGCCGCAATCGACGGTCAGCCGGCATCTCAAGGCGCTGCACGATCACGGTTGGATCATCAAACGTTCCGAGGGGACGGCCAGTCTCTATCGATTGGACGAAGGGTCGCTCGATCCCGATTTTCGACAGCTCTGGGAAACCACCCGCGACCGGCTCGCGGCGAGTCCGGTGTTCGCGGACGATGCCAGCCGTTTGAAAGAGGTTCTCGGGTCGCGTCGTACCGATTCACGGGCGTTCTTCGGTCGAATTGGTGGCGAATGGCATGAACTTCGGCATGAACTCTTCGGCACCGGTTTTGGTGCCGAAGCGATGCTTGGGTTTCTCGATCCTTCCTGGGTGGTGGCTGATCTTGGTTGTGGGACCGGTGATGCCGCCGAGCGTCTCGCGCCGGTGGTGGCGGAGGTCATCGCCGTCGACCGGGAGGCGTCGATGCTGGATGCATCGAAGAAGAGACTGAAAGAATTCGACAACATCCGGTTCCTTCGAGGTGATCTCATGGATCTTCCGCTCGAAGCGGGCTCCATCGATGCTGCGGTGATGATGCTCGTGCTGCATCACCTTTCGGAGCCGGCAAGAGCCCTCTCGGAGGCGGCGAAAGCCTTGCGGCCGGGAGGAGTCATGCTCGTCGTCGACATGGTGGCCCATGATCGCGAGACCTATCGGCAGACCATGGGGCACGAGCACCTCGGCTTCCAGGAAGAAGAGATGCGAACGATGGGGCATGATGTCGGATTCGATCGAATCACGTGGCGCCGGCTTCGCCCCATGGCGACGGGGAAGGGCCCCGGGCTTTTCGCGGCGGCCTTTTTCAAGGGCGGATGAACAAGCGACCTGAAAATCCACGGGCATGAATGACAGAGCGACGCCGAAGATCGGCGCCGCTCCAGTTCGGTTTTGATGAACACGGGGCCGTCAGCTGGAGGTCTTCGCAGCCTTGGCCTTGCCGGAGGCCGCGTCAAGCTTGGCCATCGCCGCTCTCGGATTCTTCATCACTCTTCCCTTGCAGCCACCACAACACGTGCGGACCGCCCGGTCTCCGACGACGAACCACGGGCTCGACTCCTTGAAGCCTCCACCGGTCGCGACGCAGGTGGTCAACGGGTAGGTGCGCTTCTGTTCCGCGATGGCCGCGGCATCCAGCTTGGCGATGTACTTCTCAGGGTCCTTGTAGAAGGGCTTGGTGCACTTGGTGCAACAGAATCGAACCAGCCGGTTCTTGTAGACGATCTGTGTGCATTCCTTGGCCTCGGGGCCCGTCGGATCGGGAAGCGCCTTGGTGTCCATGACCGGGCATCCCATCGACTTCGGATATCGGGCGAGTTGGTCGGCGATGATCAACTCATCGATCTTGCCGATGTACTTCGCGGGGTCCTTCTCCATCTTGCCCTTGCAGCCGTTGCAGCAGACTCGGACTTCGCGGCCCGTCTGAGCGGAGTCGCTGGCGCCTTCGAGAATCACCACGACGCCGCCGTCTTCAGGAAGGGGCCGTCCGCTGATCGGACAGACGTCCAGAAGGTAGGGGGCGCCTTGCTGTTTCGGGGCTTCCGGGACGGAGTTCGCAGGGGCGGTGAGGCCGGCGGCGACCGCGACGAATCCGGCGGCTCCGATGAGCTGGGAGATGATCTTGATTCCTCGCATGAATGAGCTCCGAACGGTTGTTTGGGGGGACTGACGGCCATGGAGCCTATCCGCAACCCCCCCGGCGGGGTACTTGATGAGCGGTACCGCAGTCGAGCTTTCGGGGGGGGCGGTGGCCGCTCGGGGGATCATCGTGAAAGAGAAGGGCGGAATCTTGACCAGGGCCCATTGGGCAGGCTATTCTTCTATTGATCCATTCATCCGCTGAATGGATGAAAAAGTGCCCGCTTGGTGAATCGGTCTCGTTGTGGCGTCGAATTCGACGTCGAAGACGGCCGGACCAGATCCGTCCGAGCCACTGTGAAATCCGGCCCCACCGGGCCACTACCGCCAGGAGATTCTCGTGACCGTGACCGCCTCTGACGCTTCAACCTTCCTCGACACCAATCTCGCCCTCTTCCATTCGGGTTTTGATTACAAGGTCGCAGACCTCTCCGCGGAGACCGTCGC
Organism: Phycisphaera sp. TMED9; assembly: GCA_002167845.2. Lineage (GTDB taxonomy): Bacteria > Planctomycetota > Phycisphaerae > Phycisphaerales > SM1A02 > UBA12014. Next base: position 4,357 of record NHBO02000002.1, on the reverse strand, counting down.
CTACGGCCGCAAGGAGATCGAACTCGCAGAACACGAGATGCCCGGGCTCATGGCGCTTCGCGCCGAGCATCAAGGCAAGTCGCCCCTCAAGGGCGCCCGAATCACCGGCTCCCTGCACATGACGATTCAGACCGCCGTCCTCATCGAGACGCTGGTGGATCTCGGTGCGGAGGTTCGCTGGGCCAGTTGCAACATCTTCTCCACCCAGGATCACGCCGCCGCGGCCGTCGCGGTTGGTCCGAAGGGGACCGTCGATTCCCCCGCGGGCGTTCCAGTGTTCGCGTGGAAGGGCGAATCGCTTCCCGAGTACTGGTGGTGCACCTTCCAGGCCTTGAACTGGCCCGACGGACAAGGACCGAACCTGATCCTCGATGACGGCGGCGACGCGACGCTCCTGGTTCACAAGGGCCTTGAGTTCGAGAAGGCCGGCGGCGCGATTCCCGGTCCTGAAACGACTGACAACGCCGAGTTCAAGTGCGTGTTGCAACTTCTGGCGGCGATCAAGAATGAGAAGTCCGACTACTGGACGATCACCGCGCCCAACATTCGAGGGGTCAGCGAAGAGACCACCACCGGCGTCCATCGGCTCTACCAGATGGCGGAGGCCGGCGAACTTCTCTTTCCGGCGATCAACGTCAATGACGCGGTCACCAAGAGCAAGTTCGACAACCTCTACGGCTGCCGGCACTCGCTCGTCGACGGCATCATGCGGGCCACCGACGTCATGCTCTCGGGCAAGGTCGCCGTGGTGTGCGGATACGGCGACGTCGGCAAGGGCAGTGCCCAGAGCCTCCGTGGCCAGGGCTGTCGGGTGAAGATCACCGAGATCGACCCGATCTGCGCCCTCCAGGCCGTGATGGAAGGATTCGAAGTGGTCCGGCTCGACGACGAGATCGACTCCGCCGACCTCTTCGTCACGACCACCGGCAACTTCAACATCATCACCGCCGATCACATGTCGAAGATGAAGCACAACGCGATCGTCGGCAACATCGGTCACTTCGACAACGAGATCGACATGGCGGGCCTCGAGAACACGCCCGGCATCGAACGAGTCGTCATCAAGCCGCAGGTCGACGAGTGGAAGTTCACCGACGGCCATTCGATCATCGTGCTCGCCGAAGGCCGACTGCTCAACCTCGGTTGTGCGACCGGTCACCCGTCGTTCGTGATGAGTGCCTCGTTCACCAACCAGGTCCTGGCCCAGATCGAGCTCCACGACAACGCGGAGAACTACGATCGAACCAGTGTCGTCACCCTGCCGAAGGAACTCGACGAACGCGTCGCCCGGCTCCACCTCGGTCAGCTCGGTGCGAACCTCACCGAACTCACCAAGGAACAGGCCGACTACATCAGTGTCCCGGTCGAAGGCCCCTACAAGCCCGACCACTATCGGTATTGACTCCGGCATCGACCGGCATCGTGAATCTTCGAGCGGCGGGCATTCATGCCCGCCGCTCGTTCTTTCAACGATGAGATCAAACTCGCCGAGGTGGCTGCCGATAGACTCGGGTTCCCATGTCCTCCGATCAGCACGAGCAACTCTCGAGTGATGCCGCCGGAACTCATCCACTGGTCCGGCTCTTCCGATACGCCCGACCCTTCCGCCGACGAATCGCGTGGGCGACGACGTGTTCCATCTTCAACAAGCTCTTCGACCTTGCGCCGCCGTTCATCATCGGCGCCGCGGTCGACGTGGTGGTTCAGAAGCAGGACTCGGTGATCGCCCGACTGGGCTTTCCCGATCCGTTCCATCAGCTGGTCTTTCTCGCGGTGGTGACCGCGATCATCTGGTCGCTGGAATCGGTCTTCGAGTGGCTCTATGGCGTGGCGTGGCGGAATCTCGCCCAGGCGATCCAGCACGAAGCGCGGATGGATGCTTTTCAGCACGTTCAGGACCTCGAGCTTCGATGGTTCGAAGATCGTTCCACGGGGGGACTGCTTGCCATCCTCTCCGACGACGTCAATCAGCTCGAGCGATTTCTCGATGGTGGCGCGAACGACATCATTCAGCTCGCCGTCACGGCGATCACCGTCACGGCGGCGTTCTTCATCATCTCGCCGGAAGTCGCCTGGCTGGCGATGATTCCGGTCCCGATCGTGATCATCGGCTCCTTGTGGTTCCAGAAACGGCTTGAGCCCCGGTATGCCGAGGTCCGTGCCAAGGTCGGTGACTTGAACGCCCGGCTCGCAAACTCCCTGGGCGGCATCGCGACGGTCAAGAGTTTCACCGCCGAGTCGCACGAGGCCGGCCGCCTTCAGGTGGAGAGCGAGGCGTACGCCGAACACAATCGACGCGCCATCGTCCTCAGTGCCCTCTTCAGCCCGCTGATCCGCATCGTGATCATGGCGGGGTTCATGGTCACCCTGCTCTACGGCGGTTGGATCACGCTTCAAGGATCGTTGGCGGTGGGGGCGTTCAGCCTGCTGGTGTTTCTGACCCAGCGGTTGCTGTGGCCGTTCACCCGAGTCGGAGCCGTGCTCGATCTCTATCAGCGGGCGATGGCCTCGACGCGGAGAGTGCTCGACCTTCTTGATGTCGCACCGGCGATCGTCGATGGGCCCGATCGACTCCCGCTCGCCTCGGTTCGGGGCGAGGTCCGGTTCGACGGGGTTCGCTTCTCCTACGTGAAGGGGCTGCCGATCCTTCGAGGGCTCGACCTGACGTGTCCGGCCGGTCAGACCACCGCCATCGTCGGATCGACCGGCGCGGGCAAGAGCACGCTCATCAAGCTGATTCTCCGCTTCTACGACGTGGATCCTTCGAAGGGTTCCAGGAAGTCATCCGGATCGACGACGTCGGAAGTCGGTGATGAGATGGTCGAAGCGTCACCACGCATCGGTGGGATCGAGATCGACGGAAATGACGTTCGTTCGCTGAGACTCCGCGATCTCCGCCGCGCCGCGTCGTTGGTGAGTCAGGATGTGTACCTCTTCGACGGTACGGTTCGCGAAAACATCGCGTATGGATGGCCGGGTGACGCCGACGATCCGGCAGCCTGGACCGAGCCGCCATTCTCGCGGATCATCGAGGCCGCGACGCTCGCCGAGGCGCACGAGTTCATCGGGGAGCTTCCCGATGGATATGACACGGTGGTCGGCGAGCGAGGCCAGAAACTCTCCGGGGGGCAGCGGCAACGCATCGCGATGGCACGAGCGGTGCTCAAGGACGCGCCGATTCTCATTCTCGACGAAGCGACGGCGAGCGTGGACAACGAGACCGAGGCGGCGATCCAGCGATCCCTGCAGACCATCTGCCGCGACCGGACCACGATCGTCATCGCCCATCGCCTCTCGACGGTGCGTCATGCGGATTGCATTCACGTTCTCGATTCGGGCCGAGTGGTCGAACAGGGCACCCATGACGAACTGGTCGCCGGGGACGGGGTCTACGCACAGCTCTGGCGGGTCCAGACCGGGGAAGTGGCCACCGAGTCCGACGGCTGATCGAGATTCCTTCGGGTCTCCGTCGGCCGCGAGTTCCTGCAGGTGCATCCAATGCCGGACCTCGGGATCGACGGGCGGCTTCAAGCCCGGTTGAGACTCCATCATGAGGGTTTATCCGAGGCGTTGCTCATCCGATGGGAATGGGGGGTGGTTCGACTTTTTTGGGGAAGCCGAAGGGAGGAATCGGCCCTGAGAGGACGTCAACCGCCATCCTCGTGATTGTGGATTCGCAACCACGCGGTTCGGGACGTACGCTCGTCGCCGCAACGCATGAGTCGTTCCGCGATGCAGTCCGTACTGGAGGCGATCGTCGTCTTCGGAACCGATGCGGAGATGCTCACGAGTCTGTGGCGGGCCAGTTCTCTGGTCGACGCCCGAACCCGTTGCTCGCCGATCGGACGTCATGAATCAAGAGCCTCTCCTCGGGCGGTCGAGGAGCGGCTTGAACATCCAAAACCGCCATTCGGACCTGGTGTCAAAATGAGAGATTCGCTTCGCCTGCTCGTACTTCTTTCGCTGGCTTCATTCCTCACCGCATGCGCCAGCAGTGGCAAGAACACTGACACGGCCGACGGTGGTGAGCATGACTCGGACGTCGCTCAGGTCGTCGATTCGACCGATGGCACTTCCGACACCCCGGAGGCGGCGGATTCGGACGGCAACGGCAACGGTGACGATGCTGCCGAAGGCGAAAAGTGGTGGGATGGTCTTCGTGATGGACTGAACGATCCCGACGGCGACGCCGATGCTGACGCCGAAGGTTCGGACGCCACTGCCGACGGTGATGCTGACACTGCCGCTGCTGAAGCTGCCGCTGATGAAGCCGCTGCCGCTGAAGCGGCCGCTGCCGCGGAAGCCGCTGCTGCGGAGAAGGCGGCTGCCGAAGCCGCAGCCGCGGAGAAGGCCGCCG